>NZ_JBYTEA010000006.1:0-265082 GCF_058791995.1 Bacillus sp. EB106-04-02-XG92
GATGTTTTTTATGGTAACCAAGTTTATTTTTATTGTTTTGGGGTAACTCGTTCTTGTTAGCTTGATGGGCATGGGGTGGGACCCCTTTTAGCAAAACCGGAGTGGAAATGATGAGTATAAACAGTTTTGTGGGATTGATAAAGGATGAATTATTAAAAGAGGTAAGTATAAGAAGTGAGGATGAATTCGAGCCTGTAGTAGTTAAAGATATTCCTAGACTTTGGAAGTGTTTAGGAATAGGGAATTATGCTGCAGTATTCATGCATAAAGAATACAAAGATTGGGTTGTGAAAGTTTACGCACGAGAAGGAGAAGGAATTGAAAAAGAGTCAGAAGTATACCGAAGAATCGGAAATCATCCTTCTTACTCGAAGCTTATATATAAAGGAGAAAATTTCATAGTATTGAAACGTTTAAAAGAAATTACCTTATACGATGCTATTCATAAGGGGATTAAAATTCCTAAGCAGGTAATTTTTGATATCAATGAAGCATTAGAGTATGCAAGAGAACAAGGATTAACTCCTTGTGACGTTCACGGGAAAAATGTGATGATGGAAAACGGAAGAGGGTATGTAGTCGATGTATCTGATTTCTTAAAAACAAAAGAAGATAGTAAGTGGAGAGACCTAGAAAAGGCATATTTTATATTTTATTTGCCTTTCATTTATAAATTTCCTTTCCCTATTAAAATACCGTATTTTGTGTTAAACATTGTTAGACATTCGTATAGAAAATATAAGAAGTTTAAAAAGAAATTCAAATGACTCAATCATCGCATCTTTTGAATGCTCTTAAAGTGCTACACGTAAGCAAAATAATTAACCATCCTATGTAAGAAAGTTGGGCTAGTTAATCGCATATGTTTTATGGAAGGGATGTGATTGACTATGGAACGGCCGAATTGGGGAATTGGAGGATTAGTATTTGTTGGCTGTATGTTTCTTGGCGGAGGGGTGGGATCTATGTTAGGTAATGCTCAAACAGGATGGCTAATAGGTATGGGTGTTGGATTTCTTGGGATGGCTTTAACGAGACTGATCAGAAAGTAATATAACGGGACTCTTCTTGTGGTGAATAATGTAGTTAATTAATGGCATAAGAGCTCTATGGATTATAGTTAGTATCTTATCTTTAGTATTTTTAGTTTCTGAATTTTTCCGTACATAGATATGATTCCCAAGTCGGAGGATGGCGCCTTAGGGTGTCTTTTTTAAGTTCTCTAAAAATGTCTTCACATATGAATCCGGGGTAATAGATTTCATTAGATTGCTATTATTTTTTATAGAATAGATTCATTACCGTTTCAGACCTATGTATTGATTCATAACCTAACAGTATAAAGGGGATGATTCAAGGTATGGCGTTTAATGATGAATTAATTTGTCAACAGTTTGCAAGAATTATCAGTGGTCAAGAAGGATTCGCCGGTGGAAAATGCGTGGCAACAATAATTCGGGATGAAATACAAGCAACTATTTTAGGAAAACGTTTTAGAGTAACAAGTTCCTTCTCATTCGAATCACGAGATAATAAAACTGTAAGTGGTGTTGTGAAAGACATTTTGACACATAGTGAAACACATACATACGGTATTAAAGTTCGATTACAAGATGGACAAATTGGCCGTGTTCAAAGTGTTAACTAGTGACTAATTTTCAAACAGGTAAACGCTACAAAAACCGGTTCCTTTACGAAAGGAACCGGTTTTTTGTAGCGTTTTACTGGTGTCACCACACTTCTATCAAGTTATCACATACAAGGTAATAGATGTTTTTTATAATTTGAAAGGAGAGGAAACGAGCTTGGAGGGAGTATGTTTGAGAAGAGTAAAAGGAAATGGTTTTTAGGTCTTGGTTATGGATCTATCCTCTCGTTCTAATTAACTAAAAGAAGAACTTCCCCATACCGATTAGACTACTAAGCATTCCAATTCCATTCATGGTGCCTTTTCCTAATGTAAGTAAGTTTCCAAACATTCCTGGCTGACCGTTATTCCCCCATCCCATAGGACCCGCATGTCCGCCCCATCCTGGAGGGTTTCCAAAAATACCCCAGTTATTATTGGTATTAAAATTAAAAGCTTTGGCTGGTGGCGATAGTAAAGCGGCAAGGTGACCTTGTGCGAACATCCCTGCATGATTGAATGGTTGAGCCCAGGGTAAGGGAGGTTTTTGAAAATTACCTACATGGCCTTGTAATGGCGTCCAATTAGCGGGATGTCCTTCTGGCATCATCCCTGCATAATGGATTGGCTGACCTAAAGAGAAGGGAGGAGTTTGAGAATTGAAACCCGTATAATAGGCTGGCGAATCCCAACCAAATGGATAGCCTCGACAACTCCAATTCTCAAGAATCTTCAAATCATTCATTCCCTCAGCCTTAGTGATTTGAGGCTGTAAATATAATGATGACATTGCAATTTGGTTCGTATATTGCTTACCGTTGCCTTCTGAATTCAAATACCAATATTGGTACATAAGTTTATTCCCCTCACTTTAAAAATGTAATGTTAGACTTAGCCTATGTAATATTCCTTTTTATGGATGGTTACATAACTAGATTTACAAGCCTGTATTTAAAGGAATAGGTGTATGGTCTTGTTGATTTATCCTACTATTTGTGGGCAATAAGACAACTCCACCTCAAAATGTAACCTAATTTAATTTCGGTTAACAAACGCGTTTATGAACGTTTGATCAATAAAAAAGATTTTCAGATGTAACGATGCAACGTTGAGCAAGTAGAATTGCTAAAAAGAGAATATCCATTCGAAGAGTTTGGCAAAATACTGCAAGGGCAATGTATTCTTGTGCAGATATGCAAACGGCTTAAACGAATTAATGGAATATATAATGAAGGGGTAAATGAATATATGAGTGAAACATTACATAAAAGAAAGCCACCATATTTAATGCTTGTCATCCTTTTTATTGGAGCATTTGTTTCATTTCTAAATAACTCGCTTTTAAATGTAGCCTTGCCATCAATAATGAAGGATTTAGACATTCAAGATTATTCAACGATTCAGTGGCTTTCTACAGGGTATATGCTTGTAAGTGGTGTATTGATTCCGGCCTCAGCATTTTTAATAACCCGCTTCTCCAATAGGAGCTTATTTATTACATCTATGTTGATTTTTATTCTTGGTACAGCCTTAGCGGCTTTAGCACCGAACTTTGGGTTATTACTTACTGGCCGGATGGTTCAAGCAGCAGGTTCTTCAGTCATGGGGCCTTTATTAATGAATATTATGCTAGTAAGCTTTCCGAGAGAAAAAAGGGGAACAGCAATGGGGATTTTTGGGTTAGTTATGATTACAGCCCCAGCAATTGGACCGACACTATCAGGTTATATTGTAGAGTATTATGACTGGCGTTTGCTTTTTGAAATGATTTTACCGTTAGCGATCATTAGCTTACTGTTAGGGATTTGGAAATCGGAGAATGTTATGAAACAAAATAAAAATGCAAAACTTGATTATCTCTCATTATTATTATCTTCTGTCGGTTTTGGCGGTCTGTTGTATGGATTCAGTTCTGCAAGTTCCGATGGTTGGACGAATAAAGTGGTCTTAACAACCTTAATTATAGGCGCTATTGCCTTAATTGCTTTCATTATACGTCAATTAAAAATGAATGAACCGTTATTGGATTTACGTGTTTACAAGTACCCAATGTTTGCACTTGCGTCTGTAATTGCAATTGTCAACGCAGTGGCCATGTTTTCGGGTATGATTTTAACACCAGCTTATGTACAAAACGTCCGCGGTATTTCACCGCTGAGCTCTGGGCTGATGATGCTTCCAGGTGCGGTAATAATGGGGATTATGTCACCAATTACAGGTAAACTATTTGATAAATATGGCCCTCGTATTCTTGGTATAGTAGGACTTTCCATTACAGCCGTTTCAACTTATATGCTAGCAAATCTGCAACTCGACTCTAGTCACACACATATTATTCTTATTTACACACTGCGGATGTTTGGGATGGCGATGGTGATGATGCCGCTTATGACAAATGGCCTTAATCAATTGCCAACTCGCTTAAATCCGCACGGTACAGCTGTTAATAATACAGCTCAACAAGTATCCGGTTCAATTGGCACTGCCATTCTTGTTACGATTATGAATTCTGTAACAAAAACAAAAGCTGAAAGTTTAATGGCTGATGTAGATCCAACAACCTTCACAGAAGCTACGAAGGCAATGTTAACTCAGAAGGCTTTATTATCCGGAATTCAATATTCGTTCTATGTAGCGCTTGGCATGAATATTGTTGCACTGCTATTAGTTTTTTTCGTTAAACGTGTAGATACAAGCGCGGAAGCTGTCGAGAGGTTAAATCGGTAGAGCAAAATAAAACTTTAGATTATAATTCCTACAAATTTTTAATGTTTAGTTAGACTATGAAGAAATGCAAATTTCTGCTGCTAAGGCGCGGGTATTTAAATTTGGACAAGAATCAGTGAAATAATTATATATAGTAAAAAGGATCTGATATTCATATCAGATCCTTTTTCATTAGTAACACAACAGTACACTTACTTATCGTATTTGTTTGAATTGACATGAGAAACTACTGGTTTTCCTAATACTACAACCTTTAGCTTTCAATTTCTGATAAACATTATCATAATACATTTCATTTTCATTTAGTATTTTTTCTGCAAGTTATAAATGTAATAGCAACAAATAACTTAGATTACCAACCTTATAAGCAATATCATAATCGTGAATAGTTAGGGGAAAGATAAATTAAGGTAATTAATTACATATTTTTATCCCAGGCGATTCATTGCTATCTTCTTTTTATTGAATGGGATATTTTATTTCATGCTTTTTGAAAGGGTGTTTTTAATGGATAAAAAAGTATCTGCCATTCCTCAGCCGAAAACATATGGGCCGCTGGGGAATCTCCCATTAATCGACAAAGATAAACCGACCTTATCTTTTATCAAGATAGCGGAAGAGTATGGTCCTATTTTTCAAATTCAAACTTTAAGTGATACGATCATTGTCGTTTCTGGACATGAACTGGTAGCAGAAGTCTGTGATGAAACAAGGTTCGATAAAAGTATAGAGGGGGCTTTAGCGAAAGTTCGCGCCTTTGCCGGAGACGGATTATTTACAAGCGAGACTCATGAGCCTAACTGGAAAAAAGCTCATAATATTTTGATGCCTACATTTAGCCAACGGGCAATGAAAGATTACCATGCCATGATGGTTGATATTGCTGTACAACTCGTTCAAAAATGGGCACGGCTTAATCCGAATGAAAACGTAGATGTTCCAGAGGATATGACTCGCCTTACATTAGATACAATTGGTCTATGTGGTTTTAATTACCGGTTTAATAGCTTTTATCGTGAGACCCCTCATCCTTTTATTACTAGCATGACCCGTGCTCTAGATGAGGCGATGCACCAATTACAGCGGCTGGATATAGAAGATAAACTCATGTGGAGAACGAAACGTCAATTTCAGCATGATATCCAATCTATGTTTTCTTTAGTAGATAATATTATTGCTGAACGTAAAAGTAGTGGAAATCAGGAAGAAAATGATTTACTTTCCCGTATGTTAAATGTGCAGGATCCGGAAACTGGTGAAAAATTAGATGATGAAAATATTCGTTTCCAAATTATCACTTTTTTAATAGCTGGGCATGAAACAACGAGTGGATTATTATCTTTTGCAATCTATTTTTTATTAAAGAATCCGGATAAATTGAAAAAAGCCTATGAAGAAGTAGATAGGGTTTTGACAGATCCTACTCCAACATACCAACAAGTTATGAAACTTAAGTATATACGGATGATTTTAAATGAATCGCTACGTCTATGGCCTACTGCTCCAGCATTCAGTCTCTATGCAAAAGAAGATACAGTGATTGGTGGGAAATATCCAATTAAGAAAGGAAAAGATCGTATTTCTGTTCTTATTCCACAGTTACATAGGGATAAAGACGCGTGGGGAGACAACGTGGAAGAATTCCAACCTGAACGATTTGAAGAGCTGGATAAGGTTCCTCATCACGCTTATAAGCCATTTGGAAATGGTCAACGAGCATGTATCGGTATGCAGTTTGCACTTCATGAAGCCACAATCGTAATGGGAATGCTTCTTCAACATTTTGAATTCATTGATTATGAAGACTATCAGCTGGACGTAAAACAAACATTAACGCTAAAGCCTGGTGATTTTAAAATTAGGATTCTACCCCGAAATCAAATTATTAGCCATACTACTGTTCTTGCGCCTACAGAGGAGAAACCGAAAAAACATGAAATTAAGCAGCAAGTTCAGAAGACTCCTTCTATTATTGGGGCCGATAATCTTTCGCTTCTTGTTCTATATGGATCGGATACAGGGGTAGCAGAAGGTATTGCAAGAGAACTAGCAGATACAGCTAGTTTAGAAGGTGTTCAAACGGAAGTGGCAGCTCTTAACGATCGAATTGGAAGTCTACCGAAAGAAGGGGCGGTTCTTATTGTAACTTCTTCTTATAATGGAAAGCCGCCAAGTAATGCAGGACAGTTTGTGCAATGGTTGGAGGAATTAAAACCGGATGAGCTAAAAGGTGTTCAATACGCAGTTTTTGGTTGTGGAGACCATAATTGGGCTAGTACCTATCAGCGAATTCCAAGATACATTGATGAGCAAATGGCTCAAAAAGGAGCAACAAGATTTTCTACACGTGGGGAAGCGGATGCAAGTGGTGATTTCGAAGAACAGCTCGAGCAATGGAAACAAAGTATGTGGTCTGATGCGATGAAGGCATTTGGATTGGAACTTAACAAAAACATGGAGAAAGAACGCAGTACTTTGAGTCTGCAATTTGTCAGCCGTCTTGGAGGTTCTCCTCTTGCGCGAACATATGAAGCAGTTTATGCATCTATATTGGAAAATCGTGAACTTCAATCATCTAACAGTGAAAGAAGCACGCGACATATTGAGATATCCTTGCCAGTAGGCGCTACGTATAAAGAAGGAGACCACCTTGGGGTGCTACCAATTAATAGTGAGAAAAATGTCAACCGAATTTTAAAACGCTTTGGATTAAACGGAAAGGATCAAGTCATATTGAGCGCAAGTGGGCGCAGTGTAAATCACATACCTTTAGATAGTCCTGTTAGTTTATATGACCTTCTTAGTTATAGTGTAGAAGTGCAAGAAGCAGCCACTCGAGCACAAATACGAGAAATGGTGACATTCACAGCATGCCCTCCTCATAAAAAGGAATTGGAATCATTATTGGAAGAGGGAGTTTATCATGAACAAATATTAAAGAAACGTATATCAATGTTGGATCTTCTTGAAAAGTATGAGGCTTGTGAAATCCGATTTGAACGCTTTTTAGAACTTCTTCCTGCGCTCAAACCGCGTTACTATTCTATTTCAAGCTCTCCACTCGTTGCGCAGGATCGTCTGAGCATTACTGTTGGTGTTGTTAATGCACCTGCATGGAGTGGGGAAGGGACATATGAAGGAGTCGCTTCTAATTATTTAGCTCAGCGTCATAATAAAGATGAGATTATCTGTTTCATTCGAACGCCACAATCAAACTTTCAATTACCTGAAAATCCAGAAACACCAATTATCATGGTTGGACCAGGTACTGGAATTGCACCATTCCGTGGATTCTTGCAAGCACGTCGCGTTCAAAAGCAAAAAGGTATGAACTTAGGACAAGCACATCTATATTTTGGTTGTCGTCATCCTGAAAAGGATTATCTCTATCGTACAGAACTAGAAAATGATGAAAGAGATGGATTAATCTCTTTACACACAGCTTTTTCTCGCCTAGAAGGACATCCTAAAACATATGTACAGCATTTAATAAAACAAGATAGAATCAATTTAATTTCGTTATTAGATAATGGAGCTCATCTTTATATATGTGGTGATGGAAGTAAAATGGCTCCGGATGTAGAAGATACCCTTTGTCAAGCTTATCAAGAAATTCATGAAGTCAGTGAACAAGAAGCAAGGGATTGGTTGGAACGTGTGCAAGATGAAGGACGATATGGAAAAGATGTTTGGGCTGGTATATGAATTTTTCTTAATTGGATAAGTAATATTTCATTCACGAACTTCTTTCGACTAAGTATAACTTTGAACAAAATAAACTGCTTTATAAAAACCCTGTATTTTTTATTGAATATGGGGTTTTCTTATTTTTAAATAAAAGGGACGTATATGTTGATTCAAAATCCAATAATCTTTATGCTTTATATAAACAACATGGTAGATTTGAAGTACTTAATAAAAAGGGGAAACATCAGCGAGAAGTAGACTTTAATTTAAACTCAACAAAATGCGTAATTGTTGTTACTCATTCACAAGAAGTTGCAAAAAAATCAGATCGAGCATTTTATTTAATTAAAATGAAGTTAGTAGTAAACGAAATTAAGAATAGTTAAGAAAAAGCTATTTTCGCTCTTAATTAACATAATTTTCGAAATGTATGAATGCTAATATTTGTTATATGATATATTTATCAAATTATTATTCATGTAGTTTCTATGATGAATCTGTAAGATAGTTTAAGGGTTGAATGTGGATTTGAAATAAAGAAACGATTTTTTGAGAGGAGAAAAGTAAATGTTTATAAGAACAGAAAGATTATTAATACGAAATTTTGAATTCAAAGATTGGCAAGCTGTCCATGAGTATACATCAGATAGCAATGTTATGAAATACATACCCGAAGGGGTTTTTACTGAAGAAGATGCAAGAAACTTTGTAAATAGAAATATGGGTGAAAATGCAGAGAACTTTCCTGTGATACTGGTAGACGAAAATATTCTGATTGGTCATATTGTTTTTCATAAATATTTTGGTGAGCATACTTATGAGATTGGGTGGGTATTCAACCCAAAATATTTCAATAAAGGATATGCTTCTGAAGCAGCACAAGCTACATTAAAATATGGGTTTAAGGAAATGAAATTACATAGAATTATAGCTACATGTCAGCCACAAAATATCCCGTCATATCGATTGATGGAGAAAATTGGAATGAGAAGAGAAGGATATTTCAGGAAGTGTATACCCCATGGAAATGAATGGTGGGATGAATATTATTACGCTATTTTAGAAGAAGAGTAGTGTCTCAGTATGCATGGTTCAAATCAAGATGATAATTAAAATTGTGCTATCTTTTCAACCGAACATCCAATAGTAATAGCTCGCAAAGGAAGCAACCATTGGATAAAAACTGAGGATGTTAATAAATACTTTAATTGAACACGGGTTTTCGCTGGATAAAATAATCGAACCACAATCAACTTTGGCAGGGGTTGTGAAAATGCAGGTGAAATTTCAATTGAGTGCAGGAATAACAACCGTACTCATTTAAGATATTACCTGCATTCGAATTGAAAAATATTGAAAATAGGAGTGAGTGAAAATGGCATATTTATTACAAGTTGATTTTCCGTTTGAAGGTCCTTTTGGTGAAGAAATGGAAAAAGCATTTTTGGATTTAGCAAAAAGTATTAATGAAGAAGAAGGATTCCATTGGAAAATATGGACGGAGAATGAAGAAACGAATGAAGCTGGAGGCATCTATGTATTTGAAGAAAAACAAGATGCTGAAAAATACGCGGAAATGCACAAAAACAGACTTCAAACATTTGGTGTTAAAGATATTAGAGTAAGAATTTTTGCCATCAATGAAAAGTTAACGAAACTGAATCGTGGTTATAGTAAATAATAAGGGACACAGAATTCAAAAAAGAAGGGGATAAGCCCTTCTTTTTTTGAATTGATGCTACAGAAAGAATAGCGTTTTTTTTATTATAGGAGCATCTCTATTTGATAGTTTAATATCGATGTGACAATACCTCATTATTGTTTTTCAGACTTCCCTTGTTCTAGAATGTATGCTTCTTCTTGTTCCGGTGTCGCTAACTCGTATCCTTGACCAGTGCTGTTATTATCCAATTCCCATAATAAATTATGCTCCTCAACGGATTGAGAGAAATCGCCTTCATACCAACGAACCAAAATCTTGAGGTACTGTTCTTTATGTTGTAAGGTTCCACTATTACTTTCATCAATTACTCGACGTACTGCTTCGATGTTTTCTGGAGTCATTGAAATGTACGAATAGATGTTAGTGCAGCAAAATAAATTGTGTTATGATATGAGGAAATATAAGCTATGTAACGGAGGGAATAACATGCCGCATGTTGTGTTTCGTGGAATTACTACTGAACAATTAAAAAGCATAAGCAAGCCTTTAGTAGAAGAACTTGCAGATATCTGTGAGTGTGGTACGGATAATTTCACCTTGGAACTACCAAGTTCTACGTTTGTATTCAATGGAGAAGAAATAGAAGCATTTCCTCTTATTGAAGTGAAATGGTTCGAGCGTGGACAGGAAATTCGTGATCGATTTGCCAAGGCTATTACTACATATGTAATGGATTTTGGACTTCCAGAAGTAGAGGTTGTATTTACGGCTTTCACAGAATCAGCGTATTATATTAACGGGAAGCATTGTGCAAGTTAGAGCTATTGGAAAGATTTTTTATAACATTAAGAAAAGAAATAGGAGAGAATATCCTATTTCTTTTTATTTCTATAATAAAATATGAATACTAAATCCAAAGTAATGATAATAATTAGAAGTGATAAGTGTATAAGTGCATCAGTTTTTCCGTTTAATAAAGACTTTATTAAGAAATCCCATTCTGTTTCATAGGGAGGCTCTACCCAATTTCGTTGCATTCCTAAAGCTATTCCATGTATGAAAAAGATAATACTTAATAGAATTCTTCCAACAAATACGGCAACTACTTTTAAATTCCAATACTTTATTTTGATTACATACAGAATAGGGAATAGTATAAGTATCCAAAAAATAATAATATAGATTGTATTGATCATTCTTTACTCCTCATAAAATACTTGTTTTAAACCCGTAAAATAAAGGTTTATCTCTCCGTCTCAAAAAACTCAATCCATTCTCCATCAGGACCAGCAAAGAATATGTAACGTGTTCCATCTGGTAATGTTTCAATTTCTTCTCCTAGTAAAAAGGTTACTTTATGTTTATTTAGTCTTTTAATTTCATCCTCTAATGAATCCACTTTAAAGCAAATGTGATGTACTTTTCCTTCTGCCGGAAGAGAAGAGTTGTAGCCTTCAATGAGTTCGAGTATCGTTTCCTTCGATTCTTCCACACCTAAAAAAGCGAGTTTTAAGTTTGGATTCGGGTGTCCCATACGTTTAATGAGCTGTAAGCCAACTACTTCTTCATAAAATGAAATAGATGTTTCTAAGTTTGCAACCATAAGTCCGACGTGTTCAATTCTTCTAACTGACATGTAGATTCCTTCTTTCTGAAAATTATATACAATATATTATTGAAAATTAAGAAAATAAGCAAGATAAAAACCTTACAAATTTTAGCGTGTTATATGGTATAGTGAGAAAGTATGTTTGGGGAGAAGGAAGGAGATTATACGATGAATACACCTACTCAAACTCCTTCATTATCGGAAACGATGAAAGAGTGGCATTATGCATTAGCGTATGAAATTAAGCATTGGAAAACGATAGGTGGTAGTAAAATTTCTATCATGAACGGTCGTTTTTTATATACAGATTATGAAAGTACAGTATATGTATTTCAGCTTATTTCGGAAGTAAGCTTACCGGAAGGTTCACCAATTCGAATTGAGTTCGATGGTGAGGAAGCGACAGGAGAAGTATTATCTGTACATGGATTAGAAATAGAATTGAAATTAAATGATTATATACAAGGTGAAATACGAGAAGCTGTTTTATACAGTGAACCGTGGCAATTGTTAGAGCAACTGCAAGAGCGATTGAAAGAAGCGCGTAAAGATAAGTTAAAACGTAATCGTATAAAGCGTCTTGTTGACGGGACGAGCAGTCCGAAACATATTGAGAAGATGAAAAATCCAAAAAATGAATTGGCGTATCGTTCGTTTTACAATCCGACGACATACGTGTGGGGACCACCTGGAACAGGGAAGTCTTACAATTTATCACGTATTATTTCGGCTCATTATCAAAAAGGAAAATCAGTACTTGTATTAGCTCATAGTAATGCGGCAGTGGACGTATTAATGAGTGAAGTAACGAAGCAAATTGAAAATAAAAAGAAATGGACGCCTGGTGAAATTGTTCGTTACGGTTATAGCCAGCATGATCATATACGAAATCATGAAACATTACTTGCGTCGAAGTTAGTTGAAACGACGAACGGATCGTGGGGAGAAGAAAGACTCTATTTAGAAGAAACACGCCAAGATCTTCGTGAAAAGATTTTATCATATAAAGCGACTTCTGCTGATAAGAAGCGTATACAAGAGATTGAAAGTGATCTTCGAAAGCAAAAAGCGAAAATTAAAGAAGTAGAAAAAGAATATATTGAAAATGCGAAAGTAATCGGTGCGACTTTATCGAAATGTGCGATTGATTCACTTATTTATGAGCGTACGTTTGATTTAGTTGTCGTAGATGAAGTGAGTATGGCATATGTTCCGCAAATTGCGTTAGCTGCTTCACTTGGAAAACGCATCGTAGTTTGTGGGGACTTTTTACAGTTACCTCCAATTGCGATGGCAAACCATGAACTCGTTCGAAAATGGCTTGGGGAAGATATGTTTTATCATGCCGGAATTGTTGAGTCTGTTAATAAATCAGAAGCACATCCGAACCTCTTTATGCTGCAAGAACAAAGACGTATGCATGCAGATATTTCGAAGTTTACAAACTCATTTATTTATAAAAATAGAGTATATGATCATCCGTCTGTTTCAGAACGTGAAGAACTTGCGAAACTACAACCGTTCGCAAATGAGGCGAGTGTTTTATTTGATACGAGCTTAATGGGAGCCTTTTCTTTAAAAGATGCTGCATCTGGTTCTCGTTTTAACATTATGTCTGGCTTAGTAGCGATGCAAATGATGTTAATCGGACTGTTAGACGGTGTTCAATCGATTGGTATTGTTACACCTTACAGAGCGCAATCCCGCTTTTTATCAACGTGCATTAGAGAAATATTGCAGAAAACGAAGTATCGTCATATACCTGTTTTAGCAGCGACGGTTCATAAGTTTCAAGGTTCTGAAAGAGATATGATGATTTTTGATACAGTGGATAGTTATCCGCAAGAACGACCTGGCGTGTTATTCTTTGACCATAAAAACCATCGCCTCGTCAATGTTGCAGTAACGAGAGCGAGAGGGAAGTTCATTCAATTATCAGATTGTCATTATATGCGTAAAAACCTTTCGAGAAAACAAGCGTTATCACAATTAACAGCGCATATAGAACGTCACGGAGATGTGTATGATCGCACGACATCAAGACAATTGTGGGAACGGAAAATTTCAAAACGTTTACGCTGGTTTATGGAAATGAATCTGGAAGAACCGAAAGGGCTATTGAAAGATATTTTAGCCGCAAAACGAAAAATTATTATTTCACTTCCAAGTACAAAACAAGTGGATAAGCGAGTATGGCAAGCGTTAATGCGTACAAATGCGCAAATAACAGTGTATAGTGATGGACCAGTTCCATTAAAAAATGTAAAGTTACAAAGACAAAACAAAGCATTCCCATTTATCGTAATCGATGATGAAATATTCTGGGCAGGCGCACCGCTCACATCTCAAATGATGTTTGAAGGTAGTACGGAATTTCCGTACGTATGTGCAAGACTACAAGCACCAGAAACAATTGGTGTATTAAAAGGTTTTTTAGATATTCGGTAAATTCGGATAGGAATTCCTTGACTTTTAATCGGAATGAACTTAGAATGAATGTAATTTAATATAATTTTATGAAAATTCTTATCGCGAGAGGTTGAGGGACTGGCCCTATGACACCTCGGCAGCGGATTCGTTATGAATACTGTGCCAATTCCAGCAAGGTAACTTGAAAGATAAGAAAGAAGCTCATTTTGACTGTATATACAGAAGCCTCTTTCTATCTTTTAGAAAGAGGCTTTTTTACGTGAAAATATAAGGGGGAAGAAAAATGGGAGCGACAGGAGTAACGTCACAAAGAAAAACAATTGAAGAGAGTATTGAAAGAAATAAGGAAAAGTACATAGAAACAAGTCACGATATTCATGCGAATCCGGAGATTGGTAACCAAGAGTTTTATGCATCAAGAACGTTGAGTTTATTGCTAGGGAGTGTAGGATTTCAGTTGCAGCACAATATAGCTGGACATGAAACAGGTTTTATCGCGCGAAAAAGTTCAGGAAAACAAGGACCAGTTATCGCATTTTTAGCTGAGTATGATGCTTTACCAGGACTTGGTCATGCGTGTGGTCACAATTTAATTGGCACAATTAGCGTTGCGGCAGCGATCGCATTATCAGAAACGCTTGAAGAAATTGGCGGGGAAGTTGTCGTGTTTGGAACACCAGCTGAAGAAGGAGGGCCAAACGGTAGTGCGAAAGCGAGTTATGTAAAAGCTGGTTTATTTAAAGATATTGATGCGGCACTTATGATTCATCCGAGCGGAAAAACAGCGACAACAAGCCCTTCACTAGCAGTCGATCCACTTGATTTTCATTTTTACGGAAAAACAGCTCACGCCGCAGCTTCACCAGAAGAAGGAATTAACGCATTAGATGCGATTATCCAGCTGTATAACAGCATTAACGCACTTCGCCAACAACTTCCGTCAGATGTGAAAATTCATGGCGTTATTACTGAGGGCGGAAAAGCACCTAACATTATTCCTGACTACGCCTCAGCAAGGTTCTTCATCCGTGCAGCAACGCGAAAAAGATGCGCGGAAGTAACAGAAAAAGTAAGAAACATTGCACAAGGAGCAGCGTTAGCAACAGGTACGAAAGTGAAAATTCATCAATTCCAAAATGAAATCGATGAACTACTCGTAACAAAAACATTTAATGAAGTCGTAGCCGAAGAACTAGAATTACAAGGTGAAGACGTAAATCGGAAAGAAAGATTTGGCATCGGTTCAACCGACGCAGGAAACGTAAGTCAAGTCGTACCGACCATTCACCCGTACATTAAAATCGGGCCAGATGATTTAATTGCACATACGAATGAATTTAGAGAAGCAGCACGTTCAGAACTTGGAGATAAAGCATTAATTACATCCGCAAAAGCACTAGCAAATACGGCGTATCGATTAATTACGGAAGAAGGGTTGTTAGAGAAGGTGAAGGAGGAGTTTAGAGAGGCGCAGAGGAATCAGGGGTAGATGGTTAAAGGGAGTGGGGGGGATCCACTCCTTTTCTTTTTTTGCGTAACACTGATACTAAGATTTTTTTTGCAGTAAAATCAATATTAGTGGAATTTTTTTAATCGAAATTTTTTCAAAATTAACATAAATGCTTGCAATATTTAAATTAGTACTATATAGTTCTATTTATGACAAAGGTAAAATTAATGAATCAAAAACGTGTGATTGAAGTAGCTGCAACATTATTTTTAGAAAAAGGGTTTGCTTATACAAGTATGGATGAATTAGTACGTGTAAGTAAAGTTTCAAAGTCTAATGTGTATTATCACTTTTCTAATAAGGAAGTACTATTAGAAGGGGTCGTTGATTATTGGATTGAAATGTATCAATCTGCAATTGATGACGTAATTTCTCAGAGCCAATTTTTAGTTGAAGATCGTATCCAACTGTTTTTAAAGCAATTATCACAAGGAGTTCAGTCGAGAGAGTATAAGGGGAGCTGTCCATTTATTACTCTTTATATTCAAAGTCCTACACAGGCCACGCAAATAAAAGAAAAAATAGGTCTTTTTTTTACAGGATTACAAAAGAAAGTTTCTCTATTACTTAAACAAGGGGTAGAGAATGGAGAATTCAGAAATACGATTAATATTGATGAGGTTGCATCCCTTTTTATTACAAATCTTGAAGGAGCGTTATTTATTTCAGAAACATTGAAGGATGCAACTGTAATTACGAAAACAGCAGATCATTTTTTAAAATTGCTTCGATAAAAGAAGCATTTTTTTTACATCAAATTAGTACTGAATAGTACTAAAAAGGAGATTTTATATGAGAACAGTATTTTTAACTGGTGGAACAGGCTTTATTGGAAAGCAATTAGTGAAAGAATTAGCCAAAGAGGATGTTAAAATTCTTCTTTTAGTGAGGTCGAAAAGTAAAGCAATACGCATTTTTCGAGAAAGAGGCATCTTAAAAAAGGCAGTTATGCACTTTATTGAAGGTGATTTGACGAAAATAGATTTAGGTCTAAGTGCTGAAGATAAGGAGAGGGTGTTGAAAACGGATGTGATTATTCACGCAGGAGGCCCCATGGATATTCAAGCGACAAGTAAAGAGGCAGCTTCCGTATTTTTAAATGGCGCGAAACATATTAGTGAATTAGCTAAAAGTATTCATCAATTGAAGGGCTTGCAACAATTTATTCATGTTGTAGGTTATATGAGTCCCTTTGATGATAAAAATAGCAAGATTGCAATTGATGTGTTTAAAGAAGGAAACAGTTATTTGAAAATAAAAAATCCATATGAGAGAACAAAATTTTTAGCAGATCTTTATATCCGTCACCAAGCATCAGCAGTAGGTTATCCGCTTTCTGTAATTAATCCACCAACTGTAGTCGGTAGTAGCAAAACAGGGAGTACAGAGCAGATAGCAGGATTAGGTTTGCTTGTGATGAGTATGCGAAGAGGGCTCATGCCAGTGATTCCTGGAGGTAAGGGATATAGGTTACCACTTATTTCAAACGATGAGTTTGCGAAGTTTATTGTGCAGGTTTTCAGGTTGGAGCAACCGACTATTCAAACATATACACTTGTTGAAGACAAACAGCACGATCAGAACATTGCTGAATTATTAAGTGTTATGTCGGAAAGTATGAATATGAGGGCACCAAAAATCTCGGTTCCAATGCCGCTTATGAAAACAATTATGAATAGTGGAGTAAGTAAAATAACAAAAATTCCTTCTGATGGACTGAATTTTATTACAAAACGAAAATTTTCAAATGTTTCAGCGAAAAAAATTATGGGAGGGGATTGGTTTAAGAAGACGAGTGTAATGAAATTTCTCCCTGCCGTAGTAGCTGATCTGGATTATCGAATGATATATCAAAATGGCCAGCATAATCATTTATTTAAACGAACATTATGCGATAACACTACCCTTTACCAATTGCAAGGAGAGGGTAAACCGTTTATTTTATTACATGGTTTATTGAGTGATGGAGAGGATTTATTTCCTTTAGCACAAGAGCTTCATGAAAAAACTGGTCAACCTGTATGGATCTTGGATCTTCCAGGTTTGGGACGTTCTCCTTTTAAACGAGAGAAAAATCTTCTAGATATCTATTTGAATGTAGTGAAAAAGTTATTGGAGAAAGCTACTAATGGTGCACATCTAATTGGTCATTCATTCGGTGCATTTATTCTTCTGGAAGCATTGGTACAAGAGTACATAGATAAGAAGTATTCAATCACTTTACTTCAGCCACCTGTTGTTAAAAAAAATGCTAAATCGCTAAATGTTCCTCAATTTATGAACAAATGGACATTAAAACTGGCAACTACTAATTTCATAGAGCGATATTTATTAAGTAATGGTTTGTTTGAAAGTATAGAGAGCATCCCTGAACATTATATTGAAAAAATAAGGAACAGTTTTACTTCTCTTAGAATTTTAAATACTACGGTTCAGCTTAACAGTTTACTACTGAAAAACGATCAAGGTGATTTCAATGAAGTAACAAAGTATAATCTTCACATTATTTGGGGGGATTATGACAGAAGTTATTCTGCTCCATCGCATCTTGGTAAGGTTGATTTTGTTCCATATGGCCATCATTTTCCTCTTAGCCATCCGAGTGAAACGGCAACATTAGTAATAAAAAATAGTAATACTAGCAGATGAGAGTGTGGGATAAATAAAAAATGTGTAGTAAGAACGTTGTGTCTTTGAAATAAAATCGTACTGTTTGGGATCTCGCCAACAAGACGCGAATTTTGCACGCTAAGCAAAAATACAATAAGCTGTCCATATGGGCAGCTTATATACATAATTCTCGTTATCGGTAGCAAGTTTTTCATAGAATCCTTGTTTTTACTAAATTTTTTGTCTCTATGTCTATCTATCTCTTATACAAGATTTTATACATCATTGATATAGCGGGGATTCTAGGGATCTTCTCTATTCTTTTTTGCATAAAATCTTGTATAAAAAAGTAGTTAGACTAGTGTGTTTTACTCCGGTTTATTTCAAAATATAATTGAAAATTCATCTTTAAATTAAAAAAAGTGTTACCTATATATATTAATAACTTCGAAATATTGTATAACAGATAATTTTTATTGTGCTAACGAATCAGGATAGTGTGGCGACTGACCAACTAAATAGTTGCTTATTTTCGATTATTAGAAGGGAAGTTCTATCATTTCGCGAATTTATTAGAAATAGACGAGCGCTATAATTTTCTATATGTACATAAAGAGGTGACTACGCATGAATCAAAGACCGTCAGAAGAAGAATACGCCGGGAGCTCCGGTGAATATATCCGTTTGGTGCCGGACGGTAATATCATCGATATTCTGTTCGCCCAGGAAAAGCAAATGATCGAGCTACTGGCATCGTTGACCGAAAGCCAGGCCGCATATCGGTATGCAGAAGGGAAATGGACGCTGAAAGAAGTCGTGGGCCACATTGCAGACGCGGAACGCGTCATGACCTACCGCCTGCTCCGGTTCGCAAGAGGGGACCAGACGTCTCTGACTGGTTTCGATCAGGAATTGTTCATGCCTCCTTTCGGAAGTTGGACAACCGAGCAATTGTCCGAAGACTACCGGGCCGTACGGCAATCAACGATCACATTGCTGCGCGGGCTACCGGCTGAGGCGTGGAGCCGCAAGGGCACAGCCAACAACCTAAGCATTACGGCGCGCGCCCTCGCGTACGGCATCGCAGGACACGAACTTCATCACATGGGGGTCATCCGAAATCGGTACTTGAGTTAATCGTTTGCTGAGACCTTTGGAATGGAACTAATACCTCTCATACAACTTTTAGATACCGTTCTTATTGGGGTCCCGCCCAACAAACATCAACTTAAGGATTTAGACTATTTTTGAAATTAAAAGCACGTTATTATTCTCTTATTTTAATGAGAAAGGGTGACGTGCTTTTTATGAATACGCACAAAAACAAGAGTTATCTTTATTTACCGAAGTGTTATATTGATTTTTCTCATTTTGGGGTATTTGTTTTTCTTAGATTGATGGTGATGGGGCATTACTCTATAATGGTCAGATTAAAATTAAAAACAGTTATAGGGACTCCGTTGCTGGGGAATATTGTAACTATTAAGTTGTAAAAAGAACCGTAGTTTTTCATCTTTGAAAAAGCTATGGTCTTTTTTAATTGTAACAAAGACAGGACGAGAGGAAGTTTTTGTAAATCAAAAAAAGTTGATAAAATAGTTGCATATAGAACTCATCTGCATATATACTATAAACATCAAAAAAAGTTGATGAAGGGAGAGTGAACTAAAATGGAACAAGATTTTCAGCTCTATGAGAAAAAATTCAAAGCATTAGCGGATCAGAAGCGTTTAGAGATTATGTATGAACTTTGCCAGCGAGGCCAGACTTGTGTATGTGATTTAACAGAGGTTTTTGAAATGACGCAATCTAAGTTGTCCTATCATTTAAAGATTTTATTAGATGCAGGTTTAATTGTAAAAGAAACAAAAGGTACGTGGAGTTATTATGATTTAAATGATGCGGAAGTAAATAATTTATTATCAGAAGAATTATGCTGTATCTTTAGAAAAACAGGCAAAGGTAGTTGTTGTTAAAATTTTGCGTTATTAATCAAAAAAAATTGATTAATAACATATAAAGAGGAGGAATAAGCTATGAGATATGTTCATGTCGGTATAAATGTTACGGATTTAGAGAAGTCTATTGAATTCTACGAAAAGGTATTTGGTGTGTCACCAGTTAAGGTGAAAGTAGATTATGCAAAATTTTTATTAGAGACGCCAGGACTTAATTTCACGCTAAACGTACGAGATGAGGTGAAGGGAAATCAAGTAAATCATTTCGGTTTCCAAGTGGATACAGCTGAAGAGATTACATTGCATAAAGAAAGATTAGAAAAAGAAGGTTTCTTTGCGCGTGATGAGATGGATACGACTTGTTGCTATGCAGTTCAAGATAAGTTTTGGGTAACGGATCCTGATGGGAACGAGTGGGAATTCTTTTATACAAAAGCACAGAGTGATGTTCATAAAATAGAAGAGGCATCTTGTTGCACGACTTCTAACGTAGTAGAACAAAATTCTTGTTGTTAATAGGAGATGGAAAATAAAATGAAACGTTTATCTTTTCTAGATCGATATTTAACACTATGGATTTTTCTAGCTATGGCTGTTGGGATTGGTTTAGGGTTTGTATTTCCTAGTGTAGTAGACGGACTGAATACATTACAAGTTGGAACAACGTCTATCCCGCTTGCTGTTGGTTTAATTGTCATGATGTATCCACCATTAGCAAAGGTTCGTTACGAGGAAATGGGTCGAGTATTTAAAGATGTAAAAGTATTGGTTTTATCTTTAGTACAAAACTGGATTATTGGACCTGTACTTATGTTTGTTTTAGCAATTATTTTTCTTCCTGATAAGCCAGAATACATGGTCGGACTCATTATGATTGGTTTAGCACGCTGTATTGCAATGGTTATTGTTTGGAACGACCTTGCAGATGGGGATAAAGAGTATGCGGCAGGTTTAGTGGCTTTTAACTCAGTATTTCAAATGTTATTCTTCTCCGTTTATGCATACGTGTTTGTAACAGTCATTCCAGAATGGTTAGGGATTGAAGGGGCTATTGTCGATATTACAATGGGAGAAGTAGCGAAATCCGTATTTATCTATTTGGGAATTCCTTTTATAGCAGGTATGTTAACACGTTTTGTATTCGTTAAGTTAAAGGGAAGACAGTGGTATGAAAAGGTGTTTATACCGAAGATTAGTCCACTTACATTAGTTGCATTATTATTTACAATCATCATTATGTTCTCTTTAAAAGGGGAAATGATTGTTAGCGTACCATTAGATGTAGTAAGAATAGCAATTCCATTACTCATTTATTTTATTGTGATGTTTTTTGTTTCTTTTTTTATGGGAAGGAAAATTGGTGCAAACTATCCAGTGACTACAACGTTAGCATTTACAGCAGGTAGTAATAACTTTGAGCTAGCAATTGCTGTAGCAGTTGGTGTGTTTGGTATTCATTCGGGTGCAGCATTTGCAGCTGTTATCGGGCCGTTAGTGGAAGTACCTGTAATGATTGCACTTGTAAATGTCGCTTTTTGGTTTAAGCGTAAATATTTTAATGATCAACCAGTATAATTTAAAAACAAAGGCGGAAAACAACATGGAAAACAAAAAGACAATCTATTTCTTATGCACAGGAAATTCATGCCGAAGCCAAATGGCAGAAGCATGGGGCAAACAATATTTAGGTGATAAGTGGAATGTATATTCTGCAGGAATCGAAGCACACGGAGTAAATCCAAATGCTATTAAAGCGATGAATGAAGTAAATATTGATATAACGAATCAAACATCAGATATAATAGATTCAAATATTTTAAATAACGCTGATTTAGTTGTTACCCTTTGTAGTCATGCAGATTCTGTTTGTCCTTCGACACCTTCGCACGTAAATCGTGTTCACTGGGGATTTGATGATCCAGCAGGAAAAGAATGGTCTGAATTTCAACGTGTTCGCGATGAAATTGGAGAACGTATAAAGCAATTTTCTGAAACAGGGGAGTAAAGTAAAGAGTCAATCTTCTATTTTATAGGGATTGGCTCTTTTTTATTATCTACTTCTTTGGTTTAAAACAAATATTAAAACGAATAGAGAATATTCTGTCATGGTGGTAAAGTTAGAATAGAGCAGTTTCAGGGGGGATAACATATGATTTCTGAATTGAAAAAGGATGATTTTTATAAATGTAACAGTTTACTAAATAAAAAAGGACAATTAGAAGTAAAGGCTGTAATTGCAGGAGTGAATCCTGGTCGTATATTTGTAGATAACATGACTTCTCCTAGTTCGGGACTCATTTGGTTGGGGAATAATGATGGCTTCTTTTTTATTGGCAATGCTGAAAATGAAAAATTTAATAATGAAATGAATAGCTTTATTGATAATGTAATAATACTTGAGGCTAGAAAGGTTGGACTAACTTGCTTTGAAGGGATCGGTAATCACTCAAAGTGGAATAAAACAATCGAAAAAATATTTCACCATCGTAATTTAAAGAGTTGGAATCAAAGAGTGTATACGCTAAAGGAAGAAGATTATGTGGGGAATCATGAACCTAAAATTGAACAAGGATATACAGTGCTGAAAATGAGTAAAACTCTTTATGAGAATCAAAGAGATCCATTGAAAAATATTGAGTTTTTACAATCAAAAATTTTAGAGTTTTGGTCCTCACTTGATGAATTTTTTAACGAGGGAATAGGCTATTGTATGGTTTTTGACAACATGATTGTAAGTGTATGTTTTTCAGGGTTCGTTTTTGAAAATATACATTGTATAGATATTGAAACGATAGAAGGTCACCAAGGGAGAAAATTAGCTCAAACGATAGCTCATAGTTTTGTAAAAGAATGTTTGGAGAATAATATTATTCCATATTGGGACTGCATGGAGTTAAATAAGCCTTCTGTGGCCGTTGTAGAAAATGTAGGTTTTACAAATGTGTTTAATTATGTAGGTTATTATTTTCCGTTTGAGTAAGTTTGGCTTGTTTTACAAACCTCTTATCTTAAAAGTTTTTTACATGTAAGGAGAATAGTATGAAACACATAATAAAAGACGTATTAATAAATTATTTTAAAGAAATTCATACATTAGTAGTAGAAGAAGAACTACATAAGAACAGTTGGCATACAGATTTGCATTATAAAATTATCGTAAATGGAGAACGATATTCCGCACGGTTTATAAATAGCGATCGAATAAGTAATCCAGCCTTTGGGACGTTATCAAATGAACAATTGAAAGAGCAAGTACGGTTTACGTATTATGTACGAGAGCATGGAATTCCGTTTATGGAGATTAAGGAGAATATGGCGGGGGATTCCTTTACATTACTCACTTGGAATGGCGAACAGTACCGGTTTGTATTGTCTACTTGGATTGAAGGGGAGCATGTTACTCATTGTACAGAAGCAATGGCAGAGGTCTTTGGAAAGGAAGCAAGAAAGATACATGATATTTCTAGTACGTTCCAAAGCTCGACTTTTCAAAAGAAATCTCATTTAGATGGATATGGTGAGTTTATCAAGCTATTAGAAAATAAGGGTTGTACAAGTAAGGAATTGAAAGGGTATATAGATTTCGCTAAGTACCATATAGAATGTGCGTATACGAGTGATTTGGATTGTATTGTACAAACTGATTTAAATCCTTTAAATGTCATATGGGATTCAAATCAATGTGTAAGAGGAATTATAGATTTTGAATCGATTGGATATGTAGATCGCATTGAAGGACTAGCTTTTTTAATAAAATGGTATTCCCGGACAGAAGGAATAGAGTCACATGTAGTATGTTCGAAAGTTGCTAGGGCATTTTTAAAAGGGTACGGAGCTAGTAACATTTTAACATCAAATGATTATGAAAGACTTTCTTCGTTATTATGGTTATCCGGTAGTCTAAATTGGAACTTCGTTAAAAAGACGACGAGTCTATTAGGTGAAGAGAGTGAATTAGTAGAACATTTGAGAGTTTATAAAAGAAGAGGAGAAAGACTGTCGTCATTGTTAATTTGTAGATAACATTTATTCTTCTAATTTTGGATGAGAAAAAAGTATATGAGGTGTTCAAAAATTGAAAATACAAATTGTATTGTTTGAAGGTTTTGGAGAGCTTGTCTCTTTTGCACCTTTTGAAGTATTGAAAAGAGCAATAGAAGAAGGGGCTCCGTTTACGGTTGAACTCGTATCAAGTGTACAGAAACAAGAAGTTACTACTTCATTTGGAGTTACGGTTAAACTACATGATTTTTTGCGAATGGATAATCGTCCGGATCTATTAATTGTACCTGGTGGTGGCTGGAATCATAAAGCTGAGCACGGGGCACGAAAGGAAGCCGAGCTTGGTACTTTGACTAAAATGATTAAAGATATGCACAACGAAGGAACGATTGTTGCGGGAGTTTGTACAGGAGGTATGTTACTAGCTGCATCCGGTATATTGAATGATAAAAAGGCGACCATGCATCATTTGGCGCAGAGTGAAATGAGTGAATATGGAGCAGAGATTCTTCCTTACAGAATTGTGGATCAAGGGAATGTGATTACCGCAAGAGGAGTTACTTCAGGAGTTGACTTAGGACTTTGGATCACGGAAAGATTCGCAAGTCCCAAAATTGCAGCTGCTGTTGAAAATAGAATGGAATACGAGCTACGAGGTGTTGTTTGGAAGTGATTTAATTTTAACCATGTTTTTGCTGTAGAGCGTATCAAATAGTATAAAAGAGGAAGATCCAACTCATACGAGTAGGTTCTTTCTCTTTTATACTATATTGCTTGTCTTTCACAGTAATATCTTTTTTTTAAAATCATAAAATAGATAATATATTTTGTTCCACATTGATAATTATTTTCATTATATATTTATAAATTAGTAAAATTAAGTTTACAAATTTGCATCTAGCTTATATAATTTGACTCATATAAAAAAGTTTCCTTAAGGAAACTTTAGTGTGAATTTACATTGGCGTTATATTTTTTTGTTTAAAAGTTGCCTTAGTACAAAATATTTTTATAAACGAAAAAAAGAAAGGGGAATGCATAAAAAATGGATGAGGCTATAATTGTCAAAGATTTGTTTGTATCTTATCAAGGGAATCAAGTAGTTCAAAATGTTTCCTTCGATATTGAAAAAGGGAAGCTCGTTGGAATTATTGGTCCAAACGGTGCGGGGAAATCTACTTTAATGAAAGCTGTTTTAGATTTAATCCCAAATGATAAGGGATACGTTCAAGTTCTTGGAGAGGATATTCGAAGTGCTAGAAAGCATGTTGCATATGTACCGCAAAGGAGTGATATAGATTGGGATTTCCCAATCACAGTTTTAGATGTGGTGCTAATTGGAACATATCCATCTTTAGGGATGATGAAAAGACCGAAGAAAGAGCATCGAGATTGGGCTTTTGAATGTCTAAAAAAAGTCGGTATGGAGGAATTTAAAAATCGTCAAATTGGTGAGCTTTCAGGTGGACAACAACAACGTGTCTTTTTAGCGAGAGCATTAGCACAAAAGGCAGAGATATTTTTCTTAGATGAACCGTTTGTTGGAATTGATGTAACAAGTGAAGAGACAATTATTAAAATTCTTAGAGAATTACGTAAAGAAGGAAAAACAATTGTTGTTGTACATCATGACCTAAGTAAAGCAGAGTCCTATTTTGATAAATTACTATTATTGAATAAGAGCTTAATTCATTACGGAGAAGTAAGGCAAGTATTAGAACCAACTGTTATGTCAAAAGCGTATGTAAATCATGGCATATTGTTTAATAATGCAGCGGAGGTACATTCATCATGAAGATTGTAGAATTTATAGATGCATTAATGCAGTACGGTTTTCTGCAGAAAGCGTTATTAACTTCCGTTATGGTAGGAGTTATTTGCGGTGTAATTGGCTGTTTTATTATTTTACGAGGTATGGCTTTAATGGGAGATGCAATTTCACATGCTGTTCTTCCAGGCGTAGCCCTTTCTTATATGATTGGTATGAATTATTTTATAGGGGCGGTTTTAACAGGGGTTATTACTGCTGTTGGAATCGGATTTGTAAGTCAAAATAGTCGAATTAAACATGATATGGCGATAGGGATTATGTTTACATCTGTTTTCGCTATAGGGATTATTTTAATTACCTTTATGAAGAGTAGTTCGGATTTGTATCATATTTTATTCGGGAATGTTTTATCAGTTCGCTCTTCCGATATGTGGATGACACTTATTATTGGAGTTGTCATTATTGGTCTTGTGATTTTGTTTTATAAAGAACTACTCGTATCCACTTTTGATCCAACGATGGCGCAAAGTTATGGATTGCCGAACAAATGGATTCATTACGGTTTAATGATTTTACTTACAATGGTTACAGTTGCTTCACTTCAAACTGTGGGAATTATTCTAGTTGTCGCTATGCTTATTACACCAGCGGCTACAGCGTATTTATTAACAAACCGTTTATGGGTCATGATTTACTTAGCGGCAGGCATTGGTGCACTTTCATCTGTAGTAGGGCTATATTTTAGTTTCTCGTATAATCTTGCTTCAGGTGCAACAATCGTTCTCGTTGCAACATTCTTGTTCGCATTGGCATTCTTTTTCTCACCGTCACAAGGTTTGTTTTGGAGAGCTATTAAAATTAGAAAAAATAGAGCAGAGTTGTCATAATTGATTGGAGGATAATGATGAAATTAAAAAATATTTTATTATCGGTAATTTGTATTTTCGTATTTGCATTAACAGCGTGTTCTAGTAACACAAATGGGAAAGAAGAGAAAAGTGGGAAATTAAAAGTTGTAACTACATACTCCATTATATACGATATGGTGAAGCAAATTGGTGGAGATAAAGTTGAGATTCATAGTCTTGTTCCAATTGGAGCTAACCCACATGAATATGATCCGCTACCAAAAGATGTTATGAAAATGACAGATGCAGATATGGTGTTTTACAATGGGCTAAACCTTGAAGAGGGCGGCGCATGGTTTAAAAAACTATTGAAAACGGCAAATAAATCAGAGAAAGATGCACCGGTTTATAAAGTAAGTGAAGGTGTAGAAGCTATTTATTTAGAAACAAAAGGATTGGAAAAAGAACCAGACCCACATGCTTGGATGAATATTAAAAATGGTATTGTATACGCTGAAAATGTGAAGAAAGCATTAATTAAAGAAGATCCTAAAAATAAAGAGTTATATACTAAAAATGCCGATAAGTATGTAGCAGAACTTCAAAAATTACATGATGAGACGGTAAACAGAATTCATCAAATCCCTGAAGAAAAACGTTTCTTAATCTCTAGTGAAGGTGCTTTTAAATATTTTGGAAAAGCATATGGTATTAAGACGGGATACATTTGGGAAATAAACTCAGAAAATCAAGGTACACCAGATCAAATTCGAGATGTTGTAAGTTTAATTCAAACAAACAAAGTTCCTGCTTTATTTGTCGAAACAAGTGTAGATCGACGTAGTATGGAAACTGTTTCAAAAGAAACAAACGTACCAATTGCAGGTACAATTTTTACAGACTCACTAGGTAAAACAGGTGAGGATGGAGATACTTACTTGAAAATGATGAAATGGAATATAGATACCATTATTAATGGGTTACAGAAATAAAATCTAGCTAGTGTAACTATTGAAATTTTATACGATAAGAAAGAGCCAACTCATGTGAATTGGCTCTTTCTTTTATAATACTCCTGAAAAATAAAACCTAAATAATCCTTCCTAAAATCAGCAGATTTATTATTGTTAAGCGTTTGGATATTGACCCCGTTTATAAAAACATCGCCATCTGTAGGTGTATCGATAGTGGATAAAATATTTAATAAAGTCGTTTTTCCAGATCCAGAGGCCCCCATGATACCTACAAATTCGCCCGCTTTAATATCAAATGAAACTTTATTAAGTCCAGGTAATTGGTTTTTGTTGTAAATCTTTGTTACATTCCTTGCAGATACTAATGCATTCATTTGATTTACTCCTTTTCGTCTATTTATATATAAAGTGTATCTTTTGATATATATAGAAGCATGAGTAAAAAGCGCAACTTTTTATTACGAAATGGTGTAACTGATAATAAAAGGAGAAAAATAACTTTGTTTTTTCTTGTATGAAGTTGTATAAGTAATAAAAAATTATAGATATATCATGATAGGGATATGAATAAAGAAAGTATGATCGTTAGCCTGTGAAATGAGGGAAGTTCAACATAATGGACATAAACGTTGCTTATACATGTAAAATAAGATGTCATAAAAATGAATAAAGACTGCTAATTTTTGTGCACTTTGATTATGTAGAAATAGGGGAGATGACATGAAAGATAATACGCCTAAGAAAATTTTATTTATTCAATCAGGCATTCCTTTTTATTATCCAATGATCGAAGAAGCAATTTTGAATAGTTTACAAAAGGTGAACAGTAATACAATTATGGTAAACCCAGAACGAGCGATAGAAACCGCATTAAAAATGAAACCGGATTTTATTTTGGTACTCGGTGGTTTAAACGAGGGAATTATTAGTGTCATGCCAGTAATAAAGAATGCAGGTTTTACTACTGGACTTTGGCTGACAGATGATCCGTATTATACGGATGTAACACAACATCTTGTGCCGTACTATGATTACATATTTACGCAAGATTTAAATTGTATCAAATTTTATAGAGGGTTGGGATGTAACAATGTATTTCATCTGCCGTTAGCAGCAAATCAAGATGTGTTTAAACCTTCTCAGAAAGAAGATACATATAAGTATGATCTTAGTTTTATAGGCACAGCATTTGAAAATAGACTTACCTTTGTTGATTCTATTTCAGAGTATTTAGCAGGAAAAAATATAAAAATTGTGGGGTTCGGTTGGGAGAAGTTAAAGAATTATGAAAGATTAAAGGATAAAATACATGTCTTGCCACTTACGAAGTATGAGGATGCATTGCAATATTACGTAGCTACTAAAATTAATATAAATTTACACCGTTCACCAAATGATAAAGAATTGAATTGTAATGCTGCAAATATCCAAGCCTATTCAGTAAATAATAGAACGTTTGAAATTAATGCCGTAGGTTCTTTTCAATTAACTGATATACGACCAGATGTAGCAAAGCATTACATACTAGGTGTTGAAATAGAGACTTTTAATAGTGCACGGGAGTTTATACAAAAAGCGGAGTATTATTTGGAACATGTACAAGAAAGAAAAAGAATAGCAAAAAATGGGCTGAATAGAACTTTGAAAAATCACACATATGATAAACGTATAGTACAACTATTAAACTATATTAATTTCATAGACGTGAAGATGTAGTCTAACCATTAACTTAAATGATAGGTGGTTGGTGCTTTCTAAATCTCGTATTCTATAAAAATCATTTGTGAAAAAGGAATTTGGATAATTTTGTTGAATTTATTTATTCTAAAAAAACAATTTTACATTCAAACTAATTTATATCTAATAATTAGAGGAGATTAAAAATGAATCACTTTTTTGTAGAATTTGGCGAATATGAAGCAAGTGTTTGTGAATGGGGGGATAAAAGTAATCCTCAAATCATTTGTTTTCATGGTTTAGGAAGTACAAAATTAAGTTTTATAGAATTAGCGCAGCTTTTACAGTATAAATATCATATTGTATCGTTTGATCTACCTGGACATGGGAAAACACCAAGTTTTGGGAAGGATGAAGATTACAGTGCATCTCATTTAATAAATTGGGTAGTAGCATTACTTGAGAAGATAGGAAAAGAAACATTTCATATAGTAGCGCATTCATGGGGAGCAAGCGTTGCGCTTCACTATGCAGCAGAATGTACAGAAAAAGTGAATAAAATGGTTTTGCTAGATGGTGGTTATCATCATGGTAAAATGAATGCAAATTATTTTGCGGAGCTATATAAAGATGCGAAAGAAGGAGAGTGTCCACCGCGATCATTAGAAGAAGAAATCACCCATTACGAAAAAGATTTTGATGAATACATTTTTGACAGTAAAGAAGCATTCATTCAATCAGAAAAAATGGTTTACACTAGATGGTCACCATTAATAGAACGTGCGGTTTATGATTTAATGCGAGAAGAAGATAATAAAGTGAAATGGCATGCTACTGACGATACCGCTAGAGGTGTAATTAAGTTTCAATATATGGTGTATAAAACATTGAAACCTCATAAAATTAAAAGCGATATTTTATTGTTGTATTGCGATCTTCCTAATAATTATTTAGAAATAAGAGAATTACAGATTGCGGAATTTAGGAAGCATATTGATATTACGACTAAGCTTTATACAGATACAGGGCACCTAATGCATTGGGATAGACCGGAAGAGATTGCCGAGGATGTTTTACATTGGTTCATATAAAGGAGGTCCGTTGTTCGAATTTGAGCAACGGATTTTTTTTGATACGTTACCTGAAAAAGAAACAAGTATCTCTAAACTAGAGGAAAGTAAAAAATAAAGAAAAGAGGTTGCTAAAAAAGTAACTATTCAGTGACTTTTTGGGACAACCTCTTCTTTTTGTTGTGGATTTTCAAGAAAATTTAGAATAAAATAAAAATATATTCACCTAACTATTATTCACTAATGAAAAGAGGCTAGCGAAATGCAACTGAAGTATGGGAAGCACATTAATATATTATCTATTGTTCTAACTTTGTTCTCTTTTTCTGTAATTGTAAGTTTCTCTACCTGGTTGAGTGGATATTCAATTCCCAACCTTTCTACAATGCTTAAGGTAACAATGTTGAGTGCATTTATTCTTGGAATTATAGGGTTTAGACAAGAGAAAAGCGCACTAGCGATTATAATTATGGGAATATGTGCCTTTGCTCTAGTCGTTCTATATACTTATGCGGTTATAAGTTTTCTTGAGCATTAAGCACCAAAAAAAGAAACGAACATATATGTTCGTTTCTTTTTTGGATGATTATTATAAAATAGCTTCTTCTAACGATTGAGTGCTGAATCCAAGAATTAATTTTTGAATGTTATTTTCATGATCTTTTACAATGATATATGGAACGTCCTGTACGTTAAAGGATTCAAACTCTTCTTTTTCTTCTGGGGTATTAGGGGTACCCCCATATTAGAAAAAATATATTTTGATGCAAATTTATGGTGTAAGCAAGAGCATTACAGTTCTATCATCAATTCTTTTTTTGCTATAATAGATGCGTGGCAGGAAATAGATAGAAAGAAACTGCTAGTAATTTATACTTAAAGTAGGGAGATTGAACAGAGTTATGGGGAATGAAAAAGAAATTAGTTCCGCTAAATTAATATGGAAGATGACGCGCCCGCATACATTAACGGCGACGTTTTCTCCTGTAATTTTAGGAACAGTAGCATCACTTTATGTTACAGACATTCATTGGCTTTTATTTATTGCGATGATGGTTGCATGTTTAGCATTGCAAATAGCAACGAATTTATTTAATGAGTACTATGATTTCAAACGTGGATTAGATACCGCTGATTCTGTTGGTATCGGTGGTGGAATTGTCCGTCACGGATTGAAACCAAAAAACGTGTTAACAGTTGCACTTTTATTGTATGTAGTAGCAGCAATTATTGGAGTTTATATTTGTATGAATAGCAGCTGGTGGTTAGTCGTCATCGGTTTAATTGGGATGGCGGTTGGCTATTTATATACAGGTGGTCCATTACCAATTGCGTACACTCCATTTGGAGAATTAGTTTCTGGATTGTTAATGGGGACATGTTTTGTACTCATCGCTTTCTTTATTCAAACGAATACGATCACAATTGAAAGTGTATTGATTTCCATTCCAATTGGAATTTTAGTCGGTGCAATCAACATGTCGAATAACATCCGAGATATCGAAGAAGATATTAAAGGTGGAAGAAAGACATTAGTAATCCTCCTTGGGAGAGAAAAAGCAATAGTAACACTAGCGGTAGCCTTTTTCATTGCTTATTTATGGATTGCCGTAATTGTATTAATGGGTTATATAAGCCCTTGGGCATTAGTTATGTTCCTAGGTTTGAGAAAGCCAATCTCTGCTATTCAAAGTTTCCAAAAAGGAGCAAAGGATCCCGGTTATATGCGCATCGCCATGAAATCAACAGCGATGACAAATACGATTTTCGGCTTCTTATTATCAGCAGGATTATTAATTAGTTACTTGTTGTAAATAAAAAATATTGTTAAATAACTTAACCCCAATTTCTCAATTTTAATGTAGAGAGATTGGGGTCTTTATTTTGAGTTTGTTTAACGTTAAGAACATTTTCATTCGAAGTGAAAATACCAATAAATTGCAACTTCATCACTTGTCATATCCAAACCTTTATAAACAAGAAAATCAAATCCACCTATTACAAATCCACATTTTTCATAGAACTTACACGCAGCAACATTATTATTTTGCGTTTCAAGCATGATACCGGGCATGTTGCCTTCTTTTGCCCATTGCTTTGCTTGTTCAATTAATCTTTTACCAACCCCGAGTGTACGATGTTTTTTATCCACCGTTATATCTTCTATGTAAGCATAGTGATTCCAATTCTTTTTCAATACTATTAATCCGATGATTTGGTTATGTAACAGTGCTATGTAAATTACTTGATTAAGATTATTTATATATTCATTGTACGCCACTTCTTCATTATCATTTTGTAAATAACTTTTTTCATAACTCGGAACGTCTTCTACTGTATATTCTATTCGTCTATTTACTTTTGAAAGAGAAAGAATTAACCGAGCATTCACTATAAAACTGTCATCAATCTCCGGGAGATTGTCTAAATCATTTGTTTTTAACTCTCTAATTAAAAGGCTCATCGTGATACCTCCAAATCATATTATTTTCTCTGGTTCTTTATGTGATTCAAATTCATTCCAATTACAAAATTATAATAGTATTTCAATAGTAAGGCTATCTCTGCATTTTATCTTTATCCATCTCTATTAATCTATTTATTGTAAACACCGGTTGAAACTGAAAGATTCAACTTTATAAATAATGAATATGAAAATTAATAGGGAAAGGATCGAAAAATAATGAAAGAATCGCAAAGTAAGAAAAAAACAAGTGTAATAACGAAAGCAATCATATCTTTAGGAGTTGTTTTAGCAACGATCTTTTTCACATTCTTTTTAATTGGGAAATGGAACTCTACTCCAGCGAAGGGAGTAGCTAATGAGAGTAGTAATCAAGTTAGTACGCAACAACAAGAAAAGAAAAAAGAAACGCCACCAGTAAAACAGAAAAGACCTGATGGAAAACCGGTAGGAAAGGTTGTGTATTTAACATTCGATGATGGTCCTAGCGAATTAACTGGGAAATTTTTAGATGTACTAAAAGAACAAAATGTTGCCTCAACATTTTTTATGCAAGGTAGCAATTTACAAAATACAGGTTTTCAGGAAAATGTAAAAAGAGCGGTAAAAGAAGGACATTATATTGGTGCTCATAGTATGACACATAACAGTGATAAGCTATACAAAAAAGGACAATTTGTACCGGAGATGAAAGAAACGTTAGCTCTTATCCATAATATTACGGGTACAACTCCTAAACTAGTTCGTCCGCCATATGGATCTGCCCCAGGATTAAAGGGTGAGGAAATTCGTAATCAAATTGTAGAAGCAGCAATAAAAGTTTGGGATTGGACAATAGACTCAAATGATTGGAAATTAAAAGATAATCCAACTCAGATTATCGAAAATGTAAAGAAACAAACAACAGAAGAAGTAGAAGTTGTTTTAATGCATGAAAAGGCGCAAACCTTACAAGCTCTTCCTGAAATTATTAAATTTTATAAAGAGCAAGGCTATGAATTTGGGGTATATAGTGATGAGGATCATTTTCGTTTAAACTTCCAAAAAGATCAACGTCTATAGTATAAATATAGTTATTTTAAAAAGGTGTTTTTATTACTAAAACAATAACTAATACAAAGTCGATTTCCATGAAGTGTACCCCGATTGTTAAGCACATTCTAACAATCGGGGTATTTTTTATATTCAAATTCTCTTAGCGTACTAAATTCGCATTTTTCTACATAGAGAAATAGGATTTACATGCTCTAACCTCACTATCCTCTGTACATGAAATAAATTTGGTTTGTAATATAATCTGAACTAAAATGAAGTCCATTTCTTATCCACCACATGATGATTCCTACCAATGAGGCAGTTTTAATCTCAATAGCGACATAATCTGCGGGTAACTCTGTCTCACTATTATTCCTTCTCGTTTCTACTAATCGCTTTATTAATAGAAATAATTGTTCTTCAAAATGATTCATATTAAATAAAATGGATAAATAATTTCGATGAATATATAAATAATCAAGCAATTGTGTTAGCTGTTGTTTTTCTGATAAATCACTTACGTGTATTAAAGCAGTAATTTTATTAGAAAGTTCGTTTAAAATTTCATCAGTAAGCTGCATGAGTAAATCCTGAATATCTTGATAGTGTAAGTAAAATGTTGTCCGATTTAATCCAGCTTTGTTTGCAATTTTCTGGACTGTTAAATTTGAAATATTGGATTCCTCTTGTAAAAGGGAATAGACGGCATTTTTAAACATTTCTCTTGAACGAAGTGTACGAGGGTCCTCTTTTTTTGATGTAGACATTTTGAAACTCCTTTATAGATTTTTCTTTGACTTTCTCGACATAGCATATTTTCAATGTCGATTAATGAACATTTTCAACAAAATTGTTCATGGTCAGGAATATGTATCTTTGTTACTATAAATTTTATCGACACTGTGTCGATAATGCAACTATAGAAAAAGGGAGTTTACAGATGGAGAAGGGAATAACAGAAAGAAATAAGAAAATTTTATTACTTGTACTAATTGCTGGATGTTTTTTATCGACATTAAACCAGACGTTACTTAATGTGGCAATGAGTAAATTAATGGAAGTATTTGATGTTACAGCTGCAACTGTACAATGGTTAGCAACAGGATTTATGCTCGTAAACGGTGTGTTAGTGCCAATTACGGCATTTTTAATGAAGCGTTTTACAACGAGGCAATTATTTACTAGCTCAATGATTTTTTTATTCATCGGAACATTACTATGTGCCGGTGCCATCAATTTTGACATGTTATTAATAGGAAGAATGATTCAAGCAATTGGGGCAGGAATTATTATGCCGCTCATGATGACAGTTATTTTATATTTATATCCTAGTGAAAAGCGCGGGAGTGTTATGGGAACGATTGGCTTTACCATGATTTTTGCGCCAGCCATTGCTCCAACGTTATCTGGTTTTATCATTGAATATGTATCATGGAGATGGTTATTTATTGGATTAGCTCCATTTGTATTCATCGTCATTATTCTTGCGCTAAAATATTTAATGAACGTTGCAGATACGACAAAAGCAAGATTGGATATTGTAAGTGTCATTTTATCAACGATTGGCTTTGGTTGTGTTTTATTTGGATTTAGTAGTGCAGGAAGTAAGGGATGGGATCACCCGATTGTTATTACGACAATTATTACCGGGGTACTTGTTACAACGCTATTTTGCTTACGTCAAATAAAGTCTAACGATCCATTATTAAATTTATCCGTATTTAAGTATAAAATTTTTACTCTTACATCAGTGATCAATGTACTTATCACGATGATTATGTATGCTGATTTAATTCTTTTACCGATTTACTTACAAAACGGAAGAGGCTTTACCGCATTTGAATCAGGTTTACTTCTATTACCTGGAGCGGTCATTAATGCATTCTTATCACCAATTACAGGTAAAATGTATGATAAATACGGAGCAAAACCACTCTTTATTACAGGGTTAGTATTTATCATTATTTCGATGTGGGGTGTAATTGATTTAACTGAATCCACAACGTATATGTATGTAATGGTGCGTACTATTATTTTACGAATTGGGTTAAGTTTTATTTCGATGCCTTTAAATACAGCAGGACTAAATGCTTTACCTAGAGAATTAGGTTCACATGGTTCAGCCGTAAATAATACGGTTCGTCAATTAGCCGGTGCTATTGGAACCGCGGTTGTTATTACTGTATATACGACTCAAGCAACTTCACATGCTTCAGAGTTATCTTTAGAAAATGGAAACATTACAGCTATTCAACTAGTGAAATTATCTTCTATTTTCGGCTCAAGTGATGCGTATCTATTCATGTTATTCTTATCTTTCGTAGCATTAATTTTTGCATGTTTCATGCCTAAAAAAGTGGCAACTCAAAAACTTGAAAGTAAGGCAAGTAATTAGAATCGTTTATAGAGTTGTTTAGAAAGTATATGATGAAAGAAAAGCAAGTGATCTAATAATTGAGGTCGCTTGCTTTTTTTATTGTTTATGCATATAGAGTTCTTATTATTTGTCCTAACCTCATTTTAGAATAAACAACTTATAGAAAAAGTTGAATAATTTTCATGTGGAGGGAGATTTTAAGAAGGATGTCGAGGGTATATTTTCCTGTTGTTTTTTAGATAAATGATTACTTAGCCAGAAACTACTTAGTGGAACGGTTTGTAAAGATTTTCTGTCAAGAAATCACTAATGCTTAGCTCCAAGTATAAAAACATAAACCATTCGATAAATGGGGTAGTGTGATGAAAAAACTTAGTAGAAAACATTTGAGAAAAGATATTCAGGAACTTGAGGATGCAAGTATGCAGATACACTCTGATCAAGATCGTGTACTTGATCAGAGTGTATCTGCGAATGAAGAAGTTTTGAAACAAGTTTTTGAAAATTGTTCCGATATTGTTTTTCGTCCAATATTTATAAATAGCCAGATTAAAATCCTCTTTATTTATATAGATGGATTGGTAAACACTGGTATTGTGGAACAAGTTGTTTTGAAACCAATGATGTTCGAGGGGATGCCTAGTGGACTTAAGGTTATGGATTCAGTAGGAGAAATTATACAAAATCAGCTTATTGCAGTTTCTCAAGTAAAGACGATTTCTAAAGTTCGTGAGGTTATAGAAGCAGTATTGAAAGCGAATATCGTCATTTTGACAGAAGGAGAGAGTCAAGCACTGGTCGCTGACTTAAAAGGGTTTGAAAAACGGAGTATTGAAGAGCCAGCTGCCGAGATTTCCGTTCGTGGCCCTCGGGACGGGTTTACGGAGACTTTAAGGGTCAATACGAGCCTTATTCGCCGAAGAATTCGGAGCCAAAAACTAAAAATGGAACCTTATTCGATTGGGGAATTGTCACAGACAGATGTAGTGATTACCTATATTGAAGGAATTGCTCCCGATTCGGTTTTAGATGAAGTTCGCCAAAGGGTACAGAGAATTCAAATTGATGGGGTGTTAGAGTCAGCTTTTATTGAAGAGTTTATTGAGGACCAACCTTTTTCGCCTTTTCCACAAATTCAAAATACTGAGCGACCAGATGCGGTGTGTGCAAGTTTATTAGAAGGGAAAGTGGCAATTTTAGTGGATAACACACCTTTCGTTTTAATCGTTCCTATGACATTTTGGACTGGTCTCCAGGCAGCAGAGGATTATTATGAACGATCCATCTACACAACTTTTGTGAGATGGATACGTTTAATATTAATCAATATTTCATTATTTCTTCCTTCCCTCTATGTCGCTATTACAACCTTTCATCCGAAACTAATCCCAACAAATTTGCTTATTAGTATTGCAGCTGCAAGAGAAGGTATTCCTTTCCCAGCTGTTATAGAAGCGCTGATGATGGAATTTTTATTTGAAGGTTTGAGGGAAGCGGGCGTTCGGTTACCAAAACCAGTTGGATCAGCAGTTAGCATTGTAGGGGCACTTGTTATCGGACAAGCTGCGGTGCAAGCAGGTATTATCTCAGCACCATTGGTTATTGTTGTGGCGACAACCGGAATTGCTTCGTTTGCGTTCCCGCGCTATAACTTAGGAACAGCTTACCGGATGCTGCGCTTTCCGATGCTACTATTAGCAGGGATGCTTGGGCTGTATGGTATTGCTATAAGTACCCTTGCGATTTTAATTCATTTAACAAACATACGTTCATTCGGCGTCCCGTATTTAAGTCCGGTTGCGCCTCAGACTCCGCGTGATTTAAAGGATGTTTTGCTTCGAACACCTCGTTGGAACATGACACATCGTCCTATAATGGTATCTGGTAAGGAGAAAGTCCGTTTTCCAGATGGACAACAACCAGGTTCAAAACGGGGAGGAGAAACAGAATGAGCCTACACAAGGCACTTTGTATGGTACTAGTAGTTTCTTTATGTTTCTTGACGGGATGCTGGGATCGTACAGAGTTAAATGATCTAGCAATAGAATTAGGATGGGGACTTGATCAAGCGAAGAATAATAAGATTGAAATTAGCGCCCAGTTTATTATCCCTTCAAAAATGGGAATGGGACAGAGCGGAAGAAGCAATGCAGGAAAATCAGTTTTTCTTGAATCAGGAACTGGAAAGGATACACATGAAGCTGTACAAATGATGCAAACAAAAATGTCGAGGGAAATCTTTCGAGGGCATCAGCGTGTAATATTAATTGGAGAAAAATTGGCTGAAAATGGTCTCGCTCCAGTTTTGGATGCATATAGTCGCGATCCTGATATTCGATTACGAGCAGATGCGTTAGTAGTAAAGGGAAATACTGCAAAAGAGTTTCTGAAAGCATCTATCCCTTTAGAGGCTATCCCGGCACTTGGGGCACTTAAAGAGCATATGCAAATAGAGGCATTGGGAGATACATCTTTATTAAATTTTCTTATTGCTGGTACGAGTGATGGAATCACCCCAATCTTGCCAGTTATTAAACTAAATATGTCTCATAAAAAAGGTGACAACGAGGTCAAAGGGTTTCAAATTGTAGGAGCTGCTATATTTAACAACAATCTTAAATTGGTAGGATACTTAAATATGCAGGAATGGTTAGCTACTCTTTGGATAGTGAATCGTTTAAGTAAACAGACGATTACAGCAACCGCCTCTAAAGGGAATGGTAGTGCGAGTTTATATATGACAAAAATCAAAAGAAAAATTATACCGACTATACAAGGGGCCACAATTAAGTGTGACGTTGTTTTTTCAGGTGAAGGAACGATTCAGGAGAACAATACGAATTTAGATCTTTCGCAGCCAAAAAATCTTACTTTTTTAGAACGTGTAATGGAAAAACAATCTGAAAAACAAGCTCTCCAAACTATTAAAAAGGTTCAAAAACAATACGGAACCGATATCTTTGGATTGGGAGAAGCCATTCATCAAAAATATCCATCCGAATGGAAAGGGCTAAAAAAGAATTGGAGTAAGCAGTTTCGAAAAGTGCAGGTTTCTGTTCATGCAAAGCTTACTATTCGGCGAGTAGGACTGACTGGACAGCCGTTGCAGTTAAAGAAAAATGAAATGAAAAAATAAGGGGGAATATAGTGTGTGAGAAATTCGATGAAAATCTCTGGCAGACAAATCTTTTGGATGATGTTCACATTTGAAGTGGGCCAATCACTCCTTCTAGTTATTCCAGCGACGATTCGCACTGCCAAACAAGACGCTTGGATCTCGCTCTTGATTGCAGGGTGTGTAGGGATTGCGCTTACTTTTTTGGCAACTACACTTGGCTCGCTTTATCCGAAGCAAACTCTAATTGAATTTAGTCAAACCATTCTTGGTAAATGGCTAGGAAAACTACTGATGATTCCTTACTTCTTTGGATGGTACATGATAATTTGGATAACGGTCCGTGAATTTGGTGAGTTCATTAGTATGGCTTTGTTTCATAATACACCTTTGTGGATTATTGTCTTTACTGCTATGTTATTGCTCATTTTTATCATTTATCAAGGCGGGTTGGAAGGTATTGGGCGCTTAAGTGAAATCATTGGGCCAATGGTACTTTTAATGATAACGTTTGTAATCATTTTGAATGTTGGCAATATGAATTTGGATTATATGCTTCCTATTTATCATGATTCTGGATGGCTTCCCATCTTTAAAGGTTCCTATACTCCTGTAGCCGCGTTTTTTGGAGAGGCTGTCATGATGACAATGTTCGTTTTCTTTATGGACAAACCCGAACAAGCGCCATCACGGGCGATGTGGGGAGTAGGACTGGCTGTTTTTATGGTAACAATTGGCACATTAGCGGTCATTTTAACATTCGGTCCGAATTTATCTTCGAGTTTTTTGTATCCGGTTTACGATTTGAGCCGATACATATCTGTCATGGAGTTCATTCAAAATGTGGATATTTTGATAGTTATTATTTGGTTTTTTAGTATTTTTGTGAAATTGGCGTTATACATGTTCATAGCTTGTTATGGAACAGCACAAATGTTTCATTTGAAGGATTGGCGAAAAGTAGCTTTAGTTCTTGCTCCTATTTCGTTCATCATAGCTGTGTCAGTTAAAAATATCCAGACATTTACCCATTATTACTACATATTTTTCGTAATTCCAATTGCATTTCCCATTTATGAGCTAGGGATTCCTTTACTGTTATTGGTGGTTGGCAAAATTCGAAGGAAATATGCATAAACCCAATCGGTAATATGTTTGGAGGGCGGGTATACTTTTAGTTTTTTGACTAATATAAAAAGAGAAAAATCCTACTCATAAGTGTAGGATTTTTTGTTTGTATATTACGTTACAAGAGTTTCCTTATTTTCTCCGGAATGTCTTTTTTAGAAATCTATGCAACAGAGCCTTTATAGTAAGAGTATCTTGTTGGGGATGATCAAAAAAACGTATATCGCAATATAAAAATTCACTTTAATACTAAAGGATACCTGAAAACGATTCCTATAAATTCTTCTCAATAATTGAAAATAAAATCAATCCGGATTATTATATTGTTATTGTAAATCTATTTTATTGAAGGAGGATACATAGATGAAAAACTCAAAAGGTTCTATTGAATCAGAGATAAGTAAAGCAATTACTCACTGGGAAAAGGACTACTTAGGACGCGGGTCTATATCCGTTAAGACAGATATATTACGGGATATGATTATCGTAAATTTACAAGGTATTTTAACACCGGCTGAATATACTGTTTGCGAAACAAAAGACGGTATGTTAACGATAAAGAAAAATCGTTCGGAGCTAGTTGAATCTGGAATTGAAGAGTTAAAAGAGATTATACTAGAATTAACTGGAGAGAAAGTGAAAAGCTTTCATACGGATATAAGCTCCCGTACAGGTGAACGAGTAATGATTTTTAAATTGTTTCATAATCTTGAGGAGAAATTTTAAAAATTAAAACCACTGTAGGGTTAGTGGAAGATACACTAAAAATGCAGTGAGGTAATTAAGAAATCTACAAGTTGTGTACTGTATTTTATCTTATTAACATGGTAATGATTAGAAAACAAGAAAACTTGAAATTATTTATGTATAATGAATTTTGATTCGAAAAATGGATAAATAAATTGACAAACTGCTTAATATGGTTTATCTTATAATTGTTTTAAAAAATTGATAGATGCTCATTTTAACAGTTTGCTATAATTAAGGCTTTAGCATTTTTTTAATATGTAATATTGACTAAATGAAAAAGTTTCTTAATGAAAAGATAGCTTATAACATAAATTGATATATTGATTGCATAATCTAGGAGATCAGAAATATACTTTTCTTTTTAACAGGAGTAATACATACATTATTATCCTCTATAAAATGGGAGCTCTTCAAAAAACTTTACTGAAGTTAGTTGAAGGGAAACCGACAATCTCCATAATTCAATGATGATATAAAATCATTGAATTATGGAAGTTGTCGGTTTTTTTTATGAAAAAAAACGATGTACTAAAAAGAGTGAATGAAATTTGAAATTAAAAAACTATCTTACTTAAAAGGAATTTTTATCGGTTATTTTCGTTGGGAAGGGAGTATTGTACATGTTAATTTCGCTGAGTTCATCAACACTGTTAACATTATTTTTTATGGCGCTTAGTGCTTCTTGGCTAAGTGGATTATTGTTTTTACATGCAAGGATGCCTTTACGTTTTGTTCATATCCATATTGGTATCGCTGCTTTGCCTTCATTAGTTTCTTTACTCGCACTTGTTAATAACAATGGAGATAGAGTTGTAGGGCCTTGGCATTTAGATACTTTAGCTTGGTTCATGGCTTTCTTTGTTCTTACAATTGGTTTAATCATTCAACGTTTTTCTATACGTTACTTACTGGGAGATCGCTCATATCGAAAATACTTTGCGCTTTTTACATGTACTACAGGTGTATCTTCAGTTGCATGGCTAAGTAATGATCTTCGTTTTATGATTATTTGTTGGGGAGCAACTCTTATAGGATTGGTTTTACTCATAGGTTTAAATAAAGGATGGAAAGTGGTTAGCGAAGCAACAAAAACTTCTAGTTATTTATTTACAATAAGCTGGATCGCCTTGCTAGCAGCTATCATTTTGCTTTTTCAAGTCACTGGACAGTGGCAGTTAACATCAGTTTTAACGAATGAAAATGTAGCTCAATTTGGAACGTTGGAGAAAACAGGAATTAACTTATTGATTATAGTAGCTGTGATGATTCCAGCAGCACAATGGCCTTTCCAAAGATGGTTAATTGAGTCAGCTGTTGCTCCAACTCCTGTTTCTGCTATTATGCATGCGGGGTTAGTAAATGCTGGCGGTATCATGTTCACTAGGTTTTCACCTCTTTTTCATGATGATATTGCACAAATCATTTTACTAATTTTCTCTAGTATTTCTATCTTAATCGGAACAGGAATTAGCCTAGTTCAAGTTGATTATAAACGTCAGCTAGTAGGATCAACTATTGCCCAAATGGGGTTTATGCTTATTCAATGCGCATTAGGAGCCTATTTGGCGGCTGTTATTCATTTAATTTTACATGGTTTGTTTAAAGCTACACTGTTTTTACAAGCTGGTTCTTCCGTACAACGTTTTGGGGTAGTAAAGCAATCTAATGAAAAGGTGTCTAATTTATGGATTATGGTCGGACGTGTTTTCGGATTATTTATAGCGATGGCATTTTGGTTTACGACTTCTGGAGAAGGGTATGAATTAGTTAGTGCGTTCATCTTAGGTTGGTCATTATACGTTTCATGGAAACAGCTTGTTGTTTTTGGAGAGGGAAGAATGGGACGAATTGTTGGCGTATTTATTTTAGCTGGATTTTCTCTCATTTACTTTACCGTTCATAATTCTCTTTATAAATGGTTGCATACTGACATGTATCAAAATGTTCAACCTTCAGCTCCAGCCGTTATTTTTGTTATATGTCTCTTATTATTTGGTAGTGCTATTAGTACTCTCGTTACTCGTAATCAATCCTCTACAATATTTGCTGTAATATATCTTTGGTTCGTTCGAGTAGGTGAAGCGAGACAAAAGTCAGTAGAAAGTCATCCAAGCTATCTGAAACATTATGTATCAAAGGGAGGTAATCAGTGATGAGCATACAGTCAATCGTAACGAAAGAAACTTTAAAGAAGAAAGATACAAATATTGAAATACAAGAAAAGAATATGAATGATTTAGTTGAATCTGCTAGCCGAGTGATTGCACCACTTTGGCCGATCGCTACATTTGCAGCTCATCACCCTTGGATGGGACTTGAAAAACAATCATTTGAACAAGTTGCAGATTGGTTAAAAGAAATTCGTAATGTGGATATATATCCGAGTGCTGCTATCATTCATTCGGCAAAGACGAAAGGGGAGATTGAGGAATCATTTTTACAGAGTGGCTTGTCTCGTTGGCTTGATTCACAATCTTTTCATATCCCGCGAAAGAAAGTGGAGCAGTTTTGCCAAGCAGCATTAAAATTAGAGGAATTACCTTCTAGTCTATTATCATCGCCACAATTAAATAAACTGGCAGAAGAAATGAGTTATATAAATACAGAGAGTATGAAAGACTCTTCTTTGCAACCTGTAAGTTCACTTATAGAGAATCAAAAGGGTGAAAACCTCTCTAATATTCTTAATTATCATATCATTAAATGGTGTAAATTATATTTGGATGACTCCGGGTCAAGTTGGACGATGCCAAATCGAGAAAAAGGTTTGTATCGTGCATGGCATCACCTTATTACATTTGATCCAGCGCTTAGTAAAAATGAGCGTAGCGTTTTAAAAGATTGGCCAGAAGATGCCGAGGTAGCTTTAACAAGAGCGTTATCTGAATTAGGAATTTCTGAATCTAACAAGCAAGCTTATCTTGAAGGTCACTTGCTTGCTTTGCCTGGGTGGGCAGGAATAGTACTATGGCGTTCCCAACAGTCAACTCAGGAGCAGGAACTCGTTATAGAATATTTAGCAGTTCGAATTTCTATGGAGCTGGCCATTGTAAAACCTTATTTACCTATAAAAAATCAAAAGGCTGAGAAAAAAGTTGCGATTGTCCCACTTATAGCTTCTTGGATCTACTGGGGGAATATTTCAACCTTGGAATGGTCACAAATGTCTGCAGCTGAACAAAGCGAATTACTAGCATTTGCTTATCGTTTTGATGAAAATATTCGCAGGAAACTTTGGCTAGAAGCTTGGGAACAGACGCATGCAGAGCAATTAAGGGAGAAGATTGCTTCTAAGCAACGTGCAACTAATGATAAAAAACGTGTACTAGCTCAATTAGCATTCTGTATTGATGTACGTTCAGAACCGTTTCGTCGCCATCTAGAAAAATTAGGTCCGTTCGAAACGTTTGGAATAGCTGGTTTCTTTGGGTTACCAATCGCGACTAGTGAACTAGGTAGTAATGATAGTCATCCTTCTTTGCCAGTTATATTAAAACCGAAACATCAAATAAAAGAGCTCACGGATGAAAATGAATTTAAAAATTATCAACAACGTAAGAAGATAGACAGCTCAGTAAGCTATACGTTTAAAACGATGAAACAAAATGTACTGACAAGTATGCTATTACCTGAGGTAAGCGGCCCTTTACTTGGTTTACAAATGATAACAAGGAGTTTTGTGCCAAGAAGAGTAGGTAGTTTCCTTCGTAACCTTCGTAAAACGATGTTACAAAAACCTGATACAACATTCTCACTTAATCATGTTCATAATACAAAATGTGAGATACCTATCGGTTTTACGAAAGAAGAAAAAGTGAACTATGTGCGTCAAGCTTTAAAAATGGTGGGATTAACAGAAAAATTCGCGCCTTTAGTTGTAATGTGCGGACACAGTAGTCAAAGTACGAACAACCCTTATGCTGCAGCGCTTGAGTGTGGTGCTTGTGGCGGAGCAGCAGGAGGATTCAATGCAAAAGTTTTTGCTACTTTATGTAACCTTCCAGAAGTAAGAGAGGCGTTGTCTGCTGAAGGTATTAAAATTCCTGAGGATACCATTTTTGCAGCAGCTGAACATAAAACAACAGTGGATGAATTGGAATGGATTTACGTCCCACAACTTTCGGAAACTGCGCAAGAAGCATTTGATTGTATTGAGTCGGTTATGCCAAATGTCAGCCAAGATGCAAATAGAGAGCGTTTAACACAATTACCTAATTTTAAAACGAAAATAAAAAATCCGAGTAAAGAGGCACATCGATTTGCAGAAGATTGGAGTGAAATACGTCCGGAATGGGGATTAGCCCGTAATGCATCTTTTATTATCGGACAACGAGAATTAACTCAGGATTGTGACTTAGAAGGAAGGGCTTTCCTTCATAATTATGATTGGAAACAGGATGAAAGTGGCGATATATTAGCTAGCATCATTGCAGGACCGGGAACGGTAGCTCAGTGGATAAATCTCCAATATTACGCTTCAACTGTAGCACCTCATTATTATGGTAGTGGAAACAAAACAACCCAAACCGTAACGGCAGGTCTCGGTGTTATGCAAGGAAATGCAAGTGACTTGTTGCCAGGTTTACCTTGGCAATCGGTTATGCAGTCAGATAGTGAGATATATCATTCACCACTTCGTTTACTAATTGTAATTCAAGCGCCTATTGAATATATAGAGCGTTTGCTAAATACCGATTTTACATTTCGAGAAAAAGTTCAAAATGGATGGGTTAGACTGGCAAGTGTTGATCCAGAAGGACAATGGAAAAATTGGTAATAACCATGTAATGAATATTCAACTATCGTTACTAGTTTAAAAGTTCCATAAATACAATAATGAAGAAGGAGTGCTCCATATGAATTCAAAGAATAAAAAAGTATTACTATTAACAGACATTGAACACGAAATAGAGCCTATTATCCAACAAGAAACTAACATTCAACAAGAAAACATGTTGACTATACACAGCTATGATTCTGTAATTGTACATCCTTATGGAGATATAATGAGATCTATTATTATTGCTATTTATGAAGAAAATGTGGAAGAAATTTTTGTTGTAGGAAGAGAGGATAAAGCAACGGATGTAGTTAATCTACAAATTCAACGTGATTTCATAAAAAATAGCAGAGAATTAGACTATCTCTTTAAAAATTGCATGCCTGAATTTTCAAGTGGTAGCTTGAATGCATGGCTAAGCGGACAAGAAAATGTTAGTGAAAATATTGAGAAGAGTATAGATATGATTCGTCATCATCCATTAGTGCCGTCTAATGTTAAAGTTCATGGTTTCAGGATTGATAGAACAGGTGAAAAAGAAATGGTTGTTAAAATTGCTACTAATAAAGTAGCGAAAAAAATGCATTCTTATGTGTAAGTTATCGATAGATAAGCAACTTTTATTTGGACTTGTGTCCTTTACAAAGAGCAAAAGAAATCTTCTATAAATGGGGATCTTTTGCTCTTTTTGTTTGAATTTTTAATGTGTTTTATAGGAGATATCTAATATGTACATAATAAAAATATATAACCTTTTGCATGAAATTCTAAGGACGGATTAGCAGGCGGAAAATAAAAATTTATGTTGTGATTTATTTTAAGATTATTATTAAAAAGAATGGAGATTCTTTAATTATGAGAATAAAACAGTTAAAAACTAAAATGATATGGAAAAAAAGAATGCTACTAACTATTTGTATTGTTTTCGGATTGATTATTGCCGGAGTTGTTTTTTGGAATGTTTCACCTATTCCGAAAGCGTTTCTCATAAAAAAAGCATTTGAAGGTGGAATGTTTGTTCAATCTAACAATTATAAAAACGCTCTAAAAGAGACACGAATTGTTAAAGATGTTAATTATAATTCTAAATTTCCTGATGGTACATTAGACATTATTTATCCCAAAAATCTTACGGAAAAAACATCTGTTATTTTTTGGGTACACGGGGGTGGATTTGTAGGTGGAGATAAATCAGACATTACTGGTTATGCAGTAGAATTAGCTGTTCGTGGTTATACAGTGATAAATATAAATTATGCTCTTGCTCCTAAAAGAAAGTATCCTACACCAGTACTACAACTTGGTGAAGCTTATGAATATATAAAAGCAAATGCAAAGAAATATAATGTAAAACTAGATGACCTGTATTTTGCAGGAGATTCTGCGGGAGCGCAAATATCTGGACAATTTGTTACTATTCAAACATCTCCAGATTATGCGAAATTAACCGGGATTGACGCTATTGTTGCTCCTTCTACAATTAATGGTATACTGCTATTTTGCGGCCCGTATAATATGCCTGCATTAGCTAAAATGGAAACATCCAAAGAAGTGCAAGACTTTATGCGTACTACTGGCTGGGCTTACTTTGGGAAAAAGAAGTTTGAAACATTACCTGAAATGGAAATCGCCTCTATTTATAAACATGTTACAAAAGATTACCCACCAACGTTCATCACAGATGGAAATACTGCATCATTTGAAGATCAAGGTAAAGCATTAGCTTCTACTTTACAAAATAAAGGAGTACCTGTAGATACACTTTTCTTTGATAAAAATATCTCTGGCGAGTTAGCACATGAATTTCAATTTAAAATGAACACTCCAGCAGGTCAAGAAGCTTTTAACCAAGTTCTTAAATTTCTAAATGAAAATAAATAATATATATACTATTAACTTTTTATAAGTTTAGTTTAATACCATATATGGGTGAACAAAATATTGGACTAATAATCTAATGGTAGCAAGAATAATTTTGATAAGAAGTATATAGTTAGAATGATTTGGAGATACAGATGGGGATATAACTATTTTATTTAGGACGGTGCACTTTAAATGGATTTACAGAAAGGGAAATTATATTGGAACACAACTTTTTCTAATACACCTTCTTATCCTCGATTGGAAGAAGATATAAAATGTGACGTACTAATAATAGGAGCAGGAAGTTCAGGTGCTCAATCAGCATACTATTTGAGTGAATCAGATTTAAATATTGTTATCGTTGATAAAAGAAAGGTAGGACACGGGAGTAACCTTACCAATACAGCACTTATTCAATATTTAGGTGACAAGATGTTTTTTGAGCTTGTAAATACATTTGGAGAAGAGTATGCAGTTAAGCATATGAAATTATGTGAACAAGCTATTAATGATATTGAATATGCTGATCAAAATTTACCTTATTGCTCTGACTTTAAACGACGTGACAGTTTATATTATGCAAGCTATGAAGAGGATATAAAGAAATTAGAAAAGGAACTGTATTATTTACATAAGCATGATTTTAAAGCGACTTGGCTATCAGAGGAACAAATTGGACAGAGATATCCATTTAAAAAACGTGCAGCTATTTATACGTATAATGATGGTGAAATAAATCCTTATAAATTTACACATAGTTTATTAAAACAAGCTTCTAATAAAGGAGTTCACATTTATGAAGATACGGAGATCGTTGGCAAAAAGTTAGAGAAAGAATGTGCTGTTTTTTATACAAAAGGGGGCAATTCTATTACTGCCAACAAAGTAATTGTGGCTGCAGGATATGAAGGTTTGGAATTTAAAAAGGAGAAGAACGCTACACTGATTAGCTCATATGCAATTGTAACTAATCCTGTGGAAGATTTATCTTCTTGGTATAAGCGTACTCTTATTTGGGAAACTGCGAGACCATATATTTATATGAGAACTACTGCAGATAACAGGATTATTATAGGTGGATTAGATGAAGATACAAACATTGCTCAAGAAAGAGATTCAAAATTAATTCATAAAAAAGAGAAATTAGTAAATGAATTTAATAAGCTCTTTCCAAATATAACAGTTGAACCTGAATTTTATTTAAGTGCTTTTTATGGTGGTACTCATGATGGTTTACCTATAATTGGAATGTATGAAGAGTTTCCAAATTGTCACTTTATCTATGCATATGGAGATAATGGATTAGTATATAGTATGGTACTTTCTAAAATTGTTCGAGATGTAATTATTAGCGGTTCAAGTCCGGATTTGAATTTATATTTACAAACTAGACCAAAACTAAATGAGTAAGCTGCACGTATGCAAAATCATAGTATTTAGGGTACCATATAAAAAGCGCTATTTTAAATGCATTAGTTTAATGTGACTATTTGTTATGTTTATGAATGCTTAAATAAAGCATTCATAAACAATATTATTTGTTAAATCCATTCATTTTACTAAGTCCTGTTATTTGTATAATCCATTCTTTTTTTAGGTAGGGTAGAGTTGCTTGGATATGATGATATTCCCAGTCTTCCTCAATGGTAGGATAAAGATTAAATAAGTATTTTTCTTCATCACTTGTTATAATTGCTTTAGGATTGTCAGTAAGTTTAAAATAAATGTCGCACCATCGACTATAGTTTGTTAGCATGAATAAAAAATTAGGACATGTGAATTCGATGAGGTATATTTCTTTCTCTAATTGAATATCTGATAGTAATTCCCTTGCTGTCTCAACAGTAGGATTTTTTTGTAACCGTTGCATGAATGCCATGCCCAAATGGGCAAATCTATAATAAAATTAATACCACTCTGTTTCATATGTCTTACAATGTATTTATATGCGGTGAAATCTTCTTTACTAACAAAAATAGAATCGGCTATAAGCTTACCTTCATTCAAAAGTGTATTTATAGCATTTTGGTTTTGAAAAGTCCATAGGATTGTTGAATCTATAGATGTATTTAATTTTGACTGTTTATCAAACTGTTTTCTCATATTTCTCTCCATTTTCTTTTTTATTTTATAAGAGTTTAAGATAAGTACAAAGTACATTGTATTTTTACTTTTATTAAGAGTTGGAAAAATCCATTAAAGATAGAAAAGTTTGTTTGCAATTACAAACAGTGATTCTTATAATCATTTAAAAATAACAGAAGTACTTGTTTTCATAAAGAAAGAATTGTGCTTTAAGAATTAGAAAGGATAGCCATGCAAAATAAAATTATCGTTATGTTTCAAAAAGATTTTCGTTTATATGATAACCCAGCTCTATTTGAAGCTGCTCAGTCCGGTGAGGTTGTTCCGGTATATGTACATGACGAAACTTTTTCAAAAGGAAGTGCGTCAAAGTGGTGGTTACATCATGCTATAATAGATGTCCAAAAGCAACTTGAGACATTGGGCTCTACTTTAATAATTCGCCAAGGAAATACACAGGAAGAAATACTTTCTCTCATAGAACAGTTAGGTATAACGGCTGTATATTGGAATATTTGTTATGATCCGGACAAATTACAATCTAATGAAAAAATGAAAATAATGTTAGAAGGTAAAGGTATTATTTGTAAGGAATTTAATTCACATTTATTATTAGAACCGTGGATTATTAAAAAGAAAGATAACACTGAATATAAGGTGTTTACGCCTTTTTACAATGCATTTCAAAAGCAGGTAATACCTAAACCTATTAGTAAAGTGCAGCATATAAAAGGAGGAAACTCTTTACCAGCAAGCTTATCTGTTTCAGAATTACATTTGCTGCCGACTATACGGTGGACATCTCATATTGAATTAATATGGGAGCCTACAGAACAAGGGGCATACAAAACATGTAAGAAATTTTTCTCTAGCAAATTAGCCTCTTATAGTGAAGGAAGAGATTTTCCAAATGAAAATGCTCATTCGATGTTGGCACCGTATCTTGCATTTGGCCAAATATCAGTGAGATGGATGTATCATTACTTAATCAATAAAAGTACCGAAAGACAATGTAGTCTTTTTGAAAAACAAGTGAATAGTTTTATCCGTCAATTCATTTGGCGAGAGTTTTCTTATTATTTGCTATATCATTATCCATTTACAGTATATAAACCTCTTAATAAGAGCTTCGAACATTTTCCGTGGAATAATGAAGAGGAGTTATTAACAGTATGGCAGAAGGGTGAAACTGGTTATCCGTTTATTGATGCGGGAATGCGGGAACTATGGCAAACAGGTTTTATGCATAATCGGGCAAGAATGGCTGTAGCCTCTTTTCTTGTAAAGCATTTGTTAATTCCGTGGCAAGAAGGAGCAAAATGGTTTATGGATACACTGCTAGATGCTGATATTGCAAATAATACAATGGGATGGCAGTGGGTTGCTGGAAGTGGGGCAGATGCATCACCGTACTTTCGTATTTTTAATCCCATCACACAAGGAGAAAAGTTTGATAAAGATGGGGAGTATATAAGAAAATGGGTACCAGAATTAAGAGATATGCCTAATAAATATATACATAAACCTTGGGAAGCACCTGAGCATATTTTACAAAAGGCCAATATAACGCTTGGTCATACATATCCTTTGCCAATTGTTGATCATAAGGCAGCACGTGAGAGAGCACTTTGTGCATATAAAAGTATGAAAGAGTTCGTATAAAATAGGTTAAACAATATGTATTCGAAATTTAAATATTAGAATGTTACCCATTAAAGGGACAGAATAATCATATAGAGTTTCTAAAACCTTCTATTGAAAAAGGAGAATGTTTATGAAAAAGTCTAGTATTATAGTGTTCTTACTAACATATGGTTTGTTTTATGTTTCTAGTGTTTTATTTCCTATTGATCGCATGTGGTACGATGCGCTAGAAAAGCCGTCTTGGACACCTTCTGGTATGACAATCGGAATAGTTTGGGCTGTATTATATGGACTTATTGCATTATCAGTTGCAATTATTTACAACAAATATGGATGTAAGCCAAAAACTTTTTGGTTTGTATTCCTTTTAAATTATATTTGTAATCAAGCGTTCAGCTACTTTCAATTCAGTCAAAAAAATTTATTTTTAGCAACAGTAGATTGTTTACTAGTCGCTATTACTACGTTACTTCTCATAGCGGTTTCTTCCAAATTATCTAAAGTATCGACATGGTTGCTAATTCCATATTTTTTATGGTCTGCATTTGCTACATATTTATCTTGGACAATTTATAGTATAAATTAAAGACGTAAATAAAAACTTGAGCACAATAAAAATGCTCGAGTTTTTATGTGTATGAATGATAATCTAAAATATAGAATATATACATCTTTGGGAGGTCATCTTTGTGAAGAAATGGATGGAAATTATTCTGTACTCTTTACTAGGTATTTTAATTATAGGAAGTATTACGTTTTTGACTTGGACTCAGTTTACTTATAAACCAACGAAAGAGGCTTTGTCGTTAGTAGATGATAAAAAAGATGAGGATCATATCGTTTTTGGACAGAAAGATGCTAAAGTAGGGATTATTTTTTACCAAGGAGCTAAAGTAGAAGCTGAGGCTTATAGTTACTTAGGGGAAGCTCTTGCAAAAGATGGGCACTTTGTAGTAATGCCTAAGTTGCCATTAAATTTAGCGATACTTGGAATCAATGCAGTAGATAGTGTAATGGAACAGTATCCTGAAGTTCAAAAATGGTATGTTGCAGGGCATTCAATGGGAGGAGCTATGATTTCTAAGTATGCCTTTCAGAATGAAGACAAGGTAGACGGGATTATTTTCTTAGGTTCGTACCCTGCAGATGATTTCTCTACGAAATCGATGCCGATGTTATCAATTTATGGGGAAGTAGATGCTTTAGCAACAGTAGAAAAAATAGAGAACAATAAAAAGTTCATGTCAAAGAATACAACTATGCACATGATAAAAGGCGGAAACCATGCACATTTTGGCATGTGTGGTGAGCAAAAAGGTGATAATGCAAGCTTAATTACGCCAAAAACACAGCAAGATGAAACAGTGAAAGTAATTGAAGGATGGTTGTTAAAACAATGATAGCGAATGTAATAAAGTGATCGAAAGAATTCTCCTTGCTTAAGATATCCTAATGGTAGGTTGGGGAGGTAATTAAGAGCCAGCTCATAAGAGCAGGCTCTTTTATTTAACTTCTACCTCTAATTGCTTTCTTATTTTCTCCGGAACATCCTTTTTAGAAATAACGTCGTAAGAATACACATACTTTCCTTTCACATGAATTTTTAAGTAAGTTTTTTTTATAAAATCATTAGGGGTGCTAGTTCCTACTGTATATTCTTTCTCATTTCTTGATTCATCAACACCTTTTAGGGCGTACATAGCTTGTCCTTTATGATGATAATCTGGAACACCATACCCCTTCGCAATGGCATATACATTTTTTTCTTCAGCAATCGGATTAAATCTATCCAAATCCCCCCGTAATATGAAAGGTAGTATGTATATAGGTAGGCCTATTCCTAGTATGCAAAGTACAAATTTCTTCATAAGCATTTCTCCTCTTGTTCATTTACATGATTTAGGATAGAAAAAAATCTTATAAATATAGAGGGAAATTCCTTAAGGTTTTCTTAATAAAGTTTAACCTTGTGAAAAAAATTAACTTGAGTATTAAGCTTACGGAATGAATAGCCAAATAATTTGTTTTCTTTATTTTTTAATGGTAGGTTATGTGCTTTTATATTGGTATGAGTGAATTAAGAAATAAGTGAGGTTTAGGAACTAGAATAAATGTATTTTATAGTAATAAGAGAATTATCTAAATACATTTATAGTGCGAACAATGAAAGAAAGCATCTAGTGAGATGCTTTTTCTTTTGAAGTAGGGAATTCCATGGGACAGTTACATGTAATGCAGCGCTGTGCTTCTATGTCATTGGAAAATCCAATGATAAAAAAAGAGGCTTGTCTTCCAAACAAATTGTTATTTGTAACACTGTTATTAAAGCAAAATGCTCGTGACATTGCTTTAATATTCAAAAACATTAATAATCTATTACATAAAATTTTTTGAAAATTTAGGTTTAACATCTTTAAAATAAGTGTATTACATATTACATAACAACTAAATAAAAAAATAAAAAATCTAAAGGAGGAAAAATACAATGCATAAGAATGAAAGAAAACCGGTGGTTCATGAATATGAAAATGAACAGGAAGTAGTTATGAAAGTAAAAGAGCTAGAATTGCAAGGGATTCACCAAGATGACATTTACGTTTTAACACATGAAACACATCTAACAAAAAAGATTGCGGATGATACAAACACAAATACGATTGGAGTAAAAGAACAAGGATTGGGTACAAGTATTATCAACTTTTTCTCCAAAAAAGGGGACGAACTCCGAAATCAAATGGAGGAAATGGGGTTGTCAAAGGAGGAAGCTAATTTATATGAAGAAAAACTAGATCAAGGGAGAATTTTACTTCTAGTAACAGCTGAAACACCAATGGCGAGTGATAGGCAGCCGCAAAACTATCGTTCTCTCTAATAGATTGTAACATCTGATAAATAGATAAGTTAATTATTTTAGGTTGTAGCATGGAAGAAAATAAAAGTAGAGAAGGGTGAGAAAAATGAAACATACAATATTTAAATACGCTGTGATTGGGATTACGACAGGAGTCATGGTTTCTCTATTAAAAAAAGAAAATCGGAAAGCTATACAAACAAAAGGAAAAAGCGTAAAAGACAAACTACAAGAAGGAAACATAAAGGAAACATTAGAGAAGGTAACTGAGACAAGTAAACAATTCTCTGTAACTGCAGCTAATGTTGCAAAACAAACATTACCACAACTACTTACAGCCACACCAGTTGTCATTTCTACTATTAAAGACTTAACAGAAAACGAAAATAATAAAAAGAAAAAAGATGAAAAGGATTACGAAATAAATCAAAACAGTAAAGACATAGACGGAGAAAAAACGAAAAATGAAAAGAAATATATGAAAGAAGGGAAAGAAGAGAGTGCTTAGATTTAATTCTAAAAAGAGAAAGTGAGGAAAAAAGTATGAAATCTCTGTATGCAATTGATGTAGGAATTGGTTTTACTAAGCGGGCATATCGACAGGATGTAGATTCTGAGGTGACGATTAAGAGTGAAGCTTCCACACTAGCCCCTGTACCTAATCATGCTGAAAGTGAAGATTTAACAAAGGTAAGTTTTATAGACTTAGACTTTGCATACTACATGGGAAATGAAGCGCATCAATCTGGGGCTTCATTTCTTCCTCCATTTGACGAAGAAATAGAAAATTATTATGAAAGCGAACAGTTTAAACAACAAATATTTGGTTGCATTGCAAAGGATTATAAAGAAAATGTCGTGTTACCTTTAGTTGTTACCGGGCTTCCCGTTACTTGTTTTGGTAGTCAGCATGAGCAATTACAACGTGCACTAAAAAAAGAAACTTCCGTACAAATTGATGGGAAATTTATTAATATTACGGTGGAAAATGTTTTGATTCTTCAGCAACCGGTCGCTTTACATGCCTATTTCTTAAAAGAGGGAATCATTCAGGAACAAGATCGTATCTTAATTATTGATGGTGGATTTCGTACATTAGAAATGACAGATATGAAACAGAATGTCATTTTAAATCATTATGAGACGGAACTAGGATGTAGCAAGCCTTTGAAAAATATTAAGAATATCCTGCAGAATCATGGGGGGGAAAGTGATCACTTGCATATTAACGACATGCCAAAAGTATTAGAAAAAGGATATGGGGATCGAGAAGAAAATCCTCAGACAAGTCAGGTTGATACTTTGATTCAAAAAGAGTTGGATACACACTTCCAAGACGTTATGCGTGTATTACAAGAACAATTTAAGTTAGCCCAGTATGACACTATTATTTGGACAGGAGGGATAGTAGATATCCACAAAAAACGAATTGAAAAAATGCAAGGTGAAATTTCTTCTTTCCGTATGGTAGACGCTTCGAAAGAGGCTGCACTTCATGGATACTATATGATTGGAAGTCAAGTATTTGACGACATCACCAATCAATCTGCATATGAATCTAAATTATAATAACGACCGAAATGGAGTTCGTTAAATAGACGTGCCACATATAAATAAGAAAAGATAAAAAGTGCTTGTATAGAGGAAATGTTTAAAATTTAGAATCCAAATAACTAATATATAGGGGGTCTTCCTTGTGTAACAGAAGAAGACCTCCTATGCCATTTAGTTTGTAATGTAGAGGATCTAAAAACTTTTCCTCCAAGACATGAATACCTACATATAAATTTCATATTACGGATATTATTCGATGAAACATAAAACTATTCAGAAAGGAAGAATAATGTGGAATGTATAAAAATGCCGAAATGGGATTGGTATCATGTGAAAACTAGTGAACTTGAAAAACTTTCTTCTATAATCCCTCGTGATGTAACATCTTATTTTTCTCAATTTATAAAGAAAATAAGTTCTCCTTGTGAAAATGGATTATATGTTTATACGTTATCACCAAGTCAAACTTGTGTATATGGTTCGTTTTTATATGATCAAGATAAAAAGGACGCCCAAATTCAAAAATTTCTTCATTATTTCGTAGCTCATGGAATACTGATAACGGTCCAGGAAAAAGAGGAAGAGGATTTCCAAAAATTAATAGATAATTCCTCTTTTAGTGTGAAAAATTGTAATAGTTCCGCTGAAGGATTATGTGCTATCTTATCAATCTTTATATCTCATTACTTGCGAAAGGTTGATTATTTCGAAAACAATTTTAGAAATGTATTATGGGATTTTTATCATCATAATAACATAGCAGTTTTAGAAAGAATTTATCATATTCGTCATGAATTATTTATGAACACACATGTGTTTCGCTTAATACAAGAAGTGTTACAAGGCTTGGAGGAAGCTTGGTTAGAAAACCTAACGAACACCCTTTGTTATAAACAAACACACGTAAAATTAGAGCGTGGATTACAACTCGTTAAAGAGTACCAAGAAGAATTAGACACGATGATTCATTTACAAGAAGTGGTTTCTTCACATCGTGGGAATGAGATTATGAAAGCTCTTACTGTATTAACTGCTGTAAGTACGCCTTTGACGGCCTTAGGAGCATTGTGGGGGATGAATTTTAAATATATGCCTGAACTAGAATGGAAATATAGCTATTTAATCGCTCTCTTATTTATTATTTTCACAACAGGGGGTATGTATTTATATATGCGAGTCAAAGGATGGACAGGTGATTTATTACGAGTAAAGAAAAAGAAATCTTTTTTTAAATCTAATTGATCCTGTTTATAAAAAATATGATAGATATGAATCATAGATATATGGTTAGTAATATTTATTAATAGGGGGAGTGCCACATGCCCATCAAGCTAACAAAACAAAAGAATTCGTTTGGGGATGTTGAAATGCTTATCAATTTAGCAAACAAAATGTATCAAAGAGGGGGCATGTCGCTTATCGACAAGTGTCCGACTCCTGTGAAGGTGTTATTTTCGAATTCCCACAAAAAAGTACGCTATTCTATGCAAATGACGTCTTACGTGAAAACACCGCATATCATTTTAAGAAAAGGTATTTAGAAAACGAAAAATCAACTCATCCGGCTGACACGCTATCTCCACTGTACAAGGATTCTCCCACCACAGTAAGATAAAATTATCGAAGAGAATTATGAGCCTTACTTGACGAAACCAATGATAGGAAATTCATGTTGAGATATACATATTCATTATTGAAATTAGTAATAATAAAATGTATTATTGAAAAGCACTATTTATAATTCAAGTAATCAAGGCTATGTATCCAAAATAATTCGAACATTCGGAAATTATAATATTATCTAAAAATGAGGTGAGGTTAATAGAAACAGTACATATTAAATGGTATGGATTGTATAGTTTAAATGATTTTTATAATAGAGAAGAAGCTTTTAAGAAGGGAATATTTGCAATCTCTAGAGTATATGCTAATAATGAAACATTGATCTATATAGGAAAAACCAAAAGAAGCTTTATACAAAAGATAAGGGAACTTAATAAGGATTGGACTTTTGATGAAAGTGAATTAAAGATTACATTAGGAATAATAGAGTTTCCTAGTGGTGAAAGTTACTCTGAAAAAAAGGTAAAAGAGATAAAATCCCTTCTGATTTTACGACATATCCCAGTAGAAAACAACACATCTTTATTGTACCATAGAGGGCAGTTTAATTTGAAAATTATAAATAAGGGAAGAAGGGGCTTAATTGTTAAAAAGATTTCTACAGGAGATCTAATGTGGACGTAATTGGAATCATCTTTGAATAAAATTGAAGGTTTCTTACGAATAGGAGTTTATCAATTTTTAATGTATTAAAATATTTTTGAATAACATATGTCAGATACTTGAAACAACACAAATTTTATTATGATATGAAATCTTGTATGGGAATTGTGATTTATTTCCATCGTTTAATAAAAATATTAAGAATTATAAGAATGATGCATAAAGATTAGAAGAGAAAATAAATTCGGGGGTTTAAAAAATGGTACAAGTAAGCAGGTTTCAAGAAAAACAACAAAATCGTCGTAAAAAGGTGGTTTTTAATATTGCAGTTACTTTGGTATTAGTGACAGTTGGTATAGTGACATACCAGTTGTTTTCCCCTTCTGATACATCAAAGAAAGCAATTGCTCAAGAAAAGAAAGCAACAAAGATAGAAGAGAAGAAACGTAAAGAGAAAGAAGCAGCGCAGTTAGAAGAGAAGAAACGTAAAGAGAAAGAAGCAGCGCAGTTAGAAGAGAAGGAACGTGAGGAGAAAGAAGCAGTACTGCTAGAAGAGAAGAAACGTGAGGAGAAAGAAGCAGCACTGTTAGAAGAGAAACAAAAAGCAGAAAAATCGGTAAAAATGAACGGAAATGAAAATAAAGAGGGAGAAAAAATGGCATCTCAAGAAAAGGGTTCTCAAACTAATCCTTCTTGGAAGCCAATTGGTACAGTGCAAGGAGCAAAACCTGAAATGAAATTTAAAGAAGGAACAGTAGATTGGAGTGAGATGAAACAAGCAATTTCTTATGCTGTTGATGTTCCAGAGAGCCAATTGATTTTCGATTTTATTGGGAATAATGGTGATAATAAAGCCTACGGTAATGTACGAGATAAGCAAAGTAATAAAAAATATAAGGTTGATATTGATTGGGTAGAGAATCAGGGGTGGAAACCAGCATCTGTTCAAGTGTTGAAATAAATAATAGAAATGTAATTATGTGTTTAAAAGTTTACTTTTGTAAAAACTCACAAAAGAGTCCGTATCAATAAGGACTCTTTTTGTTATGTTGACAGCATTAATTACTTGGACTCATTTGTTAGATCCTGATGCGGACCAACTTTGATAACCAATAAAGTCTTATCTCGTGTGAGCGTTCATCTATTAACCAAAGAACAACAAAAAAACGATTACAGGATTAAGTTGTACAAGAAAATAGAAAGAAAGGAAATATTCTCCTCGTAGTAAACGACTTAGTAGTATCGATCTTTATATGACCAACACTCCTGCACCTAGAGAAAACAATGAAAAGCTCAAGGAAAGAAAACAACAAAGATAGAAGGGAAACACAAAGCAGAAAAATCGGTAGTTACATGTGAATGATTTGAAAAATCTTCATTATAAATTTAGGCTAACTTCACATAGAGCACATATTAATATTTTATTATTTATATGTAATGAAAGAGCAAATAAAGTGAATTGTATTTCGTTCTGTTTTTAAAAATTTAAAATTCCTTTATTTTCATATAAAGGTTTTACATCGGAGTTTTAAATATTTTGGAAATAGATCAAAATAAAAGGAGTTCATATAAAAGGGGAATGTCCTATGACAACATATACAAGTGAAATGAGAAAAAGTTTAGTTTCAGAAGAAGATGTAGATATTTTGAAAATTATGGCGCATCCAATCCGCTTACAAATTGTAAATGAATTAAGTACGAGAAAAACGTGTAATGTAACACAATTAACAGAATTACTGAATATTCCACAATCGACAGTTTCACAACATTTATCAAAAATGAAGGGTAAAGTGTTACGAGCTGAGCGAAAAGGTTTAGAAATTTATTATCATATTCATAATTTAAAAGCGAGTAAGATTGTAAGTGTTTTAGGATATATAAACTAATGAAGTATTTTCATATAAAATAGCCGCTGCTGGTGAGAAGGGGCTATTTTGTATTGCTTTATGTATTTACATTTGAAATTGTATAGTTTTTATGATTTACAATGGTTTGATCAAATTCAAAAGTACCACCGCTTACTATAATCATATCCCATAATAATAGTTCCTCCTTTAGATAAGGGAGGATTAGAGCTTTTTCCATAGACTTTAACGGGTTCACTTTACCTTGGGTTTTTAAGGATGAATTGAGCAGGTCTCTGTGAAAATAGAAAAAACACCTTAATGCGCCTTCTTCTAAAATTTTTTGTGTCATTAGCCCTTTTTACTACATAGCTTATTATAAATTGTTTTAGGGAGGGGTATAAGTAATGGCATATACTTTAAATGATATTTGTATCGATGTGTGTCTTATTGTTACGTTTACTCCTAGTGGTGGGGTAGAATCAATTGTAAGTGGTGGAGAAGAGTGTGGATCTAGTCCTAGTATAGTGATTAATTCTGATGGCTCAATTACTATTACATTACCATTAGTAGCTTGTTTATCCCTCGTATTAAATGACGATTTAAGTGTTGGAGCATCATTAACAAGCTTGTCTTTTAAAACTTCTTAAGTGAGGTACTAATTTTATCCCGCGTTAACGGACAGTAAAACTCCCACCTCAAAATTCAGTTGGAGCAAAGAAGTTAGGTGGGAGTCGGGCTGTCCGTAAACGTCCGATTGGTGAGGGCTGATAATCAGTGGGGGATGAACAAAACCCCCACTGATTAAAGTTTCACTTTATATGAAAGATTAGAGCGCTCCTTTTTGTAGGAGGGCTCTAATCTTTTTTTAAAACTATATCATATACATAGGCAGACGCATCATCTGAAATTTGTTCCGATTCAATTTAGAATATGACAAAAGAGAACTTGCGTTAGACAACAAGCTCTCTTTAAAAGAAATAACGTAATTGAGATACTTATATAGTAACAATTGTTTTCTTCTAATTCCATATGTCTTATGTTGAGAAATAAATTATAAGTGGCTTGATAACGCTAAAATGAATGATTGACATAATATTTTGACGATAATATAATAAATCTCGAATTCAAGATAACTTGTAAAGGATTGGGAATTATGAGCGTGATTAACGATGAGAGCCTATATTTAAAGTTATTTGTTATATTATGAAGGGAATTACAGTCAATCACTAAATGTATTGCAAAGGATATAAAAAATTATGGACTTAATCCAACTGAATTTGCAGTGCGTGAGCTACTATACAGTAAAAGCGATCAGCTTATACAAAAACTTGGAGACAAAATATTACTTGCAAGTAGTAGTATCACGTACGCGTCAAATATTTCAGAAGGTATTGAATTAATGGACACTATTTTTCCTCAGCATAAAGGGGGATTCGGCAAATATTTGATAGTTTGGACTATATGGAGAAAAAATGATAATTAAACAGTTGAAAAAGTTAGGATGTTACACACAGAAATTGTAAGTTTTTAGAGGTTATTTCTGCTTAGTAATATCCTAATTAAATATAAATTAAATAAATAGGAGGAAAAATTAATAAATAGTAGTAAATTTATTGTAATGCAAAGTAAATAAATTATGTAATTGCAATTGATATAGTAAGAAAGATAGTTGTTATGTTAACGATATACATATCGTCCTTTTCATTATAAATCTTTCATAAAGCGGAGAGTGGGTATCAAGAATGGAATTACGTCATTTAGAGTATTTTATTCAAGTTTGTAATAATAATAGTTTTACTAAAGCTGCGGAAGTTCTAGGTATTTCACAGCCGACTTTAAGCCAACAAATCCGTGTGTTAGAAGGTGAACTTGATACACCCTTGTTTCATCGAGTTGGAAGAGGTATCAAAATGACAGAAGCGGGTAAGCTGCTATTTGATAAAGGAAAATTTATCATGCAACAATTTGATGACGTTTATAATGAAATTTTTGAATTAAAGGGTGTAAAAAGAGGGGTAATTACTATAGGAGGTTTATTAGAGGATCTCACTTATTTAACACCTTATATTATGAAGTTTCAACAACATTATCCTAACATCGTAGTAAAAATTATAGAATCCGAAGTTGCTGTAAATCAAATCGTTGATAAAAATATTGATATAGGCATCACGCGTAGTGCTCAAATTCCAGACACATTAACAAGCACCCTTTTGTATAGAGAAGAGCTTGTCCTTGTCATTCCAAAAAATCATTCTTTGAATGAAACATCATTTGTTTCTTTTCGAGAATTAGTAGGGCTCAGTAGAATAATGGTTTCATGTAGTTGTCGTGAATCTATTAAAATATATTGTGAGAGTTTAGGGTTATCTTTATCTGAAGCAAATATAGAAACAAAATCTTCTATTTCTCTATTGAGCCTTGTATACAATGGACATGGGGTTGCCATAATACCTCTTTCACTGGTTAACTTTGTTAATAATGATACTTTGAGCATAGTTCGTATTATTGACCCAACACCAAGTCAAGATATTAATCTTATTCACTTTGATGATAAATTTTTAAGTTTTGCAGCACGTATCTTTATGCAGAAGTTAAATAATCCTGAAAAAGTATTAGTATAATAAAAATAATAATGATTATAGTGTGAGAATTAAACATGATACATAATTCTTGGGAGAAGACCTAAATTACAGTCAAAGGGTAAGTAGATTTATATGTGTGGTGTAGTCGCTTCAAAATGGAATACCATGGACTTTTACTTAAGGGGAAAAGGACAGACTTTGCAAGGAGAGAAGGCTGTTAAAAACAAGTCAAGTTAATCAATTAACTCTTTGGTCTTATCGCATAGTAATAGATTCCATTAGGGATATACTGCTATTTATTTTTACATATTCTTATTGCATAAAAAAAACCACCGGCATTATACCGGTGGTTTTGACTTAGAAAGCAAAGCAAGTACAACCAATACCCCATTTAGTTCCATCTTTTCCTATTACGGTATGAGTGTGTTGATGGAGAGGGTTACTGCAACTATGTAACTTGTGATCATGGGCATCGTGAGAAAGTATAGTGTGGGCTAGGTTAGCACCACCATAACCATAAACTCCCGTCGGTGACCAATCAGGTGATGCTGGTGGCAATTCAGGTGATAAATTTTTAAATTCATCATTTCCATAAACAACCTGCCCACCCATAATGGTGAGTAATGATTCAAGGTTCTTGATTTCTTCTTCTGGCACAGTAAAGTAGTCAGCAGACAATACAGCAAGATCAGCAAACTGACCTACTGCAAGGGTTCCTTTTTTACCTTCATCACCAGAGAACCACGCACTTCCTTTTGAATATAATTCCAGGGCTACTTTTCTATCAAGTTTATTTTTTTCATCGTATATCGAAAGTCCACCAATGGTTTTTCCGGCAACCATCCAGTAAAGAGCGACCCAAGGGTTATAGCTGGAAACCCTAGTTGCATCACTACCGGCGCCAACAGGTATACCTAGGTCTAACATCCGATAAATTGGAGGAGTACGCTTTGCAGCTTCCTTTCCGTATAAATCAACAAAGTATTCACCTTGAAAAGCCATGCGGTCTTGGATGGCAATACCGCCATTTAAAGTCTTAACACGTTCCATACTACGATCTGAGATTGTTTCTGCATGGTCAAACCACCATCTTAGACCATTAAAAGGGATTTCTTTGTTGACTTCCTCAAATACATTTAAAAATCGTGTGATTGACTCGTCATAAGTTGCATGTAAACGGAATGGCCAACGGTTTTCCACTAATAGAGAAATTACTTTCTTTAAGTCAGCTTCCATCATCGTAGCTAGTTCAGGACTTGGCATTTGAAATTTTTCGAAATCGGCTGCCGAGAATACTAACATTTCTCCGGCACCATTCATTTTATACTTATCAGTTCCTTGACCTGGAGAAACAATTTTGGCCCATGAAGCAAAGTCTTCATATTCATGATTAGGATTTTGCGTAAATAGATTATAAGCAATACGCAAAGTTAATTGTTCCTTCTCGGCTAAATGTTCAACAACTTTGTAATCATCAGGATAATTTTGGAATCCGCCACCTGCGTCAATAGCACTTGTAATACCCAATCTATTTAATTCGCGCATAAAATGGCGAGTTGAATTAATCTGGTCGTCAAAATGAAGTATTGGAGCTTTACCCAGACTAGAATAAAGAATAGAAGCGTTAGGATTCGCAATTAAAAGGCCCGTTGGATTACCTCGTTTATCCCGCTCAATTAAGCAACCTGGAGGGTCTGGGGTATCTTTTGTGTACCCCAGTGCACGCAGCCCAGCACGATTTACAAGTGCTCTATCGTAAAGATGTAGCACAAAGACAGGCGTGTCTTCAGAAACAGCATTAATCTCTTCCAGAGTTGGCAACCGTCTCTCTTTAAATTGAAATTCAGACCAACCTCCAACTACTCTTACCCACTGAGGAGCAGGTGTACGCCTTGCCTGTTCTTTGAGCATTTCGAGAGCTATGGCAAGTGAAGGCACACCTTCCCATCGTAATTCCATATTATAATGAAGACCGCCACGAATAACGTGTATATGAGAGTCATTCAAGCCTGGAATAGCTCTCTTTCTTTTAAGGTCTATTTTTTTTGTTTTTTCTGTGGCACTATTAAGAATTTCATCTTCACCTACTACAGTTATTAAACCATCAGTTATGGCGATAGCAGATACCTCAGGTTGAGAGGGATTAAGGGTAGTAATTTTTCCGTTATATAAGATCATATCCGGTACATTCATATTCGCACCTCGTCTACTTCCTATTATTTTGTAACCATGGATGAAATAATTTACCGAAAATCGGCATAACTACCCATGATAGCAAGGACACTATACATACAGAAACGAAAAAAGCGGACATAATAGGATCCATATGTTTTATAATAGGTCCTATCAATTTAGGAACTAACATGCTAAGAGGCCATACACCCAGAAGGGTAACGATAGACATTTTCCATTTTGGCGGTGGAATTGGCGTTTTCGGAGTAACAAACCAATAAGCCAAACTACTTTCAGTTTTGTAACTTGGATTAGTAACTTGAAATTGTTCTGCCTTTTTTAACAAATCTCGGCGAACATCTGATTCTTGCCAAGCACGTAGATGCTCATACGTATCAAAGCGAAAAATAACAGTATACTCTCTGGATTCGTTATTTGGGACTATTAGATTTACACCTAAATGCCCTTGGAATTTAGTAGCGGCAGCTTCGATTTCATGTCTCCATGTTTCAAACTGTTTTTCTTTACCTTGTTGAATTTTCCATGTAACAATCGTTGTTACTGGATCGGCAGCATCCATCGTGTTCCCTGTATGAGTCTCTTCGACAGCTACTCCTTCGTGTTTCATATTTTCCTGCTTGGAAGCGCGCCATGCACCATAGTATATGCGTATTCTACACCTTGACCATAAGCACCAGTGTGTTCCTTTACAATCTCCATTACAGCGTCATAAGTGTCTTTGTGTGCCCAGTCACGTTGGTATTCAAGTAAAACTTGAATTGCTGTCACTGGAATTGCACCAGCTTGTTCTACACGACGCATAGCAGCGTTATGTGCTGTCAAACTAGTGCCACCTGAAGCATCATCAACTGCATACACCTCATAGCCAGCTTTAATTGCTTCAAGCACAGGGAATGCAAGGCAAACTTCAGTCCAAAGTGCTGCAAATATTAATTTCTTTCTACCTGTTGCTTTAACTGCTTCAACAAATTTTGGATCTTCCCAAGAGTTCATTGAACTGCGTTCTATAATTTCATGGTTTGGGAATATGTCAAGAATTTGTGGCCAAAAATAACCAGAAAAGCTGCGTGTCTCAACTGTAGTAAGAATAGTAGGTACGTTAAAAGTTTTTGCTGATTTAGCAAGCAGCATAACGTTATTAATCAATGTTTGTCTATCAATACTTGCAACTCCAAAAGTCATTTGAGGTTGAAAATCAATCAAAATTAAGGCACTGTTCTCCGGATTTAACAATTCTAAGTTACTCATAATAAAACACTCCTTTTTTTATTATTTTCAAAAAGTTAATTTAAGCTGTAACCATAAAAATAAAAGCTTTTCTATACTTTTTAATTTAAAATTTAGTGCTGATTTAATCAGCACTAAATCTATAATATCTACTTTAAAAAAGTAATTGAAAGCTATTTCTTTGGAATATATTTATGCATTTTGTTTACTAAGATCTCGTTGAGCTCCTAAATAGCTTCCAATTATATTTTGATAACCTGGAAGATTACTAGCAAGTAAATTGCCAAAACCTTCGACATCGTTGCGCCAATCCCGTTGTAATTCGCAAGCTACACTAAACCAGTTCATAAGTTGCACACCATTATGTGCCATACGCGTATTGGCAGCATCTGCAACTTGTTTACTGAAAGTTCCTGAAGCATCAGTAACAGCAAATACTTCATATCCAGCTTTTATAGCGGAAAGTGCCGGGAAAGCAACACAAACGTCCGTAACTACGCCCGCGATGATAAGTTGTTTTTTTCCAGTTTTTTCGATTGCTTTTACAAAATCATCATTATCCCATGCGTTAATTTGTCCAGGTCGAGCTATTTTTTGTGCGTGAGGAAAGAGATCAACCAATTCTTGCATTAAAGGTCCATTAGGTCCGTTTTCAAAGCTAGTTGTTAAAATAACTGGTAAATCAAAAAACTTAGCAGTGTGAGCAAGAGCTAAAACATTGTTTTTGAATTCATCAACACCATAGTCACGTACTAGTCCGGACATAAGACCAGTTTGATGGTCTACTAAAAGAACGACAGCATCATCTTTGTTAATACGAGAATAGAGATCAGTCATTATGTATTCCTCCTAAAAATTAAGTAATCGAAGAAAGTTTAAATAGTCGAATACTATCATAAGTTTCTTCGTTTATAACTAAGCTGACCAATAATATTGGTTATAGCAGCCTTCACAGAACATGAAGTGCTATACAAATTTATAGTATTTGAAAACAGATTCGTTAATCAATTCTAAATTATCTATAATTTGCATAGGTCGTAACTATAGTTGTTTTCACTATAAAATAGATTGGTTTTACCTATACATCCTATAGATAGAACGATATTGATAGTCACCTATTTTTGTTATTAGAATTGAATAGGAGGAATGTTCAGCAATTACTTCGTTATGAAAAAGGTATGAGAGGGGAATTGTTTCATAAACAGAAAATGAATTCACCGGAAGAATAGAGTTTCATGCTTAGCGTTCACAATATAAATCTGTATAAATAGGTTATGAGATTCATCCGGATTATTGAAGAAAAGGATACATATTAAAGGAGGTAGGAGAATGGCTAAAATTACTGTAGGAACCGAAAATCAAGCACCAATTGAGATATATTATGAGGATCATGGCACAGGAAACCCAGTTGTACTCATTCATGGTTGGCCGTTAAGTGGTCGATCTTGGGAATACCAAGTTCCAGCTCTTGTTGAGGCTGGATACAGAGTTATAACATATGATCGTCGAGGATTTGGAAAATCATCTCAGCCGTGGGAAGGGTATGAATATGATACCTTTACTTCTGATTTACATCAACTATTAGAACATTTAGAGCTTCAAAATGTCACACTTGTTGGTTTTTCTATGGGTGGAGGCGAAGTAGCCCGGTATATTGGGAAATTTGGAACGAATAGAGTAGAGAAGGCTGTATTTGCAGGAGCTGTACCACCATTCCTTTACAAGTCAGCAGAACATCCTGAGGGTGTATTAGATGATGTAGCAATTCAAGGATTTGAAAATGGAGTAAAAAGTGATCGCCTAGCATTCCTTGATGAGTTTACGAAAGGATTTTTTGCTGCTGGAGATCGAACTGACTTAGTTAGTGAACCATTTCGACTTTACAATAGGGATATCGCTGCAGGTGCATCACCTAAAGGAACACTAGATTGTATCGCTGCTTTCAGCAAAACAGACTTCAGAGGCGATTTAGCTAAGGTTAATATACCTACCCTTATTATTCATGGTGATTCAGATGCGACTGTACCATTTGAATATAGTGGGAAATTAACACATGAAGCAATTCCTAAGTCTAAAGTAACGTTAATAAAGGGTGGTCCACATGGGCTAAATGCAACGCATGCCAAAGAATTTAATGAAGCACTCCTATTATTTTTAAAGGACTGATTACAACTATATAATTGTTAATTGATAACTTATAAACAAGTTAAAATAAAGCTTTATAAAAGATGCTCTTGGATAAATCCAGGAGCATCTTTTTAAATGGTGATATTGAGATGTTAGGTTGATAAATCTCCAGTAGTTTTGGATTGAATATTCTTCTTAACAGCTAAAATGTATTGATTAGAGTTTTTTAGATTTCTTAGAAGTATTGTTATATTACTATCAAGATAATATTTTGAATAATCCTCAAAAAAAGAAATGTTTTGTCAGAAAATAATAAAATCTTATTAATTTTTATAATTAGTTGAATTTTTATAGAAATAATTCTCTTAATATATTAAAATAACATCGTATTATGTCAGATTTTAATTATTAGGGGAGAGAAATTTTATGTTGAAAAAAATCATTCCAGTTGCTTTAGCAATAAGTACAGTTACTTTTACTAGTGTATTTGCTTTGCCTTCAGTACAAGCGAGTACAGAACCAAACCGCTACATAGATGTGCAAATGCTCGGTATTAACGATTTTCATGGGCAACTAGACACTGTAAAAAAAATTAACAATAAAGATGCAGGGGGAATTGAGTACTTAGGGGCTTATTTACGTGATCGTGAAAAACAAAATCCGAATACATTAAAGGTACATGCTGGCGATGTTGTTGGAGCAAGTACTCCTGTTTCAGCATTATTACAAGACGAACCTACGATTGAATTTCTAAATGATTTGAAATTCGATGTTGGAACTATAGGAAATCATGAATTTGATGAAGGTGTTGCGGAAATGAACCGCCTTATTTATGGTGGATACCATGAGAAAACAGGGAATTTTAAAGGAGCAAAATTCCCATATGTTGCCGCAAATTTCTATAATAAATCCACTGGTCGTTTATATTTACCACCATTCACTATAAAAAAGGTACAAGGAGTTCCTGTTGGATTCATCGGAGTCGTAACAACGGATGTTCCTAACCTTGTTATGCCTACTATGCTAAAGAATGTAGAAATTACAGATGAAGTTGAAGCTATTAACAAATCCGTAAAGCAATTAAAAAAACTAGGCGTTAAATCTATCGTTGTTCTTGCGCATAACGGAGGTATAACAGATGGGAACGGTGTAACAAATGGTGATATCGTCCGATTAGCAAATGAGACTGATCCAGAAGTCGATGTTATTTTTGGTGGGCATAGCCACACTTATGTAAATGGAACTGTTAATAATAAACTTGTCGTACAAGCAAATTCTTATGGTATGGCTTTTGCTGATGTTGATGTAAAGATCGATCGTAAAACACAAGATATTGTTGAGAAAAAAGCAGAAATTGTTACAACTTACCATGAAGGCATGGAGCCTGATAAAAAAATAAAGAAGAAGATGGAGAAATATCAAGCGAAAATCGCACCTCTTGTCAATGAAGTTGTAGGTAAATCTATTGCTCCACTAGATCGTAAACTCAATACGGCTGGTGAATCTACTCTCGGAAATTTAGTTGCTGATGCCCAGCGTGCAACAATGCAATCTCAAATTGCACTTATGAATCCTGGTGGTATTCGTAATGACTTAGATGCTGGTGATATTACATGGGGAGAGATATATGGTATTCAACCATTCGGAAATCAATTAATAAAAGTAAATTTAACAGGCCAAGACATTCGTGATATTTTAAATCAACAATGGCAAAAAGACATAACAAGAATGCTTCAAATTTCAGGGATCCAATACACTTGGGATTCGAACAAGCCTAATGGAGAAAAAGTAACAAGTATTCGCTTAACAAATGGAGAAGAAATTATTCCTTCTAAAACTTACAGCGTCGTTGCTAACGCATTTTTAGCTTCAGGTGGAGATGGATTTGTATCCTTTAAAAACGGTAAAGATGCTGAAGCAGGGCCAACTGATTTTGAAGCGTTAGTAGATTATATAAAAAAATCAAAAGAACCAATTCAGTCTATTATTGATGGAAGAATTCAAAAAACAAATTAGGTTTTTATTAATCTCAAAAACAAATAGATTACCTGTACGCTATAATTTTTCGTGTGCAGGTAATCTATTTTTTTGGATTTGAAATAGAGCCTTACCGTGGCCGGTGGATATACCACCTAGATGCAGAGCGCAGAAAAAAATGAAGTAAACACAAAATACCTCCTAAACTAACTCTATGATGAAGAGAATACATTGCAAAAAAACAAAATTTGGAACTTCCTATTAGCCAAATATTAACTACACTACAATGGATTGAAGCTCATGTAGTTTTATATTCGTATGAGTGAATTAAGGATTTCTTAAGAACCTATTAAGAAATAAGTGAGTTTTAGGAACTAGAATAAATGTATCTTAACAGTAATAAGGGAGTTAATGGTTTTAACGGAAGTCCTTATATTATGTTGAAAATTAATAAAGATGTATTTCAGGAGGTTTTTATGAAAAAGAAAATGATTATTGCAATTGTTGCTTCTGCTATAACATTCACTAATTTTGTAGGAAGTACTTATGCAGATTCGAAAACAGAAGTTTCTGTTACAGCTCCATACAATACAAATCAAATAGTGGAATGGTTAGAAGCACATGCAAAGCCTTTAAAAACAACTAATCCAACTGCATCTCTTAATGATTTAAAATCACTTAAGAATATGGTAGGTTCAGCTTCAATTGTAGGTTTAGGTGAAGCTACACATGGGGCTCATGAAGTTTTTACAATGAAACACCGTATTGTTAATTACTTAGTATCTGAAAAGGGCTTTACCAACTTAGTTTTAGAAGAGGGGTGGGACAGAGCTTTGGAACTTGATAGATATGTTCTTACTGGTAAGGGAAACCCAAGCCAACATCTATCACCTACATTTAAGACGAAAGAAATGTTGGATTTACTTGATTGGATTCGGCAATATAATGCTAATCCAAAACATAAATCTAAAGTGCGTGTCATCGGGATGGATATTCAATCAGTAAATGAGAATGTTTATAATAATATAATAGAATATACAAAGAGGAACAATTCAGATCTTGTGCCTAGAATAGAAGCGAAGATAAAAGGTCTTATTCCTGTAACAAAGGATATGAATACTTTTGAGAGCCTTTCGAAAGAAGAAAAAGAAAAGTATATTTCAGATGCTAAACAAATTGGTGCTTTATTAGAACAAAATAAAAGTTATCTAAATGGAAAATCCAAAGAGTTTGCATGGATAAAACAAAATGCCCGTATTATTGAACAGTTTACTACAATGTTAGCGTCACCGCCTGATAAACCATCGGATATCTTTTTGAAACATGATATCGCAATGTATGAAAATGCGAAGTGGACTGAAGAACATTTAGGAAAAACCATTGTATGGGGACATAATGGGCACGTTTCGAAAACAAATATGATTCCTTTTATATACCCTAAAGTAGCTGGGCAGCATTTAGCAGAATACTATGGAAAACGGTATGTATCTATTGGAACGTCAGTTTACGAAGGACAATATAATGTCTATAATAGTGACGGTGAATTTGGTCCATATGGAACATTGAAATCAGATGATCCAAAAAGTTATAACTATATCTTTGGACAGGTCAAAAAAGATCAATTTTTTATTGATTTACGTAAGGCGAACGGAGTGACAAAAACTTGGTTAAACGAACAACATCCAATTTTCGCTGGGATAACTACCGAAGGGCCTACTATACCAAAAACTGTTGATATATCATTAGGGAAATCATTTGATATACTTGTTCAAATTCAAAAAGTGAGTCCATCTCAAGTGCATCAATAAAAGTAGAATCATATGTCTTAATGATAAAGTGATAAATGTTTCATATAGCGCTATGAAATTTTGTTATATAGCAAGAAAAATAATCATATTAGAAAAAATCAGCAATGTAACTTATTAAGAGAAAAAAGAATATTCAATATTTAAAACGCAAAAAACACCGAAGCGACATCGGTGTTTTTTTGCGTTTTCGGGCACAGATGCTACTTCAATCCTATCATTATAGAAACGATTTCGAATGTAAGGAATTCGTAAGGGATAGGTAAGGAAAAAGAGATTTTCATTGTGTAAGATAAAAATATGAGGAGGCGTGAAGGGGGAATAAGTACGGCCTACATATAAAACAATCAGTAACAAGAGTGTTTTGTGAAAATAATGAGTACAATGATTGCAAATGTATTGTTGCCTTTTCATCATTGGGAGAATGGATAGCTGTGTGGCTCGTATATGACACTGCTATCAACTATCTATACAATTTTAATAGAAGAGAGGAATTTTTTATGAAAACACGCAGTAAAATTACATGTGCAAGTCTAGCACTTTTAATAGGTGGAAGTTCCCTGTTATACATAACACCAACATCAGTTGTAAAAGCAGAACCCGCGCAAAATGTATCTAGTTCGTTACAAACAAGTACGCAAAGCGATCGTACTTCCGTTAAGAAAGCAATGCGAGATGAACTGCAACTTGGATACCCAGGAATACTCGCTAAAATTTCTAAGGGGGGTAAAACTTGGAGTTATACAGCTGGGGTAGCGGATCTGAAAACTAAGAAACCAATGAAAGCAGATTTTCGCTTTCGCATTGGCAGTGTGACGAAAACGTTCATTGCAACAGTTCTACTTCAATTATCTGGAGAGAACCGTTTGAATTTAGACGACCCCATTGAAAAATGGTTGCCTGGTGTCATTCAAGGAAACGGATATGATGGTAACCAGATTACGATCCGGCAACTATTGAATCATACAAGTGGTATTGCTGACTATATAAATTCAAAAGACTTTGATATTACGGATATAAAAAAATCGTATACGGCTGAAGAATTTGTAAAGATGGGGATTTCTCTTCCACCAGACTTCGCTCCAGGGAAGGGTTGGTCTTATTCAAATACAGGATACGTAATACTAGGAATCCTTATCGAAAGAGTAACAGGAAACAGCTATGCGGAAGAGGTTGAAAATCGGATCATTGAACCGCTTGATTTGTCAAATACATTCCTACCTGGCAATTCAAGCGTGATTCCAGGCACTAAGCATGCCCGTGGCTATTTGCAACTAGACGGAGCGAGTGAGCTAAAAGACGTTACTTATATTAACCCAGGTAGCTCGGATGGAGATATAATTTCTAATGCTGACGACTTAAACAAATTCTTCTCTTACTTACTCAGTGGCAAAATACTGAAGGAACAGCAACTAAAACAAATGCTTACTACAGTTCCTACAGAAAGAGAGGGAACTAGATATGGCCTTGGAATTCTTGAAATTAAACTTCCGAACGGTGTTTCGATATGGGGACATAGGGGTGCCGTTCCAGGGTTTTCCACTTTTGTTGGTGGAACACTTGGAGGAAAACATATATTTGCTATCAATGCGAACAGTTTAAACATTAATAATCCGGAATTTTTTAAAGATATTTTACTTGCTGAATTTAGCAAGTAGGCAACAAGGAAAAACGAAAAAATTTTTTCATTTGTAATTTCAATCGGAATGGATTACCGCTTGAAATGAGTATAGATATAGGGGATGAAGTATGTAGAAACAATCAAACCAATCATGAGAGATGGCTAAGTAAAAGGATTGGTTTATACATTGGCCGATTAAAAGAGCAACACATATAATGAGTGATTATTATATGTTGTATTTTTATGGGTATTGTCACTAATTGTAAATTTATATAAGGTGCGAAGTCTAATTTAAGACTTCGCACTTTTTCCGTTTAACAGCTTTTATTGTGAAGCTATTAACAATAGAAAAAGGAGAATGTAACTAGTTATGCGGATGAATGTTGGTACATGCGCTATGTAGGATTTTTTTGGGGGGATATACAAAAAATAAATTTAGAAGAATATATGAATTAGAGACAAGAAAGCTCAAGTGAATTGAAAACCTTTACTTTTTTGTTTTGGAAATAGTATTTAATTAAACAGTATGGTACTTTATTTTAATAATTGAACAACTGCCTACTAAAAAAATTGATAGGCAGTTGCTTTGCTTTTGGGTGAAAAAAATGATTTTTCTTTAATCTGTAATAACAGTTATAAATTAATTTTAATTATCTTATGAAATAGGGAAAATTAATATAAGTTATAATTATTACTTGTTTTTTTGTTTTACTTGTTCTTTTAATTCATCAAGGGTCTTACCGCTAATATTGTCAGTAATAGTTTCATGTATTTCATTTTTTAATACAATTGTTTTTCCTGCAAGTTGTGCTTTGGAAGACATTTTACTTTCATTAATAGTTTCTATGTTTGTCTGAAGGTCTGCTTTGTTATTTTCATCAAAGGTAATTGCGAATGGTTCAATTGCTCCGTAGTAGTTACCAAATAATTGATCCTTCTTCAAAAACATCATATATTTTTTATTAACCATAGGTTCGATATATAAAGGATCCTTATTTTGCACCTCTTTAGTAGTTATCTTAGTAGCCTTTTTTGTAACTGTGCCATCTGGTGCAACAACTGCATTAGAATCTTCAAGTTTTACAGTTTCAGCGAAACGATGATTGATTTTTATTTGTTTATTTTCATTCACACCTTTAATTGTTTCGGAAATGTTGAAATTATATAGATGTCCTTCAACGTAATTTTCTTTGTCCTCTTCCGATGGATTACTTGGATTACGTGCCATATTCCACTTAGAGTCAAGACCTTCATATTCACCGATTACAACTAGATCTGCTTCATTAATCATTTGATTTAAATCACTTGTTGCAGGGAAATCTTTACTGAGAATAACAGTTTCGGTATTCTTATCTTCTTCAGCAACAGGGGAGAAGTGACTATTAAATGCTGAATATCCTCCCAAACCAATTACTGTAGCCAAAGGTATTGCAATTACCATAGTTTTTGCTTTTTTACTTAACATTAAGAAATCATCTCCTTTTTCTGTTAATAGATTGCATTTACACCATTTTTATCGTCAGTTTGAGGGACATGCATAGTAGTACGATTACGATTGCTGTTCATAATTGAAGTACCACTGTTGTGACCTATTCCTATTGCATGACCAAACTCATGGACTCCTGTACTTTTAGCAACATTTGATTTTGTAATATTTGTATTACCTGCGTTAATATCACCAGCAAATTTCGTTACTTTTTTAGTGGATGTATTATAAGATGTCTTCATTCTTCCATAATAAGTAGAGGAACTTTCAAACCAAGAGTTTAATGTGTTCACAGAAGAAGCAGAAACTGTAAAATTAATACGAGAAGCAGTGTACCAGGCTGAATCGGCAGCTTGCCAACCAGATTTGATGATACTTGAACCATCGTCTAATCTGTCTCCCCATTTATATGTAGCTGATTTTGAAGGCAGCTTCCATCCTTCTTTTACATAAGCCTCTGAAACGCCAACGCTTGAAAAAACAAACACAGTACCTAATAAAAATGCAGTAATCCCTTTTTTAAAATTCATATTATCCCTCCAAAGATTATTTTTAACAAGAGAATTATAGCACCATTCTCTTCTTTTGGATTAATATTTAATTAACATTTAGAATATTTTGTATTGAGAAAATATAATTTAGGGAGACTTTATTATAATGTATAAATATAAAGCAATGAAATGGTGTCTATGTTTATTCATATTTACTTTTTTAATTATTATTGGTAAAACAATTTGGTCCAGTATAGATGTGGCAGGAGTGTCTAGCGTGTCATCGAATTCTGAAACTATAGTATTAAATAAGACATTCAAAACTACAAATCATTTAAGCGAAATGGTTGAAGAAGCAGACGTAATTGTACTAGGTGAATATGACGGCTTATACTCTAAATGGAATATGGCAAACAGTTCATCACATGAGATTCAAAGTGAAGATGTTGAAGGCCATTTGTTTAGTTTTCATGTCAAAGAAATCTTAAAAGGGGACTATGTAAAGAATGAAATCTTAATAAATCATAGATATTCAGAAAATCTCGTATTAGAGGAAAGTAATGAAATCATTGATAAAAATGGAATCATTCTGAAAGGTGCTACGAAAGTGTTTACTAAAAAAGTAGAAAATAAAGATCCATTGTATATAAAACCAAAATCCGAGGAGACATATATAGTTTTTTTAAAAGAAAATAATAAACTTGGACATTTTTATCCAGCTTTAGAACCTTTTATGATTGAATTTGATTTAAGAAATATTGCACACTTAAAGAGCAATCTAATAAATTGGGATAAAAATAAATATAAATTTGAAACAAAGGTTAAGAATAAAACTTTTTTTATTGAAAATGACATAGATTCAACGATCAAAGATAACATTAGCGGAAAAAAATTGAGGGACATTAAGGATTTTGTGAAGAGGACTTCAAAAATGAAATAACATTGTAATAAGCTATATTTCTATTATTAATTGAAAGTTATTACCCTATAAATTCAGTCATTTATTATATAACTGAGTGCATAAAAAATGAACCGAATTCTAATAAATAACGTAAAAGCTAAAAGAGTTTCGCTTTGGAAACATCTCAAAATAGTGAACATACCTATATTAAAACCCAAATTTCTCAATTTAATGCTGAGATATTTGGGTTTTTCTAAAGTGATCAATTTTTTAAAAAATTTTTAGAAATTTAAAGATAAAGTATTGTATACATGTAAGTATGATTAAAAATGAAAAGTTGTAAATGCTAAATTTAATTAAATACGCTTTACTCTCTTTACCATTGGCTTGAGTGAATAGTTTATAGGAAATTACACTGGCTAAAGATGCGATAATTGTTCCAAGCCCTCCAATATTTACTCCTAGTAATAAAGCTTTCCAATCAGAAGTAAAGTTTGATAGAAGAATTGAAGTAGGAAAATTGCTAATCAATTGACTCAAAAATATGGAACTAAAGAAGACTGAAGTATCTCCTCTTAAATTAGCGCGAGCAAATGTCTCCAGCGCATCAGAATGGGAAATGTTTCCAATAAAAATAAAAAAACAGACAAAGGTTATTAGAAGAAAGTAATCGATCTTAAATAGTAAGTTTCTATCTAACGTAAATGCTGCCACCAATGTGACAATTAGCGCAATGTAATAATTAATGACACCAAAAATAGATGCAATGATAGTGATAAGTATTAAAATCCAGATGGTAGCTTTTTTTCGATTCTTCACGGTAATAACAGGTAGTTCTATTTTCAAATCTGTTTTTTGAAGTTTTTGAGTAAATATAAATAACAAACTAATTCCAAGTACAGCTAAAAGCAGGATTGAACCTAAAAATGGGATGAGCTTAATTCCATAGTAAGAATATAAGTATAAATTTTGTGGGTTTCCCATAGGCATCAAGCTACTACCGATGTTTGCCGCAATTGTTTGCAGGATGATTGTATCCATCATGTTCATTTGTGTTTTTTTACTAATGACAAGTGTTATTGGCACAAAAGTGAGGAGAGCGACATCATTTGTTACAAACATGGAGCAAATAAAGCATAACAAAATTAGAATAATAGATATTGATCTGCTGTTATTGCATTTATTTAAAATGGCAACGGCAAGTTTGTCTAATATCTTTAGCTGTTCAAAGGCCTTAATGGCCACCATTAGATTAAATAAGCTAATTAACACTTCAAAGTTAATATATTCAATCTTTGGCGAATATATTATGCAACTTACAATTGCTAGTATCAGTGAAATGGTAAGTACTATATCCTTTTTTAAAAATTCGAATTTCATAAGGAGTCTTTTTTTATTTTGAACGAATACTATTTCTTTCACAATACACCACCTGTAATCTATGTTAGTAGAATGAAACGCAAAGGAAATATACATTTAATAATAGATATTCAACAAATCTCACTAGGGGATTAATTGAGAAAACAAATGTTTTTTGTATGATACCATAAATAAATTAAATGTTTTATTTTTAAAATATTCTTATAATATCCTATCGATTCTTGATTTCAAATACTTTATATGAAGTTCTAAAAGAGAAAAAGTATGCATGTTTTTATGAAGAAAATAGAGGCTTGTCAAAGGTTAGGTAGAACGGAATCCGCGACGTTTGGATACTGTATAAAATTCACAAAATCTCACTGTTTTTTAGCTGAAAAAACCTTAAAATATTTTTTGTTTTTATAAAAATCTGTACTTTTTCGTAACATTCTGTACTTTTAATTATAAATTAAAGGCAAGGTTCCCTTAGTTTAAGATTGAAAGCGCTTCATAGTTTTTCTGTGAATTTTTTACCTAGCCTATTTTTGAGATTAATAGTGAGAAAGGAGATATTTCCATGTTCTTGAGAAATTTAACAAAAAACCAATTAATCACTATTGATTATTATGATTTACATGTAAATCACCGGTAAACGAAACAAACATAATAGTACAACAACATTAGTGGATAAGAATATTAGTTTTACAGAAGGGGATAGAGCACCGTGTGTATAAACGTTAAGTTCTTCAAAATTCCAGTTTTACAGTTACATGTTGTGACGTTTGCTTAAACAGGCCAACTCTATTCATATAGAAAATTTTTATCCTTGTTGTATTTGAATATGAATGTGGTATTTATGCCAGGGAATATAGGTGATTTTATATAGATTATGATAGATAAATTTTTGGTATGGAGTGATAATATGGAAAGGTTTTTTGTAGATTTAGTCGGATCAACGAATGATTTTTTATGGTCTAAATTGTTAATTATTATGCTTGTTATTTGCGGAATTTATTTTACATTTAAATTGAATTTTGTACAGTTTCGAATGTTAAAAGAGATGGTCCGTGTATTAATGGAGGGAAAAAGTGGTTCTAAAGATCAAATCTCTCCTTTTCAAGCGTTTTGTATTGGTATGGCAGCTCGCGTTGGAACAGGGAATATTACAGGAATTGCAATTGCAATTGCATTAGGAGGTCCTGGAGCTGTATTTTGGATGTGGATTATTTCTATTATTAGCTCGGCATCCAGTTTTGTTGAAAGCACATTAGCACAGATATATAAAGTAAAAGATAAAACTGGCTTCCGCGGTGGTCCATCCTATTATATGGAAAAAGGGTTGAATAAACGTTGGATGGGAGTATTATTCTCTATTTTAATTACAATCACTTTTGGTCTTGTATTCAATTCAGTACAATCAAATACAGTTACAATTGCTTTTCAAAACGCATTTGGTACAGATCGTCTAACAGTCGGGATAATCATGGCCGTTGCTTTCGCTGCGATTATCTTTGGTGGTGTACAACGTATTGCAAAAATGGCTGAATACAAAGTGGTATTTTTAGCGGTATTATACATTGGAGTTGCATTATTTGTTGTAGTTACGAACATATCAAAAATGCCGGAAGTTCTTTCTCTTATTGTTCAAAACGCATTTGGATTTAAACAAATAGCAGGAGGTTCAATTGGTGCAGCACTTATGAATGGAGTTAAACGTGGTTTATTTTCAAATGAAGCTGGTATGGGAAGTGCACCAAACGTTGCAGCAACAGCAACAACAAGTCATCCGGTGAAACAAGGACTGATTCAAGCATTTGGTGTATTAACGGATACACTGATCATTTGTACTAGCACTGCCTTTATCATTTTGCTTTCTGATGCATATAAACAACCGGGGTTAAATGGTATTGCACTGACACAAGCAGCATTAAGTGAACACATCGGTTCATGGGCATCGGGTTGTCTTGCTATCTTTGTTTTTTTATTTGGATTTGGTGCGTTAATTGGCAACTATTATTATGGTGAAACAAATATTCGCTTCTTACATACAAGTAAAGTGTGGTTAATCATATACAGAATAAGCGTGTTGGCTATGATTGTATTTGGTTCTGTTGCAAAGATTCAAATTGTATGGGATTTAGCGGACTTATTTATGGGCTTTATGGTTATTATTAATTTAATTGCTATTACCTTACTTTCAAAAGTAGCATTTGCGGCGTTACAAGATTATATAAACCAGAAAAAAGCTGGTAAAGATCCTATTTTTTATAAAGAAAACATTAAAGGGCTTGAAAATATTGAATGTTGGGATAGTTATGAGGAAACTTCAAAAAAGAAAAGTGTGTAATAAGAAAGATATTCAGACTGCAATATGTCTGAATATCTTTCTTGGTTCTAGTGCAAATATTATCGATGATATGAAAGAAAAAATTATTCTATATAAAGTTAATAGTACGGGGGAATATTGTTAAATGATAAAGGATTCTATCGTTCAAATTGAGGGTCAAGAAAAAATTTGCTTAGATCAATGGGTAGCTCATTATCGAACGTATGCAGCTAAGGGACGAAGCGCCAGTTATATTCCCGCTCTGGGGGAAATAAATGTATCGCAGTTAGGTATTTGTATAGTAAAGCCAGATGGAACAATGATAAAGTCAGGAGATTGGGAGATACCTTTCACATTACAAAGTATATCAAAAGTAATCGGTTTTATAGCCGCTTGTTTAAGTCGCGGTATTTCTTATGTATTAGAACGAGTTGACGTAGAGCCAACTGGAGATGCCTTCAATTCAATTATTCGTTTAGAGATACATAAACCGGGAAAACCTTTTAATCCTATGATTAATGCTGGAGCGATTACGATAGCTTCACTTTTGCCAGGAACATCGGTGCAAGAAAAATTAGAATCTCTATACGTATTAATTGAAAAAATGATAGAGAAGCGTCCTGCTATTAACGAAATAGTATTTCAATCAGAATGGGAAACGGCTCATCGTAATAGAGCTTTAGCATACTATTTAAAGGAGAATGGTTTTCTAGAATCAGATGTGGAGGAGACATTAGAGGTTTACCTAAAACAATGTTCGATTGAAATAAATACAGAAGATATTGCCTTAATAGGGCTTATACTAGCACATGATGGATATCATCCTATTCGCAAAGAACAAGTGCTGCCTAAAGAAGTAGCTAGGTTAACAAAAGCTTTAATGCTTACTTGTGGAATGTACAATGCTTCTGGAAAATTTGCTGCTTTCATTGGATTACCAGCTAAGAGTGGGGTATCCGGCGGAATTATGACACTTGTTCCCTCAAAATCTAGGAAGGATTTATCGTTCCAAGATGGATGTGGTATTGGTATTTACGGACCAGCCATTGATGAATATGGGAATAGTTTACCAGGAGTTATGTTGTTAGAACATATTGCAAAAGAATGGGATTTAAGTATATTTTAAAAAGGAGCACAGATATTTTGATGTTAGAGCGAGTCCAAAAGTGTTCAGACCTTATATTGCGTCTGAACATTTTTGAGTTATAAAGTATCTTTCTAAAGTAGAGGAGTGTAATGAATACTCACAATCTGTAATGCTTTCGTTTATATCTTATTTATCAGTTTTGAAAAAATAGAGTAAGTATTGTATTAATGCAAATAGGTTTGTATACTGACTGTTAGGCGAAAGTGAGAAGTGATTATTTTGAATCTTAGTAATTTAGTAAAAAAAGACATTTATATTCTCGTTTTAATGATACTTACAGTACCCTTAGTAGGTGAAATAAAGTCATTTCCCTTAAACGAAACATTTAGAATGAGCTTTGGTGCACCAACATTTTTCTTTTTTTTGTTATTGTTTCGACGAGTTCCAGCATTTTTACCGGGTTTTTTAACAGCAATAGTCGTTGTAGTATTTCGTATCTCAATGGATGTTATTATAAAGGGAAATATGGATTGGTTAGCCGCTTTTCATACTCACTATCCTAGTTTTTTCTTTTATTTTACGTATTCGTATCTCTTTCATTTAGCAAAAATCAAACGTTTTTATCATCAACCACTAATGATTGGTTTGATTGGTTGTATTATTGAAATATTGTCAGACTGTGTGGAATTAATGATTCAATATTTCGTATTAAAAACATCGATCACATCCGAGGCAATAAATGAGATTATTGTTATCGCATGTTCCCATAGTTTTATAGTTCTAAGCTTTTTCAATATGATGAAATTGTATGAAGCGCAATCAAGGGAGAGACATATAAAGAAGCAAAATGAACACATGCTCATGCTCATCTCTAATTTATATGAAGATGCTGTTCATTTAAAAAAAACATTACAAGATGCTGAGAATATAACAAAAAAATCCTATGATTTATATAAAACCTTAGATTCTTTTGAGCGTAAACAGATGGATTTTCAGCTTCAGGATTTAAGGCAACAGGCATTACAAATTGCTGGTGAGGTCCATGACGTTAAAAAAGATAATCAACGTATTTTTGCGGGGCTTTCAAAACTAATTTCTGATGAAAGTTTTACAGATTATATGTCTGTACATGAACTAGTAAACATCATTATACGGGCCAATACGAAATATGCACGGTTGCTAGAGAAAGACATCCGATTTGTGTATAAAATTGATGGTGTGCATCCTCATTATCATATTTATACAATCTTATCTATTGTAAATAATATCGTGACAAACGCTGTAGAGGCTATCCAAAGTATGGGAACCATTACAATTGACATTAATAAAGACCATCATTTCGTTGAATTTCGAATAGGAGATAACGGTCCAGGTATTTCTTCAAAATATAAAGATTCAATTTTTGAGCCTGGTTTTACTTCTAAATATGATGATTTAGGCAATCCATCGACAGGCATCGGACTATCGTATGTTAAAGAAATGGTCGAACAACTTGAAGGTGATGTTACGCTTGAGGACAGAACCGAAGGAAAAGGATCAATTTTTATAATTAGATTAGGGAATGATCATATAATTTCGAAAGGGTGATTCTATGTATTTTTATATAGTAGATGATGAAAAAGCGGTTCGCTCAATGTTGGCTCAAATTATCGAGGATGAAGATCTTGGAGAGGTTATAGGAGAAGCTGAGGATGGTTTATCTTTAGAGCAATACATGCCAATCCTTAAAAATATAGATATTTTATTTATCGATTTGTTAATGCCGATTCAAGATGGAATAAAAACAATTCGTCAAATAAAGCCTTCGTTTAAAGGGAAAATCATCATGGTCTCTCAAGTAGAATCAAAAGAATTAATTGCTGAAGCTTATTCGCTTGGCGTTGAATACTATATTATTAAGCCAATTAACCGGATTGAAGTATTAACAGTTGTTCGTAAAGTCATTGAAAGAATTCGTTTGGAAAAATCGATAAAAAACATTCAAGAATCGCTTAATACGGTACTAAAATTGGATAGTAATTCAAGTGCGCAAGAAAAATACCGTAATGAAAAACATTTAAATACTTTTAATCATTTTCAAAATTCCATTCATTTTCTTTTGTCTGAATTAGGAATAGCCAGTGAAAGTGGAAGTAAAGATTTAATGGATATGCTAGATTATTTATATAAATATGAACAAGATAACACGTTGGAACAAGGTTTTCCCTCACTAAAAGAGATTTTTATGAATTTAGCTCAAAAAAAACTTGGGGATTCAGCTGAAGATACCGAATTAAAAAGGTTCATAGAAGCTTCCAAACAACGGATTCGGAGAGCAATTTATCAATCATTAAACCATTTAGCATCCCTTGGACTTACTGATTTTTTAAACCCGAAGTTCGAAAATTATGCTTCTAGATTTTTTGATTTTACTACCGTAAGGAGAAAGATGACAGAATTGAATAATGAACCAACAGTACCTGCTCGTATTGATACGAAAAAATTTATTCAAGTTCTTTATTTTGAAGCAAAACGAATACACTTGGAATTAAGATGATAAACTCTTGCTCATTATTACTTTCAATTAATAGATTGATAGTTGTTTTAAAGTTATTTGTTTTATATAGTTTTTCTAAGAGAGTATTTTCCTTTATTTCATATTGGTTTTAAAATCAGAAAATTCCGTATCGATTTGGTAGAAATGTTCTAACTTAGAACAAAAGAATATGTATCTTTTACACATTAATATTCATTTAAAAAACGAGTATTTCCAAAATAAAATATAAATACATAGTAAGTTGAATTTAAAAAAAGATGCTATCTTCTAGCATCTTTTTTCTTTAAGAGGAAATATCATTGATACTTATATTATTTTAAATTCAAATGCGGGCATATAAATAAAGGAAAAGGAGATAATATCTAACAAATTATAATTGGAAATGGTATTTTAGGTCAGAAATGTTTTTATACTAATTAGGTTATTGGTACTAAATAAGCATAATGTTTTGCTTTTCTGCTCTTTAATCTTATAGTTATTTTTTATTAAGTACATACCGTTCTTTAGAAGTCTCAATCCTAGCAGAGTATATAAATTAGGTGATAAAAATGTGGAACATAATTACTTCTTATCTTCCGGATTGGAAAGTCTTTGTACAAGCTTTTATCTTATTTTTAATTCCGTATACTATCTCAAGATTTTTTCATTGGGTTCGTATGTCAGAGAAAGAGTGGGAAGAATGAGTTGGTGGAAGTCAAGAGACAAACAAGTGAAAAAAAATAATATTCAAAGTAAAACGAAACAAGAGCATAAACCTTTTCAAAATACAACTGTTCATTTCACGAATGATTTTGCCTCTAACTTAGAACTTATAAAGCAACAAATCGGACATAATTCTGATGTTCGCTTTCGGAAGTTTAATATTGGACGCACAGATATTCAAGCTGGGATCATTTTTGTTGATGGTCTATCAGATAAAGAGATCATTGACAAACATATTATGAAATTACTAATGGATGATTTTTCTGACGAATATAAAAATGAATCTTCTTATGTGGAGGGGACTGTTTCAAAAGAATATATTAAAAATAAAATTCTTACAATTAGTGAAGTAGCAGAAGTCCATTACATAAAAGATGTGATATCCAAAGTATTGATAGGTTCAACAGCTCTTTTAATTGATGGTTTAGCAGATGTGTTTATTCTTGGTACAACAAAAGCAAATAAACGAAACATGGAAGAACCAGTATCGGAGGCATTAGTCAGAGGTCCACGGGTGGGGTTTACTGAAGTATTAAGTGACAATACCTCACTTTTGCGACGGCATTGTGCGGATGAAAACTTATCATTAGTAAAGCTACCAGTAGGAGAGCGTGCAAAGAAAGAGCTAGTTGTCGCATTTATTAAAGATCTTGCTAGTACAGAATTGGTGGAAGAAATAAAAAACAGAATTCAGAAAATTGACATAGATAGTGTACTCGAATCTGGTTATATAGAGCAACTTATTGAAGATAATTATCTCAGTCCTTTCCCGCAGATTCAAAATACAGAACGACCTGATCGTGTTATTAGTGCTTTGATGGAAGGCCGAGTAGCTATTTTGTTAGATGGAACACCATTTGTTTTAATTGCTCCAGTTACATTTAGTATGCTGCTGCAATCACCAGAAGATTATTATGAACGGTGGATTCCTGGTACGCTTCTCCGCTTATTACGCTTCATGACAGCTTTTGTTTCATTATTTGCTCCAGCACTGTATATTTCTTTTATTTCATTTCATCCAGGATTAATTCCCACTAAGCTCGCTATTTCTATTATCGGGTCGCGAGAAGGGGTTCCTTTTCCCGCTTTAATCGAAGCGTTGATTATGGAAGTAGCTATCGAAGTTTTACGAGAAGCAGGTTTACGTCTGCCTAAACCGATTGGACCTGCAATGGGAATTGTGGGCGGTTTAATAATTGGTCAGGCTGCCGTAGAAGCAGGAATCGTTAGCCCAATAATGGTTATCGTTGTTGCGGTAACAGCTATTTCTTCTTTTACTATCCCACAATATAGTGTGGGAATTACGTTACGCATTCTTCGTTTTGTAGCTATGTTTTGTGCTGCGATATTTGGCTTGTATGGAGTTATTCTCTTCTTTCTTTTACTTTGCAGTCATTTAGTGAAACTGAAAAGTTTTGGCGTTCCTTATACTAGCCCTGCTGTTCCGTATCGATTTAGTGACTGGAAAGATTTTATGGTTCGCATGCCATTAAAAATAATGAGACGTAGACCAAAAATAATGCATACTAAAAAAACTATTCGCAAAAAGTAGCTGATGACGAAAGGAAGTGGCCTTCAGTGATTACTAAATCCCAAGACCGAATAACAACTTCGCAAGCAGTTGTTATTATTGTAAATTACATACTCGGAACAGGAATCCTCACTCTGCCCAGAGCATCTGTGGAAAAAGTGAAAACACCAGATGTATGGCTAAGTGTGATATTAGGTGGAATACTCGCAATGGTTTCAGGAGTAATCATGGTCAAATTAAGTCAAGGATTCCCAGATAAAACCTTTTATCAATACAGTCAAGAAATTGTAGGGAAATGGATAGGCAGGTTACTTAGTTTTCTTATTATAGGTTATTTTCTTACAACCTCAGCTTTTCAAATTCGTTCAATGGCAGAAGTAATAAGCTTTTTTTTGCTCGAAGGAACTCCTACATGGGCTATTATTATGCCTTTTATGTGGATAGGTCTCTATTTGATTATGAGTGGTATTAACTCAATTGCACGGATGTTTGAAATAATATTCCCTATTACTGTTTTTATTTTTTTAGTCATTTCCTTTATGAGTATCGGAATATTTGAGATAGATAATCTCCGTCCCGTATTGGGTTTTGGGATTAAACCAGTGTTAGATGGGATAAAAACAACGTCTCTCGCATATACAGGTCCTGAAATTATGTTAATTCTTTTGGTGTTTATGGAACAACGAAATAAAGCAGTAAAAGCTATTTTAGTTGGAATTTCTATTCCGTTAATCTTTTATGTAATAACTGTTGTAATGGTCATCGGTGCATTATCAATTGATGGGGTTGTAACAAGAACATGGCCGACAATTGACCTTATGCGCAGTTTTGAAATTTCTGGTTTGATATTTGAACGTTTTGAATCTTTACTACTTGTAATATGGATTATGCAAATATTTGCTACCTATACGATTAGTTATTATGCAGCTGCATTAGGATTAGCGCAACTCTTTAAAAAGAGTATTCATCCGTTTATTTTTGCTTTGATTCCAATCATTTACATCATTGCTATGACTTCGAAAAATATAAATCATTTGCTTAAATTGGGGGATATACTCGGTAATGCTGCTATATTTTTATTTGGTTTACTGCCACTGCTCCTTCTTATTATTAAGCGATTAAAAGGAGAAATAGTGTGAAAACGAAATTTAATTATATGCGGTTCTATTTGGCTTTGTTATCGATGCTTGTGCTCCTATTTTTAACAGGATGTTGGAGCAGTAAAGAAGTAGAAGAGTTGAGTTTAACTGCAGGTATAGCACTAGATAAAGGGAAGGATTCAACAATTGAGAAAGAGGATGAGGAAGGAGGATATCCTAAAAGAAATCTTATAACAGCTACTTATCAAATTGTTAGTTCGCAAGCACAAAGTAAAGGAAACGGACAACAGAAACGGTATATAAATGTTTCTGAGACCGGTGATTCCATTCATCAAATTGTTCGGGAGCTTTCATTGAAAAGAGAGAGCGAAATGTTCAGCCCGCATTTAAAAAACATTGTTATTAGTGATAGTCTTGTACGTACATACAGTTTAGAACAATTACTTGAACAGTATCTCCGTGACAATGAAGTTCGGCTGAGCTCTATGATCTTAATTAGCAAGGGGCTAGCGAAGGAGGTACTGGAATCAAACAAAAAAGGAGAAATCCCAGCATTTCGTTTGTCTGGAATTGCAGATAATAGAAATAGAACAACAAGGATTTTGGTTCCTGTATCGCTCGCTAAATTAGAAGGAAAGATGCGGTCAGGGTCCAGTTTTCTTTTGCAAAATGTAATCTCGATGAATGGGGAAACAAAATTTGCAGGAGCTGCTGTAATTAAAGGGAAGACAAAAAAATTGATGGGCTTTTTAAATGAACAGGAATTGGAAGGAGTAGTATGGATAAACGGAAAAAGGAATGGTGGTGTGGTAAAAACTTTTGATAAAGAATCAAAGAAACTCATTATATACGAAATAAAGTCAATAAAAAGCAAAATCATACCACATGTTAAAGGAAATAATATTTCCTTTGATGTAAACATTGAATCAGAAGGACGTTTATCTGAAAATTGGGTGCAATCAGGAAAAGATTTTGAAAATGAATTTTTAAAAAGGGAAGAAAAAGCTATTGAAAATGAAGTAAAGCACTTAGTACATCATGTTACAAAAAAAATACAAAAAGAATATCAAGTCGATATTGCGGGTTTTGGCAACCAATTAAGAATTAAACACCCGAGAACATGGGAGGAAGTCAAAAAAGATTGGGATCGAACATTTAGTAAGGTACCGATTAAATATCATATAAATGTAACTATACAAGATTATGGAGCGTCAAGTTTAAAACGGTGAGACGTCTTAATTGACCTTATATTTACACAAAAACAAAAAGTTACAAAAAATTTAATTTAAAAATTTTTGTAACTTTTTGTTTTTTTATGTCCTTCTTATTATAAATTAAAGAAATGATTTTACCCTATACGTTTCTTTTGCGTTATAAAAGTAGATCACAATAGTTACTATTTAACGTTAGGAAAGAGGAATCGTTATATGTCTTGAATGGGAGGGAGTTTGAAGTGCAAGCGAAAGCAGTGCAAATAGAAGAAATCTATCAAGAAATATTAGATGGTAAAAGAAGTAGGTTTCCACCGAATACATGGAAAGAAGATAGCAATAGAGAGCTATCTAAAAGGGTTACAAAATATTTAATTGAAACAATTTTAAAATGGAATGAAGAGGATATTAAACAAAAATGGAATACCCCTTTAATTATAAAATATCGATTACTCGGCGCACTCAAACATGGTTATGATAACAGTCCCTATAAGATGATTGAAGACTTATATCCTAATAGATTTAAAGAGTGGGAGTTTGGTATGGCACCATTAAATTTTTGGACTAAAGAAAAAGCTCTTGAAGCATTAAAATGGACTGTCGAAGAAAAAGAAAAGCTAAGTAAAGTAGAACTACTCAAATTCTATAGTAAAAAATGGTTAGAGAAAAATAAACTCAGTGCACCATTAGTTATGTATTGGAATGGTAGCCCTTATGCAATGATAAATTCTTTATATCCTAATAAATTTAAAGAGTGGGAATTTAGTATAACTCCTAACAAGTTTTGGACTAAAGAAAAAGCATTGGTAGCATTAAGGTGGACTATTGAAGAAAAAGAAAAATTAACTTCTTTTCAATTATTACAAGTTTACAGTGTAAAATGGCTTACTATTCATAAATTAATTTCTCCTTGTCAAATATTCTGGAATAACAGTCCATACTCTATGATCAATGAATTATATCCTGGTCAAAATAAAGAATGGGAATATAAATTCACACCTACCGGATTTTGGACTGAAAAAAAAGCATTAGAGGCGCTGAAGTGGACTATTGAAGAAAAGGAAAAACTAACAGAGGAGCAATTACTATCTATGTACACACAAAGATGGTTAATTAAACATAAGTTATGGACACCATTAAGAAGATATTGGAAGGGAAGTCCATACAATATGTTAAATACTTTATACCCCAATCGTTATGCAAAAGATATGTTAAAAGGTTATAAAAATAAATAATGAGTATATTAGAAGTCTTACTTATATCATACAATATCAAGTTTAATATAGAGTTAATAAAATATTGATTTAATTAATTCTTAACTTAATTATAGGAGCGAAATTATATGTCACTTTTACGAGATGAAGCATTAAAAATGCATAAAGAAAAACAGGGGAAGATTGGTGTTTATTCTAAAGTTAAAGTACAAAATTCAACAGATTTAAGTCTCGCTTACTCACCAGGTGTTGCTGAGCCATGCTTAGAGATTTATAAAGATGAAAGCAAATTATATGATTATACAATGAAAGGGAATCTAGTTGGAGTTATATCCGATGGAACTGCAGTATTAGGTCTTGGGAATATTGGACCTAAAGCAGCTATGCCAGTGATGGAGGGAAAAGCTTTACTTTTCAAATCATTTGCTGAGATCGATGCTTTTCCTATTTGTTTAAACACTAATAATCCGGATAAGATTGTTGAAGTTGTTAAATTATTAGAACCAAATTTTGGTGGGATAAACTTAGAAGATATTGCAGCACCTCAATGCTTTGAAATTGAGGAGCGCCTAAGAAAATCTTGTGATATTCCTGTTTTCCATGATGATCAACACGGTACAGCTATTGTAACGATTGCTGGCCTAATTAATGCACTTAAGTTAACAAATAAAAAAATTGAAAATGTGCAAATCGTTGTAAATGGTGCTGGTGCTGCTGGGATAGCGATTGTTAAGCTGTTACTTCATATGCATGTAAAAAATGTTATTTTGTGTGACACAAAAGGGATAATATATGAACAGCGACCTATTGGAATGAATGCGCTTAAAGAAGAAATAGCTCGTATTACAAATATAGAACAGAAGCGGGGAACATTAGCAGAGGCCCTTATTGATGCTGATGTATTTATTGGAGTATCAGCTGCAGATGTAGTTGATGAGGATATGATTCGTTCTATGAATCATAATCCTATTATTTTTGCCTTGGCTAACCCTACACCTGAAATTATGCCTAATAAAGCAAAAATAGCAGGAGCACTAGTAGTTGGTACAGGACGTTCTGATTTTCCTAATCAAGTAAATAATGTACTAGCTTTCCCCGGAGTTTTTCGTGGAGCTTTAGATGTACAAGCAAAAGAAATTAATGAAGAAATGAAGCTAGCAGCTGTTTATGCAATAGCTGAGTTAATTTCAGAAGAAGAGCTTCATGTCAACTATGTCATTCCGAATCCGTTTGATCCTAGGGTGGTGCCACATGTAGCATATGCTGTCGCACGTGCTGCAGTGGAAACCGGTGTTTCAAGAAAAAATATCAGCATGTCTGAAATTAAAAACAATCTATTCAGGTTAACAAAAGAGGCAAATATATTAAAATAAATATTTTTCTTAAGAAAATATTATGTAGTAAAGGTTATCTACTTAGTTCTTAGCGTATAAAAAGTTAAATTATGTATATCTCCCTTTCTGATATTTGTAAAACGCATATATTTATTCCTTGTGAAGCATGGCAAATAACAAAGTCTTAAAAGGAGCGAGTTTAAATGATGATTGTTCTTCAGGTAGTTTTAGCAATTTTTATTGTAGTAGGGGGATTCATAAAAATTTTTCGTATATCTTTTCAGGTAGAACATTGGCAACAATATCAATATCCATTATGGTTTATGTCTATAATTGGTTTTATTGAAATTATTGGAGCAATAGGAATAATCGGTGGTATTTGGAATCAATACTTAGCGCTAGGAGCAAATATATTATTAGCAGTACTCATGGTCGGAGCTATTCATGCTCATATGTTTCGAGCAAAGCAATCTATTTTAATGGTAATCCCTGCATTACTTTGTTTCATACTATCTACGGCGATAATTATTTGGAATTTAAATACATTTTCTTAAGCTTAACTATAAATTTTGGAAATAAGTAATTATTAGAGGAATATGTAAGCTCTATTTAAAATGGTGAATAGTTAAAGAATATTAATTCCGAAAAATTATCACCATGTTACTCTTGTTTTTAATAGTTCTATGAATAGAAAGTCTCTTCATTTTTTAAAATGCATGCTTGTAAAGTACATACGAAAACATAACTCATTATAGGAAGGAGAATTTTTAAATTCTATTGATAAACCCAGTAATTGTAATAGCCCTAACTTAGAATAATAATTTCAAAATCAATAAAGTTTAGAATAGAAGGAGCAAGATCAAATTATTATGAATAAACAAATAGGATTTATCGGATGTGGAAACATGGGTATTGCTATGATAGGTGGGATGATTAATAAAAATATAGTGTCTCCAAATCAAATAATTTGTTCAGATTTAAACGTCAGTAATTTAAAAAATGCTAGTGATAAATATGGCATAACTATAACTACTAACAATAATGAAGTTGCTAACAGTGCCGACATTTTAATTTTATCAATTAAACCAGACTTATACACATCGGTAATTAACCAAATAAAAAACCAAATAAAAAATGATGTAATTGTTGTAACTATTGCTGCAGGAAAAAGTATTAAGAGCACTGAGAATGAATTTGATAGAAAGTTAAAGGTTATTAGAGTAATGCCGAATACACCGGTACTTGTTGGGGAAGGAATGTCTGCATTATCTTTTAATGAAATGGTTACAGAAAAAGATATAAAAGAGGTACTAAATATATTTAATAGTTTCGGCCAGACGGAGGTCGTAAATGAAAAACTAATGGATGTTGTTACATCTATTAGTGGTTCTTCTCCAGCATATGTGTATATGTTTATAGAAGCCATGGCAGATGCTGCTGTACTTGGCGGTATGCAGAGAAAACAAGCTTATAAATTTGCGGCTCAGGCTGTATTAGGTTCTGCAAAAATGGTATTGGAAACGGGAATACATCCAGGTGAATTGAAGGATATGGTTTGTTCTCCAGGGGGAACGACGATAGAAGCTGTAGCAACATTAGAAGAAAAAGGTTTAAGAACAGCTATCATTTCAGCTATGAAACGTTGTACGAAAAAATCTATGGAAATGTCTCGTTTAACTAGTAAGTGAGAAGATTTGTTTAGGCGTAACTTCATATCCATTAATGTAAGCTATTATTTAAATTAAAAGCTTGTTGCTATTCTCTTATAGAGAGCGGGGCATAAAATTGCCTTTCGCAATGGTGCTCTAGGATAGAATTGAATAGATTAATATATAAATTATAGGAAAAATAAAAAGCGTATACAAATGTATAATCGGAGGAGTTGTTATGTCAAATAAAGTTCCTACTTCTTTTATCATTATTATAGGATTGATGCTGTTTGCATTGTTTTTTGGAGCAGGAAATTTAATTTTTCCACCTATGCTTGGTCAAATGGCTGGAAATAATGTATGGATAGCCAATGCAGGCTTTTTAGTTACTGGAGTTGGTTTACCATTGTTAGCAATAACAGCATTTGTCTTTTCAGGTAAAAGTGATTTGCGATCTTTAGCTAGTCGTGTACATCCGGTGTTTGGTATTGTATTTGCGATCGTTCTCTATCTAGCGATTGGTCCCTTTTATGCCATCCCTAGATCTGGAACTGTATCATTTGAAATTGGAATTAAACCGTTTTTATCAAATGATGCAGGTCCTGTTGCATTAACCGTATTTACAATTTTATTTTTCACAGTTACATGCTTATTATCCCTTAATCCTACAAAACTTGTTGATATAGTTGGAAAAGTTTTGACTCCTATCAAATTGATTGTTATTGGGATGCTCGTAGTTGTTGCTTTTATTCACCCAATTGGAAGAATTCAGGCACCTAGTGAAGTGTATGCATCAGATGCATTTTTTAAAGGTTTTCAAGAAGGGTATTTAACATTAGACGCTCTTGGAGCTTTTGTTTTCGGAATTATTATTGTGAATGCAATTAGAGAAAAAGGGGCTACTACTAAAAAGCAGCTTATGATTGTTTGTGTAAAAGCAACGACTATTGCTGCTACACTCTTAGCTCTTATCTATACTGCCCTTTCCTATATGGGCGCTTCTAGTGTAGAAAAACTAGGTCGTTTAAATAATGGGGCTGAAGTTTTAGCAAAAGTTTCGGACTATTACTTTGGTTCGTATGGTGCAATTTTCTTAGGTGTAATGATTATAGTAGCATGTTTAATCACAAGCGTAGGACTTATCACCGCTTGTTCTTCTTTTTTTCATAAATTATTTCCAAAGATTTCTTACAAAAAACTTGCTATTATTTTGTCTGTTTTCAGTACACTAGTTGCGAATATAGGGTTAACACAATTAATTAAGATTTCAATCCCTGTATTAATAACTATGTATCCAATTGCTATTACCTTAATATTTCTAACATTTTTACACTCTGTATTCAATGGTAGATTTGAAGTATATCAAGGGAGTTTGATATTGACATTTATTTTTAGTTCGTTAGATGGATTAAAAGCTGCTGGAATAGAAAGCGAAATAATCCATAATTTTTTTGAGCACTTTCTTCCTTTATATAGTGTAGGTTTAGGGTGGGGATTTCCAGCTATTATAGGCGGTGTATGTGGGTATATTGTTAGTGTATTACGGAAGAAAAATACCTTAAGTTCTAGTGAAACTCAATTAAATAAATAAATTATTTTTGTTTATCATACCATTATCGGGCATACAAAACTAATTATCTCTTTGAAATGAAAAAATTTTTTATTTATATCTTTGGAGGTAAATTGAATTAGCTATAACACATTATAGCTGATGTTTGTTGAACAGTGGAGGAAAGAAAAAAATAGAATGTTTCAAATTTATTTAACGTAAAAGAAATATTATAAGACTATGTAATAACTAAGTAAATTTATATACAACAATAATGAGAAGAGCAAACCTTATTTTAAAGGGGATACAGAGAATATGAGTAAGTTATTAAAAAAGAAATCCGTTACACAATTGTTGGAGCATAATCAAAGTAAGGCCTTAACGAAAACATTAGGAGCATTTGATTTAATTATGTTAGGGGTAGGCTCGATAATTGGAACGGGGGTTCTTGTGTTAACTGGATTAGTAGCAGCAAGAGATGCTGGTCCAGCAGTTGTTTTTTCATTTATACTTGCAGCAATTATATGTGGATTTATAGCATTATGTTACGCGGAAATTGCTTCTACAATCCCGGCGTCTGGTAGTGTATATACGTACTCATATGCAACAATTGGTGAGTTTGTTGCTCATCTAGTAGGTTGGTCATTGCTGTTAATATATATCGTGGCAACAGCGGCTGTCGCTGCTGGATGGACAGGCTATTTCCACAATTTAATAAAGGGATTTGGATTAGAGATACCTAAAGCTCTAGTAACGATCCCTTCACATGGTGGTATTGTGAATCTACCAGCAGTAATCATTACATTGATATTAGCATGGATGTTATCCCGTGGTACGAGGGAAAGTAAACGAATCAATAATATAATGGTATTGATTAAAATTGGAATGATTCTGTTGTTTATTACAGTTGGTATATTCTATGTAAAACCAATGAACTGGATACCAATTGCACCATACGGTTTAAGTGGGGTTTTTACGGGTGGAGCAGCTATTTTATTCGCTTTCACGGGTTTCGATATATTAGCAACTTCAGCAGAAGAAGTAAAAGATCCGAAACGTAATCTTCCCATCGGTATTATTGCATCATTAATCATATGTACAATTATTTATGTTACCGTATGCCTTGTTATGACAGGAATGGTTTCCTATAAAGAATTAAATGTCCCTGAGGCAATGGCTTATGTAATGGAAGTGGTAGGACAAGGAAAAGTCGCTGGTGCAATTGCTGCAGGTGCTGTAATTGGCCTTATGGCTGTTATTTTTTCTAATATGTATGCGGCAACACGAGTATTCTTTGCAATGAGTCGTGATGGATTGTTACCGAAATCATTTGCGAAAGTTAATAAGAAAACTGGAGCACCCACTTTTATAACTGGATTGGCAGGAATAGGGAGCTCTATAATAGCTGGGTTTATTGATTTAAAAGAATTGGTTAATTTAGTTAATATCGGTAGTTTGGTGACGTTTGCGTTAGTTTGTCTATCAGTTATTATTCTCCGTAAATCACACCCAAATTTAAAACGTGGATTTATGGTACCTTTTGTACCTATATTACCAAGCGTTTCAATTGTATGTTGTTTGTTTTTAATGCTAAATTTACCGTTAAGGACATGGGTGTACTTTAGTATTTGGTTTACTATTGGGGCAGTAATATATTTCCTTTATTCGATAAAACACAGTAATTTAAATGAGGAAACGATCTCGAAATTACATAATAAAATTGCGAGATAATAACGATAGAAAATTTTATTAATAATCGTATTGATAGTTGAGCAACATAGAAACAGTTTTTTGACATTTAGCAAGAGATAAAATAACAGATGCTAGGGCAGCTAAGTACTTTTTTAGAAACCTTGCTTGTTTTTTACGGTTTAAAACTGCTAAGGAGAGAGAAGTATGAGTGAATTGCATTTTATGAGTATAGAAGAATTGGATAATAAATTAAAAAAATCTGACAGTGGTATTTATTTCATTAAAGATTATAATGACAATATTATTTATGTAGGCAAGGCTTTTAGTATAAAAAGTAGAGTATTAGCTCATTTTAATAGTTATTCCAATATTGAGGAATATGTACATTTATTTAATAAAGTAGCGTATTTCATTGAAGATAGTTTGTTAAAACGCTCATTGTTACAAGTTACTTATATGATTAAATATAAACCAGTATTAAACAAAGAAGTACAAAAAGAATTCCCAGAGTTGTATACTCAATACATTAAGCAGACAAATAAAAAATCTATGTTGTTAGAAATTGATGAAGCTAAAGAAAAAGGGGAGGAGTTAAAGAATAAATTAGTAAAATTAGTGGGTGGAAAAACTATGTTTTATGACATAATTTCTCTGTTAAACAATGGATATAACTATCATGTTCTCGCAAAAGTATTGAGCATAGAACTTCAAACTTTAATTATAATAAAAGAACACCGAAATAAATTCCCGATACCACATAATTATAAGAGGACAATAAAACATCAAGATATAATGTATGCTTTATCTGGAAAAAAGAATTTAAGTACTTCAAGGTTAAACACTTAAATTTAAAATAGTAAATTTGTAGCTTTTATTGTTATATTGAAATGTAATGTACATTTGTGTTTCAAATTTAATTGGTGGAATAAGGGGAGGGAAAGGGTTCCTATAAAAAATACTGGAAGAAATTAGGTTACTTATGCATAAATAGCATAAGTAGGCACATGTTATTTATAAATATATTGGAAGTGCAATTATAAATATTCAAAGATACGAAAGTAATACAAATGAAATTCTTATTTCTGCTACTACAAGTACTATTGAGCAAATAAAGTATGAAATTGCTTTTGAACTAGGAGTCACACTGGGACCTGATACATCACATCATCTGCAAATGGTTCGGATCGGTGGAGAGATTACAAAACGCTTAGTTCGAATGGCTGATAAACAGTTAACAGGTCAATACAGATTACACTAAGAAAATAATCCGTATATATATGGATTATTTTTCCTTTAATTTACAAAAAAATAAATTTCGGAATTGAAAAAACCTCTCAGATTCCTTTGTGATAATCTTTTTTAGTTGTGTTAATGACATAGGTATCTAAAGGTGTTAAATTCGATACGAACGATGTATGAGCTCTTAAAATGGTTTTGGTGTTATTTGTAATTTTAATTCCATAATACTTAAGCTGATATAATATAATGTTTTATGTCTAAATCGATATAAAATAATAATTGTTAAGTGATATTTCTTTTTTTATAGAATAAGTAAAAACTGATACTGTAGTAATTACTGTGTACCTTAATTATTGAAGTTTTTTGTTGATTAACAACTATTGTATTTGGAAATTAATAATAAGTTTATCCCGCTATTTGCTGGGCAGTAAGACCCCGATTGGTGTGGGTTAATAATCAGTGGGGGATGAACAAAACCCCCACTGATTAAAGTTTCACTTTATGTGATGCGGTAATAAAACTAGCTAGTTTGCTATTCTTAGTATTTGTAAAGTCTATATATTTTTTCCTCTTTTATGGAAAGTAAAACTATTGTTACGACCAGTAATATAGTGTCATTTTTTTTGAATATTCCATTCGTTTTTTATTTTTATTTTTAGTTAATGAAAAGACCTTTCTCTCAATTAAATGTTTAATTGAGTACTTGAATTTCCTCCACCTTGTACTTTTCAAAGCATAGGGCTTCAAAAATAGCTGTATCGCTTTCATCTGTTTCCAATTTCACAACTTCTTTATTATCTGTTTCTAAAATTTGAAGCAAAATAGTTTTTCAGTTTCACATTTAAATTAGCAGTATTTATTTTTTGAATTCAATTTGTATAAATGATTGAATTGGAACTTTGACTGTTGTTTCTTGAGGTGGTACAGTATCTCTTTTTACTTTCGCTTTATTTTAAATCTTTTTCCAGCTTGGTCCTCGCATTGACTACCACTGTATTTTGTAGTACTTCACTGTTTTCTCAAGTTCAATAATATATCTTGTAGAATTAAGAAAAGAAATTAGTGTATTTCCTTTACTTATCTACTCTGATATTTAGATGCTAACTACAATTAAATAATATATGATTTTTATAAAAAAGATATAGTAATATTTTGTTGTGAATTGTACTAATTTGATATTTTATAGTATTATTTGTCGTGAATTATATATAACAGAATATATTTTATGGATCTATAAAGGAGAATGTAATGAATACTTCTATCGATATACAACACTTGTGTGATCTTGCACATAAAGCATTTAATGCCCCTGTACATATTTTATCTGCAGACAGAAAAATTTTATATCATTCTACATCTGATAATGTTTGTAGTCCTTTTTATTCTTCAAAAGAAGAACATCTTAGTGATATTTATCAAGAAAACGATCCCTGTAACTTGCCACTTTTTCGAAGTAACAACTATCTTGAAAATTTTGTTCTAATTCATATAGAAAATCATGATGATATTAAAGGGACTATTATAATCGGTCCTACTATACATTCAAAAGATTCAGATGATATGATTATAAAATTTCAGAAAGAATTTAAATCAAATGATAACATTCAAGAAAGACTTGCCTATTATCAGTGTTTATCTGAGATTAAAAAAACTACATTAATTGATATGGGAATTTTATTACATTACATGATTTTCAATGAAAAGTTAGATGTAGATATTGTCTTGGAAAAAAATAAAGTACTAGAGGAAGTTCCTAATAAAATTGTGAAACCTGATTTATATATTTTAAAACGCCGACAAAACAAACCTAAAACGCACAATATGGCATTAGTAAATGATTTCTTTTCGACTATCAAAGAAGGAAATAAAAAAAAGTTAATACAGTATATGTATGCGGTTTCGCAAGAAGATGTTGAACTTATGCTAATAGAGGATCCGCTCAGGAATCAAAAAAACCTTGGAATTATTGCGATTACCTTAGCCACTCGATATGCAATAGAAGGAAATCTGCCACCAGATATTGCTTTTGCTCATAGTATTTTATATATACAAACCCTGGAACAATTAGATAATGTAGAATCTGTAAAGCGATTGTCAGGGGATGCTTTACGTACCTTTGCAGATCGTGTGAAAGAATACAATGCAAAAAAGTATTCTTACGCGGTTACTACATGTATAAAACATATTAATAAAAATGTTTACGATGGAATATCTCTGAATGAACTTGCTAATCATTTAGAAATTACGCCTACTTATCTGTCTAAACTATTTAAAAAAGAAATGGGAATTACTTTAAGCGAATATATTCAAAGGGAACGAGTGGAAGAAGCAAAAAAATTATTAACACTTACTACTTATTCGTTATCAGATATCTGTGCTTGGCTTAACTTTAATGACCAAAGTTATTTTATAAGAGTTTTCAAAAAAATCACTAGCATGACTCCTAGGCAGTACCGTGAAAAATATACAATAATATAAGTTTGTTACCTGCTGTCTTCAATGTAAAGACTTAAACATGGGTGTAGGTATCCGAAAAAATGAAAATTCACTAACCATTATTTTGCTAAAGAAAACAAAAAGACAGAAGGCTGCAAAGTGTTTCAAGGAAGCTTTGCAGCTTTTTTGTAATTAAAAACCTATGTTTATAACGATGATAAGTTTATAGGCTAATATCTTCATATTAGATATTTATTAATAATGATATTAGGATGTTTTGTGAAAAAATCAACGATATAACATATATTACTAAATATATCTACATTATATGCAATTATACATAACTAAATAAAGGTAAAAAAGTATAAAAAGACCTATTATATTATTCTATAAGTATTTTTTCTAAAATAAAATTTCTTGGTTGAGCTAAAATAGTTATTTTTAACCGTATACACATTAATTTGTAATCATTACAATTACAGAAATGAAATTTACGAATAACTATATTTATATAATTTTTTTCGGTTCATATTTTTATTTAACAGTAAATTATCGAGCGTAATCGACAAAATTTTTCTATTTACGCATTAAAAATTTAATGTTTTAATGAACAACATAACTGGTATGACCAGACAGAAAGGAGAAGGTTACGCTAATAGGAATTATAGTGAAGTTGTAAGTAACATTATGTCTTTAATAATTTTCTAAATAGTCAATTTATTTACAAGAGGTCAAGAATCAAATTGGTAATAAATGTGTTCTAAGTTTCTGCATAACAAAAGTGAAGTTATTCCGCAATAAAAGTATAAGCAATGTACAGTATAATTTCACCTTTTGTTGTCTAGTAAGGAGTTTGCTGACAAAACTAAGAGGGATATTATCAAATTAAAATTAAACAATGTTATGACAAGATTAACTGTAAGCATTGGTTTATTGATCCTCACGATTCTGTAAGTTAAACCGCAACTTTAGGAAAGAATTAATAATTTACTACTCATAAGGTGCTTGATTCAAATATAGTTAATAAATTTTTGTTATTTATATTTAAAAAAATAGAGTATCGAAATGAGAGATAAATAAAATCCTTACATCCTATTAGAAGTAAAAAACAACGATATTAACGTATCTGAAAGATTTCTCCTTCTTATCCAGTTTACAAAGAGAGCGGTCGTACAAGTTATATGAATTAAGTTATAAAAACAATGGTAAAGGAGTGTACGGAATGAAAACTAAAATAATGACAGGATTATTAGTCACATCCATTGTAACTGGAGCAACTATTCCTATCAATACTCTCGCAACACCAATCGTTCAAGCGGAAACTCAACAGGAAGGCATGGATATTTCCTCTTCATTACGAAAATTAGGTGCGCAATCTAAATTAATCCAAACGTATATTGATCAATCTTTAATGAGTCCTAATGTACAGCTAGAGGAAGTCCCAGCTTTAAATACCAATCAATTCCTAATCAAACAAGATATGAAGGAATGGTCATCGGAACTCTATCCACAGTTAATTCTATTAAATTCAAAAAGTAAAGGATTTGTAACAAAATTTAATAGTTATTACCCGACATTAAAATCGTATGTAGACAATAAAGAAGATAGAGAAGGGTTTTCGGATAGACTTGAAGTACTTCAAGAAATGGCTATGACGAATCAAGAAAATGCGCAAAGACAAATCAATGAATTAACAGATCTTAAATTACAGCTTGATAAAAAATTAAAAGATTTTGATACTAATGTGGCAACTGCGCAAGGCATACTAAGTACAGATGGAACAGGAAAAATAGATCAGTTAAAAAATGAAATATTAAATACCAAAAAAGCAATTCAAAATGATTTACAGCAAATTGCATTAATACCAGGAGCTTTAAATGAGCAGGGATTTGCTATATTCAAAGAAGTTTATAGTCTTTCAAAAGAAATTATTGAACCAGCTGCTCAAGCGGGGGTGGCAGCGTATAACAAAGGAAAAGAAATTAACAACTCTATTCTAGAAGCAGAGAAAAAAGCAGTGCAAGAAGCAACAGAGCAAGGTAAAACTGCTCTAGAGATTGAATCAGCAAAAAAAGCAGCTCGTGAAGCAATTGAGAAAAGCAAACAAGGTGAAATAGCAGCCGCAGCCGCAGCCAAAACACAAGAGTATGACCTGATGAAGGTCATTGATACCGAAAAGATTAAGAAAACATTTGGCGTTTTTGCTGAAGTAAATAAATTAACAGCAGAACAGCGAGCATATTTAGATGATTTAGAGAAACAAAATCAAAAAATATATGATTTAACAACGAAATTATCAATAGCTGATTTACAAAAATCAATGCTTCTTCTTACACAAAATGATTTGCATACGTTTGCAAATCAAGTAGATGTAGAACTTGATTTACTAAAGCGCTATAAAGAAGATTTAAATCTAATAAAAAATAGCATTACAAAATTATCTACTAATGTTGATACAACTAACGAGCAGTCTCAAAAAGATACATTAAGACAATTAAAAAATGTAATAAGTTACCTTGAAGAACAAGTATATAAATTTTGATATTACGTTTTTTTGAAAATCGATAAAGATTATAGGCATTTAGCGAAAGAAGGAGAATAGTCATGAAAAAATTTCCATTCAAAGTACTAACTTTAGCCACAATAGCAACTGTTATAACTGCTACTACCGGTAACACTATTCATGCATTTGCACAAGAAACGACTGCTCAAGAACAAAAAGTAGGCAATTATGCATTGGGTCCTGAAGGACTGAAGAAAGCATTGGCTGAAACAGGGTCTCATATTCTAGTAATGGATTTATACGCAAAAACAATGATTAAGCAACCAAATGTAAATTTATCTAATATCGATTTAGGTTCAGAAGGGGGAGAGTTGCTCAAAAATATTCACCTTAATCAAGAGCTGTCACGAATCAATGCGAATTACTGGTTAGATACAGCGAAGCCACAGATTCAAAAAACTGCTCGTAATATTGTAAACTACGATGAACAATTTCAAAATTATTACGACACATTAGTAGAAACTGTACAAAAGAAAGATAAGGCAGGTCTAAAAGAGGGTATAAATGATTTAATTACTACAATCAATACAAATTCAAAAGAAGTTACAGATGTTATTAAGATGCTACAAGACTTCAAAGGGAAACTATATCAAAATTCTACAGATTTTAAAAATAATGTTGGTGGTCCAGATGGGAAAGGTGGATTAACTGCAATATTAGCAGGTCAACAGGCAACGATTCCACAACTTCAAGCTGAAATTGAGCAACTTCGTTCTACTCAGAAAAAACATTTTGATGATGTATTAGCATGGTCAATTGGTGGTGGATTGGGAGCAGCTATTTTAGTTATTGCAGCTATTGGAGGAGCGGTAGTTATTGTTGTAACTGGCGGTACAGCAACACCGGCTGTTGTTGGTGGACTCTCGGCTCTTGGAGCAGCTGGTATCGGTCTAGGAACTGCGGCTGGTGTCACAGCATCTAAGCATATGGACTCCTATAACGAAATTTCTAACAAAATCGGAGAATTAAGTATGAAAGCAGATCGTGCTAATCAAGCAGTTCTTTCGCTTACTAACGCGAAAGAAACATTGGCATATTTATATCAGACTGTAGATCAAGCGATATTGTCTCTAACAAATATTCAAAAGCAATGGAATACAATGGGCGCAAATTATACAGATTTATTGGATAATATCGATTCTATGCAAGACCACAAATTCTCTTTAATACCAGATGATTTAAAAGCCGCTAAAGAAAGTTGGAATGATATTCATAAAGATGCAGAATTCATTTCAAAAGATATTGCTTTTAAACAGGAGTAGAACTGAAATTTAAAACCTAAATTGGAGGAAAATGAAATGATAAAAAAAATCCCTTACAAATTACTCGCTGTATCGACGCTATTAACTATTACAACTGCTAATGTAGTTTCACCAGTAACAACTTTTGCAAGTGAAATTGAACAAACGAACAATGAAGATACAGCTCTTTCTGCAAATGAAGCGAGAATGAAAGAGACCTTGCAAAAGGCTGGATTATTTGCAAAATCTATGAATGCCTATTCTTATATGTTAATTAAAAATCCGGATGTGAATTTTGAGGGAATTACCATTAATGGATATGTAGATTTACCTGGTAGAATCGTACAAGATCAAAAGAATGCAAGAGCACATGCTGTTACTTGGGATACGAAAGTAAAAAAACAGCTTTTAGATACATTGAATGGTATTGTTGAATACGATACAACATTTGACAATTATTATGAAACAATGGTAGAGGCGATTAATACAGGGGATGGAGAAACTTTAAAAGAAGGGATTACAGATTTGCGAGGTGAAATTCAACAAAATCAAAAGTATGCACAACAACTAATAGAAGAATTAACTAAATTAAGAGACTCTATTGGACACGATGTTAGAGCATTTGGAAGTAATAAAGAGCTCTTGCAGTCAATTTTAAAAAATCAAGGTGCAGATGTTGATGCCGATCAAAAGCGTCTAGAAGAAGTATTAGAATCAGTAAACTATTATAAACAATTAGAATCTGATGGGTTTAATGTAATGAAGGGTGCTATTTTGGGTCTACCAATAATTGGCGGTATCATAGTGGGAGTAGCAAGAGATAATTTAGGTAAATTAGAGCCTTTATTAGCAGAATTACGTCAGACCGTGGATTATAAAGTAACCTTAAATCGTGTAGTTGGAGTTGCTTACAGTAATATTAATGAAATGCACAAGGCGCTTGATGATGCTATTAACGCTCTTACTTATATGTCCACGCAGTGGCATGATTTAGATTCTCAATATTCGGGCGTTCTAGGGCATATTGAGAATGCAGCTCAAAAAGCCGATCAAAATAAATTTAAATTCTTAAAACCTAATTTAAATGCAGCGAAAGACAGTTGGAAAACATTACGAACAGATGCTGTTACATTAAAAGAAGGAATAAAGGAATTAAAAGTGGAAACTGTTACTCCACAAAAATAGGGAAATATTAATTCTGTTGTAAAGTGAACTAAAACATAGAAAGTCTATGATTACACTGTTAAACAGAAAAGTAATAATTAATAAATCCTTATATAACAGAAAGGCGGAGTCTCATTAAAGACTTCGCCTTTCAATTATATATAAGTATGATTCGAATAAAAGAATAACCTTGTAGTTTAATTGCTTTTTTAAAATCTGAAACAGAATGAATTAATTTGGAGCAGAGTATATAAATTTTCTTTAATACTTGATGATTTGAAGGCTGCTAAAGAAAGTTCTAACGATATTGTTAAAAGAGGTAGAACTTATTTTGAAAGACATCGCTTTTTAATAAGATTAGAACTTGAAACCATACCCTATATAGGAGGAATACGAAATGATGAAAAAAATCCCTAATAAACTATTCGCTGTATCAGCATTTTTAACTATAACAACTACTTATGCAGTCATACCAATAGAAACTTTTGCAATTGAAATTGAACAAACCAACAATGAAAATATGTCTCTTTCAGCAAATGAAGAACAGATGAAAAAAGCTTTGCAAGATGCTGGTTTATTTGCAAAAGCTATGAATGAATATTCTTATTTGCTAATTCATAATCCAGATGTGAGTTTTGAAGGAATAACAATTAATGGAAATGCAGATTTACCTAGTAAAATTGTACAGGATCAAAAGAATGCAAGAGCACATGCTGTTACATGGAATACACAAGTAAAAAAACAGCTTTTTGATACATTGACAGGCATTATAGAATACGATACAAAATTTGAAAATTATTATGAAACATTAGTAGAGGCGATCAATAATGGAAATGGAGATACTTTAAAAAAAGGGATTACTGATTTACAGAGAGGAATTCAACAAAATCAAAAGTCTGCAAAAGCATTAATAGAAGAATTAATTCAATTAAAAAATGCTATTGGAGAAGATGTTAGAACATTTGGAAGTCATAAAGAGACATTGCAATCGATTTTAAAAAACCAAGGTGCTGATGTGGAGGCTGACCAAAAGCGTCTAGAGGACCTTTTAGGACAAGTAAAATATCAGAAAGACATAGAATCTAAGGGATTAGACATGGTGAAAATCCCATTTATTCCAACCTTGATTGCTGGTGGCATAATGATAGGTGATGCAAGAGGTAAGTTAGGTTGGCTAGAACCTGAATTAGCAAAATTGCGTCAGACTGTAGATTATAAAATAACATTGAATCGTGTAGTTGGAGTTGCATTTCATAATATTAATGATATGCATAGTATGCTTGATAGTGCTATCACTGCTCTTACTTATATGTCTACGCAATGGGAGGATTTAGATTCTCAATATTCGGGTGTACTAGGACATATTGATAAAGCTGATCAAAAAGCTGATCAAAATAAGTATAAATTCTTAACCCCTAGCTTGAATGCAGCGAAAAACAGTTGGAAAACATTAAAAACAGATGTTGTCACTTTGCAAGAAGGGATAAAAATTGCAGAGAAAAAAGAAGAGGATTTTTTGAATCAGTTTCGTCCAGCAAACGTTTTCTACTTTTATAAAAAAATTCATAACGCATACACTTTTGAAATAAAGACTGGAACAAATGCGCCAAATGCGTCTTATAAAGTTATGAATTTAACTAAAAACACTGTTCATAATATGTGGAGTGGAGGGGCTAATACTAACATGTGGGCTGATTGGCTTTCATTCAATCCAAATGATGAATTTGCGGTAGTAGCAGTAGTGGATGGTAAAGAATATGTTGTGTATAAAGACAAAGTACAAAATATAATGAACTGAATCTGAAAAGTAACGAAGTAATTGGAGCTGGACAATAAACTAGACACCAAGTTAATTGAAAAATTGCAATGGCATATATCTCCTTATGTCCTAGAATACTTAGCTAAAGAAAAAGTAAATATTGAACCAAGGAGTTAGTTGCATTATGTGGATGGTTTTACCGAAAGGTTTCAAGTACATCACTCATACTCATACAATTATGTAGTTATCCTGAAGCATCTACAGGTGTTCTTATGGACCCTGAAGAACTACTTCGCTTCCTAAGTGCAGTAATTTTATGCAAAATTAAGTGAATGTTTTTGTACATAGATTAGTTGACATTGATATAGGCTTTTTCCATTTTTAAAGATAGTTTTGTTTTTTTGTGTTATGTTTCAAAAATTACAGATGAAATTTCTATATTCATGAACTCAGCATATAATCATTGTTCGATGAAATGACATACCACGTCCCTTAGAGTTTCAGACATATTACGATAACTTAAAGAAAAAAGATAATAGTAGTCAACGGTTGCTATTATCTTTTTTAAACTACTTTTCACTAAAATATCTTATCTGCTGTGCTCCTTATTTACTTTTCTAGATTTTATGCATCTGAACTGTTTATACTATTTGTAGGATTTTTAGCTTTTTTGTCGAATAGACTTAATGCAAGGAGGGACATTACATGATTATTAAAGATTATTTCATCAATCTTTCTATTTTTTCTTTATTAGTTAGCGCAGCAATATTTATTCAAGTGTTTACAATTAATTCTAGTCGATATTTCGAAAAACTCTATGGAGGGATTATTGCAGTTACGTTAATGTTCTTTTCTTTTCCATACATGGGATTTTCCTACGATCTACGAGTTGTTCCTCTTATTCTATCTTTTATTTACTTTGGTCGTATTGCTGGTTGCATTACGTTAATTAGCATAATTATAATGCGCATTTTTCACATAGGAGGGTATTGGGAACCTCCTGTGATTGCTTATTTAGGTATGAGTATCCTGTTTGTTAGTTTTAAAACATATTTTAAAAACCTTCATCCTTTTAAAAGTGCATCTTTATATTTTTCTGTTTTTGTCGGAATAAAGTGGTTAGTTGGCGTATTATTTAATACTACATTACTTTACACAGGAGGCTTATTATATATAGCGTTAGGACTTTTAATTGGGCTATTTCTTATGGAAGCCTACCAGAGATTGTATTATTTAACAAAGGACTTATCTAAAATGAATCGAGAATTAAAAAAATCGAAGCAAGAACTTACAGATACCGTACATGAGCTTCAAGGAGGAATTTTTAAATTTAAAAAAGTGGGTAAGCACTTTATACACACTTTATGTGATGGACAGTTTTATTATCAAAACGGATTTTATTCTGAACAGGTGGTAGGAAAAAGCTTACGTACTATTGATGCTTCTATTATTCCTCCACATTTAGTTCCACAATTGATGAAGTACTATCTTCAGGCATGGGAAGGAAAAGAAATTATATTTGAATTACCTTGGCCAAATGATAAAACTATTATTCTTATTGCACTTAGGCCAATTAAACGAAATGGACAAGTTATTGAAGTTGTTGGTTCTACAGTTGATATAACTGAAAGGAAAAAGGTAGAATCAGAATTAAGCGCTACCAAAGAATTATTAGAATCATTTATAAAGCACAATCTAGATGCTATTACCATTTCTGATCGAGAAGGGTATATTTTACAAGCGAATAAAGCTTATGAAAAGATATTTGGTTGGTCATCACAAGAAATCATAGGTAAGAGATTACCTTGTGTACCAGATTTTTTAATGGAAGAATCACTTAAAAATATTCAGAAAATTCTAACAGGAGAATCTGTGGTTACTAGATTAGAAACTGTTAGACAACGTAACGATGGGAGTCTTCTTGATGTCAGTCTGACAGTTTCTCCTATATTAGATGTAAGAGGAAATGTGATAGCTTTATCAGCAATATGTAGAGACATCTCTGAAAGAAAACAAGCAGAAAGAGAACGGCATCGATTACACCAGCAATTAAGAGATAGTGAAATGAAATACCGTGCACTAATCGAACAAGCAACTGATGCCGTATATGTAGTAGAGCTGAATGAAGAGAATGCTCCAAGTCGATTTATTGAGGTAAACCCTGTTGGGTGTAGAAGATTTGGATATAGTAGAGAAGAGTTGCTCTCATTATCATTTTCAAATATAGTACCACAAGATTCTAAAATGATCGTAAGGTTATTAGAAAAAATTAAAAAGGGACAAACTTCCTTCACTTTGCAAGATGAATATGTTTTTCCAACAGGAAAAGTAATAACAACTGAGTTTAGTGTTCGTGTTTTTAACTTAAATGGTAAAAAAGTTTTCCTAAGTATTTCTCGTGATATCACTGAACGGCTAAAAACAGAAGAATTATTGCGAAAATCTGAAAAACTTGCTGTTGTAGGACAATTAGCGACTGTAATGGCTCATGAGATTAATAATCCATTAACTGCAATGAAAGGGTTCATGCAATTACTAAAATCAACGGAAAATGAGAATAATCAGGGTTATATTAATATAGTATCATCAGAGATTGAGCGTATAGAGAGCATTACAACTGAATTTATGGCGGTAGCCAAACCACAGGTGGTAAAAATACAACCTAATGATATTAGTGTGCTAATGGATCAAGTTTTAATGCTACTACAACCTCAAGCAATGATGAATAATATAAAATTTAGAATCGATCTTAACCCTGGTATTCCATTGATTTCATGTGAAGGAAATCAATTAAAACAAGTATTTGTTAATATATTAAAAAATGCAATTGAATCTATGCCGATGGGAGGGGAAATTCTCATTCAATTAAATATACTTGATAATAATCAATTAAGCATTTGTTTTATCGATCAAGGGTGTGGGATTCCAAAAGAACGTATACCATATCTCGGAGAACCTTTTTATAGTATTAAAGAAGAGGGGATTGGCTTAGGGTTAATGATCTGTTATAAAATCATTGAAACACATCAGGGAAAGATATTTATTGAGAGTGAAGTGAATAAGGGAACTACAGTTGAAGTCACTCTTCCTATTTGTACACTTCAAAATTAATATATTCTTTTACTGAAATTTTTTAAGAAACCATACAGAATGTAATGCTAATGTTACTTAATGAAATAGTAAAGAGAAGAACACTGGTAAATGTACCCTATAGAATAGGCACTTGAAAAAGCTTGTTATAAAAACATCCTTTCTTTAGAACCAAAAGAAAGGATGTTTTTAATATTGTAATTATGCTCGAAAACATTTTTGATTTTTACTTTTAATACATTTTTTAACTAATTTTGGTTAAGTTATTTTCAAAGACGTTATTATTAATTCAATAAGTATACTTACATATCACCATCCCTAATTTTAAAAATAGCAATTTCCTGAAAACTATATATAGTTTCTTTTTGAAAGGAAGGGTATTATCAATTGAAACCGCATGAAAGAATATCTGTTTACTCTATAGAATCTTTACAGGAGTTAATGAAATTACTAAAAAAATCTAAAGATTTTATAACGTTGGAAATTGCTTCTAATAATTCCTCTATAGTCCTTTCATATTTTAGAACATTAATCGATGTAAATATATTTCATGAAGAGGTTTTGACTTATATAAAAGAGAAGAGCTTCGATTCGTTACAAGATATTCAGTCTGTCTTACCCTTTGAGAATTCAAAAGTAACAAATCAAATGGAAGATATTCAGGAAAGTATTTTAAATGGCTATATACTTATTCAGTTTGATACAGATACATTAAATTGTTTGTTAGTAAATGTGTCAAAGAAAGAAAAAAGGGATATTACAAAAGCTGAAATTGAATACAATATTGTGGGTCCGCAAATCGCATTTGTCGAAGATTTAGATGTGAATTTAAATTTGGTACGTAGAAAGCTTCCAACACCTTATTTACAAATGAAGGAATTGAAAGTAGGCGCGCTCTCTAACACAACTGTTGCCATTGTATTTATTGAGGGAATTGTAAATGATCAAAATTTACAAGAAATTATAAAACGGGTAAGCCAAATAAAAACAGACCATGTTTTGGATAGTACTTATTTGATTCAGTTAATTGCAGACAACCCGAATTCTATATTCCCTCAATTTTTGAATACCGAACGTCCTGACCGTGTAGCAGCTGTATTAGCAGAAGGGAAAATTGCACTTTTTGTAGATGGCTCGCCTTATGCTATCACTCTTCCAACAACATTAATTGACTTTTTTTCTACGACAGAAGATTATACCATGCCTTGGATTATGGCCTCATTTTTTCGACTGTTAAGGATTTTTGCTTTTATCTTTTCTGTTTTAACGACTCCATTATATGTTGCGATCTTAACATATCATTATGAGCTAATTCCAAAAGAACTTCTTGAAACGTTGATCATATCGAGAAGTAAAGTACCTTTTCCTCCAGTCATTGAAGCACTTTTTTTAGAAATAACGATTGAATTACTGAGAGAAGCGGGGACACGTTTACCAACTAAAGTGGGTCTAACTGTCGGTATAGTAGGGGGTATTGTTATTGGACAAGCATCGGTAGAGGCAAGTCTTACAAGTAACGTACTTATTATCATTGTTGCACTTTCAGCTCTTAGTTCATTTACAGCACCAATATATCGAATTGGTAATACAATTCGAGTAATTCGTTTTCCTTTTATAATAGCTGCACACCTGTTGGGCTTATTAGGAATTGTTTTAACAAGTTCTTTACTTTTAGCACGCCTATTACGTACAGAATCATTAAGACGTCCTTATTTGTTCCCTTTTTATCCTACACGCCCTACAGATTGGAAAGACAGCATTATACGTATGCCAATCTCAGCGATGTTCCGACGTCCTATTTTTTCAAGGTCTAAACAGCGTTTTCGTTTTAATCCAGAAGGGGTAGAGAAAAATAAAATCAAATCACGAAATGATTTTGATGATTGAAATTAACAGGGAGGAGCATTATGAAACAGGTCCCAATTGAGTATCAAGTCTCTCCATATATGGTATTTTTTTTAATTATTACTATACAGATGGGGGTTGGTATGCTTGGTTTTGAAAGGATTAGTGCAAAATTAGTTGGAAATGATGCGTGGATAAGTACGCTACTTTTTGGAATATCTGTTAATCTTATCATTTGGATCATATATCAGATTTTAAATCAGGGTAATGGAGATATCATTGCAATCAATCAAAATGTGTTTGGGAAATGGATTGGTGGAATGTTCAACTTCATTTTTTTATCTTATATTGTATTGTTAGGTGCAACAACACTACATACTTATATCGAAGTAGTACATGTTTGGATGTTTCCTTCCATTTCATCTTGGATTATAGCAGGGGCTTTTTTGGGTCTATGTTATTACATTGTTACTGGAGGATTTCGGGTAGTTGCCGGAATCGGCTTCTTTGGAATCGTTATCCCAAGCATTCTAATCTTCACATTTTTTTATCCTTTGCAGTATGCAGATTTTCAAAATTTATTTCCAATTGCACAGCATTCATTCCTAGAAATTATGAAAGGAATGAAAGGAAATATGTTTAGTTTTTTTGGATTTGAAATGTTATTGCTGTACTACCCATTTATTAAAAAGGCAAGAACGTCTCAAAAATATGCGCACTATGCAAATTTAGTAACGACTATTGTCTACACATACCTTATGATTTTAACTCTTGCGTTTTTTAGTGAAAAACAACTAGCGAGCGCGATATGGGCATATTTAAGCATGATTAAAATTATACAATTTCCCTTTATAGAGCGGTTTGAATACATTATTGTTTCTGTTTGGGCTTTTTTTATATTACCTAACGTTTCCTTTACATTATGGGGAGTAAGTCGTGGTATAAAAGAGGCACTGGGAATAAAGCAAAAATATGTTTTACCAGTTATCATCCTGTTCATCTTTGTTTTATCATTTTTCTTGAATAACCGTAATAAAATCAACTTATTAAATACTTGGACAGGTCAAATTGGCTTTATATATATATATGTATACCTACCTGTATTATGGCTAATTCAAACCGCCAAAATAAAGTTAAGGAGATAAACATGAAGCGATGGATACTTTTCTTTATAGTAAGTGTCTTCTTAATAGGTTGTGCTAAAACGAAAATTGTGGATGACATTGACTTAGTTCAAGTTGCGGCATATGATACCGAAGCAAAAGGTAAGCTAAAAGGAACCTTTGCGATTTCAGCTTATAAAGGAGGCGGGGAAGGTGAAACGAAAATCTATTCAGCATCAGGCCAGACTGGTAGAGAAGTTCTTGCAAGAGCATCCGAAAAATCTTCTGGGCCTCTAGAGTTGGGGCAATTGCGTGTTATTATATTTAATGAAAAAATAATTGAAAAGGGAATGCAGGAAATTTTAGAGACTTTGAACCGAAATCCTAGTGTAGGAAATGCAATTTATTTAGCAATTACAAATGTAAAAGGGGAATCACTATTGAAGGGGAACTATTCTAAAGAAAAAGAAATTGCTTCCTATTTATCCTCTTTACTGGAGCAAAATATGGACAACGGAACGCAGCCAAAAACAAATTTTTTTATGTTTTTAAACCAACTTAATGATGATGCGAGAGATTCTTATTTACCGATGATATCTAAAAAAGGTAACGTGTTGGAGTTAGATGGAATAGCACTTTTTAAAAGATGTAAAATGGTTGATAAAGTGAACCCTAAAGATTTATTTGTATTTAAATTGTTGACAGATAATTTTAAACAAGGTACATACCAATTCAAACTACCTGGTTCTTCAAACACGTACGCCACGATAGAGAATATAAAGGCTAGAACAAAATATAAAATGGCGGGAAATAGTAAGCATCCATTCGTAAATGCTCATATTCAAGTTAAAGCTGAAATTCAAGAATTTACAAAAACAAAAAATCTAGATAATCCTAAAGAAATAAAAAAATTAGAAAAAATTATGGAAACAGAAATAGAAAAAAAGGCAACTACATTGATAAAGAGATTTATTAAAAAAGGAACAGATCCTATAGGGCTTAGAAAGCTTGGTAGAACTCACGTAAGAAAATGGAACAGTCAAGAATGGGAAGAATCCTATAAACAGTTACGTTTTCGTGTAACAGCTGATGTAAAAGTAACCCAATCTGGTGTTACAGAATAAATAAATCAAATAAGATGTGGAAAATTTTAATAAAAAATAGAATCTTGCAGGAGATTAGGGAGAAGAGAAACGATTAACAAAGCATTTCATAAACATTAAGATGCTTTGTTAATCGTTTTTATACCTGTAGCTTTATCACTTACAGTAACCATATTAGCATTCCGTGACGCATAATTTCATAATCTACACCAATTCTAAAGGTTACACTTACACCTTGTTACAAGTAATTTATATGATTAAATATAAAACAGTATTAAATAAAGAAGTTCAAAAAGAATTCCCAGAGTTATATACTCAATTCATTAAGCTGAAAAATAAAAAATCCATGTTATTAGAATTGATGAAGCTAAAGAAAAAGGGAGGAGTTAAAGGGTAAATTAGTAAAATGAGTGGGTTAAAAAACTATGTTTTATGACATAATTCTTGTTTGAAATCTGTTATACTTCCAAATTCTTTCGATACAGAAATAGACATATAAAAACGCCATCCTTTCCTATGGATCGTCAGAAAGAATAGCGTGTTTTTTTCAAAAATGAGTTCTTTTATTGAAATTCTCTTTTTCTATATGACAGATAAAAGGGCAAGCAGCGCTAAAATAGCAGGAAGTCCTTGTTTCACGATAATTGATTTATTGGATGTGAAACCCCCGAAAATAGCTGCTACCACTACACAAATGACGAAAAATAATTGAACCATATAACCAATGTGATTGTTTCCAAGTATAAGTCCCCAAATGAGGCCAGCTGCTAAAAATCCATTATATAAACCTTGATTTGCAAACATAATGGCTACGTTTCGATCTCCTTCTAAATGCTTCGGCAATTTGAAAGCGCGTTTTGCTACTTTTGAATTAATAAAAAACATTTCGAGAATCATGATAAATAAATGCTCTAATGCTACGATTCCTACTAAAATAGCTGTGATGATTTCCATACTATTCTGCCTCCTTTAGTATTTAATATAAGTTTTATGCTATTTCCATTTTGCAGTTCTCTCAACAGGGAGACGATATGTAGCATATCCTTCGTTGGCTATTTTATCAATAGATAGAATTATAACTGATACATAGCGCTCTTTTTCCAATCCAAAGAATGTATTGTTATTTTCTTTGTCATGCTCTCTGATTGGAGTGGAATCATATTTATGTGCAAGTGCTGTCAGCATGAACTGCATAGAGAGAAGTACTAGATCAATCAGTATAGTTCCGCGATTTTTCTTGATATGGAAGTTTTTAAGAAGAATATTTTGTATATACAAAATATTAAAATATAATTTATAAATATAAAGTTAATAAAATAAATTCGGATTAATCCTATATATACCGTTTACAAATTAGTTGTCTAAGTATTTTTAGTTTAAAGAGTGTAGTGTCTTCGTTTTTTATTGAATCAACTTTTACATGTTGGTTTAATATTTTATATTCTCTTGGAACTTAGTTCTCGTTTACTTCTCACAAAAGCAATAAAATCAATTATCTCTTCTGTTGAAAGTGCTTCCCCATCTATTAAAAGTGTTGGATCTGGATCGTTTAGGAGTCTTGTAATATCAATTACATCTTTGTTTTGATGTGAATGTTCAATTCGACCTAATATATAATCTACAGACGTATCAAATAAATCTGCTATTTTAGATAAAGATTGTAATGAAGGTAATCTATAACCATTTTCATAACCAGCATAGGTGCTTTTCGCAATCCCAAGTCGATCTGCTGTCTCTTGTAAGGACCATTTTTGATTTTTTCTTAATTTAGATAAACGTTCCAGCATTCGTCTCATACCCCATCTAATTTTATTAAATTAATTATAACATAGAAAAAGAATCAAGAATAGAAAAAAGTACGCGTATTGAATACAAAATCTTGATTAATTCAAATTAAGTTCTATAATGATAAATATAAATACGCATTACGCGAACGATATATCATTGTTTATTTTATGGAGGGGTTGTGTATGAAGAAAATTTTATTACTTGCAACTGGTGGGACAATTGCATCTGTGGAGGGGAATGAAGGGCTTGTTCCAGGATTGTCCGCTGAGGAATTATTGAATTATTTTTCGAAGACGTCTCGAAACTTAGAAATAGATTGCAAAATCTTACTGAATATTGATAGTACCAATATGCAACCTGAGCATTGGAAAGAAATAGCTAATGCTGTTTTTAATCACTATGATGACTATGACGGGTTTGTGATTACACATGGAACGGATACATTAGCTTATACATCTTCTGCGTTATCTTATATGCTTCAAGGTTTAAGAAAACCAGTTGTTTTAACAGGCTCACAGGTGCCTATTAGTTTTAAAAAGACAGACGCAAAGAAAAATGTAGCTGATGCTCTTAGATTTGCCTGTGAGGATGTTGGCGGTGTGTTTATTGTTTTTGATAGTAGGGTGATTATTGGGACGAGAGCAGTTAAAATGCGAACAAAAAGTTATGATGCATTTGAAAGTGTGAATTATCCATATGTTGCTGAGGTAAATGAAGATGAAGTGAAATATCATTGGAAGCCAACGTCCTCCCATAATGAACTTTCAATAAATACTAATTTATGTACGGATGTTTTTCTTATGAAATTGTACCCAGGTACAAAGCCAGAGATATTTGATTGTTTAAAAGATTTGTATAAAGGGGTTATTATTGAAAGTTTTGGTAACGGTGGATTACCTTTTGAAGGAAGGAACTTGCTTTCGAAAATTCAAGAGTTGACTGAAATGGGGATTGCTGTAGTGATTACTACTCAATGCCTGGAAGAAGGAGAAGACATACTTCTCTATGAAGTAGGACGAAAAGTGGCGCAACATCAAGTAATATTGTCTGGAGATATGAATACGGAAGCCATCATAGCAAAATTGATGTGGGCACTTGGAAAAACTAATAAATTAGAAGAGATTAAAAAAATTATTGAAGAGCCTTTATCCTACGATTTAACAATAAAATCTGATAAGGATTGGTAATGACTTTATATGATTTATTTAGGTTTTACATTTAATATGAGGGAGAAATTAAAATGGCAATGACAAACAAGAACGTGCGAGTGGAGAAGGATTTTTTGGGAGGAAAGGAATTACCTATTGAGGCATATTACGGAATTCAGACTTTACGCGCTGTTGAAAATTTCCCGATTACAGGGTATAAAATTCATGAAAGTTTAATTAGTGCGTTCGCAGTTGTAAAAAAAGCTGCAGCGCTTGCGAATACAGATGTAGGAAGATTGGAATTGAACAAGGGCGGCGCGATTGCAGAAGCTGCTCAAGAAATTCTTGATGGAAAATGGCATGATCATTTCATTGTAGATCCAATCCAAGGCGGAGCAGGTACTTCAATGAACATGAATGCAAATGAAGTCATTGCCAATCGTGCTCTTGAATTATTAGGAATGGAAAAGGGAGACTATCATTATATTAGTCCAAATAGTCATGTGAACATGGCGCAATCAACAAACGATGCATTCCCAACGGCGATTCATATCGCAACATTAAACGCATTAGAAGGTTTATTACAAACGATGGGTTATATGCACGATGTATTTGAATTAAAAGCAGCGCAGTTTGACCATGTTATTAAAATGGGTCGTACACATTTACAAGATGCTGTGCCAATCCGTCTTGGACAAGAATTTAAAGCATACTCTCGCGTACTTGAACGTGATATGAAACGAATTCAACAATCGCGTCAACATTTATATGAAGTAAATATGGGGGCAACTGCAGTGGGTACAGGCTTAAATGCAGATCCAGAATACATTGAAGCAGTTGTAAAACATTTAGCTGCAATTAGTGAATTACCGCTTGTTGGTGCAGAAGATTTAGTAGATGCGACGCAAAATACGGATGCATACACAGAAGTATCTGCAGCACTGAAAGTATGTATGATGAATATGTCTAAAATTGCGAATGACCTTCGCTTAATGGCATCAGGTCCACGTGTTGGTTTAGCAGAAATTATGTTACCAGCTCGTCAACCAGGTTCATCTATTATGCCAGGAAAAGTAAATCCTGTTATGCCAGAAGTAATTAATCAAATTGCGTTCCAAGTCATTGGTAACGACCATACAATTTGCCTTGCTTCAGAAGCAGGACAATTAGAATTAAACGTTATGGAACCAGTACTTGTTTTCAACTTACTTCAATCAATTAGCATTATGAATAACGGTTTCCGTGCCTTTACAGATAATTGCTTAAAAGGAATTGAAGCGAATGAAGATCGCTTAAAAGAGTATGTTGAGAAAAGTGTAGGAATTATTACAGCCGTGAACCCTCATATCGGTTATGAAGCAGCAGCTCGCGTTGCGAAAGAAGCAATCGCGACAGGGCAATCCGTTCGAGAACTTTGTGTGAAAAATGGTGTATTGTCACAAGAGGACTTAGAATTAATTCTAGATCCATTCGAAATGACACATCCAGGGATTGCAGGAGCAACTCTTTTAAAGAAAAATTAAAAGAAGAGGGGGGACAAGTCCCTCCTCTTTGTTTACAATATAGGGATGTTATACGTGAATAGAGGTAGGGAGATTATAAGTAAGTATACAGTGGCGTTTAATGGTTCATAGAAACAAAATTAAGAGGAGCAGAAATATGATCAACATCACTTGATTTTAAAACATCCTATCATATTAACAACAAGCTTACATGAATCTTTATAAAGAACTATGGCCAACCATGAATAAATAGTTGGCCATAATGATCTTAAAGATCCATATCTTTTAATCCGGGACTATGCTCATTTGGCATTTCAGGAAGTTCTGGTACAGGAAAACCTTTTGGTGGTTCCGTTACTGTTAATGTTCCTTTGTTTCTACTTGGTGATTCACCTTGGAATATTTCTCCCATTCTTGTTGGATCTAAGCTGAAATTAAATTGTGCATTATGGAATCCCATGTCTACATATTTTCTACACTCTGGATATTTATTAATATCATAGTTCGGCACAGGGAAGAGTTTTCCCCATTCAACTCCTAATGTCTCTAAAGCTTTTGCAAAAGCATTTTGATGTGCATTATCACGTACAATTAAAAATGCAAGAGTTTCTCTAAATGTTTGATTAGAACTCATTTCATAAATTCTAGTCTTTTGAAGTACGCCTGTAGATTCAAGTACGACATTATCTAGTAAATCGCTAATTAAGTTTCCATGACTATATACCCAAGATCCATTCCACGGATTTCCAGCTGCATCAACAGGCAATGAACTTTGAGCACCTACAATAAAGTGGTGAGGATTTGCATGTTTAACCGCTTCATCAAGCGGTGCTTTGTCAATACCAGCATTTCCTGGCGTAGGTTCACCAGATCCAGTTAATAGCTGATTAATTGTATGTTGTACAAGTTCTACATGGCTTATTTCCTCTAAAAAAACACCTCGAAGTAAATCGCGATATTGCTTCTCTTTACCTCTAAAATTTGAGCTTTGGAAGAAATATTGCATCATTGTACGCATTTCACCATAATGTCCACCTAATATTTCTTGTAAAACTTTTGCAGCAGCTGGGTCTGGTTTATCCGGCTTAATCATATTAATTATTTCCTCTTTATAATAAAACATGAAGTACACCTCTTTTTAAGTTAGTTAACATTGTTATCGTGTCCGCTAATTGGTTACTTAATACTATGATTCATTTTTTTACCAACAAACCGTTACCTTAAAATGCAAAGTATTTTTGAAATAACTATTTTCGATGTGAGATGAAAGTGGGGAATAGCTACTTACAATTTAATAAAAAAGATAAGATTACGGGGTGTAATCTTATCTTTTCATGAAGAATAATAAATTGTATCTTCAAGGTTTCAAAATGACTTTTATACAATCATCTTCACGATTATTGAAAATTTGATAACCGTAACTTGCTTCTTCGAGGGGGATTTTGTGTGTAATAATCTCCTTTGGATCGAATTCTTTGTTTGTTATTTTTTTAAATAGTTCTGGCATAAAATGAATAACAGGTGCTTGTCCCATTTTAAGATTAATATTTCTAACCCAAAATGCCCCGAGTGGGAATGCATTATAATTGCCACCATAAACGCCAGTCATTTGAACCGTTCCGTATTTTCTTACAGCTTTCGTAGCAATTTGAATAGGCCCGAGAGTTCCACCTTGTAATTTTAATTTTTGTTCTAGAAATTCTAGTGGCGATTTTTTCCCATCCATGCCCACGCAATCAATGACTACATCGGCACCGCCATGTGTGATTTCCTTTAAATGTTCTCCCATATCAGGGAACTTTGTAAACTCAAATACCTCAACATTGTTAATCTTTTTTGCATAATGTATCCGATAATCTAAGTAATCGACTGCGATTACGCGCTTAGCTCCTTGCATCCAAGCGAATTTTTGTGTCATTAATCCAACAGGTCCACAACCAAGGACGATAACAGTATCACCTGGCTTAACACCTGCGTTTATTACACTCCAATAGGCTGTTGGCAAAACATCAGATAAAAACAGTAGAGATTCATCTTCAAGTTCGCATGATTCTGGTATAACAAATGGAGTGAAATTTCCAAAAGGAACTTTTAAATATTCTGCTTGTCCACCTGGATGATTACCAAATTTCTCTGTATAACCAAAGTATCCACCAGAATCATAATGAGGATTGGAGTTATCACATTGGCTTTCCATTTCATGTTGGCAATAAAAACAATGTCCACAAGCAACGTTAAAGGGAATAACAACGCGATCTCCTTTTTTTACTTTCGTAACATCTGGACCAACTTCTTCGACAATGCCCATTGGCTCATGACCAATAATGTACCCTGGAGGTAACGGCATATTGCCTTGATATAAATGTAAATCAGAACCGCAAATAGCGGTTGAAGTAATTTTTACAATAATATCATCTTTTTTCTCTAACTTTGCATCATCCACCTGTTTCACTTGTACTTGGTTTGGCCCTTGATAGGTTACAGCTTTCATCTTATATCTCCTTAGAAATCATTTTTCATAATTTATATGTATCTCTTGGCAAAATAGAAATCTATACATAATGTTGTTATGAAAGTATGTTATAGCAACTCTTCTTTTTTATGTCTTTTGCTCTATTTTAAGAAGAAACTCGATATTTATTCATGATAAAATTCCCATAAAAAGGATAATTATTATTTCATAATTTGTAGCATATTAAAAAACATCGGAGGTGAAACAATATGGCAAACAATAATAGTGGAAGTCGTAATGAATTATTAGTTCGAGGCGCTGAACAGGCTCTTGATCAAATGAAATATGAAATTGCACAAGAGTTTGGTGTACAACTTGGTGCAGATACAACAGCTCGTTCAAACGGATCTGTTGGTGGTGAAATTACAAAACGTTTAGTAGCAATGGCTGAACAACAACTTGGTGGTAGAGCTAACCGCTAAGTAAATTGGTATAAAATATAGCAGATATGTAAATCAATTTCTTTTGTATATGTATAAAAACAAACCCTTATAGTAAATGAATTCTCACTCAAAGATTATCGATAATCTTCTTTCATAATCTTTGAGTATTTGATTTGTAAACTACTTTCCTAAACAATAAACACGCAGTGTTGGAAAGGTGTTTTCCATGCATAGTAGAAAATCTTTTGCAGGAAAAAGCATACTTAAAAATTTGATTTCAATATTGAAATCAATATTTATTATGATATTTTCGAAAGGGAGGAATTTAAAAATGGGTATTTTAAGTGGAAATCCTCAAAATGAACCGTTACATTACGGAGAAGTATTTGATATTTGGAGTTATCTTCTAGCAGCACAAGGTGGAATCGCAAGCCATCAAGTGTTTATGAATCACACAGGTGACGAAGATTTGAAGAAGTTTTTAGAAAGCTTAATTGAAAATGATATGAACTCGGAAATAGAAGAGTTAAAAACTCTTTTAAAGGTTAATGGCGTAGCATTACCGCCTGCTCCTCCAGAACGACCAGTTGCATCTATCGAAGATATTCCTCCAGGAGCGCGTATTAATGATGCTGAAATAGCAGCAGCTGTTTCTACAGGATTAGCAGCTGGACTTGTCACATGTAGCCAAGTGATGGGAAAATGTCTTCGAGAAGATGTAGGGATGCTATTCGGACAATTTCATATGAAAAAAGCGCAAGCAGGTGTAACTTTGCTGCGTTTAAGTAAGAAAAAAGGGTGGGTAGTTCCACCTCCGTTACATGTAAGAAATTCTGATCAAGCTTAATAAAAAAATAAAAAAGTGGCATTGGCCACTTTTTTATTTTTTAGATGTATCCTTAACTTTGGATTTATTTATTGTGGAAGAATCCATATATTCATCTGACATTTCCATAGCATATTTATCATGATGAATATGATTGTGATTTCTTAATTCATCGTCGTTACGCAGTACTAACCTCTTCATATAAATGTGGAAGAAAACCTCTATTCCGCCAATAATTAATGTGGCTATAAATGAAGAAAATCCAATATTACGAGTAGCATCTAAATTAGTAAATAAGGATGTTAAAAGCCAAATTCCGAAGAAGGTTAAGCCGAAATCTGCTATTGTAGCAATCATATTTCCGTATTTAGGCAAAATGAAGAGATCGCCGATTAAATAGGCAGCTCCTGTTAGGAAAAGAGAAATGAGTAATACTCTAGGAATGGAAATGCCTTGAAAGATACCGAGTACGGTAAGTAATACTGCAGTTATCGCTGTGTATTTAATTAATAAAGCAACAATATGTTTCATTATCTTCCTCCATTGTTTAAACGTATATGGAATAGAATCTTTCATTAGAAACGGGTTATGCTTTTATATAGCGTAACCCGTTTCATTTTCTGATGGAGGCCTATTTATAATATCCCATGGCACGTATATTGTATTTCGTTCTCCTATACACTATTATGTTGGGCTTAAAGGGCATCAATTATACCTTTGAATTCGTGGTCGTAATTACCAATTAATTAGCTATATATTTTAGCATGTAATTTAACATATTAAAGAAAGAAGGAGGTGAATCAATATGTCAAACAATAACAGTGGAAGCAGCAATCAATTATTAGTACGTGGCGCTGAACAAGCTCTTGATCAAATGAAATATGAAATTGCTCAAGAATTTGGAGTGCAACTTGGAGCAGACGCAACAGCTCGTGCTAACGGATCTGTTGGTGGTGAAATTACAAAACGTCTTGTATCATTAGCTGAGCAACAACTTGGTGGTGGAGTTACTCGTTAATTTTATATACAAAATGGATATAGAGGAGAGGCGTGTCGTCTCTCCCTTTCTCATACATTTTTTAGTAAATAAGCTTAGTAGCGTTCATAGTATTTAAGATTTACAAATGTAAAATAATAATATTAACAATTTTATTATTAGATTTATTTGTTTGATTTTTAAAAATTCGAGATTTTAAATACATAATTAATTTTTCAAAGTAAAAGGATAAAAGATTAGAGGGTGTAAATCTAAACAGCAATTATACTTGTACAATTACATGTGAAGGAGTAAAGGGAATGAAATATGAAGCGTTATTTACAGTTGAGATTTCAGTAGGCAGTGAAAGAGTAGCAAACCATAAAATAAAGGCTCATGATGTTATTGATGTTGTTGAAAAGCTTGCTGAGAAGTATTTAAGTGATCATGAGGGACATTCTCATCATAAATAAAGGAGAATCGTGATATGACCTGTCATGATGTTAACAACGAAACGAAAGAAAAAAAAGATTTAAAATGGTGGCAACTCTCACTTATTGGAATTGGTTGTACGATAGGAACAGGCTTCTTTTTAGGATCCAGTATAGGGATAAAAATAGGTGGATCTTCAATTATTCTTATTCTCGTTTTAACTGGATTCACTACATATATTGTATTTGAAGCATTGGCAAAAATGGCTGTAGAAGATCCGCAAAAAGGATCTTTTCGCATTTATTCAAAAAAAGCTTTTGGAAATTGGGCGGGCTTTAGTCATGGATGGACATATTGGTGTTCGGAGCTGCTTATTATGGGCAGCCAGTTAAGTGCGTTAGGAATCTTTTCACGTTACTGGTTTCCTAAAATACCACTATGGATATTTGCTGCTATATATGGAGTAGCGGCTATATTAATTATTTTTATAGGGGTAAAGATATTCGAACGTTTAGAAAAATGGATGGCTATTATAAAAATCGTTGCTATTGTGGGGTTTATTGTAATTGCCATTTTAGTTATTTTAGGATTTATAAAGGGTGGTTTATATAAGGCACAAATCCCGCGTAATTTTAAAGACTGGTTCCCAAATGGATTAAAAGGCACTTGGTCCTCTCTAATTTATGCATTTTATGCATTTGGAGGAATCGAAATTATGGGGTTAATGACAATAAGACTGAAAGACCCTAAAGATGCACAAAAGTCAGGGAGAGTAATGTTAATGATTTTAACGATTATTTACGTAGTCTCTTTAGGGTTGGCAATTATGATGGTTCCGTTAAATCAGTTTAATACGAAAGAAAGTCCTTTTGTAATAGCGTTACAAGACTATCATTTACCGTATGTGCCATTTATTTTAAATGTAGTATTAATTTTAGCGGGCTTTTCAACGTTAGTTGGTTCATTATTTGCAGTGACAAGTGTATTAATGAACTTAGCTGAAGAGGGTGATGCACCTGCGATGTTTGCGAAAAAAAACAAGAAGAATATCTCTTTTCCAGCTTTAATTCTTATCATAATGGGGCTTGGTGCTTCTATCCTTAGCGCTTTATTACTACCAAAAAATATATATGAATATGTAACAACTGCAGCTGGATTAATGTTGTTGTATACATGGAGTTTAATTCTTCTCTCCTTTTGGAGACTAATGAATCCAAAAGGTTGGATGCAGATAAAAAGTATTATTGGTCTTATTATGATTGCACTTGCTGTTAGTGGAACACTATTGCAAAAAACAACGCGTTTTGGTTTCCTTGTTAGCTTGTTGTTTTTAGGAATAGTTATTATTGTTACTATAATTGTTCATTTTGTCTCAAGAAAAAGGAATACAGCTATATGAAGTATCTTTCTTTTCACACTATGAATAATATGTCAGAACAAAATAATAGGAGTTATTGAAAAATGATTTGGTAAGTTTGAAAACCAAAATATAATCCATAAATAATAAGTGATATTCCAGATACGACCGTTATCAGAGACAATATACGTGCATTTAAAATTTTACGAAATATACTAGATGTACTTGCCATCGTAATATCCCAAATAAAAATGCCTAAAATAATCCCAAAGCTATATAACAAAAGCTGCTCTTTATTATAGGAAGAAGCGGCTTTTGCTAATATAGAGCCGAAAATTCCAAGCCAAAATAGAATTGTTAATGGATTAGATAAGGACATAAAGAAACCAGAAAAAAAGCTTTTAATAATTGAATCATCATTTCTCGTATTACCAATGCTAATCTGATTCGCATTTTTTAAACTTTCGATACCTGTATAGATTAAAACAAAAGCGCCGAAAGACCATAAGAAAAGTTTTATAATATCTTTTTCAAGGAAATGAATGACACCTAAATAAATAAGTGCCATGTAGATGACATCTGCAAGTAAGGCTCCTATGCCGAGGATCCAAGCATGAAAAAACCCACTCCTAATACCTTTTTCTAGTTGTGCAGCATTTATAGGTCCCATTGGAGCAGATAATGATAAACCTAAGAAAACATAGCTTAAAAATATGCCCACGTATGATATGCTCCTCCCACTAAATTTGATCTATATTAAATCTATTCAGTGGTTAAAGTTTGTACAACTAAATAATAAAAAGTGGAGTGGATTACTTATTTTTATGCAAGTATTTTATGATTCGAGAAAACGGACACTTGGATGGAATTGTTTCATCATCACGTAAAAAATATTGCTGCCATTCATAATTATCTTTTTCACCATAATCTTTAAGAGAAGGGTGAATAGGAGCTTTGTCATAAGCGGCTAGACGTTGACGTATTAAGTTTTTTAGTTTTCTACTGCGTTTCTCAGAATTCATGATTCCCTGTAAAACCCACCTAGGAGTTAAAGCAAGCATCATACATGAAAAATGTCTACTTTGTCTATTGACATGGGCAGGTGTAGCACAGTAGACGAAATATGATTCATTATGAAAGCAAAATTCCCAAGTGTTTTCCATAGGATCATTGGGGATATGCGTAGGCCATTCCATCTCGTCCAAACGACTCGTTGTATTAAGTAGAGACCAATAAATATGTTCAAAATCTTTAACTGTAGTTTCTCTCATTAAATCTATTGGTGTATGAATAAAAACAATTAGTGAGGCATATTGACCTGTATCTCTAGAACATTCAGTGTATTCTTTAAGTAATGTAGCAAAGTCCTCGCTAGTATTCGTATCTCTAGGATCACCAATGAATCCGTACCGGAGGTGATTCGCTGTAAAGCCGTGTTGAGCTGGGATACAAGGAAAAGGTTTATTTTTATCTGTCATTTTTAATTTAAAAGAACAGAAAGCTTCTTGTTGCCAATTTGGAAGGTTAATAATATGTTTTTGTAAAGAGTCTTTATCATAAAGTATAGTCATCTTTTTATCCCTCCTAAGTCATAATATATAACCTATTAATTATTTAGGAATAGGTGACTAACACAGTTGAAATAACTTTTTTTCTGTTTATTTAAATTAAATGATTTTATGGATAATCCCTACAGTTTAGTTATTTTCATAGTTAAAATCTAATCATGTATAAATTTAAGTACCTATAAATTTTGAAAAAATATATAGGTACAATGTTCACATTTATATTTTCTAACTAGTATGGTTTATAACGAAACGAGAAAGGATGTATTATGGTGGGGATTTTTAAGGAAGAAAAAATTAAATTTATAGATTGTAAAGGCGAAGAAGTCATTTTGAAAATTAAAATTAAGGATATAAAAAAGTAGGGAAGGGGAATTAAGAAGAGTTTATGGTGATTAATATAGAAAATGGAAAGTAATGATAAATTAAGTTGAAATGAATTTATATAGTATAGGCCCTCTTTACATTTTTTTGCATAATGTAGCATGAATGAATATTAAGGGGGAACATATATGTCTTATCCTAATTAGTTAGCTTGGCATGAAACATTGGATTTACATGAATTAGTTGCATTCCAAGCGAACGGCTTAATCAAATTAAAAAAGTCAGTTAGAAATGTATCTGATCAAGCACTTCAATCGTTATATATTAAAGCTATAAATGCAATTCAAAACAATCTACAAGAGTTAGTACAGTTTTATCCATATGCTCCTGGATTTCAATCGCAGCAGCATCGTGATGACACTGGATTTTACGCTGGAGATTTACTTGGATTAGCAAAGACATCTGTTCGAAATTATGCAATCGCGATTACCGAAACTGCAACACCCGACTTAGAGAAGTTTTAACCCGCCAAATAAATGGTGCTATACAATTACATGCGCAGGTTTTTAACTTTATATACGAACGTGGTTACTATCCAGCTTACGATTTAAAGCAACTATTAAAAAATGATGTTCAAAATGTGCAAAAGGCAATACAAATGCAATATTAAAATGAAGATATGGAAATTATCTTTAGAGGAAAACTATAGTTTATTTATAGAAAATCAAATAGTTAAGACTAAATGGTAATTTCCATTGTTAATAAATTGATTAAAAGCTAAAAATATAGATTGACTCGAAAATGTTAAAGAAATTATACTAACGCTACTTTAGAATCTGTGAACCCCTTAAAGTTATTTTAGTGAGTTGTCATCAAATATTAAATATGCTAGAGAATAAGTATCTATATAATATTTCTAACTGAACATTAGTTTCCTTTGGCGCTAAGTATGTTTAGCACTTTTTTCTTTTGGGAAAAATAAGAATATACATTAGTGGAAAGGATAGGATTTAATGGTAACCAAAACCGAAAATACAAGCTATTTAACCTCTTCTATTTATCTGACCCGTAATCTATGGTCAGGTATCTTGTTTGGCCTAGGGTTAGTAGCTTTTATAGATGAAACTATTTTTCATCAACTGCTACATTGGCACCATTTCTACGATAAATCTACAACAGATATTGGATTGATTTCAGATGGTCTTTTTCATGCTTTTAGTTGGTTTGCAACGATTGGTTCCTTGTTCATAGTTGCTGATCTTCGTCGTAGAGATGCATTTTGGTTGAAAAGATGGTGGAGCGGGTTAATGCTTGGTAGTGGTGGATTTCAATTATATGACGGTATAATTCAACATAAACTAATGAAAATACATCAGATTCGATACGTAGATAATGTTCTTATCTACGACGTAATATGGAATATAATTGCGACTGTAATGCTCTTAATTGGAATTCTACTAGTTTTTCAGACAAGAACCGATAAAAGATTATTAAGAGGGAAAAGTTTAGATGAACAATAACCATCTTCATCACGAAATATGGAGTTTATTGGATTTTTTGTTATTCGTATTCATTTTAATTATATTAATAATTTATATTGTATCAACGGTAATATCAAATCGTCATTACAAACGATGGCCGTTATATCGAAGTGTCTTCTGGGTTTTAGGGCTTATTTGTGTAGCAATAGCAGTTATTGGACCTTTAGCTCATCGTGCTCATAATGACTTCACAATACATATGCTTGTGCATTTGCTCCTTGGGATGTTTGCTCCAATTTTTATAGCATTAGCAGCTCCGATGACTCTTTTTTTACGAACGCTCAATGTGAAAGCAGCGCGACGTCTTTCAAGTGTACTAAAGAGTAAGCCACTACAAATCCTTACTCATCCCATTATCGCAACCTTGCTTAATCTAGGAGGACTATGGATTCTCTATACTACTAACTTATACTCGATGATGCACAAAAGTATACTTCTTCATTTGTTCATACATTTCCATGTTTTTATTGCAGGATATTTGTTTACCACATCAATGATTTATATTGATCCAATATCCCATAGGTATAGTTATAAATACCGATCAATTATTTTAATAGTTGCATCAGCTGGTCATGGGATATTATCAAAATACATATATGCTCATCCGCCTGCTGGTGTAGTCACTGCACAAGCTGAAATTGGGAGCGTACTTATGTATTATGGTGGGGATCTTATTGATATTGTTCTAATTTTTATACTTTGTTTACAATGGTTCAGGAGTAGCAAACCGAGAACGAAAGTCAATAATATAGTAAGTTTATCGGATTTTTTGAAACTAAAAACTTTGAAATAAGATTTAATCATACTGTACTTAAAAGAAACTTTGATAAAAATAAGTATTATATTTTCATTTTTTAAAATTTACGTTATAACTATTCAATATTGAAATATCTCCATGTTCATCCTAAAGACTCTAACATTGAATTAATTCCATCATTTCTATGAAATATACAAGATGAGATAATGGAATCCAGTTTGTCATTAATCTATCTACATAAATTACTTTTACTTCTGTCACAGCATATTAATAACTTTCATTAAAACTTCTTTAGCAGCTCGGTTAAAAGGAATGAATTTTGGGATATGGTTAAAAATATAGAGTTTGTATGAGTTTTAAAAAATTATCAATAAAAAAGTAGCTAGCAAAAGCTAACTGCAGCGAGAAAGTTACATCCATGAATGTAAGGAGTATAACTATTTCATGGGTTAAGTATAGTATGAAAAAATTTTAAGCATATACAAAAAATTAAAAAGAGCAGTTATTTATATGACTGCTCTTTAATGGTAAGAAATAAAGCCTGGGTAAGAAGCAGACTTTATTAAAGATAGTGTGTGCGAAAGCTTGATTTTTACTCCAAAAGAGTAGTTCTATTCTTAGGATATAGATATTGCCTACATTCAATTTTTTAACAGATTAAGTTTAAAACCTTTTGAATGATAATTTTGTATTATATTTTGATTCATTAATCAGAAAAGATAAACAAATTAATTTCATTCTTAATGTATCTTTTTGTCTACATATTTTCCATAATCGGGTACAGCGATTTTATCAAATTCTTGAACGAGTGTTCTGAGGCTTGTTGATAGCAATTCACCGGACATTGGTATCCCATGTCCAGTAATAGCGACTAGAGGCTTTACTTCTTCTAATTTAATGACTGATTCTTTAGCGGCTTTCCAGTCTGTTGTTAAATAACGAGGGGGGCCGCTTATTTCCTGTTCCTGAGTAAATACTTTATATAGATATTCCTGTTTCACTGTAACAAAAGCATCCCCAGCAATTAAAGTTCGGTCTTTTTCTCGGAATAATGAAATATGCCCAGGAGTATGCCCTGGTGTATGAATCCATTTAAACTCTGGCATATGGGGAACAGTTCCATCGGTAGGTAGTGCTTTTACGCTACTTCCTAAATCAATCGGTTCATTAGGGAACAGGGGAGACATTTTCGCTACCATACCACCTTCAACTGTTGGATCTGGTTCAGGATAGCTTTGTTGTCCAGTCAAGAACGGTATCTCCATTTGATGGGCATAGACTGGAACATCCCAATATTTAATGAGTTCAATTATCCCTCCAACATGATCAAAATGCCCATGAGTTAAAATAATTGCTCTTGGACAACTATTTGTACCAAATCGCTTCTCAGTAACAGAGATAATTTCATTTGCACATTTAGGCATTCCAGCATCAACTAAAACAAAATCATCGGTATGCGGATTTCCAACAAAACAGATATTGACGATTTGAATCGTGTAGCAAAATAAATCAGGCAATACTTCGAGGCCATGACCACTTTCAATTGAAGTTGCTGGAATAAACTTGTAATCACTTCCATAATTCATTTCCTTGTCCACTTGTTATCCCCCTTAATATATTTCAATACGACATTATAGTTCCCTAATTTCTCAAATCCATTTTGGGGGATTTGAGAAAAAAATTAGTGGGGGATTACAAAAAAATTAAGTCCTAGAATTAAGGAGGAGACATATCAATTTATATAATAGTTGCTACAATTTTTTTGAGGAGGGTGATGGGTTAATAAAATGTTAATCTGAATATTTTAATATGCATTCATACAAAAATACATAACAGTATTTGAGAGAACGCCATTAAATAAGACGGTTAATTGTCAAAGGCTTTTCATAGTCAAAGAATAGTTAAGTTTGGAATTGAAGTGAATGAGAGGGGGGAAATAAAAATAATTATCTCTTCCTAAGTTAATTATATCATGTAAATCAAGTTCAAAATAGACTGTTTATTCGTATTTACTCCTGCTACAATCAAGAACACATGCAAAGTAAGGAGAGATGTTACATGAGTTCTTTCGTTCTCGATTTTCAGGAAATAGAAAACACGCAGCTTTCACTCGTTGGTGGAAAAGGCTTGAATTTAGGGGAGTTATCTAGCGTTCAAGGAATACAAGTACCAGAAGGATTTTGTGTTACAGCGGCAGGATATGAAAAGGCTATCGAGCAAAATGAAGAGCTTCAAACTTTGTTGCAACAACTAACAAAGTTGAAAAAGGAAGAGCGAGCTCAAGTTGGTGAAATGAGTAAGAAGATTAGAGAAGTCATTATGGCAGTAGAAATCCCTTCTGATGTAGTGGAAGCAGTAACTCATTATCTCTCACGTTTTGGAAATGAACATGCGTATGCCGTGCGTTCTAGTGCGACGGCTGAAGATTTACCGTATGCTTCGTTTGCTGGTCAACAGGATACGTATTTAAATATTATCGGAGAAGAAGCGGTTTTACAGCATGTAAGAAAGTGCTGGGCTTCTTTATTTACAGAGCGAGCAGTTACGTACCGCATGCAAAATGGTTTTGAACATAATCAAGTTTCTATATGTGTTGTCGTTCAAAAAATGGTTTTCCCTGAGGCTTCGGGTATTTTATTTACGGCTGATCCGGTTACTTCTAACCGAAAGGTGTTATCCATTGATGCCAGTTTTGGACTTGGTGAGGCATTAGTATCAGGATTGGTCTCTGCCGATAATTATAAAGTAAAAGAAGGCGAAATTACAGAAACGATGATAGCGACTAAAAAAATAGCTATTTATGCTGTAAAAGAGGGCGGAACAGAGACGAAACAGATTGATCCAGCTCAGCAAAAACTTCAAACATTGTCTGAACAACAAATTTTACAACTAGCAAGTATCGGAAGACAGATTGAAGCTTATTTTGGTTGTCCGCAAGATATTGAATGGTGTTTAGCCCATAATACATTTTATATTGTCCAAAGTCGCCCCATTACGACTTTATATCCAATTCCTGAAGAAAATGATGGGGGAAATCATGTGTATATATCAGTTGGTCACCAACAAATGATGACCGATGCGATGAAACCGCTTGGGTTATCTTTTTTCCTGTTAACGACTAATGCTCCTATGCGTAAAGCGGGAGGACGGCTGTTTGTGGATGCTACGCAACAACTAGCTTCACCTGCTAGCAGAGATTATTTAATAAACACTTTAGGAAAATCAGATCCACTCGTAAGAGATGCATTAACGACTATAATCGAGCGAGATAATTTTATTACATTGTTGCCGGATGATGAAAAAGAAAAGATTGTTAGTAAAAATAAGCAACCTGCAAATTCGCAACCAGAAATCGAAAATGATCCGGCAATCGTTACGAATTTAATACAGAATAGTGAAGCATCAATCAAAGAGTTAAAACGAAACATGCAAACGAAATTGGGGACGGATGTACTTGATTTTATTTTGGAAGACATCCAGCAATTAAAGAAAGTATTATTTAACCCGCAAAGTATCGCTATCATTATGGCAGGAATGAATGCTTCGACGTGGATCAATGAAAAGATGGAGCAATGGCTAGGCGAAAAGAATGCAGCAGACACGCTTTCTCAATCGGTGCAAAATAATATTACGTCTGAAATGGGTTTAGCATTAATGGATGTTGCTGATGTGATTCGGCCGTATCCAGAAGTTATTACGTATTTCCAACATGTAGAAGATGGTAGCTTTTTAGATGAACTAGTTACGTTTAAAGGCGGAGAAAAAGCTCGAGATGCTATCTTTGCTTTTCTAGATAAATACGGAATGAGATGCAGCGGAGAAATCGACATTACGAAAACGCGCTGGAGTGAAAAGCCAACAACCATTGTCCCAATGATTTTAAATAATATAAGAGACTTTGAAGCTGACGCGAGTAAGCGGAAATTTGAAGAAGGACTGCAAGAAGCTTTGAAAAAAGAAGAAGAGTTAATAGAGCGAATACAGCACTTGCCGGATAGTAAACAAAAAGTAGAAGAGACGAAGCGAATGATTCGTAACATCCGCAATTGTATCGGCTATCGTGAATATCCAAAATACGGTATGATTAATCGCTATTTCATATATAAGCAGGCGTTATTGAAAGAAGCTGAGCAACTTGTGCAGAGTGGTGTCATTCGTGAAGTTGATGATATATACTATTTAACTTTTGAAGAACTTCACGAAGTTGTTCGCACGAGTAAACTAGATTACGAGCTGATACAAAAACAAAAAAATGATTACAAATTATATGAAAAACTAACGCCTCCTCGTATTATGACGTCTGATGGAGAAATCGTTACGGGTAAATATAAACGAGAAAATCTTCCAGCTGATGCGATTGTAGGTTTGCCTGTTTCTTCAGGAGTGATTGAGGGAAGAGCTCGCGTTATTTTAAACATGGAAGAAGCGAATCTAGAAGAAGGAGATATATTAGTTACTGCGTTTACTGACCCTGGCTGGACACCATTGTTTGTGTCTATAAAAGGGTTAGTCACTGAAGTTGGCGGACTTATGACGCACGGAGCAGTAATTGCACGTGAATATGGATTACCGGCAGTTGTTGGAGTAGAGAATGCTACGAAATTAATAAAAGACGGACAACGAATTCGGGTACATGGAACAGAAGGGTATATTGAAGTGTTGTAATGAAATAAAAGATCATCTGCTATTATAGTGGATGATCTTTTCATATATACTTGACTTATTTCTTTAAACCAGCCGCATAAAAAGGTCCATGAACTGCGATTGTAGATAAAATACGAGCAATTTCCTCTGGTGTTTCTTTTTGCCCGGTATTTAACCATTGCTGAATCACACCAATATGAGCAGATGCCATATAAGAAGCTAAGTATTGACTTGGGACAAGTAAATTCTCCTTATTAATGAGAGCACCATTCGTATCTTCAAATATTGTTTTCCACATAAAATCTTTCAGTTTTGTTTGGAAAGATAAATCTCCTTTTGGACTTAATACAGCTTTCATAAAATCACTATTTTCATTTAGAAATTCAAGGATAGAAGTGATAAGCAGAAACGGCATTGTTGGAGAAGGATTGGAACCAAGATCAGCAATAACTTCAGGAAATCTCTGTTTGGCAATGCTGGAAATTTTATGCATAATTTCTTCTTGGCATTTCGTCATTAAATCAAATTTATCTTGATAATGCGCATAGAAAGTACCGCGATTAATGTTTGCTTTCGTTGTAATATCTTTCACTGTAATGGCGTCAAAACCTTTTTCTTCAATTAGTTCCACCAATGCATTTCGTATGGCAGTTTTCGTACGAACAACACGTAAATCTAAATTACTATCACGCAAAGCATGTCCCTCCTTCATTTTAGCCAACACATTTCAAAGATGTGTCTTATAACCGACACATTTACGATTTTTGATTATTGTATAAGGTTCAACTCGAACATATAATTCAAAATATAAATAAACAACACGTTGTTGGTTATTATAAATCAAATGTAAGGGGGAGAAAAGAAAATGTTTAAAAATAAACTTTTATTGTTATCACCAGTTATTGCACTACTTGTTGTTTTTATTTTTTCATTAACTTTATTTCCAACCGTTCAACCTCAGCCGAAAAACTTGCCAATCGCAATTGTAAATGAGGATCAAGGAGTAGAAATTCCGAACCAACCAAAGATGGATATGGGGCAAACGATTGTTGATAATATGAAAAAGACATCAAAATCAGAGGAAGAACCTGCGGTGAAGTGGGTAGAAGTGAAAAATAAAGAAGCAGTTCAAAAAGGCTTAAATAATCAAGAGTATTACGCAGCATTAGTTATTCCGAAAGACTTTAGCGCAAAACAAGCATCATTACGAACACCACAGCCATCTTCGCCAGAAGTAGAAATATTCATCAATCAAGGAATGAATACAGCAGCGTCAACTATGGCAGGACAAATGTTAAATGGGGTAGTTGATAATATGAACAATACTGTTCGCGCGCAACTACTAGAAGGATTGAAAGCAAAAGGAGCTACATTAACAGCAGATCAAGTTACAAATGTAGTAACACCGATTGCAAAGAAAGTGACAAATGTGAACGAAATCGGCAAAAATAGTGCGAACGGTAACTCGCCAATGTCTTTATTTCAGCCGTTATGGATTGCCAGTTTAGCGAGTGCAGCAATTATTTTTATGGCGATAAGTAAAATGCCAGTAGGTACAAGAAAAAAAAACTTCGTATTAAAACTAAAACAAATAGTAACTGGAGCAGTTGCGACAATTGTAATTGGATTCGGTCTTACATGGATAGCAGATGGCATGGTAGGGTTAAATATTTCGAACTTCACAGATACGGCACTGTTTTTATCTATTACATCCTTTAGTTTTTTCTTAATGATATCAGCAGTACTTTCACTAGTTGGACTAAAAGGAATTGGTGTATTCGCACTCTTATTATTCTTTGGGGCACCGTTATTATCGTTAGCACCGGAAATGTTGTCGCCATTTTATCAAGAGTGGGTGTACACATGGTTGCCAATGCGATTTATGATTGAAGGACTTAGAGAAATCTTCTTCTTCGGAAAAGGGTTAAGCTGGAGTACACCTCTTACTATACTCGTTTGGATTGGAGTGGTAAGTATGATGATTATTTTAGCAACTGCTTTCAGACGTAGTGCAATAAAGGAACATAAAACGGAATTAAAAGCATAAAATCAAAAAACGTTTCACTAGGAGTGAAGCGTTTTTATCTTTTATTAACTTATATTTTAAAGGGAATAAAAGAATTCGGATTTGCAGTTCCTTTTTATATACATGCTCCTGCTATTTAAAATTGCATAAAATGTTATGCGGAATAATGGAGGGGATACGATGTATAATTCGAATTATTATGATTCGTATAGGCAAAATGATAAGCTGATTCGTGATATTGAGAAAGCAATTAACGGAGAGTTTAGTGCTATAAATTGCTATGCGAAATTAGCTAATATGGCTCCAAATACGGCGGAACGAAATCAAATTCTTGAGATTCGTAACGATGAAATAAAGCATTTCCATCATTTTGTACAAATCTATACAAATTTAACGGGTCAGCAGCCGAAACCACAAATTACGGAAGAATGTCCAAATACGTACTTACAAGGATTAGAATTCGCTATACAAGATGAACAGAAGACAGTAGATTTTTACTTGGAAATTTCAGATGAAACATCGGATGCACATCTGAAAGAGTTAATGCGCAGAATAGCTGCCGATGAACAAAATCATGCGGTGTGGTTTTTATATTATTTTGTGAAAACGAAGTAAATGCCTAGGGGGATTAAGACCGTTTCACTAGTATTGGAGCGGTTTTTTTGTGGAATACAGGCTGTAAAATAGATATCTTGAAGTGTTAGTGATTAATTTTGGTATATAATGTATAAAAAGAAAATTAATAAAGGGAGAAGTAAGCATATGAAAGGGGAACAGCAATATGGAGAGAACTACAGTTAAAGAATATACAATTCGAACTGCTATTGAAGAGGAAAGCGATAGCATAATCACTCTATTAAAAGAAGTAGCAGAGTGGCTACAACATAAAGAAGTGGATCAGTGGCAGTATCTGTTAGGTGGAGAAGCTACGGCTGAAATATTAGAAGGTATAAGAGAGAAATATACATATGTGGTTACGAAAGGAGATGAAATTGTCGGTACGGTTACAGTATCTCCTAAACAAAATGAATGGGATGAGCGTATTTTTGGTAAGGAGGAAGTTTCAGATTCTTTATATATTCATAGATTTGCAGTGAAACGAAAGTATAAGGGGAATGGAATTGGAGAGTGGATTTTACAATGGATAGACGAGAATGTGCACTGTGACAAAGAGTTTTTGAAACTAGATTGTGTTGGGCATAATCGTACGTTGAATGATTTTTATAAGAGAAATGGCTTTGAATATGTTGGAAGTACAGAAGGACTTAGTAAGTTTCAAAAGAGAAGGGGGTAAGTAGATGAATCAATTTCCTACTGCTTTAGTTAAAAGGTTGATAGAGGAACAGTTTCCTGAATGGGCACATTTAGAAGTGAGACCTGTAAAGTTTAGTGGGCATGATAATAGAACGTTTCATCTAGGGGATGAGATGAGTGTAAGATTGCCAAGTGATGCGGCATATGCACCACAAGTAGAGAAAGAAAATAAGTGGCTACCTCTATTAAGTAAGGAACTTTCTTTACCAATTTCTACACCACTTGCGAAAGGAAATCCATCTGAATTGTATCCATGGCCTTGGTCTATTAATAAGTGGATAGAAGGAGAAACAGTTGCGAAACAAAATGTTCGTGACTTAAATGAATTTGCAGCGGATTTAGGATTATTTTTAGTAGAATTACAATCCATTGATGCGAGTAATGGACCGATGGCTGGGGCACATAATTTTTACCGAGGCGGGCTTATATCTGTATATGATGAAGAGGCGAGAGGTGCGATCGAAAATAATAAGGACGTTTTTGATGAAACTGTATTAAAGCATCTTTGGGATTTAGCCCTTCAGTCAACGTGGGAGCGTAAAGCGGTTTGGGTTCATGGAGATGTTGCACCTGGAAACTTACTCGTTAAGGACGGAAAGCTTTGTGCCGTAATTGATTTTGGTATTTTAGGAGTAGGCGATCCAGCTTGTGATGCAGCGATGGCATGGACATTTTTTGATAAGAATAGTAGAAATGTATTTAAAGAAGTATTGCGCATAGATGAAGAAACGTGGAATAGAGCAAGAGGATGGGCACTTTGGAAAGCGTTAATTACATATGATGCGAATAAGACTAGTGATAAGGCAGTTGCAGAAGAATCGTATCGTGTTATTCAAGTGATTGTGGATGATTATGAGAGGTAGTAGAAAAAGCCTATTTTAAAATAGGCTTTTTCATATGATCAAATATTAGAAACTGAAAGAAGGAATCTAATGTAATTATACAGAATATTTAGATAATTGGAGGTGTCGAATTTTGAGTGAAATTGAATTAAAAAGGAATGTAATTAAGACAGGGAGTGAGAAGAGAATCATTCTTCGGTTTATACTCGCTAGTCTAGTTGGTGTGTTTATGTTTTTCGTACCAGTTACGATAAACGGTGATTCGTCCATTATGATTGATCATATCGTATCATGGATCAGGACTTCGGTTCCGAGCGTCGTACCTTATTATGCACTACTCGTTATGATAATGGGTGCGATTTATCCGTTTTATACGAAAAAATGGAATGCATCTCTCGTAGACATTTGTTTTTCTATTTTAAAAGTAGTTGGTGTTGTCTTTGGTGTATTATATTGCTTGAAAGTAGGGCCAGCTTGGTTCTTTGCGCCAGATATAGGGCCATTTTTGTATGAAAAACTAGTCATATCGGTCAGTTTACTCGTTCCAATTGGTTCGGCTTTTTTAGCATTATTAGTTGGGTACGGATTACTTGAATTTATCGGTACGTTTTGCCGTCCAATTATGAGACCTTTATGGAATACGCCGGGAAGGTCAGCAATTGATGCGGTTGCGTCCTTTGTGGGGAGTTATTCACTTGCACTGCTTATTACGAATCGCGTATATAAAGAAGGAAAGTATACGACAAAAGAAGCAGCCATTATCGCTACAGGCTTTTCTACAGTATCCGCAACATTTATGATCATCATCGCAAAAACATTAGACATTATGTATTTATGGAATGTTTATTTTTGGACTACTCTCGTTGTAACATTCATCGTAACTGCTATCACCGTAAGAATCCCGCCTCTTAGTAGAAAACCAGATACATATGTAACAGAAGAAGGGTTCCCAGAGCCCGTTTATAAAGAGAAAATGTTAGAACGCGCATGGGAAGACGCGCTAGAAGTATCGAAATCTGCACCGAGTATTATGAAAAATATCGCATTGAATTTAAAAGATGGTTTTATTATGACGATGGGAATTTTACCATCCATTATGTCGGTAGGGTTAATCGGTATCGTCTTAGCGAAATTCACACCAATATTTGATTGGATCAGTTATATTTTTTATCCATTTACGTGGGTTTTACAGCTTCCAGAAGCAGAACTAGCTGCTAAAGCCGTATCTGTTGGTATCGCAGAAATGTTTTTACCTTCTCTTTTAGTTGTAAGTGCACCACTTGTGACAAAGTTTGTCATTGCGGTTGTTTCGGTATCATCTATATTGTTTTTCTCAGCTTCCATTCCTTGTATTTTATCAACGGACATTCCGTTAAAAGTATCGGAACTTATAATTCTCTACTTACAAAGAACGATATTAACGTTACTTATTATTACTCCGATTGCTTATTTGTTGCTTTAAAGTTTTAATAAGATAAATCTATAACAAAAGAAGCCTTCTGTAAAAGGAAGGCTTCTTTTGTTTAAAAGCGAGGTATTCCCATATCGCTATCAAGCTAAGAAAATCAAATATCCAAAAACATGAAAATATACTATTTTCTGTTTTTGGGATGCTTTTATTTATTTTTTGAATATGACGTCATGCTTCTTAAGAAGATTCCTAATCCTGCAAAAAAGAATCCTAAGCATAATAAGCTGCCTGGCGTTCCCCAAGTAATTTGATCTAGCATTTTTATCCCCTCCCGTTTTATTATTATATAGTATTTATTGGAAATTATCAAAAATTTCCTTTTTAAAGGTTATTGATGAGCCTTCCCGCTGTATACGAGAAGATTATATTTGAAAAGGAATTTTGTGAAAAAACATTCTATTATTCTTATAAAACGTTTCTGTTTCGTGTGATATAGTAACAACAAAGGGGGCTTTCAAATGGAAATGATTCACGAAAGAGTAAAGTTACGGTTAATGGATAGTGATGATGTCGAAACTTTGTTTTCGATTGTAGAAGGAAATCGGGATATTTGGGCGTATTTAATCTCTAAAATGGATAGTGTTCAAGATTTGCAGCAATATGTTCAAAAAGCGATACGGGGTTATGGAAAGGGGACTCAAATACCTTTCGTTGTAGTGGATCAACAGACGAATGCGATTGTAGGAAGTACACGTCTATATAATATTTCAGTAGAAGATAAAACAGTCGAGTTAGGACAAACGTGGTATCATCCAAGTGTGCAACGTACGAGTATCAATACAGAGTGTAAGTATATGCTTCTCCAGTATGCTTTTGAAAAACTGCATATGCTGAGAGTACAAATTAAGACGGATGCAAGAAATGAAAAAGCACAACGAGCAATTGAAAGGTTAGGTGCAGTAAAAGAAGGTGTGCTTAGAAATGAAAGAAAATTGCCAAGTGGTCATGTGAGAGATGCAGTTGTATATAGTATTATCGCAAGTGAATGGCCAGTTGTGAAACTGCATTTATTGGAAAAATTAGAATTGTATAAAGAAAAGTTATAATTCGTGTTTTGAAAGGTATATTGTTCGTGATGTATGAAAAATATACCTTTTTTCTTACAAAATGCTACTTTATTTTAATTACTTTTGTTTCATCGTTCCCTTCTGAGAAAAAATTCGTTACAATGTAGTTGTATGGTAATAAACTTATGAATTTAAAACATGTAATGAAAACCGCAAATAAAAAATGAATTGATAATCCTCAATTTTAAATGAAAACCCTTTTATACATAAATAACAAGTAAAGTTCCTTCTTTTAAATAAACTCAAACAAAACGATTTGATATAAATGTTTTTTTATAGAAGTATGGATGATGTACGGAGGCAATTACAAATGAAAGAAAATAAGAAAAGTAAGAAAAGACGAATCTTTCAAGTATTTTTACTAATGATTTGTTCTGCTATTTTATATGTAAGTTATGCAGCTTACGATATTTGGAGCTATCGCTTTAAAACAGATGATAGTGTGAAAACGGATGCTGGTATCGTACTAGGAGCAGCTTCTTGGAACGGAAAACCATCACCTGTATTTAAAGAAAGAATTAATCATGCGATTTCTTTATATAAGAACGGAAACATTAAAAAAATTATTTTTACAGGTGGTACAAAGTTCGAGGCAGAACTTGAGGAAGCGCGTACTGCTAGAGTATATGCAATGAAACAAGGTGTAAAAGACGAAGATATTTTAATTGAAACAAAATCCCTTTTCACGGAAGAAAATTTAAAGAATGCGAAGGAAGTTGGAATAGAGAACGGAATACGCACATACACGATTGTAAGTGATCCACTTCATATGAAACGCGCAATGAGAATCGCAAAACATATTAATATTGAAGCGTATGCTTCACCAACGCCGACATCAGCATATAAAACGTTAGACACAGAAATTCCATTCTTCTTTAAAGAATTATTCTCGTATATTGGATATGTAACCTCTTTGCCATTAAAGGCATTGAAGGGAGACTAACATAAGAAAAGAACCTATCCTTAAATAGGAACTTTTCTTATTAGTCAAAAACATTGTATTTTTATCGGAATAGTGAAACAATAGAGAGGTAGCTTCATATAATTATAATGAAAAAGTGAGCGGTTGATGAATCGAACATAAAGGAGATTATAGTATGGCACTCTCATTTGTTGAAACAGAAGAACAATCTTTCATTATTGCACAAATAAATAAATTGATTCCGAAGTTCATGGAAAGAGAGCATCAACTAAGTGAATTAGGATCATTTCCGTATGAAAATATAAGTGATTTGAAAGATATCGGATATACGAAATTAACGTTACCGAAGGAATTTGGTGGTAGTGCGATTTCTTTATATGACTTCGTTTTATTTCAAGAGAAAATCGCGGAAGGCTGCGGAGCTACTGCATTATCGATTGGCTGGCATCTTGGCATTGTGAAAGAGCTAGCGGAAAATCGCTCTTGGAATGATGAGATGTTCAAATGGTTTTGCGAAGAAGTGCGTAACGGTGCACTCTTTAACAGGGCAGCAACAGAACCAAAAACAGGGAGTCCGACGCGTGGTGGAAAACCAGAAACAATAGCGGTTCAACAAGGCGATAAGTGGGTTATAAACGGAAGGAAAACCTTTACAACGATGGCGCCAGTACTTGATTATTTTATTATTTCAGCAAGTATGGAAGGCCGAGATGAAGTTGGTGAGTTTGTTATTCCAAGAAATACTCTCGGTGTATCCATTGAAGAAACGTGGGATAGCGTTGCGATGCGAGGGACTGCTAGTCACGACCTTGTCTTACAAAATGTGGAGATAGAAAACCGCTTTTTTACAGATATAAAGGGCGGAAAAGTGAAACAAAAGGGTATTGGCTGGTTGCTACATATACCAGCATGTTATTTAGGAATTGCACAATCAGCAAGAAATTATGCAGTTCAATTTGCGGAATCATACAAGCCAAATAGTTTAAATCATTCTATTAGTTTATTGCCGAATGTTAGAAGATTAGTTGGAGAATTAGAACTTGAGCTTATGCAAGCTCGCGTCTTTTTATATCAAATTGCGAAAAAGTACGATGAAGCAGAGGATAAACTATCATTGCAAGCAGAATTAGCAGCAGTGAAATATGTCGTAACGAATGCAGCGATATCAATTGTAGATAAAGCAATGCGCATCGTAGGGGCAAAAAGTTTATCAGAAAAAAATCCGCTTCACCGCTACTATTTAAATGTCAGAGCAGGATTACACAATCCGCCGATGGATGATGTAACACTGTCTATGTTGGCGGATGCGGCGTTTCGGTCGTAGTTTTTAATGCTTACATTTTATTGTTTATGGGTAATATAGTTGTTTTGAAAGCACGTGTTTGAGTAGTAATCAAACACGTGCTTTTTATGTGTTTAATATACTAGTTTAAAATGAAGCGTTGTAAACATTTGTCATATCTAATCCCAAATTAAAGGTCTTTCCAAGTTTACCATTCGTAAATATTGTAAAAATTGACCTGCATGGACCGCATCATGATAGGCAATTCGTAATAGCATGTCGCCTAAATATCTTTCATAGCCAACATCGCTTCGATTAATAAGGGTTGAATCTAGCTCAGCTATGCTTATGGATTGAACATATTCTATGAAGTCAGTAAAATATGATTGTGCCAATTCAATTTCTTTTTTTACACAAGTAATTGGCTCGTCATCATACGGGAAATGTATATCATGTATTGAGCCGTTGTTTTTTAAAATCATATGATAGTAAAAAGTTGAGCTCCATACATGACGAATCATTTCACCAAAGGACATAGCCTCATGATCAGGCTTCCAATTAAGAAAATTATCAGGAAGAGAATTCCATAATTTTTCTGAGCGCCTTCTCGTTTCTTTCAAATTTAATATACTAAGATCAATTGCATTCATAATACATTCTCCTTTACTATTAAACTTAAAATAATTGTATCAGTTTAATAGTTAGGGTATCATCGAAATATGAATGTATATCCGAATATCTCATATATAGCTAAACTAATTGCTGAACCTACAAGAGCAATTATCTTAGATTGTTTAATGAATAATCAGGCACTACCTGCTAGCGAATTGGCTTATATGGCGAAAGTTTCAAATCCAACGATTAGTTCTCATCTTTCTAAATTAATAGAGGGGAATCTACTTACAGTTGAACAACATGGTAGACATCGTTACTATCGACTTGCTAATCAAGAGGTAGCAGAAGTTCTTGAAAAGTTAGGAACAATCGCACCAACAGTCCAAGTTCGTTCTTTAAAACAATCGAATCAACTAAAACAAGTTCGTTATGCTCGAACTTGTTATGATCATCTTGCAGGCAGACTCGGTGTAGAGATAACCGAAAAATTACTACATAAGGAATTTCTAATTTTAGAGAAAGGAGAATACATTGTAACGGAACAAGGTAAGCAATGGTTTCTGAATTTTGGAATAAATATTGAAACGGCACATATAAAGAGGAGGGTATTTGCAAAACCTTGTCTTGATTGGAGTGAACGACGCTACCATATTTCTGGTTGGTTAGGATCTGCAATAGCAAAACTATTTTTTGAACAGGAATGGATTACAAAAACGGATAAGAGTCGGGCTGTCCATCTTACACAAAAAGGTATGAAGTTATTGAAGGACCAATTAGGCATTGATATGGACAATAAAAAAGTCCATCAAAATGCAGTGCCTCCTGTCGAGTAAACGGCATGAAATAACCTGAGTTCTATATTTATATAGACTCAGGTTATTTCATTTCTTTTAAAATTTTTGAGGCAAATCTATTAAATTAGTAATCATATTACTTAAAAATTATGCGTAAGAATATAGTAAATGAAGGGAGATATAAAATGAATAAAGTGAAACTGAAAGTATTAAATGTAAGATATGTAGTGGTATGTATTTTATTCACGATTATATGTATCCTCACTTCATTCGTCATTTCTAGTAATTCTAGCGTATTTAAATCATATTATATGAATCAGTTATTAGGAACGAATTCGACTAAAGGTCTTATGTATATGATAGGAAGTGAAAATCGTTATTTTGCAGAAGAATTTCATAAAGAAAAAGGACGAGCGTCTTTGGAATCTTTTTTACTTTCGCTTTCTACAAATATTAATGTAAATGATCTCCGGAGTTTATTAACCAGGGAACTTCCTAATATGAATCAATTTTATTCGGAAATATTAATTGCTGGGGAAGGAACAGATTATACGAACATTCCTGAAGAATCCAGCATTCCTTTAGATAAAATTAAAGATAAAGGTACTGCTGTTAAACACCCAAAGAGTGAGAAAGAAAACAATTCAATTACACAAAATAACGGTGAAAATAAAGTTTTTATTTATCATACACATAGTTGGGAGTCGTTTATTCCTCTCATTCCAGGTGCTACTAAACCTAATGATGCCTCTAGTACAAATAATGAAGTGAATATTACGTTTGTTGGAAACTATTTAAAACAAAAGTTAGAAGAAAAAGGAATAGGGGTTTCACATGATACGACAAATATGAGGGACTTTCTGCGAAATAAAAATTTAAACTGGGCCCAATCCTACAAAGGATCTCGTCAAATATTACAAGATAAATTAGCACAAGAGAAAAATATTATGTTTCCAATGGACCTTCATAGAGATGATGCACGAAAAAATATTACAACCAAAAATATTAACGGAAAGAATTATGCGAGGCTCTATTTTATTTTAGGACGAGAGAATCCTAGCTTTGAAAAAAATAAAAAAATAGTAACGGCAATCAATTCATATTTAGATGAGAAGTATTACGGTTTAAGCCGAGGGATTTTTATTAAAGATCGTAAAAGTGGGAACGGAGTATATAATCAAGACCTTTCTCCAAATGCTTTACTTATTGAAATGGGAGGTGTAGATAATACACCAGAAGAATTATATGCTTCCGTTGATGCGTTAGTAGAAGCGTTTAGCCACTATTATAATGGAGTAACTAAGAAAAATAACTAAAATAACTAAAATAAAAAGGAGTGAAATCTAGTCAGAAGTGCTAGGGGGTTACTCCTTTTTTGTAGAATATAAAATTACCAATAGATGTTAGTAGTTAAAAAATCTTTCTTTTCATTCTTCTTTTTACATTTTTATAGGAGAAAGCTAGGTTTCTTATTTTTACTAATGTTATAATAAGAAAAAAGCACGAAAAGAGGTCATCTCATGCTAGAGGTTATTGCAACATGTTTAGAAGATGTGAAACGAATTGAACGAGCTGGCGGGAAGCGAATTGAATTAATTGCATCTTATACAGAAGGCGGTTTAACACCGAGTTATGCATTTATTAAAAAAGCGGTAGCAGCAGTACATATACCGATTCACGTTATGATTCGTCCGCATGCGAAGTCTTTTACATATACGGAAGAAGAAATTGAAATGATGAAGGAAGATATTATTATCGCGCAGAAGTTAGGTGCGGCTGGTGTTGTATTAGGTGTATTAAACGAACGAAATGAAGTGGATGAAGAGAAATTAGCGGATTTACTATCTGTTGTAGATGGAATAAATGTAACGTATCACCGTGCGATAGATGATATAGAAAATCTAGTAGAAGCAATGAAAACTTTAAAGAAGTTTCATAAAGTGACTCACGTTTTAACTTCAGGTGGACAAGGAAATATAGTGGAGAATATTCCGGTGCTTACAGAAATGCAAAAGGTAAGCGATGGTCAAATTCAACTTGTTGTTGGAGCTGGCGTGACGAAAGAAAATATAAAGCAATTGCTAGATGAAACTGGAATTTCGCAAGCTCATGTCGGTACAGCGGTAAGAGAAGGGAAATCATGTTTTGCTGAAATTGATCTTAATTTAGTACAAGAATTAGTTCAAATCATAAAATAAATGCGTAAGAAAGAGGAGAAACGATGAAGGAAAATACGAAGAAAGAATTATTCTCATGGGCTAAAACGATAGGATTTACCCTTATATTAATCGCTATTATTCGAGGTGTTTTATTTACACCTTCATTAGTACAAGGTGAATCGATGATGCCTACTTTAGAAAATAACGAACGAGTTCTCGTGAATAAGATTGGTTATAGTATAAGTGGATTAGATCGCTTTGATATTATCGTGTTCCATGGTAAAGAAGGATACGATTTAGTAAAACGAGTAATTGGTTTACCAGGCGATACAGTTGAGTATAAAAATGATGTGTTATATGTAAACGGAAAAGCGATGGAAGAACCATATTTAAAAGAGTTTAAAGAAAAAGCAGCAGGCCGTGTATTAACTCCAGACTTTACGTTAGAACAAATCACAGGAAAAACGAAAGTGCCAGAAGGCCAAGTGTTTGTTTTAGGAGATAACCGTGAAGTTTCGAAAGACGGTCGTATGTTTGGATTCATTTCAGAAGATGAGATTGTCGGAAAAGGACAAGCTGTTTTCTGGCCGTTGAAACAAGTAAGAGCGTTATAAAGCAAGTATGGAAGAATATTCTTCCATACTTTTTTTGTGCATTATTTAAATGGTTGGTTTTGCTATCACTTGAACTTTTGAAAGAGAACCATCATTATTTCTAAGTTTGATCTTGTATTCACCTTCAGGAAGCCAGTCACTCCAATTTATATTAATTCATTGATCGCTTGTTCCCCAGGTTTTAAAGTTCCGTCAATCATCCAAGAACCTTTAGCGTTATATAAAGTGTAACGAAAAGGAGAATCACCTATATTTTTTACAAGAAGGCTTAATTCATCCCCGTGAGAATAGTTAAAGCTAGAGATACTTGATCCGAAAAAATGAATTTCTTCGTTCGCTATTTTATGATGTTGGGCAACTTTAGCGGTTGCATGAGTATCTTCATTTGTCGCAAATGTTACATTATAACCTATATAAAAAGATAACATAATAGCGGGAATTACTAGCAACTTTTTCAAAAGAAACACTCCTTACATTTTGTTTTACATATATCATGATAATTGAAATATATTGGAAATGTAATAGTTTAATGTAAAAATTTACAAATGTATTGGGGTATTTATGTTTTTTAAATTACTGACAAATATATCGATTCATACGCTTGAAAAAAATATTGATAGAATTGAAAGAATATTTTATAATTTTAAATTATATATTTGTTTCTAAAAACGGAATTTAAGTTCCGAAATTCGGAACAAGAGGGAGATAGAATGAGTATAAATAAAACGGCAGTTAAGACAATGGATATTTTAGAGTTGTTTTATGAGCATGAAGAGCTAAGTTTAACAGAGATGGTTCAGCTTACGAGTATGCCGAAAACATCTGTTTATCGTTTAATTGGCTCGTTAGAAGAAATGGAGTTTTTACAAAAAAATGAGAAGGGGAAATATCGTCTAGGAGTCGTTTTTTTACGGTTCGGTCAACTCGTTTCACAAAGGTTATCAGTAAGAAATATTGCGATTCCATATATGAAAGAGCTTAGAGATAGTTTAGGGCAGGCAGTGAATTTAATTATTCAAGATGGTAATGATGCAATCTATGTGGAAAAGATGGAAGGTGCTCAGCCTGTACGCGTGTATACAGCGGTTGGAAGAAGAGCGCCACTTTATGCGGGGGCATGTCCGAGAATTTTACTATCGTATTTCTCTGAGGAAGAGAAACGAAAGTACATAGAGGAAACGGATTTAAAACAGTTTGCAGATGGAACAATCGTGGATAAGGAACAATTGCTTGAAGTGTTACAAATGGCGAAAAAGGAAGGACACACAATTAGCTACTCTGAGTTAGAAAATCATACAGCGGCTATAGCAGCGCCGATTTTCGCAAGCGATGGAACGATTGTAGCAGGTATTAGTATTTCTGGATTAGCAATTGAGTATAACGAAACTAATATCGCATATTTTATTGCGAAAGTGAAAGAAACAGCACATCGCATTTCGAAAGAACTTGGCTTTTTGGCATAGAAAGAGGGAGTGGAATGAAATTTTCTGCATTAGGGGATCAAGCAATTATTGTTACATTTGGTGAAGAAATGAGGATGGAGACATACGAAAACGTGCAGCGATTGTTTCAAGCGTTGAGACGGCATCCGTTTGTAGGAATGGTTGAATGTGTGCCGTCTTTCACTTCTTTAGCGGTCTACTACAATGTATACGAAGTATGGAAGCGAAGTGGGAGAAGTGAAGGTCCATATCATTACGTTTGCCAGTATATACAGGAGCTTTGTAATTCGTATCAAGAAGAATTAAATCAAGATGTGAAACATATTTCTATACCTGTTTGCTACGGGGAAGAATATGGACCTGATTTAGAAGAGGTCGCGCATGATAGAGGATTACAGGTAGAAGATGTCATTCGCATACATAGTGAAACAACATATTTTGTATATATGTTAGGTTTTACACCAGGATTCCCGTATTTAGGAGGGCTAGCAAAAGAACTAGAAACGCCTAGGAAAGAAACACCACGATTACAAATACCTCCTGGTTCGGTAGGTATTGGTGGAAATCAAACAGGTATATATCCGCTTGAAACACCGGGTGGATGGAATATTATTGGCCGAACCCCTATTTCATTATTTAACCCAGAAGAAGAAACACCAACATATATTCAAAGCGGTATGTATTTACGATTTATCCCAATAACGAAGGAAGAGTATGTATCACTTGAGGGGGCTAAAGAATGGATGTAGAGGTTTTACATGCGGGAATGTTTACAACAGTCCAAGATTTAGGGCGATCTCATTATCAACAATACGGTGTACCAGTTGGCGGGGGGATGGATCAAAGTGCACTTCGGATGATCAATATGTTAGTCGGTAATGAAGAAAATGAAGCAGGACTTGAAATGACGATCATGGGACCTAAATTATTAATAAAGAAAACGACTTTACTTGCGATTGGCGGAGCTGATATGGAGCCATTACTGAATGGGGAGCGTATTCCATTATGGCGTCCCATCTTAGCAGAAGAAGGTAGCATGCTTTGTTTTGGAAAAGTGAAAAGTGGTTGCAGAGCGTATGTAACTTTTGCAGGTGGTATACAGATTGATCGCATAATGGACAGCAAAAGTACTTACATACGTGCAGCGATTGGTGGTATTGAAGGGAGAATGCTGAAAAAAGGAGATTATTTTCAAATTGGTACGCAGACAGAAATGGCGAGTCGTTTTATTCAACACTTACAAAAGAAAGGGCGAGTCAAAACGAACTGGGAAATTGGCAGCAGCGTACTGCCAAAGTATAAGAAAAATACTAAGCTTCGTGTCATAACTGATTTTGAATATGATCAATTTACAGAAGAAAGTATACAGGCATTTTTTACGAAAGAGTATAAAGTATCTAATTACGCTGACCGTATGGGCTATAGGGTTGAAGGAGAAATTTTAAATAGAGTGGAAGAAAAAGAGATTTTATCGAGTCCCGTTACATTTGGAACCATTCAAGTGCCAAATGGTGGACAGCCAATTATATTAATGGCAGATAGACAAACGACGGGCGGGTATCCGAGAATGGGAAATATTATTTCAGTAGATTTACCTCTTCTTGCTCAGTTAAAACCGGGGGACTATGTTTCTTTTGAGAAAATTACGCTTGAAGAAGCGGAGCGATTGTACATAGAACAAGAAGTAAATATGAATCTATTAAAAAAATTCATTGCTTTACGAAGCTGACATTGGGAGGGTAACATCGTGACGACAATCGATTTAAACTGTGATTTAGGAGAAAGTTTTGGAGCTTATAAAATGGGGAATGATGATGAAATTCTTCCGTTCGTGTCCTCTATAAACGTTGCTTGTGGTTTTCATGCTGGAGATCCGACTGTAATGAGGAAAACGGTCGAAAAGGCACTTCAACACAATGTAGCAATAGGCGCGCATCCTGGTTTTCCTGATTTAATTGGATTTGGAAGAAGAAATATGAACGTTTCAGAGAGTGAAGTATACGACTATGTAGTGTATCAAATCGGTGCATTAGACGCTTTTGTGAAAGCAGCTGGCGGGAAGATGCATCATGTGAAACCGCACGGCGCTTTATATAATATGGCGGCGACTAATCTGGCAATTGCAGATGCAATTGCAAAAGCAATTTATCATAGTAATCCAAATCTATTACTTTACGGATTAGCAAATAGTGAGCCGTTTATACAGGCTGCGGAAAAATATAATATCACTCTCGTACAAGAAGCTTTTGCCGATCGTACATATAAGCAAGATGGAACATTAACGAGCCGGACAGAAGAAAATGCACTTATAAAAAATGAAGACGAAGCGATAAAACAAGTGCTACAAATGGTGAAAGAAGGGTATGTAAACGCTGTGAGCGGAGAGAAAGTAGCAGTTCACGCACAAACCATTTGTTTGCATGGTGATGGAGAGAAAGCGGTGCAATTTGCGAAAAAAATATACAGAACATTCGAACTTAATGATATTTCTATTTGTGCACCGAAGTAAAAAAATGAGGGGAAGTGTTGGGATTGGTGAAATTAATCGGGATACTACTTGTTGCAGTTGGTTTTTTATTTAGATTAAATACACTTTTAGTAGTTATGGTTGCAGGTATTGTTACAGGCATGGTTTCAGGATTAAGCTTTTATGATGTGATCAGCATGTTCGGTAAGTTTTTCATAGAAAATAGATATATGTCTATGCCAATTATATTAACTTTACCGGTAATCGGAATTTTAGAGCGTTACGGTTTAAAAGAAAGAGCAGAAGCACTGATAACGAAATCAAAAGGTGCAACAACTGGAAGAGTACTAATGTCATATTTTACGATAAGAGAATCATCAGCAGCACTTGGACTGAATATTGGTGGTCATGCACAAACAGTAAGGCCGCTCGTTGCACCGATGGCAGAAGGGGCTGCGCAAGGTAAATATGGTAAGTTACCTGAAAAGTTAAGAGAAAAAATTAAAGCAAATGCAGCAGCTGCGGAAAATACAGCTTGGTTTTTCGGAGAGGATATATTTATCGCGACTGGTGCTATTTTATTAATGAAAGGATTCTTCGATTCAGTAGGTATGCATGTCGGTGTGTGGGATATGGCGCTTTGGGGCATTCCAACTGCAATATCAGCACTTATCGTAAGCTGGATCAGATTTAGAAGATTTGATAAATATATAGAGAAAACGATGACATCAAAAGAAAAAGAAGAGAAGGAGGCAATATAAAATGAACATAATCACAATGGATACAATTTATTACGTATTAGGAATAATCGTTGCTTTTATCGCTGTTCGTATTGCATTTGATCGTGAACATCCAAATCGATTTGGTTCTAGCTTATTTTGGGCGTTATTTGCAGTTACGTTTTTATTCGGAAATGTGATCCCTTCGTTTTACGTTGGCTGTATCGTGCTCGCTATGGTCGTATTAGCTTCATTAAACAAAGTAACAAAATCAGAGGAGAAAGAAGTACCAGTACAAGAACGTGTAAAACATGCGGAGAAATTAAAAAATAAAATTTTTATGCCTGCACTATTAATTCCTATTTTTACAATTATCGGTACGTTAACGTTAGGGAAAATCAAATGGGGAAATGTTTCCCTTGTTGATCCAGATAAAGTAACGCTAGTAGCATTAGCACTAGGGGCATTACTTGCATTCGTTGCAGCGATGCGTATTACAAAATCAAAAATAACAACGCCTGTACAAGAAGGAAGCAGACTATTACAAGCTGTCGGCTGGGCTGTCATTTTACCACAAATGCTAGCAGCACTTGGCGGTATTTTCGCGAAGTCTGGCGTTGGACAAGTCGTTTCTGATTTAGTTGGACAAGTATTACCGACAGAGTATCCGTTCGTTGCTGTTATGGCGTATTGTTTAGGCATGATGCTTTTCACAGTTGTAATGGGAAATGCATTCGCAGCGTTTGCCGTAATTACTGGAGGAATTGGTTTACCTTTAATTGTACAAATGCACGGCGGAAACCCAGCGATTATGGCAGCGCTCGGTATGTTTGCGGGATATTGCGGAACGCTGCTTACGCCAATGGCAGCAAACTTTAATATCGTTCCGGCGATGCTATTAGAACTAAAAGATAAAAATGCAGTTATTAAAGCACAAGTACCAATAGCTCTTTCCATCTTTATTATCAATATGTTTATTATGTATGGTCTTGTATATCGTTTCTAATTAGGAGGGAAAACTATGAAAACAGTATTACTAACAGGGTTCGATCCGTTCGGCGGAGAAAGCATTAACCCAGCTTGGGAAGTTGCAAAAAGTTTACATGAAAAAACAATCGGAGAGTACAAGATTATTAGTAAACAAGTACCAACTGTATTTCATAAATCAATACAAGTTTTAAAAGAGTATATAGAAGAACTAAACCCAGAAATAATTATATGTATCGGACAAGCTGGAGGCAGACCAGATATTACGGTAGAGCGTGTCGCAATTAACGTTGATGATGCAAGAATTCCTGACAATGAAGGAATTCAGCCGGTAGATGTACCAGTTGTAGAAGAAGGACCAGCTGCCTATTGGTCTACGCTTCCGATGAAAGCAATTGTAAAAAGAGTTAAAGAAGAAGGCATACCAGCTTCCGTTTCACAAACAGCAGGTACATTCGTTTGTAATCACTTATTCTACGGTCTCATGCATGAACTAGTGAAACGTGATAAGGAAATAAAAGGCGGATTTATTCATATTCCGTTCTTACCAGAGCAAGCGAGTAACTATCCAGGTCAACCGAGTATGTCACTTTCTACTATTGGTAAAGGGATAGAACTGGCGGTTGAGGTAACGACGACAGTTGAGGTCGATATTGTGGAAGTTGGGGGCACGACGCATTAAATAAAACGAATCATACAACACCTCCTGTAAACAACTGGTATAATAAGTATAGGAAAATACATAGAGGTGATTTTTGTGCAACAATTTGAAGAAGTACGTTCAATTTTAGAAAAAGCGAAGAAAATTACAGTGTTAACAGGCGCAGGAGCAAGTACGGAAAGTGGTATTCCCGATTTCCGTTCAGCAAATGGATTGTATGCTGATGCGAATGTGGAGATGTATTTATCAAGAGGATATTATAATAGAAGTCCAAAAGAATTTTGGAAGCATTATAAAGAAATCTTTCAAATTAATACGTTTTATCAATATAAACCAAATCGTGGTCATCGTTTTTTAGCTGAATTCGAAGAACAAGGGAAAGATATTACGATTTTAACGCAAAATATTGACGGTTTACATCAATTAGGCGGTAGTAAACATGTCATTGATTTACACGGAACGCTTCAAACAGCACATTGTCCGAAGTGTAAAGCGGGATATGATTTGCAGTATATGATTGATCATGAAGTGCCTCGTTGTCAGAAGTGTAATTTTATTTTAAATCCAGACGTTGTTTTATACGGAGATACATTGCCGCAATATCAAAATGCGATAACACGTTTATATGAGACAGATGTATTTATCGTTATGGGCACGTCATTAAAAGTACAACCTGTCGCTTCATTCCCACAAATTGCAAAGAGGGAAATCGGGGCAACGACAATTTTAGTAAATGAAGAGTCAACAGGGCAAGAATATAACTTTGATTTTGTTTTTCAAAATAAGATTGGTGAGTTTGTTGAAGGGTTATCTTCAATGAAATAAGTTAACGAAAACACTGGGGTGTATAGAGAACACCTCAGTTTTTTGTTTGAAGAAAATTCATGTTATGACGAATTAAGGGGAATGGTAATAAATAGGATATAAAATTAAAAAACTGAAAATTAAATCTTTTATTTCTTTTGTAATTAATATAAAATTCTATATATATCATATAAATAAATTTGATACATAATGGTTCTATGTATAAATGTTAATAGAATGAAGCGAGGGAGCGAAATGAGACAGAAAAAGGAGCAGAAGAAACAATCGAAAAAGAAAAAGACCCATATTCCTTTTCGGTTAAATGTACTATTTTTTATCGTCTTTCTTTTATTTTCAGCTATTATAATTCAATTAGGTAAAGTACAAATCATTGATGGAGAAACGTATAGAAATGAAGTCAACAAAAAGGAAGATGTAACGGTAAGCACGCCTGTTCCTAGAGGGAAAATGTTTGATCGGCAAGGCCAAGTGATTGTAAATAACAAACCACTACGAACCGTTACATATACGAAAATGAAAGGGGTAGATTCGAAAGAAGTTTTACAAGTAGCAAGGCAGTTAGCGCAGCTAATAGAAATGTCACCAGAAGATATAGATAAGTTGACAGAAACAGATAAAAAAGATTTTTGGATGCAGTTAAATGAAAAGCGAGCAGCTGCAAAAGTGACAAAAGAAGATGATAGTAAATTTAGGGAGCAAGAAATAGAAGGAAAAGAATTAGATAAAAAAGTAGAAGAGTTACGTAGGGAAAGAATTACGCAAGAAGAATTAAGCGAACTTTCAAAAGAGGATTTAGAAGTACTAGCAATTAAAAGTAAAATGAATGCGGGATATAAAATGACGCCGCAAATCGTAAAAAAAGATGTAAGTCAAAATGAATACGCAGTCGTAAGTGAAAGATTGGCAAGTTTGCCAGGAGTGGATACGACAGTGGACTGGGAACGTGAATACCCAAATGATAAAATACTTCGTTCCATCCTTGGTAGCGTTTCTACTGAAAATGAGGGCTTGCCAAGAGAACAGTTAGATTATTATTTAGTGCGTGATTATAACCGAAATGACCGTATTGGTAAGAGTTACATCGAGAAACAGTACGAGGATGCATTACATGGAACGAAAGAACAGTCGAAAAATATTACGGATAAAGTAGGAAATATTATTCGAACTGAAAAAGTGACCGAAGGAAAAAGTGGTAACAACTTAATGTTAACAGTGGATATGGAGTTACAGAAAAAAGTAGAGGAAAGTCTTGAAAAGAATTTACGAGCATTTCATTCTGCAGAACCGATGATGGATCGTGCATTCGTTGTAATGATGAACCCGAAAAACGGTCAAATTTTATCGATGGCTGGAAAGAAAATTGTAAATAAAGATGGCGGGATGCAAATAGAAGACTTTGCTTTAGGAACGATGACAAGTTCTTATGAGTTAGGATCAACTGTGAAAGGGGCTACGTTATTAGCCGGATATCAAACTGAAACAATTAAGCCGTATACACATTTCTTTGATGCACCAATGTACTTTAAAGGAAGTACTAAGCCAAAGAAATCGTGGAAAGACTTTGGAGATATTGATGATTTAAGAGCTTTACAAGTTTCATCAAACGTCTATATGTTTAATACAGCGTTAAAAATGGCAGGTATAAACTATGTGCCAAATAATCCACTAGATATTAAAAAAGAGACATTTAATAAAATGCGCTACTACTTTAGACAGTTCGGCTTAGGTGTACCGACTGGAATTGATCTGCCGAATGAATCGATTGGTCAAATGGGTAGAACAGATGACATACCTGGTTTTTTACTTGATTACGCGATCGGACAGTATGATACATATACGCCGCTTCAACTTGCTCAATATATGTCAACAATTGCGAACGGCGGTTACCGAATGAAACCACAAATTGTACAAGAAGTGAGAGAGCAACCACATAGACCAGAGGATATTGGAAAAGTTGTTCGGTCTATTGAACCAGTTATTTTAAATCGAGTGGATATGGACACTTCATACATTAATCATGTAAAAGAAGGGTTTAGAAGAGTTTTTCAAGAAACTGACGGGACAGGTACTGCAACGTTTAAAGGATTACCGTATAAACCAGCTGGAAAAACAGGAACAGCTGAAACTGTATATGGTGGAGAAAGCGATATTGGAAGAGATGAAAACTATAACCGAAAAAAATGTTATAATTTAACTCTTGCCGGTTATGCACCATATGATGCTGATCCGGAAGTTGCTTTTTCAGTTGTTGTACCTTGGGTGAATGATGACAAATCAGGAATTAATTCCGCGATTGGTAAAGAGATTTTGGATGCGTATTTTGAATTGAAAGTGAAAAGAGCGGGTGGAAATCCAGTCCCAGTAGAACAGCTGAACAAGGCCCAGTAAAAATAGTATCACTGCACAGAAACTTATTGTGCAGTGATATATTTTTTGAGTTAAAAAGCGTTTAAATAAGGTGGGAATGGATATGAAAGAGGAGATTAAAAGAGGATGGGGAAAATACATACTGTTTGTGTTTGTTTTGGTAGTAGCCTATCATTCTTTTACTTTATGTAAAGTGGAAGGGAAATCGATGCAACCAACTTTATATGAAGAAGACTACGTATTTGTAAATAAAGCCGCAGTGCATTTTTCTAATTTAGAGCACGGGGAAATTGTCATTATAAAAGAAGAGGATGAGTCGAAATATTATGTAAAACGAGTAATAGGACTTCCTGGAGACGTAATTAACATAACGAATGGATCAGTATATGTGAATGATAAAAAGCAAGAAGAACCGTATACAAATAAAGATTTATTCAATAATACGCAAGTGTTTTATAACTTTCAAAAGACAAAAATCCCGCCAAATAAGTTATTTGTAATGGGAGATAATCGTGAACTTAGTAGAGATAGTCGAAATGGCTTAGGATATATTGAAGAAGATAATATAATAGGAAAAGTGGAATTTGTCTATTATCCGTTTTCAAAAATGAAGATCATAGAATAAGTGGGGTTATACAAAACCCCACTTATTAAAGTTTCACTTTACCCCGCATTAACGGGCAGTAAGACTCCCACCTCAAAATTCAGCTGTGCAAAGGAGTTAGGTGGGAGATCAACTGCCCGTAAAAGCCCGATTGGTTCAACTAATAATAAGTGGGGATGAACCCCCCACTTATTAAAGTTTCACTTTATCTTCTTTAAAAAACCTTTAGGATTAAATGAGATGAAAAACTTATGCTTAGACTCATCGATTATGAAGTTGTTATTTTTAGTTAAAAATTCTTCTACAGCTTCCATTGGACCAGGGCCAAAATTAGGTAGGAGAGGGTTTCCGTTAATACTTGTATCTTCTACAATCATGTAACTGCCTGTTGTTACAATCGATTTATAAAGTAAAAGTTCTTTTGAGACATGCTCTTTACTATGATCAGAATCTAAAATAACTAAAATCACATCATCAGGTTTGCGCATACTTAAAATGGTTTGGACGGCCTGTACAGAAACAGAAGAAGCTGTTAAATACGTAATCCGATTATGTGATGGCCGATTTGGCTGCGGAATGATATCGATAGTAAGTACATGACCTTTTCCTATTAAATCTAATATAGAAGCTAAATACAGTGCGCTACCACCATGGAACGTTCCACATTCAATAATTAAATCGGGTTTTAAGTCGTGAATGATCTCTTGGTACAAAAAAAGATCAGAGGGAAGTTTACAGATTGGAACTCCGAGCCAGTGTGTATCGTGTAACCAAACGTTGCTGTCGTAATAAAGTTTTAGAAATTCATTGCTTATAGTATTGATTTTAATTCTCCTTTCTAAAAAGGATTCTTTCGCTTTACGTAAAGTGTTTACGTATGAAAGTTGTACTATATATTATGTAGTAAGGAATTGTAAGGCGAGTGTTTTTACTTAAAAATAAGCTAAATAACTCATGTGTAAATGAAAGGAAATGGACGGATGTACAAATACACAATTTGCTTCATTAGAAAAGGAAATGAAATACTTTTATTGAATAGAAATAAAAAGCCAAATATGGGAATGTGGAATGGTGTCGGAGGAAAAATAGAAGAGAATGAAACGCCATACGAAGGAATTATTAGAGAAACGCTTGAGGAAACGGGAATAGAGCTTCCGAGTGTAACATATAAGGGGAATGTTATTTTTAAAGATAAAGACGAGTCTTGGGATAGTGAGGGAATGTATGTGTTCCTTGCTGATTTGCCAGATGGAGTACATATGAATACACCATTAAGTACGGCGGAAGGATTATTAGAATGGAAAGAAATTGATTGGATATTAAATCGTGATAATAGAGGTGTAGTTAGCAATTTACAAAAATACTTACCGATCATATTAAAAGAAGAAAATAAGCTAGAGCATATATTCACATATGATAACCGGAATATTATTAAATACACAACTACATGTTTGACGGAAGATGACGCGAACAAAAGGTATGAAAAGCAACTTGTTTCTCAATAGAAAAAATATGAAAACGATCAATCTTATACTCTAGTAGATAATATTTTTATAAAGCAATCAGCATTTTTATGTTGATTGCTTTCATTATACATGCGAGGTGATGATATGTTTCAGAAATATATTTTATTAGGAAACATTGTCATATGTACGATGTTCCTTTTTGTAGCTTGTTCGAAAAGTGATAAAAAACTGCAAGACATTCAAAAAGCAGATTATCTTGTTTCGTATTCAAATGCAATGAAAGATGGTGGTTACATATATGCGTATGAGTAGTACTATCTATGCTACAATTTACTATAAGTGAGGAAGGAAGGTATCTTATGAAAATATCCGTTTATGTTGCAAGTGCATTTAGCAAGGATCATAAAGGTGGAAATAAAGCAGGAGTGGTATTTATGGAAACTCCATTGACCACTACTCAAAAAATGGCAATAGCCAAACAACTGGGCTATGCGGAAACCGCATTTATATCAGAATCTGAAATTGCAGATTATAAAATTGAGTATTTTACACCAAAAGAGGAAGTTGATTTATGTGGTCATGCGACAATTGGCTCTTTCTCGATACTGATGCATGTAAATAAACTTTTCAAGAATCGCTATACGATTGAAACAAACAGTGGTGTTCTTACTATTACCATAAAAGATGACATCATATTCATGGAACAAAACGAACCGATATTCTATGATGTTATATCTCCAAACGAGTTCATCGACTGTTTTGATAGTAAAGCTATAGACAATACATACCCAATTCAAATTGTCTCCACGGGCTTAAAAGATATTTTAATTCCTATAAAAAGCGAAACACAATTACATACACTGCAACCTAATTTTGAAAAAATGAAAGAAATCAGCAAGTATTATAATGTTGTCGGAATGCATTTATATACTTTTAATGACAATCGAATGATATGCAGAAACTTTGCTCCACTATACGACATTAATGAAGAAGCAGCGACTGGAACTTCAAACGGTGCATTAGCTTGCTACCTTTATGAACAGCACTATTTGCAAAAAGAAGTCTATGTATTTGAACAAGGTTATTCTTTACACTCGCCCTCCGAAATATTAGTTAAATTAGCAACCGATAGCAAGAATAAAATAGAAAAGGTTTATGTTGGCGGCAAAGGCTATTACTGTGAAACGAAGTATTTAAATATAGCAAATTTTGACTAGAAATGAAAGAGAGATGGTAGATCCATCTCTTTTTCATATGCTCCATGATTTACTGCGAATCGCCTTAATTAGAAAACGATGTTGCTTCACATCAAAATATCCTTTTTGCAAGATGATTTCATGTATACGATATAATTCCTCATAATACCTTTCAACAGTAAAATTAGGAACTTGCCACGGAATCGCTTTTAAATAATAGACGATAGCTCCAATGTCGTAAAAGCGTTGAAAAGGGAACTCTTCTTTTTCTTCTAAAATAGTAAATCCATTTTCCTTTAACTCACTACATGACGCTTCGAGCGACCAACTTGCGAATTCGCTATTTAGCGGTGCATTAAACTGCTCATTTAGTTCTGCACAATCGAGACCACCAACTTGTTGTGTAAGAAATATTCCATTAGGAGAAAGGATTCTGTTTACCTCAGAGGCAGCATATGATTCATGTTGATTTATGATTAAATCAAACTGACCATTTTGAAATGGTAAAGCAGTATCATCAATCACTTCGACGACTGTAATCCCTAAAGGTTCTAATTTCTTCCGAGCAATTGGTACGTTTGGAGCATAGCCCTCAGTAGCATAAATAGTTGACGGAAACGGTTGTAACATAGATAAAAACTCTCCGCCGCCAGTACCCATATCGAGCATTGATACTGCATGCTGCATAAGCTGGAAAGCTGTACTGCCATACGACCACGATAAAGGCTCGCTCTTCATTCGACCCGTTTCTGAAATGAAAGAGAAATCCCAACCGCTAAAATTACTATTAGCACTTTCTAATAGTAATGAAAATAATAAATCACGTTTCATAATTGTATCCTCCTATTTTGTAAGTAAATGATATGATGAGAAAAGAAAAAAAGGAGGACCTCTTATTAAAGGGGAACGGTTTTACGTTTCGTGTTCAAATAGATTCATATACATTCGCTCCTTGTGAAAATGGTTATTTATATATTCTGGATAATCGAGTGGAATTCCTTTGAAGTTAGTAGGGAAGGTGAGAGTACGATCAAATTTTGGATGGGGTATACAGTGAAACTGCATTTTGCCAAGATAACAATAAAGTCGTACTGTTTATAAAAAAGAGTACCGTTTAATCCCTTTAGATTTACATATCTATGGGGGATTTTTTATTAATATAAGAACTTGAGATATAAACTGAATATAAAATTTTAATTCTTTGAAAACATTCCATAATTTAGTATTGTTTATATATGGAATATTTAGTTTGTACGAAAGGAGAAATAAGATGTTTTAGAAAAGTATAAGGGGTTGGTTCTAGGGATAGTTGGTACTGTATTAGGAGTAATATCCTTTATTTACCTTAAAGATTTAGATTATATATAAGATGGGCCTTAAGTTATTATCTGTAACTTTAATCATTATAGGATGGGTTATTGCCTGTAATTCGACCCGTTTCTATAAAAAAGAGAATAAAAATGTATAGGTGTTATTATTCTCTTTTTTCTACAGCATTCAATTAGCGAATATTTCTTACGCAAGGAAGAGGATAAGGTGTTATATGAAAAGAATGAAAAATATAATGTTGCTAGTGTTTTGTTTCTTATGTTTAAGTGGTTGTAATTATAAAGACGACGATCAGGTGAAAAAATATGTGAAAAAAAAGCACGGAATGGATGTGATTGTAACAGATTGGGGTGGTATAAATGAAGGGAATATGGGACATACATACCATACTGTTCAAGCGAAAAATAACAAAAATATTCAATTTAGAGTAGAGGTAGATGGTTTCTTATATTCCAGAATAAAAGGTGATGAATATCAATACGGGAAAAAAACATATGAGGAATATAAAAAATTCAAACCCATGCTAGAAGAAATTAAAAAATTAGGTTATGTGGAACCTGAAAATAAAAATGTTTTTCAATATATAGTGGATAATGATTATATAGAGGAGAAACCAACTGATAAGTTAATATTAACTTTAAAAACGAGTGACAAGATTGATTACAGTCAATTTGAATCAAAAGAATTAGATCGTATATATGATTTATTCCAATTCATTCAGAAGAGTAATAAAAAGATAACACAACTTGAAATTGAGGATCATAATGGTGAATCTATAGGTTTCCCTTTTCAAAATGTGCAAAAAGCTATAACGAAAGAAGAACTGCTTTTAACAATGAAAAACACAGTAAGCGGTTATTGGACATATTTGATTCAAACTGAAACAAAAGTAGGCGTAAGGTTAAATGAAATTCAAAATGATCGTTTTGAAATTGAGGATATTACTTGTCCACACCCGAAAGATGGCAATTGTCTAGAGTATGAATTGACTTTAGTTTTCAATGATAGTGAGATGAAATATAGAGATGATCCATATGTAATAGAGGATTTGAGAAAGGTAGTCACTATTCTTAAAGAAGAACTATATAATAAGGAATTTAACATATTTTTAAGGAACAAGGATGGAACACTTTATTCACTCTGGCTATCATCAGAAAAAATCAAGGCCAGTAATAACATAGAAGAGCTAGTAAAATAATGGTACAAATAAGAAATTTAAAGTACTTTTTACGTTTGTTATTTCTGTATTCAAAAGCAAAACCGCTTATACTTCATTCTTGAAGCATAAGCGGTTTTCTTTAAAATACTTAAAAAGAAAAATCTTTTGGCAAAGTACCACTTTTTATTACCGTTCTTAACCCGTGTTTTATAATCCAAGAGTTAACAGGGTGCTGTTTATTACGTAATTGTTGTAACCATTGAAAAACGAGTTCTTTATCTTCTTTCGTAATATCGTTCATATGATTGGCTACTGATTTTTGGACATATTTAGAAGGATCATTCATTAATGGTTCAAGAAGCTGTAAATTGTTCTTAAAGTCACCTTTCAGAGCTCCCATTTTTTTAGCCCAAGGAAGTCTTGGCCTTGTGCCTTCGGAAACTAATCTCCTAATGTGGCTGTTTTCGTCATGAATCCACTGTTGTAATATGTGTAGTGTGTCTTCATGGTATGTTTCAAGAAAAGGCCGAATGGTATATTCAGCAGTATTCCTTTTTGTTATTTCATACATGGCGTTAAATGAGGATTCAAAATCGTTAAGCCCATATTTTTCAACGTATTTTGCAATAGGCATGTACATATATCCGTTTGTAAATGTGCCTACTTCTGTTGTATTTTCAGGTCCCAATGTTTTCAGTAAAATATGTATTGCTTCATTAAAATCTTTTTGTAATGCAGTATGTAATTCATCTGCTATTACTTCAATCCGCTGCTTTAACTCTAAATTTTCAACTTTACATGTTACGGAAGATACGAAGTTTCTTTTCGAAAAATTAGGATCGTGCTTACAAATAGAATCAGCTATACTTTCTGCTAATTCTTCATTAAATAAAAATTTTAACGGAACATATTTACCCATGTTTTCACCTCAATGGTCAGCTAAAAACAATTTTTATTTTTTAATCGACAACCCATAAACCAAAGTCTCGCTCGGAGTCGTAATACTAAAACCAGTCGTCTTATAATCAAGTTTCACCGTATCACCAGTGTAGTCTTTCGTAAATGAATCCATTTGTACGGTAAAATTAGCATCTTCATATACAACGTCATCTGCATTATATGTATCCCAAATTAAATCAACATCAACGAAAATACTACAAGAATTTGTCATTGTTCCTCTAATGCGAATGATCTTTTTGTCTTCACGTTCTAATCCATGTATAGCTGCTTTTGCTTCATCAGTAATGCGAATGTTCATCGTATCCCAACCTTTATGTATATTTCCTTTATTATTGCAAAAACAGGAGAAATAGGGAAGGGAGAAGCATTGGAATAAAAAACGAGCAAACAATTTGTTTGCTCGTTTCACTTTATTTTAGTTCACATTTATCAAGTGGAATCACTTTCGTTTTCTTCGTAAATTTATATCCTAACCATAGTACTAAGAAGAGTGGTAAACCGATGTAAGAAACGAGTACGCCGTTCCAGTCGATTGATTCACCCATAAATGCGCCGTAGTTTTGTCCTAAAATTACGATGACGCAAAGTGTAAATGCGAAGATTGGACCGAATGGGAACCATTTTGCTCTATATGGTAAGTCTTTTAAATCTTTGCCTTGTGCGATATATGCTTTACGGAAACGGTAATGACTAATTGCGATTCCAACCCATGCGATAAAGCCAGACATTCCAGATGCGTTTAATAACCAAATGTATACAACACCGTCACCGAATAAAGAAGCAATGAAAGCGATACTCCCAACAATTGACGTTACGATTAACGCGTTAACAGGTACACCGCGGCTATCTAATTTGCCTAAGAATTTTGGTGCTTTACCTTGGCGAGCTAAATCCCAAAGCATACGAGTTGATGCGTACATACCAGAGTTACCAGCAGATAGTACTGCAGTTAAAATAACAGCGTTCATAACAGAAGCAGCAAAGGCAACGCCCGCTTTTTCAAAAATAAGTGTAAATGGACTTACTGTAACATCGCTTGCAGCAAGGCTTTCAGTCGTATAAGGAATTAATAAACCGATAACGAGAATCGCAAGGATATAGAATAAAAGAATACGCCAAAAGATTGAACGAATTGCTTTTGGAATATTACGCTCTGGATCAGATGTTTCACCAGCGGCTACTCCTAATAATTCAGTACCTTGGAATGAGAAACCAGCTGCCATAAATACACCGATAATTGCCATGATGCCGCCGTTAAATGGTGCATCTGCAACAGTGAAGTTTTTGAAGCCGACAGTTTCGCCGCCCATAATTCCGAAAATCATCATGAAGCCGACAATTAAAAAGATAATAATAGTAACTACTTTAATCAGTGCGAACCAATATTCAGATTCACCAAACCCTTTAACAGATAAATAGTTTAAAAGGAAAATAATAGCTAAACATAATCCACTCCAAATAAGAGAAGGGGTATCTGGGAACCAAAATTTCATAATTAATGTTACAGCTGCGAGTTCTGCAGCAATTGTAATTGCCCAGTTATACCAATAGTTCCATCCAAGTGCAAAGCCAAGGGATGGATCAACAAATTTTGTTGCGTATGTGCTAAAAGATCCGGTAACAGGCATGTAAGCTGCGAGTTCAGCTAAGCTTGTCATTAAAAAGTAAACCATAATTCCAATCGCGGCGTATGCAATTAATGCGCCACCAGGTCCAGCTGTATGGATGACACCACCGCTGGCAAGAAATAGTCCGGTACCAATTGTACCACCGAGAGAAATCATCGTAAGGTGACGAGATTTTAATCCGCGTTTTAATTCACCTTGTCCTTGTGTAGTTTGCGTTTTAGAGGTAGATTGATTTGTTGCGCTATTCATGTTCAACACTCCTTTTCTTGTAGGTTAGGAAGGAGCGGGGGAGAAAAATACAAAAAACCGCCAAAGGAATTTGGCGGAACGTTTCACAAATAACCACCCCATCATACCCTTCCGTTAAGATAGCACCCCACGTTTACACGGTAATTTTGTAAACGTGACAGTTCTGTTCCTTTCGGAGACAGCCCCAGCTCATATTTCCAGAGAAGAAATATAAACTTCGGCAACTTTTCCTTTCAAACGGAGTCGGTGACATTCTCTGTGTCTCGTCCGTTTTACTCTTAAAAGTCGCAACCTCTACCTCATCGGATTGATGAGGATTTGATATATTGCTAAGATTTTTAATATATGGCAATTGTAATGACTTTCTGAATATATTGCAAGATATTTTGTTAGGAAAAGTCAAAAAATATCGGTTATTGTATAGGAAACGCTTGCAAAACTCCACCCGAACCTACTATTATGTAACAATAAGCAAAGAAAAAATTGTTATACAAATGTTTCGCAAAAAATATTGAAAAACCCTTTAAAAATTAAAAGAAAATTCAGAAAATATAATTCGACATTTATAATAAGGTCATATTTTTTGATATAATTAGAGAAACGTTGAATAAAAAAGGGGAAATCAACATGAAATTAGAAACAGAAAGGCTTTATATAGTGCCGTGTACAGAAGAGAGCATTCGCGTTGCTAACGAGCAAGGATATAATAGTGGTCCACATATTGTAGGGCATGTAGAAAATGTAAAACAAAATAAGGATTTATTACCTTGGGGCGCGTGGTATGTCATTCGAAAAGAAGATGATATCGTTCTAGGAGATATAGGGTTTAAAGGGAAACCAAATAAGGAACATATAGTAGAAGTTGGTTACGGATTTATTGAGAAATATTGGAATAAAGGGTATGCGACAGAAGCTGTACGAGAACTAATAGATTGGGCTTTTCAGACAGGAGAGGTAGAAATGATTATTGCGGAGACACTCCTTGATAATTATGGTTCGATTCGTGTGTTAGAGAAGTTACATATGAAAAGAGTAGATGCGACAGAAACAATGATTAATTGGAAAATAGAAAAAAACCGCTCGAAGTAAGTTGAGCGGTTTTTTAGTAATTAAGGTAGCATCTGTTTTTGATCATTCGGATATCCCGCTGTCGGTGCGTTAGAACGATTGGAATGATTGCGAACAGCAATGAAAATAGAAATAATAACGACAAGACCAATTGCCACGTAAGAAAGTGAAATAATAGTTGGATCCACTTTAAATGTAGTAAGCAGTGTACGAATGTTTGTGAAGATTATAAGGCCACCAACTAATACGCCAAGTAAATGAGAAGGAACGATGCGCACTAGCCATGCAGCAATTGGAGCTGCGACAATACCACCAAGCATTAACGCAAATACCCAAACCCAGCTTACTTGTTCCCAGCCAAGTGAGATGAAGAAGCCAATTGTTGCAGCTAATGAAACAGGAAATTCACTCGTATCTACAGATCCGATAACTTTTCTCGCTTCATTTCCTCTTGCTAGAAGAACAGGTGTCGTAATCGGTCCCCAGCCACCGCCACCAGTTGAATCAACGAATCCAGCGAATAAGCCAAGCGGCACAAGTTGTTTAGCTGACATACGTTTATTTGAAGTAACAATCTGTTTTTGAATAATGAATCGTAATAAAATATAAACTCCTAAAGTAAATAAAAATAAGGAAATGTACGGTTTAATGATATCGCCAGGTAAATTACTTAAAAAACATGCCCCAACAAATGCACCAATTGCTCCTGGTAATGTAAGCCTGGAAACGGTGTATTTATCAACGTTCCCAAATTTGAGGTGAGATGCACCAGAAGCGGCGGTTGTAACAACTTCAGCTAAATGAACAGATGCGGAAGCTACAGCCGGTGCGATACCAAACATTAGTAAAAGTGAGGTAGACGTTACCCCGTACGCCATTCCAAGCGCTCCATCGATTAATTGAGCGAAAAATCCAATAATAGCAAAGACAATTAATTTCTGCATAAAAAATCCCCCTGTAATAGTAAATGAAAAAGGCACTTTTCCCGTGTGAGAAAAGTGCCTTTGGTTTTTCCAATCAGCAATATTGAAATTTGTTTCATTATAATACATATTAATCGTATAAATCAACTAGGTTTTAAAGTTTTTTGAATTGAACGAAATAAAAATAAAATATACAATAAAAGGATGGAGAGAAAGGGGAGAAAGACATGTTACGATTTGATCATCTCGTTCACGCAGTTCATGGCACACCGGAGGAAGCGGCAAAACAAATGCAGGAACTTGGATTTCATACCGCACTAGGCGGAGAGCATACAAACTGGGGTACTTGGAATAGTTTAAGTTATTTTGATTTATCATACATAGAATTTTTAGCAGTTCAACATGAAGAAAAAGCGAAAGAAGCAGAAAATCCGTTAGTACAAGAAACGGTAGTGAAATTACAAGATGGCGAAGGGATGCTACAAATCGCAATTCGAACAGATTCTATTGAAAAATTAGCAGATAAGTTTAGTAAATACGGTTTACAAACAAAAGGACCATTTGAAGGGAAACGTATGAGAAAAGATGGTCGCCTTTTAGAATGGAAAATGTTATTTGTAAAGCAAGAAGAGAACGGGCCGAAATTACCTTTCTTTATACAATGGAATGAAACAGATGAAGAAAGAAGAAAAGATTTACGTAACATTGGAACAATCACGGAACATAAAAACAAGGTACAACAAATTGAAACGGTTCATTATGCGGTGAAAAATGTTCGAGAAACGGTGCAGAAATGGAAAGAAGTAATGGAGTTAACTGCAAGCTCGGTCGTGAAAAATGAAGAATGGAATGCGGAGTGTCAAAGTGTATCGTTTGGTGACATTCATGTGCAGTTTTGTGAACCGGTTGGAGAAGGTCTAGTGCAAGAATACAAAAAAAATCATGGCGAATATCCATTTGCAGTGGAGTTTAAAGGTGAAAATAAACGAGAGCATGAAGTGTTAGGTAGTTTGTACATATATTGATAGAGGTGAACGTTGTGGAAGAAATGCTTAGAGAGATAGAGAGAGAACTAGGATGGCCTCGTATTGTAAAGTGTACAGCTATTTCGAAAGGTTTTTCACATGAAGAGAAATATAAAATAGAGTTAGAAAACACAGTAACATATTTTGTAAAAGTATGTGATGCTGTTCATTTTGAACGTAAACAAGAAGAATATACGTATATGAAACAATTAGAGTTATTACATATTCCAACGCCGAAGTTCATTCATTTCATAAAACTTGAGGAATTAAATAAATGTGTTCAAGTATTTGAATGGGTCCAAGGTGTAAATGGTGAAGAAGGTTTAGGGAAGCTATCGGTGGAAGAACAGTATTATGCAGGAAGAAAAGCAGGGGAAGTATTAAAGAGGATTCATTCAATTGAAAAAGAAAGTGCAAGTAATAAATGGGAAACGGTTCGATGGAATAAGTATGAAAGATATATAGAAGCATTAGAAGGTTACGAGGTGAAATTTCTCGATTTGAAGCTCATATTAACCTTTGTAGAAAATCATAAGTATTTATTGAAAAATCGTCCAATCACCTTTTTACACGATGATTTCCATCCAGCAAATAGTATGATTCATAATAAGGAGTTTATCGTTATCGATTTTGGTGGATATGATTTTGGCGATCCAATACACGATTTCTATAACGTAGCGATTTTTACTACAAGAATAAGTAAACCATTTGCAGTTGGACAAGTTCATGGTTATTGCGGGGGAGAACCGTCACTTCATTTTTGGCAACTGTACTCCTTATATGCAGCAATGACATTCCCGGCGGATATCGTATGGACTAACCGAAGCACACCGCATTTAGTAGATGATATGAAGGAAAGATTGAACGTAATTTTAGAAGATCATAATCATTTTTCATCCTATATTCCAAAATGGTATCAATCAAGTGAATTTAATAAATAACGGAGGAATTTAAATGGATAAAATAGCGATAATTTCAGATATACATGGTAATATCCCAGCATTAGAAGCAGTGCTGCAAGATATTAAATTAAGAGGAATTGAGCGTGTCATTTGTCTGGGAGATTTAGTTGGAAAAGGCCCTCATTCTAGCGAAGTAATTGAAATCATTCGTAAAGAATGTGAAGTAGTTGTAATGGGGAACTGGGATGATTTCATCACAAAACCGACGGAATTTGAAACGTTAAAATGGCATCAAAAACAATTATCAGAAGAACAAAATGACTATTTAAGAAGTTTACCATTTTCAATCGAATTTTATATGAGCGGCAAACTGATTCGTATGTTCCACGCTTCACCGAGAAGTTTATATGAAAGAATTCAACCGCACGCTTCAAGAGAAGAACGAGTTAGTATGTTCGAAAACAGTGAGCTCACAGAAAATATAGAAGGAGAAAGAAAACCAGATGTCGTTTGCTACGGTGACGTTCACCAAGCATTCGTTCAAAATTTCAGAGGGAAAACGTTATGTAATGCTGGTAGCGTAGGAAATCCTCTTGAAATTACACAAGCTTCTTATTTAATATTTGAAGGAACGTACAATGAAAAAGAAGCCGCAAGCTTTTCCATTCAACTCGTACGTGTACCGTATGATATTGAATTAGCTATCAGACTAGCAGAAGAACTCGATATGCCAGAAATCGAAGAATACAAACAAGAATTACGGACTGCTTTATATCGAGGGTTTAAGGGAAAGTAAGTCAAACATATTAACGATTCTATAAAGGATAGAGTTATTTACAAAAGGTTACACGGATTATTACTCGTAATTATGTTATGTAAACTAATTGTGAGGAGGAATATCATGAACCGAAAACAACGAATCAAAGAAATTGTAGATCACATATTAAACCTAAACTTAACGCATCCAACAAGAGTTGGAGTAAGTGGTATTACAGCTTCAGGAAAAACAACATTTGCAAATGAATTAGCGGAAGAAATAAAAAAACGAGGATTACCAGTAACACGCGCCAGCATTGATGATTTTCATCATCCGAGAGCGATTCGCTATGCACAAGGCAAAGAATCTGCAAGAGGGTATTACGAAGATGCACACGATTATACAGCTTTCAAAGAAAGATTATTAAAGCCTTTAGGGCCTAACGGAAATTTACAATATGAAACGATTTCTCATAACTTAATAACGGATATGCCTGTACATAATGAGCTGTTATTGGCTCAACCTAATATGGTGATAATAGTAGATGGAACGTTTCTATTGAAAAAAGACGTTGCGCATTTATTCGATTACAAAATCTTTGTAGATACAGATTTTGAGATTGCGCGAGAACGTGGTGCAAAGCGCGAGACTGAGGCTTTTGGAAGTTATGAAGAAGCCGAGAAAATGTTTTTAAACAGATATCATGCGGCTTGTAAAATGTATCTAGACGAGCATAATCCGAAAGAATGTGCGGATGTTGTCTTTCAGAATAGTAATTTTCATGATCCCATAGTTGTATTTAAAGGAATTTAAAATCGTTTATATAGCAAAAAAATCGTGAAAGGGGATGTTTTGGGTGGATAAAAAAGATAATCCGAACGATTGGCCTGTGTGGGCGAATGAGTCAGTAGAGATAGTTAATGCAAATCCTGATTGGCAAGATAAAGGCCGATGTGAAGAACAGCAACTATATGAACTGCTTGCTCCTCTCGGTATAAGCAAAGTAATACATATAGGAAGTACATCCATACCTGGTTTACCAGCAAAACCTATCATTGATTTAATGGCTGAAATAGATTCATTTGATAAAGTACTACATATTTCAGCGGAATTGGCCATATATAATTGGCATTATGTAAGCCCAGAATTAGATGAAAGACCTTGGAGAAGGTTCTTTGTGAAAGTTAAGAATAATAGGCGTGTAGCGCACCTACATTTGATGGTTAAAGGAACTGAGCGATGGGAGCAACAACTTTTATTTCGCAACCGCTTACGAGAAAATCCACAATTAGTTTATGAGTATTCAAATCTTAAACAAGATTTAGCTAAAAAATTTAACCAAGATAGAGAAGCCTAAACAAAAGCTAAAACAGAATTTATTAAACAAGTTCTAAAATAATTTAATTTTTAATTGTAATTACGTTTGAATATAAAAGAAAAAACATACTGTATTTTACAACTTAAACTGACATGAAATGCATGTAAACAAAGTGAGAGACTACGATGTTCTAATGTATTTCCTTTTGTTTATCAGGATAAGTTATATATAATTGAATTAAGTTCATAGAAAGATAGGTACTAAAACGATTCTAAAAATTGACTTGATTTAATGAAAAAAATTAAAGGGAATAAGGCGAAAATATGTTAATAAAGTAAAAAGGGGACAGGAATAGAATGAATGAAGTACCAGAACTAAAAGAAGAACTACTACAAATTAAAAATAATAATTATGCTGTACCAGAAGACGTAGATGCATATCCATATGCGCAGTGGATGCTAGATTATATCGGTTCACCTGATGCTGAATTACGTGATGATTTAATTTATAGTACGCTTCACACATGGATTACAAATGATGTATTTAGACAAAAAGAGTTACGAGGATTAATGCTACAAGCAATTAGTCCTGATTATTTATTTTATAAAATTGGAGAAAAAGGAACAGACTCTGTGTTGAAACGCGCGTTCTCCGTTTTAATTCCACCACTTATTTTATCTGTTCATGAGAGAGAACCGTTGTTATCGGAAGAACAACTGTACAGTGTGGCAGAACAAGTACTGGAATACGTATATTTAGAAGAAGATGTAAGGGGTTACGTAGAAGGAAAAGGATGGGCACATTCTACTGCACATGCAGCAGATGCGCTCGATGCTTTAGCACGTACAATACAAAATCGTGAGTTTTCATATGCGATTCTTGCAGCTGTTCGTCAGAAGGTTCGATTAAGTGATTACTTGTATGTGCACTTTGAAGATGAGAGGTTAGTAAAGCCGATTATGTCTTTACGTAACCAAAACCTTTTAACTGAAGAAGAGTGGAGCAATTGGCTACATAGTATAGCAACGGTTGAAGATATCAGACATCCGCAGCATGCTATTTTAGTACAAAATATTAGAACTTTCTTAAGAAGTTTTTATTTCAGAGTTTTAGAGACAGAAGGTAGTACAGCCTTTACAGATGATATATTGGAGACTTTGAAGGGTTTGCGTAGGTATTAAAAATGGCCCAACCTTAGAAACAATGAATAAATATTAAATTTGAAAATTTATTAGAAATTTATTTTTATATTGTACCCTTTCAATATAGGTTGAAAGGGGTGTAAAATGAAAAAATTATTAAAGTCAGTGAAAATAATATTTTTAATGTGTATTAGTATGATTTTCTTTGGAACAGGCGCTATATTTATATATCATAACTATCAATTAAAAATGGAATCGAAATTAATGAACAATGAAGGCGAACTTGTTAATTTCGATAATAAAAAAGTGAATGTTTATAATGAGGGGAGCGGGGAGGATACGTTTGTATTTATGGCCGGATCTGGAATTGCCGCTCCTGTTTATGAATTGAAAGGCTTATATAGTAAATTTTCGAAGGAAAACAAGATTTCTGTAATTGAGAGAGCGGGTTATGGATACAGTGATGTTTTTCAAGATGATAGAGATATTGATACGATATTAGAACAAACGAGAGAAGCGCTTATTCGAAGTGGAAATAAACCACCTTACATTTTAGTACCACACTCTCTATCGGGTATAGAGGCTATTTATTGGGCACAAAAATATCCAAGTGAAGTAAAAGGGATTATTGCGTTAGATATTGGTTTACCTAAACAGTATGTGACTAATAAAATAGGTATGGTTGATTCATTAAAAATAAAAGGGATGAATATTTTAACGAAAATTGGTTTTCAGAGATTAACTCCCTCTATTACTTATAATCCCGAAGTCATTCGTCAATCCTTTTTAAACGAACAGGAAAAAGATATTTATAAAGCGCTTACGTATAAGAGGGCTTTTAATGATGATATGAAGCAAGAACTTTTACAAAGCTACAATAACGGTAAAAAATCAAATTCTTTATCGATCCCAAAAGAAACACCTATGTTATTTATAGATGCGATTGCTAGGCAATATAAAGATTCGAAGTATACAAAGCAAAAAAACGAAGATTATAAGGAGTTTGCTAGCAAGTTATTAATAGCTGATGTAAAAATAATTGAAGGTACACATAGTATTTATTTATATGCTCCTGATGAAATATACAAAATTGCTATGGATTTTATTAAGAATAAAGTAGTGAAGAACTAAACAATTGTAACTTTAGCGATGAAAGGTCTACATAATGAAAGTATATAACATATTAATTGTTGAAGACGATTTGATTATAGGAGATTTATTACAAAAAATTTTACAGCGTGAGAAGTATAATGTGTGTTGGGAGAAAGAGGGAAGGAAAGTTCTTGATATAATTCATGAAATAGATTTAGTCGTAATGGATGTTATGTTACCAGGCGAAGATGGTTATCAAGTTACAAAGAAAATAAAAAATCTAGGATTAAATATTCCAATTATATTTCTATCAGCAAGGAATGATATGGATAGTAAACTAAAAGGTTTGACCATTGGAGAAGAATACATGATAAAACCTTTTGACCCTAGAGAGTTGTTGTTAAGGATTCAGAAAATGTTAGATAATCAATATGGTACGTTCACGCAAATTAACCATTTATTTATAGATGCAGAATATAAAAGAGTTTTTAATAATGATTTGCGTAATGAAGTTGCTTTTACAGCAATTGAACGTAAAATATTCTTCTATTTATACGAAAATAGAGATAGAGTTTTATCTAAAGAACACTTCTATGATTACCTATGGCAACTCGAAGATAGAAATCAAAATATCATGAACGTACATATAAAGAAAATTAGAACCAAAATTGATGATAAAACAGGTGATATTATTCAGAACATATATGGAGAAGGGTATAGATTAAATACCTATATGAAGAAATGAACTTAAAGAAAAAATATCAGTTACTATTATTCTCTGCTATTATTAGCGTACCACTGTTATTGTTATCAATTAGTATCTTAGTATCAGTTATTTATAATGTTGTCTTTAAAACTAAAAATCAGAACATTCCTTTTCACGAATCCTATGCATACCCTACGATGTTAATCATATTTTTATTATCACTATTAATATTAGCTTTTGTATTTTCAAAATCGATTAACACAGTATTAAATAAAATTAATGTATTAAATCAAACGATTCGAGATTTAGCTAGTGATAAAAAAATCCCTAATATAATAAATGTTAAAAGCGATGATGAAATGGGAGAGCTGATTAAATCAGTGAACTTGCTTATAGAAAGAACAACTTATCGAGAATTAGAACTACAACAACAGGAACAAATAAAAAAGGAACTATTAAATAAATTACGGCATGATATTAATACACCCTTAACAGCGGTCAGATTACAATTATATTATTTAGAAGGTGAGTACAAGGATCAAGCACCAGTACTTGAATCGATGTATGAGCAGATACAATATATAAGTGATTTAACTAACGAATTTAATATTCAATCTACAGAGACCTTAGAGAATACTTATATTGTGAATGATGAAGTGAATATACATGATTTAATAGAAAATATGATTAAAAAATGGAGCTATTTGTATAGCATTCATAAAATTGAATTAGTATATAATCCACAAGATAAAGAGTTGATATGGAATAGTAATGAGTTATGGATTCAAAGGTTATTTGATAATATTTTTCAAAATGTCCTTAAACATTCAAAAGCTAAAAAACTAAAAATTAATATAGATGAAAATATTGTTTCCTTTAGAGATAATGGGATTGGGTTTGATATAAATAGTAAAGGTACAGGACTTGGTTTGAAAAATATTGAAGATATATCAAAGATGTTCGACATAAAATACACTTTACAATCAAATAGTAAGGGTACTATGTTTTCGTTTGAAAATACAAAAGTTTAGAGCAAATTACATAAAACCAACACCTCCCAACCATACTAAAAAATGTGCTGGAGGTGAATGTTATGGACAATAAAGACTTTGAAAAAGTTTATAATGATTACTTACATCAAGGAGAAGAGCAAGCACAATTTGAAGTAGACAATGAAGTCAATTCAGGAGCAGAAGAAATTGTTGCCGTTCGTAAAAATGATGATGGTGATTTAATTGCGTTTAAAACAAGTAGCGGGAGAGAGTTAGATTATATGACTGCTCTTAGTGAAGCGAAATTAGGGAAGTTAGCTCATGTGGATGTATTTCATAAGTTTGGTAGAGATATTATACGTAGTGAACCGGATGGAATAAAAGAAAATAACTTAGATAATTTACCTTCATTTTAAAAGGGTAAACCTCAAGAAGAGAATGTTCATTTGGATATTCTCTTCTTTGTGTTGCGAAGTTTTCCTAGCAAATAGACAATTCATTTTTAAAGTGCGATCATACTTTTAAAGAGCGCTCTAAATTTCTCTTTATCTTCTGCTGTAAATGGTTTCGGTCCCTTTGTACGCTTACCACTTTTTCGAACCATTGCACTTAAATATCGTGTTTGTAACAATTGTTCAATGTTATCATTCGTATACTTATAGCCTTTATGGTGTAGAACGATACAACCTTTTGCTAAAGCGAGCGAAGCAAGACCGTAATCTTGTGTTACGATTAAATCTTCTTTTTTTGCTAACTGCATAATTCGGTAATCTGCAGCATCTGCTCCAGAATCAACATAAATTGTTTCCACACCTTTAGGCTGCTGAGCATTAGAATAATGAGAAAAGCTAGTAACTAGAGTTACAGGAATTTCTGCACTCGTAGCTTCAAAAATAATTACATCTTTTACAGGACAAGCATCTGCATCAACGTAAATTTTCATTTTTATCACTCCTATAACTAGGTTCGTGTTGATAATAATAGTAGATTTTTCTTTTGTCAAACGATAGAGCTTTATGTAAAGTTATTTTTCACAAACTAAAATAGCTTCTCGCAAACGAGAAATACCTTCCTCAATTTGATCAATATTCACTTTTCCATAAGATAAACGAATATAACCATCTTTCGCGCCAAAAATACTACCTGGCATAAAGGCGATTTCTTGTTTTAAACTTTGCATAATAAGTTGCTTTTCATTTATTGGTTCTTTTAATTTTCCCCATATGTATATACCACCGGTCGGGTTCGAAAAAGAGATTTTATCGTGAAGTTGCTCGTTTAGGGCGCGAACGATAACGTCTCTTTTTTCTGCTAGTTGTTTTCGTAACGGCACGATATGAGACTGAAATGGTACGGTTTCGAAAAATTGCTGCATAAGCCACTGCGGGAAAATACTCATGCCTAATTCCATTTGGTGTCTTGCGTCGGATAATCTTTCTACTACAGACTGCGGGGCGACAAGCCAGCCGACTCGTAAACCTGGTGCAATCATTTTTGATAAAGAATGTACATAAATGACAGTTCCGTTCTCATCAATCGATTTTAAAGTAGGGCAAGGCTGTTTCTTTTCTAGCGTAAGTAAACTGGACGGATCATCTTCCACAATCGCAATTCGTAAGTCTGCACAAAGTGATAACAGTTTTTTTCTACGGTTTGGATGAAGCATAGTTCCCGTAGGATTTTGGAAGTTTGGATTTAAAAAAATCATTTTAATACGATGCTTTCTATATAATTCTTGCACATCATCCGGATTAATACCATGTTCATCGACAGGTAACGGGAAAATACGAATACCTGCTGATTGGAATAACGGTAAGGAATAACAGTGTGAAGGACTTTCAAAAGCAACTGCATCACCGGGATTTAATAAACATTGAACGATAAGGTGAAGTGCTTGCTGCGCGCCAGAAGTAATCATAATAGACTGTTCAGTCGCTTCAACTTTTAAATATTCCTTCATATATTTTACTACCGCTTGTCTCAGCGGGAGATAGCCTTGCGGATGATCGTAACTTAATGAATGAGTTAACGGTTGTTCTCGTAAAATCGTTTGTAATTGATCGTGAGGATAGAGGTTACAACCGAGCTCTCCATTTGCGAAGTCAATGATATTTTCATTTTGTTGTACTTCTGAACGAATATGGCGAAGTAACGGTAAGTTTGGTAAAAACGTACCACCTTCTACGAAATTTCTCCAGTTCGGCGTTAATGTCGGAGAAACACCCCACATATGTGTACTTACACGTGTCCCTTTACCAGTCGTACTTTCTACAATTCCCATAGCGCGTAGCTCATTATAAGCAGTCGTTACTGTACTTCGGTTTACGTTTAACTGCGTAGCTAATTTCCGTTCGGAAGGGAGGAAGCTACCTGGAGGAAGTTCTCCGTATGTAATACGCTTCTCAATAAAGTCAACAACTTGCTGATAAATAGGAATTTTACTGTCGTTATCTAGCTTCCATTCCATACAAACACCTCCGCATCTCTTATATACAATTAAGTATAACAAATTGGCTGGGTAAAAAAACAGCCAATTGGACGGTGTTATATCCAGCCAATTTTACTATGCTAAATATGGAAGGGGAGATTCGGATGAAACGATGGCAAATGGAATGGCTCCTAGTATCAGTAGCATTAGTATGGGGAGCAAATTATACAATAGGAAAGTATGGAGTGGCATATATGTCATCCATTCAATTTAATAGTTTACGATTTTTAGTAGCATCTCCGGTATTATTACTTATTACATTTATGATGGAACGCTCATTACGTATTGAAAGAAAAGATTGGTTACGATTAGTAGCAGTCGGTATCGTTGGAACGACAATGTATCAAACGATGTTTATGCTATCTGTAAAATATACTTCCGCAACGAACGCCTCATTATTAATTGCAATGTCACCTATTTTTACAGGGATATTAGCAGTATTGCACAAACAAGAACGTTTTTCGATGAAAGTACAAATTGGTTCAATAGTAGCGTTTATTGGTGCAGCATTCGTGTTATTAACAGGACATACAGGAGGAGCTACTTATGAATATGCGTGGCTCGGGAATATAATTGGATTAGTCGCAGCAATTGCGTGGGGATGGTATCCAATATTAGCACAACCTCTTATTACAAAATACTCCGCAATGAGAGTCACATCATGGTCTACTTTAATTGGAATTGTACCTCTCGTTATATACTGTTTATTCAACGTAAATACATTAACGTGGCCAGTAGATACGCCAAGCTGGGGATCGCTTGCATATTCAATCATCTTTGCGACCATCTTCGGACTAGCAATGTGGTATGTCGGTATTAGTCAAATAGGCTCAACGAAAGTAATGGTTTATATGTATCTCGTACCATTGTTCGCAGTTATCTTTGCGGCAGTAACAATTGGGGAACAAATCAATATGATGCAACTCGTTGGCGGACTTATTATCTTCATCGGCTTATATGTTGTAAAAAAAGGCGGAATGAAAAAGCCTGCTCTCAATTTGAAAAAAGTAAGTTAGTAGTAAAAAGGATCTCTTTCATATAGAAGGAGATCCTTTTTGTTTTCGTAATAAAAGCGCTTGTTCAACGGCCCATTTTTGATGATCATGAACGAGAAGTCTTACAGCAAGTAAGGGAGACATCCATCGCAAAACATGATCCTCCTCACAATTTTCAGTTTGTTTCTGTACCATGTTCGCAATGTAAAAGAACCCATCATTTAAATAATATGTATCTTCCATTTCTGCATAAAAATATCGTGCCGCATTACCGATATACTGACCAACTTCAATTTCCCATCCTAATTCCTCTAGTAGTTCGCGGTGCAAACATTCTTCTTTTGTTTCATTACCTTCCATACCGCCACCAGGTAAAAAGTAACGGTCTCCTTTTTGGATAACAGCAATCATTAAAGAAGATGAATGGAAAATAATCGCATAACAACTAGGTCTTAATACATAATGAGCGGTAGATTTTTTCAAACCAAACGTAAGTTTTGAAATCATAAAACACGACCTTTCTCTATAAAATACATAAAAGGAATATTAAGGTAAAAGAAGAATGGTATAAGTATAATCTGAATAGATTGGAGTGGTAACAACATGATAAATCGAAAATGTTCAAGATGTAAAGAAATAACAGGTACGATGCACGGTGGTAAAAAATTTAAGGAAGAATTTATATGTGAAGACTGTTTACAAAAAGGAATTGAGAGCGGAGAAATCGAATTATCACAAGTGGAGCAAGAACAAACTTCGTATCATTCTATAAAAATATTAAAAATAATGAGTGTGATTTATTTAATAGGATCAATTTTAATGGCTTTTTCAACCGGTCCATTTATACATAATATAGGATTTGATGAAATGTCCATTTCAGGCTCAGAATTAGGTCTAATAAGTATTGTTATGTTAGGTTCTCTATTCCATTCTGTTCTTGTATTTTGCGGGATATGGGTATTCTTCCTATTAGTAGAAACAGTCATTAAAATATATGAAAAAATGAAGTGAGTGAGAGGGAGAAACATATGCGAGTAAGAAACATCCAAGAGGAAGATTATGTAAATATTCATTCTGTTTTAAATGATTGGTGGGGCGGAAGAGATATGGCTGCTATGTTGCCAAAACTGTTTTTCGTTCACTTTCAAGAAACAAGTTTTATTATTGAAGAAGAGGGCGAAACGTTAGGTTTCTTATGCGGATTTTTTTCACAAACATATAAAGATGAAGCGTATGTTCATTTTATCGGTGTAAATCCGAAGTATAGAAGAAGAGGAATTGCATCGACATTGTATTCTTATTTCTTTGATGTCGCTCGTGCAAATAACCGTAAAGTTGTAAAAGCAATTACGTCACCGATTAACAAAAGGTCGATACAGTTTCATCAAGAAATCGGTTTTCGAATTGAGGTCGGGGATGATGAGGTAGAGGGTGTATCGGTACATAGAAATTATGATGGGAATGGCGGGAGTAGAGTATTATTTTTAAAAAATGTATAAAAGTAGGCTAGCTTAATGTTAGCCTTTTTGTTGTGAGGAGATAAAAGTATGGAGAGTAAACAAAGTAGAAATGAGTACTTACGACGCATTTATAAAGTGCAAGATTATATAGAATCACACATAAATGATTCACTTTCAATTGAAGAGTTAGCGGATGTAGCAGGATTTTCAAAGTTTCATTTTCATCGTATTTTTAAAGGGATAGTAGACGAACCATTATCACGGTATGTAAACCGATTAAAATTAGAAAGAGCAACAAATTTACTTACATACCGTTTTGATATGACAATTACAGATATTGCGTACCACTTCGGATTCACAGATTCAGCAGTTTTCTCCCGCACATTTAAAAGTCATTACGGAATAAGTCCATCTCAATATCGAAACGACAATAGCAAGAATTGCAAAGACGTAAGCGAAACTTCTCAATACAATGAGTGTAAGAAGGTTCGAGGAAATGTTGAAATTGTAACAGCGGATAATATAAACGTCGCATACAAAAGACATATCGGTACATATGAAGAGTTAACTAAAGCTTTTCCGAAAATGATAGAGAAATTATTTCATTACGCAGCGGAGGAAAACTGTCATGTATTTGAGCATACGAAAGTATTAACCATTTATCACGATCATCATGAATTTACTGAGGACAATCATTTAAGAACTAGTTTATGTATAACAATTCCGAATGAATCCGCAGTAGAAACGAGCGACATTGGAATAATGGTAATACCTTCTGGAAAGTATGCGGTAGGTCATTTTGAAATATTCCAAGATGAATATAAAGGAGCATGGGATTTCTTATACGGTGAGTGGCTTCCAAATAGCGGATATAACCCGAGAGATTCATATCCTTTTGAAATGTATAAAAATGACCCAAGGCAGCACCCGGAAAAGAAACATATAGTTGATATATATGTACCTATCGAACCTTTTTAATCGTTGATTAAGGGGGAAGAACAATGCAAACTGCTGAAAAGCTAGACTGTATTATAAAAGAAGAATACAAAAATATTAATGGTATGTTAGTAGTGCAGAGAGGTAATGTTGTTTTTGAAAATTATTATAATGGCTACAGTCCAGATGATGCGTTCCATGTAGCGTCAGTTACAAAAACGATAATCTCTGCGTTAATTGGGATATGTATAGATAAGCGCTATATAAAAAGTGTTGATCAAAAAGTAATAGAATTTTTCTCGGAATATAACGTTCATTCACCTGAAATAACAGTAGGTCATCTTCTTACGATGACAGCTCCACATCCTTTCGTAGACTGGCAGGAACCGTTAGAAGAACTATGTACGCAACGAGATTGGGTACAGTATACATTGAATAGGATTGGACAAGGCGGAGAAATTGGGTCTTTTAAATACTCATCTGGAGGAGCTCATTTATTATCAGCAATCATAATGAGCGTAACAGGAAAAAATGCACGTGAATTTGCGAATGAATACTTATTTCAGCCACTCGGCATGAGAGAAATTCCAAACTATAATATGAAAGCATTTGGATTCGATGACTTATTTGGAAAAGATGTAAAGGGATGGGTTCATGATCCAAATGGTATTTCGACAGGCGGCTGGGGACTAACGTTAACAGTTAAAGATATGGCTAAGTTTGGACAGCTGTATTTGAGTGAAGGTATTCATAATGGAAAACAACTACTATCAAAATCATGGATAAAAGAATCGACAGAAATGAACCAAAATCAATATGGTTACTTATGGTGGTTACGAGAAGAGGATGGAATCTTTTCATACTGTGCCATGGGTGATGGTGGGAATATGATTTGTTGTATTCCGGAGAAGGATTTGGTGGTGGTGATTGCTTCTGAAGTTGTGCCAGAAGCAAAGGATAGATGGAGATTAATTAAAGAGTATATACTTTTGAAAGAGTAATGGTGAACTTGTAGAAAAATTTAAATGCTCCCCGTAACTTTCCTCAATAAAAAATCGTTAAACATTAGGAAGGGTTATTAATACGAATGGGGGAGAACCATGAAAATTTTAATTCTAGGTGGTACACGATTTTTAGGAAGAGCTTTTGTAGAAGAGGCATTAAAAAGAGGGCATGAAGTTACATTATTTAATCGCGGAACAAATAAAGAAATTTTTCCTGAAGTAGAGCAGTTAATTGGTGATAGAAATAATGATGTTTCAAGTTTAGAAAATCGAAAATGGGATGCGGTAGTCGACACGTGTGGATTTTCTCCGCATCATATTAGAAATGTTGGAGAAGTGTTACGGGATAATATAAAGCATTATATATTCATTTCAAGTCTTTCTGTATATAAAGATTGGATTCCGCATCAAATAAAAGAAGATTATATATTACAAGCTGAACCTACGGGTGATCAATTAAAGGCTGTGGAGAATGGTGAAGTTTCTCCTTATGAGTATTATGGTGCGCTGAAAGTATTGTGTGAAAAAGAAGCAGAGAAGTATTGGCCGGGGCGTGTTCTACACGTAAGAGCAGGACTTCTTTCAGGTATGTATGATTATACAGACCGGCTTCCATACTGGATTGGGCGTGTAGCAAAGGGAGGAGAAGTGTTAGTTCCAGGAAGAAAAGACCGCCCAGTGCAGGTAGTTGATATAAAAGACGTCGCAAACTGGGGACTAAACATGGCAGAAAACAATAAAGCAGGTATATTCAATGTTACAGGTCCAAGTTATGAATTGACGATGGAAGAGCTATTAAATACGTGTAAAAAGGTTACGAGTAGTGATGCTGCATTCGTTTGGGTAGATGAATCATTTATGAATGAACATAAAGTACAGCCTTGGACAGAGATGCCACTATGGCTTCCAGAAACTTTTTCATTAGAAGGTGAGACGAAGCCGTGGAAAGGTGGTTTTTCTATTAGTATAGATAGTGCTGTGAAAGAAGGGCTTACTTTTAGAAGATTAGAACATACAGTTACAGATGTGTATGAGTGGATGAAGAGTGTGGACGAATGGGAATTAAAAGCAGGTATTTCAGGCGAGAGGGAGAAAGATTTGTTAGAAAAGTGGTATCAATAAATTTAGATGAGCCCTTTGAATATACTTGATTGCACATAAGATGGAATCATAAAAATAATAGTAGAACTTGGGTTGCTCCTTCGTTAGAAACTTTCATGAAGTGGTGGGAAAGTGGGAAGATAACAATTTAAACATAGTATCATGAAAAACGCCTTGTTACGAAAGAAACAAGGCGTTTTTTGCAATTGAAAAATCTACCACTCTATCGATTCTTCCCCGTACATGTCCTATAACTTAGGAAACATCTTTTTTAATCCTTCTTCGTCATCTTCATTCCAGTCTAACTTCATATCAACTCCCTCAGATTGTTCTTCTGTTTCAAACTCTATTGCTTTTACACTACCAGCTGTGCCTAAAACACAACGTAGTCTTTATACCGCATTAGATAGCAGTAAGACTTCCACCTCAAAATCGAGCAAATATGAGGAAGCCCCGTATAAATAAGTTGTATGAATTACTATTATTAGATTGTGTTTGTGACTATATTTTGGAAATTTTCTGTTGATTTACAATATGCGATAGTATATATTGTATATAAAGTATATATACAATATTTTTAAAAAGAGGTATTTGCATGCAAATCGTTATTACGAACACTTCAAAGGAACCTATTTATGAACAAATTGGCGTCCAAATAAAAAAACTTATTTTACTAGGTGATTTAAAGCAAGGAGATGCTCTTCCTTCAATGCGTCAGTTAGCAAAAGATTTAAGAGTAAGTATTATTACAACGAAAAGAGCATATGAAGAACTGGAAAAAGACGGTTTTATTTATTCAATTGTCGGAAGGGGGTCCTTTGTAGCAGAACAAAACATTGAAACTATGAAAGAAAAAAAATTAAAGACAGTTGAAGAAAAGTTGTGTGAAGCGATTCAAAATGCTAAACAAATGGATGTTTCTTTAAATGATCTAAAAGAAATGCTTACAATTTTATACGAGGAGGAAAACTCTTGGAAAACGTAATAGAACTTCAAAATGTCAGTAAATCTTTTAAAGGATTTCAAATTAAAAATTTTTCGATGGAAGTAAAAAAAGGATTTGTTACGGGTTTTATTGGGGGAAATGGATCAGGTAAATCTACAACGATTAAAATGATTATGAATCTAATGAACCCGGATAGTGGAAATGTCTCCTTATTTGGCATGAACTATTCGACTGATGCGAAGCGAATTAAAGAAAGAATTGGTTTCGTTTATGACGATAATGTGTTTTATGATGAACTCACATTAAAGGAAATTACTAAAATTATTGCGCCTGCTTATAAAAAATGGGATTTTAACCAATTTACATATTATAAAGATCTGTTCGAATTACCATTAAATAAAAAAATGAAAACATTCTCCAAAGGAATGAAAATGAAAGCCTCTCTTGCAATTGCCCTTTCACATCATGCTGAAATAATTATTATGGATGAGCCTACTTCCGGACTCGATCCGGTATTTAGAAGAGAATTATTGGATGTTTTACAAAATATTATGCAGGATGGTGAGAAAACTATCTTTTTCTCATCTCATATTACAACGGATTTAGACCGCATTGCCGATTATATTACATTTATTCAAAATGGGAAGCATATTTTTACAAAAGATATTTATGCCATTGCAGAAGATTATATTTTGGTCAAAGGACCACTAGATATGTTAGATTTTGATACTGAGCGTGAATTTATATCTGTATGTAAGGCAAATACAGGTTTCGAGGGATTGATTGAAAATGTAAATTCTATCGAAACTTTATTTAATAAAGAAGTGGTGATTGAAAAACCAAGTTTAGAGGATATTATGTATTTCATGAAAAGGGGGAGTCAAGATGCTTAATTTAATTAAAAAGGATTTGATTTTACAAAAAACTTTTTTACCTGCTTATCTCTTATTTTTAGTTACCTATTTGTGGGCCGGCATGGATGTTGCATATGTCATAATCATTTGTAGTGCCGTTTTTGTAATTAACACATATCAATCTGATGATAAAGATAATGCTAATATTTTAGTAAACTCATTACCGTATACTAGGAAGGAAATTATAAGTTCAAAATACGTTGGAACCTTATTTTTTACAATAGTAATCATTCCATTTTGTTTGGTTGGGAAATATTTCATTTTAGACAGCATGGAATTTCAACTTTCCTTAGAAAGTTACATCCTAGGCTTCTTGGCAGTCATGCTGATTACTGCATTTTACATCCCATTTTTTGTTGCATTTAAAGTGAAAACACTGGTACCAGTTTTTATATTTTTATCTATTGGAGTTATATATTTAATGCGAAATACTCCATATTTATTAAATAAATATGCTAATGGCGTACTGACCTTTTTAAAAGAGATTTCAGATTTGAAATTATTTCTTATATTTGCTGTCATAGCAGTAGGGTGCTATGGGGTTTCATGGATATTATCTATTCGTATCTATCAGAACAAGGCCCTTTAATAGCAAGTTCTAAAAGGAGGATCATTTACATGACATCAAAAAAATGGCGTCCTATTCGAATACGAAATTGGCTGAAAACTCTTGGAGCATTTTTCGTTATGCAACTAATTTTTATCATCCTTGATATGAATTCGTGGATACCGAACTTCAAGGAAGGAGGAGTTGGGGAGCGTTTCGTTAATTCAGAGTTCTTTACGGAATGGTTCGCTCCTTACAAAACAAAGCAATTTAACGTATTAACGGTAGTTATGGCTATTTTACTATTCCTAAATGTATTAACAAGTGTAATAAAAGACGCTTTTTCTAGAAAAAAATTAATTAGCACATAAGTTGACCTTGCATCTTTTTTAATAATGTCTTAACAATATTTAAAAACAACAGAGGAAAGATAAAACTCCATTTATTGAAGTTTTACTTTATCTTTTATAATGATTCCTTAGGAATTATTTGATTTTTCAGTTTTGTATATTGACAATGTTTCCATTCGTCCCCCATAATGCTTCTCTAGTGTATGCAGTGATTGTGACATATGTATTTATACTTGTGATGATAAATGATGTGTATTGTTTTTGGAAGTTAAAAAATCATTGAAAGAAATGGAAAAAATCAGTAATCTTATTTGTGCAGTACATACATAATAGTTTTATAGCGATTTTCAAATGAAATATGGGGGGAAATGGTGTGGATCTAACATTTAAAGTAGAGGAAACATGTTTTAATTACCGAGTCGGAGCAATTTGTAAACAGAATAATAAAATACTCATTCTGCAAGGTGACGGTGAAGATTTTTGGTATGTACCAGGCGGAAGAGTGAAAATGCTAGAAAATAGTGAAGACGCGTTAACACGAGAACTTGCGGAAGAGTTAGCGGTTCCTATTGAGGTGAAGAGATTAATATGGTCGGTAGAAAATTTCTTTACACTTTATGAACGAAAGTTTCATGAAATTAGTTTTTACTATGAAGTAGAGCTGAAACAATTACCTGCGAATGGAGCGGAGCAATATGTTTTGGAAGAAGAAGGTAGAACGTATTTCTTTAAGTGGGTGCCAGTAGAAGAGTTAGATACATATAACTTACAGCCATCATTTATAAAAGAGAAAGTAAAGGATGTATTAGTTCATACAGAACATATCATTTTACAAAAGTAAATGTATGGGAGGGGAAAAGGATGAAAGGCACTAAAAAAGAAATTCTTATAGAAGGAAAAGTAATTCCGTATACACATATTGAAAAAGGTTCTAATACAGTATGCTTTATGTTTTCAGGCTCGGGATACAATTACGATAAACCGTTATTTTATTATGCGACGATGCTTATGCTCGAAAATAAAATAGATGTAGTACATATTCATTATTCTTATGACGAACAAGTAATGAATAAACCAATGGAAGAAATAACGAAAGTAATGATGGATGATATTAATCCTATAATGAAGGAAGTATTAAAAGGTGAGCAATATAACGATACTATGTTTTTAGGGAAATCACTCGGAACAATTCCGATTGCAAATGATTTAATGAAGAGAGAAGATTTTGCAAAGTCAAAGATGATACTACTTACACCTTTGCTTACTTTTGATTCAATTTTTGATTCGATTTTACATAGTCGTCATGAAGGGTTATTAGTAATTGGAGATAAAGATCACCAATATAATGCAGATCAAATCGATCCGTTATATAAAACAAATTTACAGATCCAAGTTGTCAAAAATGCAACTCATTCTGTAAATGTTGGGGAATATGAAACAGAGAATTCAATTGAGGCGATAGCAAATATAATAAAAAAACTTAAAGAAGTTATTAGGACAAACCAACCTATCAATACATAAAAAAAGAGGTGCAATTTGCACCTCTTTTACTTTAATAAGCCCTAAGCACATGAAGCAAATAATCCTTACGATTCAGGGGATTATAATCAACACGTTTTCGAGTAGGGAAGGGAGCCTTCAGTTCTTTGTAACCAGATGGCTTCGTTGTAAAAATACCTTCTCCTTCAGTGAATGAATGAAGCATTCGCTTAAAGTTCTCCGTTTTCGCAACAGGTAATGAGCCTGTTAAATGGTAGGAGTCATTATTTAATATAGGCTCGCTAAAATTTGCTGGAATAGCAGCGAGCTTATACATCGCAGTACTAACTGCATGTTCCGGTACAGTTAATTCAAACTCGTTTACTGGTTCATATACACATGTTTTGGCTTGCTTTAAAGCATCTATTAGTACGAGTGGTGCTAAGTTTCTAAAGTCACTCGCTGTTGTAACAGGACTAGCATAACCTGTATGGGTTAACGTAACGATAATGTCCGTAACTTCCCATCCATACAAACCTTGTTTTAACGTTTGAAATACAGTATCTTCAATCGCTTTATGAAATGCTAATGGAAGTGATCCGAGCTCAACACCTAACTTATATGATATGCCAGAATTCAGTTCACCACGTCCGATTTTAAAACCAATTGTTGCGTAAAACGGATTCGCTTTTTCGCCCATTACTTCAACACTATTACCTATGCCAATTGGTTTCTCGATACATACAACCCGCGTATTTGAAAACGTAACCTGTAAATTATATTTATCATAAAGTGTTGTTTCAATTACTTCTTTTTGGACCTCACCGAAAAGGCGAATATATAGTTCATTATGAACATTATCTTTCCACACTTTAATGAGCGGATCTTCTTCACATAGTTCCATAAGTGCAGCGTATAGATCATGAATTCGTTCTTTTGGTAATGCTTCAATAGCAGCTTCCATTTGCGGTTCGGCAAAGTGAATATCTTTTATATAATCCGTTCGTTCACCAATAATATCACCAATTTTAATATCACTTAGTCCCCACACTTTGCAAAATTCTCCGCTTGGAACGATAGCAGTTTGAATAGCATCTCCGTTATGAAATACACATAGTTTCTTAATCTTTTCTTTATGTGCTAGAGATTTACTACGTTGTATATGAACATATTTTCTAACGTGTAAATGACCAGAAAACACTCTTACATATGCAATCTTTTCCCCAGAAGATTCACGTTCAATTTTAAAAACAACACCGGATAATATTTCGTTTTCTGCCGATTTATTAGCAGGAATTAAGTCTGAAATATTTTCGAGCAGTTCAGTTACTCCCATACCTGTTATAGCTGAACCACAAAAGATAGGAAACAAATTTGCTTGCGCTATTTGTTTAATGAGTTCTTCTCTTAATAGTATGTCCGGTACGATTTCGTCATTTACGTATGATTCAAGTAATGATTCATTATATGGTGCTAACAGTTCTAAACGATCGTCATATGATTTGTATTCAAAAATTTGTGCTTCCTTTGTTCCTTCGTTTTTTACAGAGTAGAAAGGGAATGCTTCATTTGAAAGAACATCTTTTATTTGCTTTACAACTTTTTCAGTATTTGCACCACTACGATCAATTTTATTTACGAATATTATTGTTGGTATGTTTAATTTCTGTAATGTGCGCATTAAAATTTTTGTTTGTGCTTGCACACCCTCAACGGCAGAAATAACTAAAATTGCACCGTCTAAAACGCGAAATGATCGCTCCACTTCAGCGATAAAATCAGAGTGTCCAGGTGTATCTATAACATTTACTTTTAAGTCATTGATACAGAAAGAGACGACAGATGCTTTAATCGTAATTCCGCGCTGCCTTTCTAATTCCATTGAGTCAGTTTGTGTATTACCGCTATCTACTCGGCCAATTTCTTTAATCACATTCGTTTCATAAAGAATACGCTCAGTCAAACTCGTCTTGCCAGCGTCTACATGCGCGACAATCCCTATATTTATTGTTGTCATATGTGAATATCCTCATTTCATTTTCCATTTTTAATTCCTCATTTCTATTTGTGTATTGCCGCATTACAATCACTCTCCAGTCATTTAAATTAGTACTATTATAGTGCAATTAACATTTTTTGTAACGCGACAAAGCGCCTTAATTTGGAAAAATATAAATGAAAACAAAATGCTTGCATTCTAAATCGATATAGATTATATTAATTGACATATCAACTATTGATACGTCAAATGTTTTTTATTTTGTATGTAAAGGAGGGATAGTTTGACAAGTTCATGCTCAAAAGAAGCGATTATTTTATATAAATTACACTTTCTAAATAAAGAAGTAAGTTCGAAATTTGAGGGGTGTACGGGTATGAGCCAGTCTCGATTAGAGCTTATACTTCAATTATTTGAAGTAGGTGAAATTAGTCAAAAAGCACTTCAGCAAGAAGTGAATATTGATAATGCTGCGATAACAAGGCATTTAAAGCAGCTTGAGGCCAATGAAATGATTGTAAGACGTAAAAATCCAGATGATAACAGAATTACGTTAGTTTCTCTTACTGAAGAGGGACGAAATAAAATTCAGGCGTTTCAAGAGGAAAAAGAACGTTTTGCAGCATCTGCATTTAAAGGATTAAGTGAGGAAGAACGCGATAATCTTTTAAATATGTTAAATCACATTCAAGAAAATATAAAAGAATTATAAAAAAGGGAGAATACAACTATGACTAACTCAGTAAAAACAAATGATTTTAACGAAATTTTAACAGGACGTCGTTCAATTCGTAAGTACGACCCTTCAGTGAAAATTAGCAAAGAAGAAATGACAGAAATTCTTACAGAAGCAACACTTGCACCATCTTCAGTAAATATGCAACCATGGAGATTCGTAGTGATTGAAAGTGACGAAGCGAAAGCAACACTTGCGCCACTTGCGAAATTCAATCAATCTCAAGTAGAAACATCTTCAGCAATGATCGCTTTATTTGGTGATTTAAACAACTTTGATAACGCAGAAGAAATTTACGGTACAGCAGTAGAGCACGGTTTCATGCCAGCAGAAGTAAAAGAAGACCAGATGAAAAAACTTTCAGCTTACTTCTCAATGGTTACACCAGAAGTCATGAAAGATACAGTACTAATTGACGGTGGTCTTGTAGCAATGCAATTTATGCTAGCAGCTCGTGCTCACGGTTATGATACTTGTCCAATTGGTGGTTTTGAAAAAGACCAAATCGCTGAAGCGTTCGGATTAGATAAAGAACGCTATGTGCCAGTTATGTTAATTTCAATCGGAAAAGCTGCTGATAGTGGTTACCAATCAGTACGTCTTCCAGTTGAAAAAGTTGCTGAGTGGAAGTAATTTCAAAAGAAATAAGTGAAATATGAGAGGGGAAACACCATGATTATTATTCACGCAACATTTCAAGTAGATCCAACGAAACAACAAACATTTTTAGAAGAAGTTCAACCATTACTTCATGGTTCAAGAGAAGAAAGTGGAAATGTATCTTATGATCTTTATAAAGATGTAGAAAAAGAAAATGTGTATACGATGGTAGAAGTATGGAAAGATGAAGTAGCAGTTGCGAGTCATAATACGAGTGAACACTTCACATCTTTCGTTAGCAAAGTAAAACAGTTGTTAACTGCTCCACTAGATATAAAAGCTTATAATGGAGAGTTAGTGAAATAATAAGGTAGAAAAGATGACTTTAGCGTATAGCTGAGGTCATCTTTTTTGTATAAGTAGAACATTATTTCGACACAGTTATGTTGAAAGATAAGTATTGCTTTTATCTTCAGTAATAGTGGTGAATTGTATGTTAAATTCGAACATTCGGTTTATTGGAATATTTTTACATTGTATAATTTTCTTGAAAATATAAGGTAGAGGGGAGTAAGTGATGGGAGAATTTCAAAGTAATTTGCATAGGGCAACGCAACTTGCAACGAAAATGAGAAATGCTTCAGATCGAATGCAAAGTGCTACTAGTCGCTCTATAAATAAGGCAACGCGTACGACACTATCTGTGAACTTCAAAGCACAAGAAGCAAATCAACAAAATTTACAGATCACGAAACAATTTTGCGTTGCTTTTCAACAAACAATTGATAATATCCATTCTGTAGCAAATGAATTTGAGAAAATGGATACCGGACTTCAAAAGACTTTTCAATAATGTAACAACCTACGTAAAGGGGAAAAGGTAGGGAGAAAAGATGAGTCAAGAAATTGAAACGAGAACCAGTCAATGTAATCAAAAATTACGAATTATATTTGAAGAACAAAATGAAAACCGAATCGCGCTGCAAAATCAAGAAAGAGCTGAGGCTAGTTTTCATGAATGGCAAAATAGAAATAATCGTTTATTTAACCGAATACTAGAAACTTGGTATGGTGACAAAGAAGCATTTCACCTTTTTACGAATATGCGGCAAGAGATCGGGCAGTATGAAAGAAAACTTACATTCGAATTAGAAAACGAAAAAGAGACGTTGCTTAAAGAAAAACGGCATCTCAGTGAGAAAGAAAACGACCTTTCCTATGAACAGTAGCAACTACAAAGGGAGGTCAATACATGAGTTTAAACATGTATTTGGGAGAAGTACAAAGTCAAACTCAAAGTATGAACGCTATATGTAATGCTACGATTCAAAGTATGGAACAAGCCATTCAATCTATTGATGCCTTTGCGATAGACACAGTATTACAAGGACAAACATACAGTAGTGCAAAAGCCTACCTTGTCCAAACATTTCGACCATTAGCGCAAGGAATCATATGCTTATGTGAAGAATTAATTCGCCAAAACGAAGCATTTCCAAATGATTTTCAAGCAAAAGTTGCTTCAACAGATGTTATCGAACATGAAATAAGACAACAAATACAAGAAATCAATCAATCCATTGCAAGTATAGAAGCAATAGAAGTACTTACACCAATGCCTGGAGTAGACGCAATTATTGCAGTCTTAATTGCAATGAGAAAAAAACTAGAAGAAAAACTAGAGCGTCTATATGAATTCAATCATTCGTCCAGCAACAACTACAGCACCGCCCTCCAATTAGCAGCTAGCATCACAGCCGGACTCGCTGAAGTACAAAGCGGGAAAGGATTTAGTCCTGTGAGTGGGACGTTTCATAGTGAAAAGTTAAATATGGAATGGGCAAAGAAAATTCAAATAATTATAGAAGAGAAAATACGGAAATCTGGCAATGGGATTGGAAAAAGTGTAGATTTAGAGCACAATGTGTATAACGACATTGAAGGAATAAGCAGCGAAAATCAATCTATCAATAATAGATTTACAAAAGAAGAGATACAAGCGACACAAAAATACCTTGAAGGAATTAAAAATAGTACAATAAAAGGGAGTATAGGTAATGATTTCCAATTTGAAACCGATGATTATGAAATGGAGCATAACATTTTTGGCCAGCCAGTCGGTGGTAGAAGGCCAGTACTCGATCCTTTTTTAATCGGTGTGGCGAAGTTTGGATTCGATTTTCTCTTTGGTGATCTTTTCACACTCTTTGACCCAGAAGCTACCTATGGTGAAAAACTCCTAGCAGTTGGGATGATGACTCCATATGGGAAAGGTGTAAAAATAGTTGATAAACTTCATGATTTAAAAAAGGTTGGAGATGTGAAGAAAGCAACGTCTGGGAGTGCGGGAGTTGGTAAGGGTACGGGTGATTCTATACAATATGCTGAAACTGGTGGAAGAAATATATCCCCAGAGCAGTTCTTTAAGGAAGAAGCTATTGCAGAAGAAATGTATGAAAAATTTAGAAATCTAGGAACAGAAGATGTGAATGCAGTTGCTAAAAATACAGGTTTTTCTGTTGCTAGAATACAAAGGATTAAAGATCATGTTTTTAATAACTCTCATATAAAGGATCATGGAGTTGGGAGATTTGATCCGGACTACGAACTAGCTCAAGCATGGCAAAGATTGATAGATGGGAAACAAGTAGATTCTGATATACAATTATTACATCACGAAATTTTCGAGTCAAAATTTGAGGGTATATTCCAGACTAATTATAGAACAGCTCATGACAAAACTATAGAATCTGGAAGACCATGGAATTAGGAGAAAAATTATGAGGAGTGAAGATTCATGGCAGTTTTTGTTTTAATGTTGAAGGAATTTGAGGATGAAGAGAGGGTGGTTTATCAATATGGACCGAATGAAGATTTAATGGGACGAATTGAATATGATAAAATAAATGGAGTTATCAACCAACTATCGCAAATTGATTCACAAGAGTTCGCTGATGAATTCTTCTTTAAGAGAGCAGGAAGACGACTTTCAAGAATGATTATTAAAGAAAATCAAAATTTTGTTGATCGAACAACTATTGAATCTTAATTGCCTGCTCATGATTTTATAAATTTTTTATTAGATATAGGTATTTAAGAGATATAGCACAATATAAGGACCTTGATTGGCTAAATGCCTCTCAAGGTTTTTTACTTTAATTTATATTAAAACAGTTGATAATTGAGTGAGACAATAAGAAAATGTTTTGCTTGAGAATCGAGAGCTCATGATGGTAGTACCATCATGGAGTTTGGTTTTAATACTCGGATAGAGTGATAAGTACGATAAATAGGCGAGATGACATTTTACAAGGCAGGGGTAGTTATTATATGGAGTGGGTAAAAAAACTAACGAGATTGACAAAGCTCGTGGCGATAAACAATGGAAAACGTGAAAGTGTTTGCTTGTGCTACCTTGGCTTAAAGTTTTGGGTTGTATTTTTACAAGAGAAGGTCGTATAATACTCGCTATTCGTTAAAAAGCGTTACGAAAATTACAATTTATGTAATAGGAAGATGAAAGTTAAAAATTTCTAGGGATAAACGAGTTTCAACACTAGGGCAAGTTAAAGGTGGATGTAGCTTCAGATATTAAAAAGATGAAATTAAAGTATACTGTGAAGAACAAGGATTGTACTCCATGTATATTTTTAGAGATAAAGAAATTAATTGCGCAAAAATGAATGAAGAAGCATCAGAAATAGACAGGGTGGGCTTGCGAGAAATGTGGGCTCACCTTTCGTCTGTTCAAATTGATTATGTGGTGGTGCTAAACTAAGTAAAACTAAAGATGGACGACAAATGTCAAATGATTGGTTGAATGGTGCGAAGACGCGAAAAAGTAGGATATTGAAGGCTGTTGATGGAGATGTGAAATTAGCATCAAAGATTACGAAAGCATTACAAGATAAGGAAATTGAAAGAGTGTTATCAAAAGTTGATAGTAGTGGAAATGTGAAAACATTTAGAATAGATGCAAAGGGAGACATAATTGGAGAATGGCCATAAATTAAGGCAATAGGAGGAATTGAATAGTATGAGAGATCCTTTATGTATAGAAGAAAAATGTAGAGAAGGAATAAAATATAATAAAGAGTTTATTGAGGAAAATAGAGAGGAGATTAAAAGTTTTGAAGAAGATGAAAGGAATGGTATTCAAAGAAAGCCTAATGATAATAAAAGTCTTATAGAAGGAAGATATCTATTAAATTTTAATTATGAGTTAGAGGATATTAACGCAAAATACTCCATAGGAGAAGCTATTCATACAATAGAAGGAGATTTTGACAACGCTCTTATTGATTTGGGGCAAATAGGGGAAAGAGAAGTTGGATATTTAAATCTAATTTGGATGATATCTCTAGGAATTTTATTAGAGACGGAGAAAAAGAATCTTGTAAGTTTAGCTAAGCTAGTTGAGAAGGAAAATATGAATGACGTAGTAATTGATTTCCTCTTATGCGCTAGTGATATTGGATACACAAACATGACGAACAGATATTATAAAGAAAATCCATATGCAAAAACGAGAGAGATTATAGAACTTGCACAAACAGATAAAAAAGAAGCGTCTAAAAGATTGCAAACGTATATGGAGAAAGAATGGTTTAGAGGCCATTATGATTATGAATGGAAAAATGCACATAAGGAACCTGGATATGTAGGATATTGGAGTTTTGAAACAGCGGCGCTTGCGAAAATTTTGGAACTTGATGATACATGTTTAAAAGATAATAATCACTATCCTTATGATTTGGCACATTATAAAAATGAAATGAAATTTAAGCATATAGACCTAAGTGAATATCACTATGAAGATGAGACAGAAGAAAATGAAGAAATAGTAGAAGGAATTGAACATAATCCTGCATTGGAAAATATTATTCCGCCAAAATGGCATTCATTGGTCAATGAATTAATACATGACTATGAGAATATGGATGATAGTAGTTTTTATGAAAAATACAAAAAAACGATAGGAATAGGTCAAGCGTGGTTCTTACCACAAGAGTATGAAGAAGAAAATGAGCAAAAAAACCTATTAGGAAGTTTAATTGTGTTTGCCCTGACGGTAAGAGATTATATATTACAATTGGACTATAAAGAAGATTTAGAGGACTACATTGATAATCTTAAAAATTTCTGGAATGGATCAGAAACAAAGTTAGTTCAATTCGTTTTAGAGAATGATCAAAATTATTATGCATGGGTACCAAAAGAAGTAAATATCCCAAATATGTATGAAGTGAAGATAGAGAGTGTTGATGTAGAGGAAGTTCTATAACGAACATATCGAAATATTACGCATCATGAGTAATGTTAAAAAACTAATTTATACGGAATTTAATGAATGAAGAATTTAAAAATAGTGGTAGTTTGGAGAATCCAACTGCCACTATTTTTGTGTTTGCGAATGGTTTTGTAAATTAAGTAGCGTGTTTAATGAATTGAATCATTCATCCAGCAACAACTACAGCACCGCCCTCCAATTAGCAGCTAGCATCACAGCCGGACTCGCTGAAGTGCAAAGCGGGAAAGGATTTAGTCCTGTGAGTGGGACGTTTCATAGTGAAAAGTTAAATATGGAATGGGCAAAGAAAATTCAAATAATTATAGAAGAGAAAATACGGAAATCTGGCAATGGTATTGGAAAAAGTGTAGATTTAGAGCACAATGTGTATAACGACATTGAAGGAATAAGCAGCGAAAATCAATCTATCAATAATAGATTTACAAAAGAAGAGATACAAGCGACACAAAAATACCTTGAAGGAATTAAAAATAGTACAATAAAAGGGAATATAGGTAATGATTTCCAAGTTGAAACCGATGATTATGAAATGGAGCATAACATTTTTGGCCAGCCAGTCGGTGGTAGAAGGCCAGTACTCGATCCTTTTTTAATCGGTGTGGCGAAGTTTGGATTCGATTTTCTCTTTGGTAATCTTTTCACACTCTTTGACCCAGAAGCTACCTATGGTGAAAAACTCCTAGCAGTTGGGATGATGACTCCATATGGGAAAGGTGTAAAAATAGTTGATAAACTTCATGATTTAAAAAAGGTTGGAGATGTGAAGAAAGCAACGTCTGGGAGTGCGGGGGTTGCTAAGGGTACGGGAAAAGTGTATCCAACGAGACAAATAGATTTAGTAGCGGAAGCACATATAATTGATAGAGTGAAAGAGCTAAGAGGGAATTTATCAAGTAAATATAAAAAAGCTGGTAATTTTGCCCTTGCAGAGGTGGATGTTAATAGTTTAAACAAAAAGGAGTTTTATGCTTCAAGTAAAATAGATGAATTTAAAGGGAATTTAGAAGAAAAAGTTCCTGAAATTTCATTAAAACCAAATGAGCCAATTTTTGAGGCATCTCTAGCACCTGGTAAAGATGGAAAACCTTATATGCGAGATTCTGACACTGAGTATAAAATTTTGAATGAAATTGCTTTAAAACTGGGTGATGATGTAAATGCTACTGGTAAAATTAAGTTATTCACAGAACTAGATACGTGTGATAGTTGTAGCAAAGTAATAGCTGAATTTGCTAATAAATATAAGAATATTGAATTGGAAGTTATTCACAATAACGGTGAAAGACTTAAACCATAAAAGAGGAGTGATATCATGGAAGACTGGGAATATAATGAAATATTTGAGGCGATTAACGAAGACTATAATGATTATTTAAAATTAAATAGGGGACATGAATATGCAATAGCAAGAACTGTTAATGAATATATAAATCTTGGAAAGGTAGAAGACTTTATTGTTGATACTGCTGTAGGGGAAATATTGTTATCCAAAAATAAGGTCTTTATTGGGTATGTTGAAGGGATAACAAAGAGATTAAGTATGTTTAAAGATTTAGATGTTACAAACGAACTGACACATGAAGAAATAGCAGACTTGACTAATAGGATAGAGAAAGTATTAGATGGTCTTAGTAAGGTTGAGATAGATTATAACCCTTATTCCGAGTAGTTATTTGCGAAATTGAACAAGAATATTTTAAAATTATGAATTGATGATGTAATTAACTAAAAAGCACTTGATTTCCTTTTAGGGCATCAGGTGCTTTTTATGGGATATTTATGCTTTGGACAACATGAATGATGAATATAAACACATGGAATGTATAATAAACTAACGAACTAGTACAAACTCGTAAGTTTTAACGTAGTAGTTGGCACGACATAAAAAAGGTGTCATACTGTTACTATAAAACTTACAAATTTATGCTACTTAAAAACAGATGAACTTAAAGCACTTGTCGCCTATGGGAAACAAGTGCTTTTTATTTTAAGATTACGAGGTACGGGTAATGGCTTACCTTTGTATGAAAAGAAGTCCGTATCTATAGGAACTTACAAAGAAGTACATGGATTTTCAGTTAAAGTATAGCCGGGTGCTCAAGGCAAGCATATTCCCGATTTACCGAACTATAAACAAGAATTAGCAAACGGAAAAAATAAGAGCATTTTCTATGGTGATAATAAAATAGCGCAAGAATTGCTTGATAAGTTGGCTGGGAAAGGTGAACTATTAAAAAACGGTAGAGAAAGAGTAAACTTTGGTGAGCCGATAGGAAAATACTATGACCGCAATACTGGTGAATACCATGAGACTACTAAAGGGTTGATTCATTATGGAAAAGATGGCGCTCATATAGTACCATCAAGACCATAAAAAGCATAAGAAAAGAGGATGCATATGGGGTATGATTCTTTAATTGGAACATTAATAAATTATGAACATTGTGACATGATACTAGAATGGAAAAGTGGATTGAGGATTATTGGTGAACTAGATACAGTTTTTGAAACAGACAACGGACTAGATGAGGATGATATAAATTATACAGAATATGATGCAGCTGTATTTAGAGTAAATCATATTTTATCCCAACCTACTACTAACGAGGGTGCTGTATATAATTGGTTGAAACAAGAAAAAAGTTCATTGGTTGAAATTTCTATCTATGATGATCCGCCAAGTGCAGTGTTTTTAACTGACGGAAAAAGAGTATGGGAAAGAGAAATATGTAAATAATAGGTGGTATTTAAAATGAGACCCTGATTGGCATATATGCTTTTCAAGGTTTTTTCTATGTTTTTACACCTGTAAAGGGTGTTCATCGATGGTATAAAATTGACTATAAGAAAAAGAGACGGATGAGAGTATGAGTGTACTTAGGATATCTAATAAGAAATCTCAATGCCGATTTTGTGAAAAAACATGGATTGAATGCAATGAAAGAAATATTCTTGAATATGGCAAGGCAGAAGGACCTACACCTGAACAACTTTATAAAAAGTATGGTTCATGGGAAAATGTGATATATGGCAGTTTAAAAACAAATCCAGCAATGGATGTCATAGTATGGGAGGAAAATAATTATGAAAGAAGAAAAAATACAAGGTAATATAAAGTGGATTACATACAATAATTTAAGATTTAGAATAGAGAAGGTTAATGATGATTCATCCGTAATTTGGGTTTCTGATAATTTTGTGAATTCATGTTTTACCTTAGTAATGAATGACTTTTTAAGTAAATGTGGGGATGGGTTGAATATAAATATCGAAATTGATTTTACTTGGAATAATCATAGAGGTTTGATTATAAAAAATCATGATATAAATCTAATTTTAGGAGAAATAATTAATTTTGTTAGTGAATGGGAGTTAGAAGGAAATTCAAATGCTGATAATTTTTCTACGGAAGAGTGGTATTCAGCATAAGCTTACAGGGGATGCTAGCTTTCCATCATTCTTAGGAATTTAAAAATATGGAGGGAAATTTAATGTATGTTTAGGGGAGATTGAATGTGAATTAAACCTAAAGAGTTAGATAAATATTTTAAGCAACTAGTGAGGAATGAATTCTGTATAGTAAAGAATTCATTCTTTTTAAGTTTGTTTTAATTTACTTGTAATTATAGTAGTTAATATTTGAAGAGGCAATCACCCTAAGTCATAAAGAGACGAAAGCCTATACTCAAAGTAAGATTTCAAAGCTTTAGGAAGAAATTGGTTGGTTTAAAGGGGTTAAGGATGATACTTAGGGTGCGGCTAACGGCAAACCTAGCAGTAACAATAATACAAATGTAAATAATTTTGATGCAAAAACAGCTACAAATAAGCAAAAAGGTAATTATGGTGAAATAAAATCAAGTGATAATTTATTGAATAATCAAAGTTTAAAGGAAGCTGGATTTAATGCTACGAATGAAAAAGGTGGATGTGAATAGAGGGTTAGTTGAGGAACGAGAGAATCATGATGATCTTGAAAATAAATGGGATGTGTTTCCTGATTTTGGTCATTATATTCATTTGTGCAGAGAGGAAAGATAATGTATTTATATAAGGTGTCAAATGCCCAATATGAAAATCACGTGAGTTAAGCACTTTATTGTCAACAGAGGACAATAGGTGCTTTTTTTTACGTGGAGTAAAGTAAAAATATAAGTTTGCTTGTTGCTCTGTTTCAACTTTGTGTCATATGTTATAATTTGGAAAGTGTATATTCTTAATTTTTAGAAAATTAAAAGGTGGTAGGTTACTATATGAGTACATTAAAGAAAATTACTAACAATATTTCGAAAGTTATTATAGGAAAAGACGAATCGATAGAACTAGCAGCCATTGCTCTAATAGCAAGAGGACACATTTTATTAGAGGATGTACCGGGGACTGGAAAAACAACATTAGCGAAAAGTTTGGCTAAAAGTGTAGACGCTAAATTTCAAAGAATTCAATTCACAGCGGATACTTTGCCGGGCGATGTTATTGGTCTCGAATATTTTAATGTGAAGGAATCGGAATTTAAAACGAGGTTAGGTCCTATTTTTGCCAATATAGTAGTAGTGGATGAAATTAATCGTGCTGTACCGAGAACGCAATCTTCGTTACTCGAAGTGATGGAAGAACGTACTGTTACGATTGCGAAACAGACACATTCATTACCAGAACCTTTTTTAGTAATTGCAACGCAAAATCCTCTTGAATCGGCCGGTACATTTCCTTTACCTGATGCTCAGTTAGATCGATTTTTACTTACTATACGCCAAGGCTATCCTACGAGAGAAGCAGAAAAAGAGATGATGAATCGTTTCCAAACGAATGATCCGTTAGAAACGTTACATTCAATTATTTCAACTGAAGAAATTATTACGGTGCAAAAGCGTGCAAGAGAAGTGTTAGTAGGAAATGATGTGCAAGATTATCTACTTGAAATTATTGAGGCAACGCGTAAACATGAGTTAATTGAAATTGGTGTAAGTCCGCGGGGTACATTAGCATTTATGAGAGCAATTCAAGCACGGGCAATATTAAATGAAAGAGAGTATTGTACGCCAGATGATATTAAGACGCTTGCTGCATCCGTTTGTGCTCATCGTTTAACGTTAACGATTGAAGGTGAGATGAAAACGACGAAAGAATAAATCATGAAAGAAATTCTTCATACGATTAATGTACCAGTGGAGAATGTACAATGAATTAACAACTTGTGTATACACCGTTAGCGGAGCCTTTCGTAATTGGAGTTATGTCAGTTGTAGCCGTTATTTTATGTGTATTTTCAAGTAATCTACTATTTTTATCTCTCGTATTTTTGTATGTAATTTTAATAGGTGCTATGTACGTGTACATACGTAAAGTATCTCGTGTTGAATGGGAATACAGTCAAGGAAATTCAAACGTTTTTATAGGTGAAACGAATATGTGCAAAATGAAAATTTCAAACAAGTCGTTATTCCCTATTTTCAATATCGTATTTCGATTTAAATGTGAAAATAAGCTAACTTGGAATCATGATGAAATAAACAAAAATATGAATACAGGTTCAAATTATTATATGAATTTTAATTTAAAAGGAAGGGAGTCAGTTTCATTTGATTTGCAAGCTGTAGCTGTAAAAAGAGGAATTGCGAAATGGGAAGAAGTAGAAATTGTCATTACGGATCTCTTTGGATTCATAACGAACCATATAACATATAAACAAGTTGAAACGCCGTCATATTTAGTCTTACCAGCTGTTCCGAAAATGCAAGTTCCTGAATTACAAGAATGGTCAAGAGGATTTCGAAAAGCGATGTCATCACCCTTATATGACGAAACGAAAGTAATGGGAGTGAAGTCGTATGAAAATGAAGATTTTCGTTCTATCCACTGGAGTGCGACAGCGAAAACAGGGACGATAACCGCGAAAAAGTACGAGCGAACACAATCAGATAAATATGCGATATATCTCAACTTGCAAAATAAAAGCGGTATTTCTTTAAGAAATGATACAGAGGAACTCATTGAATTAACGGCAGGCATCTGTAAACAACTGCTTATGCAAAACTGTTCATTTGAAGTATGGATCAATAGCGTAAAAGATAACGGTTTGCTACATATAAAGAACGGTCATAACCGAAAACATTTGCAAAATGTATTAAAAGTACTTGCCTCAATATCGGACCAAGATACTCCTGTATCTTCTACTTATTTTTACACAGCAGGCTTTCGTCGAAAAGAATTGGATGCAGTTCCTTTAATTCTTGGTACTTCCCCAAGGAAATACAGTAGAACGAATAAATGGGTCGTAATTAAAGAATAAGAAGGGGTTTATGTCATGGCTAATAAAGAGAGACATGTGAAAGTAAAGTTGTGGAGTGCTAGAGTATTCATACTACTTTTCTTTACGGTTAGTGCGATAACGTTATCACAAGGTGTTGTGCATGTACAAGGCATAGTAAAAGGGCTTTTTTCTAGTAAGACGGAGACAATATCGGAAAGAAATTATGATTTTACTACTGTAGACGCACAGTTTGATGAACCTGAAAGAATTATAGATGAAGAAACAGGAGTTGTAGATACAAGAACAAAAATAGATAGGGAAATTCCACTTTTTGTACGAAAAAAATTCATGGACTGATGTGTTTTCTGTTCTTTCAAATGCATGGATTAGTGTCGTTTTTTATGTAGTTATTGCATTAGTTATTCTATATGCTTTTTATAAATTAATGAGGAAAAAGGTAACAAAATCAGAAATAGAACAGGATAAACAATCGATAACAAAGGAAAATACGGATAGAACCGAAAAGAACAAGAAAGTGAAGCATCAGTTTGAACAGCCGTTACCTAAAGATACGATAAGGAAAACGTTAGTTGAATGGGAAAGAACATTACCATTTCACGAACAGAGAAGGTCTTATGAAACGATGCAACAATGGTTAACGAGAATTTGTAGAACGAGAGATATTATTTCAATATATGAGTCTGTTCGTTATGGTGAAAAGACGTATACGGATTTAGATGTAGAGAAGACTGTACGATGGATAGAGCGAGACGGTAAAGGGTGACATTAATATAAGTAAATAAAATTAACTGTAAATTAATTTTATTTACTTATATTTAAATATATGGTAATGTATACTTACTTTTTTATATCAATACTAATGGAAATGGGTTGTCTTAATAGAGTATTGCTCGTTACATTTTTTGTGGAGTTATCTTCACTACATCAATATAGAATGAAAAAGAGATAAAACAATTACGAGTAGCATGTAAATAATAAGTTATTATTTGTTTTTAAATTTTTGTAAGGGTGTGAAAATAGAATGAAACCGGTATTGAAAAACATACTCCTTTCCTTTATTTTTTCTGCAGCAGGGATGTGTTGGTTTCTGTTTATGGTAGTTAGAGGGGGCGGAGACTGGTTATTGTCTTGGGTAGGTGTATTCATGGCATTTTTATCTTTATATACGTTAATAGATTTATATTGTAAGTATACATATGATAAAAAAAACGAGTAAATTGTTTATCAAAGCAACAGTTACTACTTTTAGTTTTGCAGTATTGGGAATCACCTTTGGTATTGTACACGAGCTATTACAGCCATGGAGTCTCAGTTTAATGGTTTGGTATTGGCTGTTAGTGTTACTCTTATTTGTAACGAACATAATATTATTAGTGATTTTAGTATTTGTTAATCATAAAAATTATAATATTCCTGGAAGATATAGAATACTTATACTGCTAAATTTATTTCTTACGTTAGCACCAGTGCTGTGGCCATTAATACTTACTATTATCGGAAATGGGATGAACGCTAGTGCAGGATGGTAAAAGTGAATATAGGGTTTTAAGTATGTAAGAGAACGTGTTTTCATAAATTGAAAACACGTTCTCTTTTATTTTCATACATTACTTTTTTTCATTTGGTTGTTAAATCTCGAAAGTAAGTATTTCGTAAGGAATGGATAAGAAAAAAGAGAGTTTTATCATATAGGATGAAAGTATAGCTTAAATCAATACGATATGAATAGAGGAGAGAAAGCCTTATGAAAAAATGTTATTCCATTAAGTTAGCGAGTTTGGCAGTTTTATTAACGGGTACTACTTTATTCACACCAGGATTTACTGTGAAAGCAGAATCTACTCAAAATATTTCTAGTTCGTCACAAGTACATGATCAAAAGAATCGGAATGGCTGGAAACAAGTCATGCAGGAAACGGTACAGCTTGGCACACCAGGTATATTAGCTAAGGCTTTTAACAACGGAAAAACTAGTAGCTACACTGCTGGCGTGGCGGATTTAAGTACAAAGAAATCGATGAAATCGGATTATCGTTTTCGGATTGGTAGTGTGACGAAAACTTTTACTGCTACGACTGTTCTTCAATTAGTAGGAGAAAATCGTGTGCAACTTGACGATCCAATTGAAAAGTGGCTACCAGGTCTCATTCAAGGAAATGGGTATGATGGCAATCAAATTACGATACGTCAACTTTTGAATCATACGAGTGGTATAGCTGAATACTTAAAATCAAAAGACGCTGACATAATGAATTCGAAGAAAACGTATGCAGCAGAAGAAATAGTAAAGATAGGACTTGCTCTACCACCAGATTTTTCGCCAGGTAAAGGTTGGTCGTATTCAAACACAGGATACGTAATACTAGGAATGCTTATTGAAAAAATAACCGGTAATAGTTATGCAGAAGAAATCGAAAAGCGCATTATTGAGCCTTTGGATCTATCAAATACGTTTTTACCAGGTAATTCACCCGTCATCCCAGGAAAGAATCATGCTCGAGGGTATATGAAAATTGACGAAAAAAGTGAATTGAAAGACATGACGTATTATAATCCGAGTTTAGCTAATTCAGCGGGAGATATGATTTCAGATGCGGACGATTTAAATAAGTTCTTTTCATCTTTACTTGGTGGTAAGTTACTAAAGGAAACCCAGCTAAAAGAAATGTTGACAACAGTTCCTACAGAAAGAGAAGACATTGGTCATGGATATGGTCTTGGGATCTATGAAACTAAACTTCCAAACGGTGCATCAGTTTGGGGGCATACAGGAGGAATTCCTGGATTTACTACTTTTGCTGGTGGAGTAATGGGTGGCAAACATACATTGGCTGTCAGTACTAATTCTTTAGGTGTGATTGATATTGGTACACAGTTTAATAAAATGATGCAAATTGAATTTAAGAAATAGATGAATAGAATGCGAATAGGCTCCTGCTTTAAAGGACAGTATTAGCATTCCTAGAATGACATCAAGTGTATTTCAATCGTATAGTTTAGTATAAAAAAGGATGGCGGTTACACGACATCCTTTTTATTGTTGATCAAAGAGATGTATTTTTAATTCTGAAAATTGTTATTTTTATAATCATTCCATATAATGGAGGGTATAGGGCTTATACAGGGGAGTTATGAATGGATAATACTTTAGTTTGTTAATTATTTTTATTTTAATAAATAATAGTAACTAGATGTGGAGTGAAATTCATTGGGAGAAAATCAGTTTAGATGGAGTAACAAGCAATTAAGAGAACATGTTGAAGTAATAGGCGGCACAAGAAGTCCACACATTTTATTGAAAAATGCAACTTATTTAAATTCCTATATGCGCGAGTGGATGACAGCGCACATTTGGATATATAATGATCGAATTGTATACGTAGGGGAGCAGCTACCAGGGCAATTAACGGAGTGTGAAGTTGTTGATTGCGAAGGAAAGTATGTCGTACCCGGTTACATAGAACCGCATGCACATCCGTATCAATTATACAATCCTGAAACTTTAGCGAATTATGCGATGCAATTTGGGACGACTACTTTTATTAATGATAATTTAACTTTATTTTTCACATTACAACGTGAAGAAGCATTTTGTTTATTAGATGAATTTGAAAAGATTCCAGCAAGTATGTATTGGTGGTGTCGTTTTGATGGACAGACTGAATTGCAAAACGGGGAATCTTTATTTAATCGTGAAGAAATAATAAAGTGGCTAAAGCATAAAGCAGTTCTTCAAGGTGGCGAGCTAACAGCGTGGCCAAAGTTATTACATGGCGATGATGAAATGTTACATTGGGTTCAGGAAACGAAACGATTACATAAAAAAGTAGAAGGACATTTTCCAGGAGCATCTGAAACGACTTTAGCGAAGTTAAAACTGTTAGGTACAGATTGTGATCATGAGGCGATGACAGGACAGGAAGCTTTTGCTCGTCTTATGCAAGGTTACACGGTTTCCCTAAGAAATTCTTCAATCCGTCCAGATTTAGAAGTGTTACTGAAAGAATTGCTGGAACTAGGAGTAAAGCAGTTTGATAGATTTATTCTTACGACAGACGGCTCACATCCTTCGTTCTATGAAAATGGAATGACAAATGTAATGATAGCTACCGCGATAAAACAAGGAGTGCCAATAATAGATGCTTATCATATGGCAAGCTATAATATCGCTCGCTATTATAATATGGAACATCTACATGGTTCAATTGCAACAGGTAGAATTGCTAATATTAATATTTTGGAAAGTAAAGAAAACCCGGTTCCAATAAGTGTAATAGCAAAAGGGAAATGGGTGAAGCGTAACGGAGTAAATAAAAATGAATCATTACAAATAGACTGGAGTCAATTCAAAGTAACGCCATTACTATTAGACTGGTCCATAGAAAAAGAGGATATGATTTTTTCTCATAAAATGGGAATACAATTATTAAATAACGTTATAACAAAACCATACACGACTGAAACTGATTTAAACCGTGATGAACTTTCTCTAGATCATGATGAGTGTTTTCTCATGATGATTGCTCGTGACGGTACGTGGCGAGTGAATACAGTTGTCAAAGGTTTTGCGAAAGAACTTGGTGGGCTTGCTAGCTCATATTCAGGTACCGGTGATATCATTCTTATTGGGAAGAATAAAGAAGATATGCTTACAGCTTTTCATAGAGTAAAAGAGCTTGGCGGGGGAATGGTACTAGCTGAAAAGAATGAAGTATTACATGAAATCGCATTACCATTACTCGGGATTATGTCTAATTTAAAAATGAGTGAATTAATACAGGAAGAGAAACAAATGGTGAAACTACTCCAAGAGCGTGGCTACGCGTATGACGATCCGGCTTTTACCATTTTATTCTTTTCTGCGACGCACTTACCTTTTATACGGGTAACGCCTATAGGACTATATGACGTAAAAAATAGTAAGGTAATTGCTTCACCGGTGAATTTGATAAAGAAATGTTAATTTGAAAGGCTCTATAAAAGTCCAATCTATAGGGCCTTTCACATTGTTAGCATAAGAATATTGTGAGCCTCAAATAATATAGTATCTAAATTACTTGAGGTGAAACGTAAGTATGAAAAAAATATTGTATATTTTAAGTGTATTTATATTATGTGTATCTATTCAACAAGTTGTACATTCTCAAACAGATGCACCAGAGCTATCTTCTGATTGTCTTGAAAAAAGGAAAATTCGAGATGACAAGCATGTGAAGAATATAATAAGTGATATTAAATCCACATTTAATTTAAATATTGATGAAAATAGTTTTTGGGAAGTTAGTAAAAGAAATTTGGAGGCTGCCCATTTGATGTATGGCGGAAGGGAAAATGATTCTCATTATAATTCGCTAACTAAAATTTATGATAGTGGTGGATTTAGTGAGCAGCCTAGCTTATTTGTGAGTGCGCAAGAAGCATTTTTACTTTATAAAGAAAAAGATACTATCAATGTAATGAAACGCCTAAAACTAGATATTGAAAAAGGGGAATGGATCGTCATAGAAACAAAAAAGAAGAAAGGGAAAAAAGTGAAATTCAAGCCGTTGCAATGTGAAAAAGATTATTTAAAAAAGAGAAATGAGTACCATAATGTAAAATGAAATAACGAAAATCTTACAGGAGAATCTATCTTTAATAATTTATAAACGAGACAATAGATTTTATTAGTAATTTTTCTATAAAAGACGTCATTTTAAACATTAAAATGACGTTTTTTATATGCTTAGATCTTTTGCAACGCACTCTCAATCTTTGCGGCTAAATCAGCAGACACTTTATGAAAATATCCCAAAACAACCTTTCTAATATCATCCGAGATAACTTTCAAATCATCAGCTAAGTTTTTAGCAAGATGCTCTTTTTCTATCAGTTTTAACTTCGCATAAAATTCACTAGGCTGCGTAAAGTCATCCTGTTTCGTTATAGAAGTTCTTTCAAGTTTACCTTCGACATATCTTCCGTTACCGCTCGTTATTTGCTTAGCAGGTGTCCAATTTTTCTGTTGGTTAATCATTAATTTGCGGAACTCAGGTCCAATTCTTCTTCTTTGAGAATCACTATAAATGTTAGCTCGCCCTTGCAACATTTTATCATCTGATAGTTCTGCACCGTCTAGTAAATTAGAAGGGGAGAAGGCGACTTTTTCTACTTCTTCCATATAATTTTCTGGATTTTTATTTAATACCATTTTGCCTATTGGTATAAGAGGATACACCTTTTCATCCCATACTTTTGTATCATCTAAAGGGTCATAAGAAAGATGGGCTTCATCTTTCGGGTCCATGAGCTGGACATATAATCCGTATTCCACTGGTTTGCCATTTGCGATTGCATCATATAAATCTTTCCCGCTATAATCAGGGTTTTCAGCAGCCAGTTTAATTGCTTCCTCACTAGTAATGAATTGTACACCTTCAAATGGGTACCAATGATACTTTACATACTTTCGGTTACCTTCTGCATTTCTCCAAACATATGTATTAACACTATGTCCTGGTATGTGGCGAAGGCTTTTGGCCGTACCAGCATCAGAATATAAATGAAGAACGAAATGAATGGATTCAGGTGCTTTAGCGACGAAGCTCCAAAACCTATTAGGGTCTAGTAAGTTATTTTTAGGTGAAGGTGACAACGCGTGAATCGTTTCCGAGAAGCGCATCGGATCACGAACGGAAAAGACAGGAATATGATTACATAAAAGATCGAAAATACCTTCCTTTGTATAAAACTTTGTAGAAAAACCGCGTACATTTCTAGAAGTATCAGGTGTTCCTTTCGTACTAACAGCTAATGAAAATCGCACCATAACGGGAACTTTTTCATTAGAATGTTGTAAAAAACTGAGTTTTGTATGTTCAGACATTGGATAGATCGTTTGAAAATAACCGAACGCACCAAATCCTTTTACATGAACAGGTCTTTCTAAAATTTTTTCGTGAATAAATTGTTGTAACGTCTCGTGAAGTACACTATCTTGCTCTAGAACAGGTCCACGTGAACCAACTGTTTGAGAGTGAAGTGTAGCTTGTTCATTACGTTCTTCATTTGCATTAAAGCCTTTCCCTAGCAAAGATTGCCCCTGTTTATCATAGTTTTCATTCATCGATATTGCCTCCAAATATTTTTTATCCATTGTTACTAAATATGATTTTATACCCTTGATTATGTATGACATGCAGAGGAGTAGCAGACCGCTAGATGAAAAAAACGTGCATGTAGTGGACCTGTTGAAATAGAAGAAATTATGGGAAAATGAATATCGTGAAGAAAATTACTATTAAAATTTTAATCTGAAAAATGAATTTATAGAGAATAAACATAAATAAATAGGGGAAATAACTAGGAGGAATTTAAAATGTCGGATTGGTTTCAATTAGATAAAGAATACATGATGCCTACGTATTGTCGTACGAAGGTAGCAATAGAAAGAGGAGAAGGGTGCAAACTTTATGATGTGGATGGTAAAGAGTATGTAGATTTATTTTCTGGTGTCGGAGTGAACGTATTAGGATACAATCACCCGAAAATCGTGCAAACGACAATGGAGCAAGTTTCAAAATCATTGCATCTGCCGTTTCATTTTTTAAACCCAGTTGCGATTGAATATGCAAAGAAATTAGTAGAGTGCTCTTTAAAAAACGGAAAAGTATTTTTTACAAACTCTGGTACGGAAGCGACAGAAACAACGTTAAAATTAATTGATAAATATAGAGCTAATACGCATGAGGAACGTGAAGGAATCGTAGTGCTGAAAAATAGTTTCCACGGACGTACGTTAGGAGCACTTCATTTTACGAGACAAGAAAGTGTATATCAAAAATTCCCTAAAACATCGATTCCAGTATATGAAGTAGAGCGTGAGAATATAGAGCAATTAGAAGAAACAATTATTCATGAAAATCCAATTGCGATTATGTTAGAGCCTGTATTAGGTAGCGGGGGGATATACCCATTATCAAGTGAATATTTACATGGTGTTCAACACTTATGTGAGAAATATAATGTACTACTTATCGTTGATGAAGTACAAAGTGGTATGGGGAGAACTGGTAAACTATTTGCCTATCAAAATTTCAATATTACACCAGATATTATTCAAATTGGTAAGGGAGCAGGAGGCGGGATTCCGCTTGGCGGAATTATTGTAGGTGAAAAGTTATGTGATGTATTTGCACCTGGAGATCACGGCACAACATTTGCTCATTCATCAATGGGAACGGCTTTAGGGTTAACGGTATTAAACACATTGATTGACGATGGTTTAATGCAAGAATCGTATGAAATGTCACTATATTTAAATGATAAATTGCAAGAAATCCAGAAAGAAAATTGTTATTATATTGAGGAAGTACGTCATGCTGGCATGATGTTTGGAATTAGTTTAAATGATACAAATGAAAATGTGAAGAAATTACAGGTGGAGCTAATGGAGAAAGGGATGTTAGTTGATGTTACACAAGGGAACATCATTCGTTTACTTCCTCCATATATAATTACGAAAGAAGAAATTGATGCATTTATTAATCAATTTATTTCTTGTATGGATAAAGTTGCTGCTGTAGTAAGTGCTTAAAAATTTTAAGCTATATTTTATATAAAGTGCACCCTAATTGTTAGTAATATTTTTACAATGGGGGTGCGCTTTTTATTTTAGAATTTTATAAAATACAATCGTTGTTAAATGATAACGGAAAATAGAAGACATTTTATAATATTGAATGATAATAGAGTGGTGAAAAAAAGAAAAAGTAAGTAAATAAAGATAGTAGATAAAACGAGTGGTACTAACAACGAGTGATAGAACGTTTTGAAAATAATAGCATACGAATATATATATAATAAGAATGAGGTGATATATTGGAAAATAATGATATTCAATTTACTTCTTTACAAATGAGAACGGATAAATATGGTTGGGCTGGTATTCAATATACAAATAAAAAGCAGGCCATCTTATATACTCGAAACGGAGGAGTAGAATGGGATGTTGTTAATCCTCTAAATTCAATTGTATTATTTGCATATCCAATAGATGCTCGAAGCTCTTGGGCGTATGGTTTAACAAAAACGAATGAGGATTTATTGCCAGCTATATTTTATACAGTTAATAGAGGAGAAAGATGGAGTGAGTTTATTTTACCGGTTGAAGAAGATTGGGAGAAATCGACTGATGTTCAAGTGCAATTGCATGCTACGAATATGGACAGTATATGGATTGTATTATCTAGAAAGCTTGCATCAAATAAATTTGAACATAATTTATACTATTTGAAAACGAAAGGGAAAGCTTGGAAAGTAATAAAGAATATAAGTATTAGTGATAGTATTTCAGGGATAACATTTATAAACGATCTAATTGGGTTTATTTCATTACAAAAACATTATGAAACATCGGTGGTATTTAAAACAATAAATGGTGGGGAAAGTTGGCATCCTATAAAAGATATTCCAAGTCTTAAAGGAATTAATAATGGGACTACTATGGCTTATAAAGCAATCTATAAAAATAACTTATTAGTAATACCAACTAAAATGAATGATGATATATTTTTAATGAATTACTCATTTGATAAAGGAAATTCGTGGCATATTTCAAATAAAACAATAAATACTAGTAAAGTGGCTGTTTCATTTTTTAGTTCCTATTATGGCTGGGTTATAAATAGCGAAAATGGAGGTGTATATCAAATAATAAAAAAAGGAGCAAAATGGATAAAAGTATCAAGTAATCCAGTATTAAAAAATGTATTTTGTTTGCATTTTTTTAATCGGCGTAAAGGTTGGGCGTGTAATAAAAAAGAAATATTTACTACAAAAGATCGCGGTATAACATGGAAAAAGGTAGTATATAAAATTAATAATATTGATAAATTAGTTTAAAAGAGTCCTAAAGAAATTAGGGCTTTTTTGTTTTTAAATGGTAAGAGTTGTAACAAACAATGATAAGAGGAAGGAGGTAAGTGCAGAACTTATATTTTCAAAAATAGACGGTTGTTTTTACACAGTATAATTCACTTTTGAATATGTTAATAAAGTAGCAAATTCATAGGAAATGGTAATACTTAATATTTTATGTCACATGATGTGTAAAGGGGGCGTGTAATGAAATCGTTAACGGTTATTATTTTGTATAGTGAAAGAGAGCAAATATTAGAAGAGTCAATTCAATCTATATGGAAGTTAAATCCTCTTGAAATTATAATTTTCGTTCCTAACGATAGAAGTAATTTGTATGAAATAGCAAAGAAACATAAATGCCATATTGTTTTGATGGATAAATATAGTACGTATTATGAAGGGTATGAAGCTTCTGTAAAGGCAGCAAAAGGAGAGGTATTGTTATTTGTCAATAGTAATTTTTCAATATCTTCAAATGAAATGAAGAATTTTATTGAGCCAGTCGTTACAAATCAAGCTGATGTAGTATTAAACAAAATAGATAAATTTATTGAAGTTGGTAAATGTCCAAATATGGATATTGTTTGGAGAAAAATGTTAAATGAAATTTTATCTCGACCAGATTTAAAAAGCAATTCAATACTTTCATTACCATATGCACTTACGAAAGAAGTAGTGGTAAATATCGGCTTTGATTATATAAAAGATATCGTTTTAGCCCATATGAACATAGTTGATCAAGGCTGGCGGATTAACGATCAATATGCAATAAAAACGTTATCTGAAGATGAAACGTTAGAAGAAGAAGGATATTTATTTAAAAAAGAATTATTAGAAAATGAAAAAGAGAAAGTGGAAAAATATTTAATCGGTATTTCTAAATGGATAGAGAAAAAGGGAAAAAGAGTAGGGTTTACTGATGCAGGAAAAAGAAGAGATATTATTCAAAAATTAGGTGAAAGTAAGCAGTATCCTTCGTATCATCGAGGTTGGGGTATGCATTCATCAATTTATAACGGAAAGCAACTTTCTGTTATTATACCAGTGCAAAATGAAGAAGAAACTATAGAACAAGTAATACTTGAAGCAAGAAAAATAGAACCGCTAGAAATAATTGTCGTTGTAAATGGTTCGACAGATCAAACGGCCAATATCGCTAAAAGACTTGGTGCTACTATTATTAAATATAACGAACGGCTTGGTCATAATGTTGGACGTGCTATTGGAGCGTTTGAAGCTACAGGAGATATTCTCTTATTTATTGATGGTGATTTTAGTGTTTCAGGAAGTAATTTGCATCACTTTACAAAAGCAGTTTCAGCTGGCGTTGACATAGCATTAAATGATTTGAATCCGATGTTACATCCTCCGTTTTATGTTGTAGACATCGTAAAATATATGCTTAATTTAGCATATAATCGTCCAGAATTAAGCAATGGCTCATTAGTAGCAATTCCACATGCTATGAGTAGATCATGTTTAGATGCAATAGGCTGGGAAAGTTTACTATGCCCTAGTCTTGCACAAGTAAAAGCTATATTACAAGGGTATAGAGTAGAATGTGTACATTACGTTGATGTTGTAAAACCGAATAGAATTCGTTTAATGGAGAATGTGAGTCACAATGGACATCCTCCAGCAGTATTAAGAATAATTGGTGATCACGTTGAAGCTCTCTCTTACTTAATAGAACATCTGGAAATAGATGGAAAGGGTGATTAAACTGTTAGACCAGTACGAAAAAATTAACATTTCATATGAAGAATTATGGCAAATGGACTTTCAAACTACAGAACCATTTATACTCAAGGTTGATTGGGGTAAAGTAACGTATGAATTTTTAATTCGTATAAAGCCCGGTGCTTCTAACACTATTGTTTTTGGATCCGGAGCAGGTGGATTTCAAGAACAGCCAATTGGTCCGCCTATTTTTCATCGACATTCATGGATGGATGAATTTGAAGATACTGTTATATATTATAATGATCCTACATTATATCTTGGGAAATTATCTTTAGGTTGGGGACAGGGGGAGTTAGATAGATTTTACTTGCAAGATATAGCTAATATTCTAGAAATATTATTTGCAAAGTTAAAAATTGATTCAAAAAACGTGTTGTTTTATGGCAGTTCCGGGGGAGGGTTTATGTCTTTAATTTTAGCTGGATTCGTTAAGGGCTCCACAGTTTTAATTAATAATCCTCAAACAAATTTATTAAAATGGATACCTGTACCAATAAATCTAGTTTTCGATTTGTCTTATCCAGGTTTATCAAGAGAAGAAGTTGAGGAGAAATTTGGCGAAAGAATTAATGTTGTGAAATTTTTTAATCACATTAAATATGTACCGAATATTTATTTTTTGCAAAATTTCGCATGTGAATTTGATGTACAAAATCATTTACTACCATTCATTTCTGAATTAGAACAACTGGATAAAGATACGGAAGTAAATCAAATTGTAATAGATTTATATTTCGATAAAAAAGCAGGGCATGCAGCTGTAGGTAAGAGTGAGACAATTGAATATATAAAAAAAGTAAAGCCTAATCAGACTGTAAAAGAAAAACAAAAAGAAGTGGGGCTGTCAGTCGTTATAGTTTTAGGAGAAGAAAAATCGAAATTGAATCAAATTTTAAACAAATTGCAGCATATAAAACCATTAGAAATTATCATTGTAGCTGATGATAGAATGAGTGCGATACAATCCATACCTACATTTGTTGAGAGTAACGTTGTTGTGATTGAAGAAAAAAATAAATGGAAAGCACCAGTTCATGGGGCAAAAATCGCCAATAGAGATGTAGTCTTATTTTTAGATGGGGAAGATGTTATTTTTTCGGTAGAATTAGAGCGATTTATAGAACCGATACTGAAAAAGGAACAGGATGTAATTTTGAATAACAAAGACTCTGTATGTTTTGAAAAGATGAGAGTGGAATGGCCAAGTATTGCTATGGTGTATAGAAAAATAGTAAACGATGTATTGGGACGTATGGATTTAAAATATGATTCGATGTTATCTATGCCATATGCTATTACTACAAAAGCAATTGAAGACATTGGATATGACACTTTACAAAATCCCGTTCTTTCTCAAATAACTCTTATTGAGAAAGGGTGGCGACTACAATCCTCGTCAGCCATCACTAACACCTCCTTGAATAATATACCCGCAAACAAAACCTCTTTCTATAAAAATGAATTAACTAAATTAGAAGTATGTGAGATTAAAGAGAATGTAAAAGCTTTGGAAAGTTGGTTACAACGAAAAGATGATAGAGGGAACTATACAGATGGAGGAAGAAAAAGAGGCATTATAGAGCAACTAAAAAAACAAAAGAATTATTTGCATTTCCATAAAGGGTGGGGGATGAATTCATCAATTTATAATGGAAAACAGTTATCAATTGTTATACCGGCACAAAATGAAGAAGGGACGATTAAAGAAGTTATTCTTGAAGCGAGAAAAGTTGAACCGAAAGAAATAATTGTTGTCATTAACGGATCAACAGATCAGACAGAAGTAATCGCTAAGCAATTAGGAGCAACCGTAATTGTTTATGAAGAAACATTAGGGCATGATGTAGGACGGGCAATTGGTGCACAAGAAGCCACAGGGGATATACTTCTCTTTATTGATGCTGATTTTGCTATTCCAGCAAAAGATCTTCATCCGTTAACGCAGGCTGTTGCGGATGGTGTTGATATGGTTTTAAACGATTTAAATTTAAATCTTAGATTTCCTCTATATATTGTAAATTTATATAAATATATGCTGAATATTGCTTGTAACCGTAAAGATTTAGGGGTAGGATCTACAATTGCTGTTCCCCATGCTATTAGTAGAAAATGTGTAGAGGGAATCGGGTGGGACACTCTTCACACAGCGTGTGTTGCGCAAGTAAAGGCAATATTAGAAGGGTACAAAGTCGAATGTGTCCATTTTGTAGATGTAATGAAACCAAATCGTATTCGTCCAAATGAGCACTTTGCAACAGTAGGACATCCACCAGCTGTATTGAGAATTACCGGCGATCATGTAGAAGGGCTTTCTTATTTACTGAAGAATAGGGATTTTAAAGATTTATTTTAATTTGGAAGCTACTTTACTAATAAGGGTGAAATAGCAACGGATAGAGTGTAAGTGAAAACTTCTTCAAATACATGAAGAGGTTTTTACTTTTTTTATTTCACTTTATTTTAAGTATATAAGGTGAAGAGTAAATAAAGAAGTACCGATATTTTTATTTCTATATAAATTAATGTTAGGGACAAGAATAGTAAAATAACATCTAATTTATAAAATTTAGTACGAGAGTCGTGTCCGAATTTAATTAACTGCATATATTGTTAAAGGAAAGGAGGGAGAGTTATGGCATGTATTACGAATAATGTTTGTTTAGATGTGTGTCTTAAAATTACAATTACCCCTGGTAGTGGAATTGATGCAGTAGTAGATTGTGGGGGCGAATGTGGGACAAGTCCTACAATTGTAATTAATCCTAGTGGATCAATTGTTATTACTTTACCATTAGTTGCATGTTTCTCAATTGCACTAAATGATGATTTAAGTGTTGAATCTTCATTAACAAGCCTCTCTTTTCAAACTTCTTAAGAAATGAAAAGCCTGCCTTCTACTTTTCTTTTGAGCTGATGTAAAAATAAAAAAGATGGTTACAAACCATCTTTTTTATTCTGCTATATATTAAAAATGAGATAATATATTATTTAGTAGGCAGGATGTATAATTAAAAGTACTCTTTTTGTTCGATTAGGTAAGAAATTGCTTCTATATGATCACCAATGATTTGTTGTGTTGCTAATGAAAGGGAACCTTCCTCAGAGAAGTGTTTTTCAGGTCGAACACGATTCAATTTATCAACGTCGACAGAATGGACATTTTGTACATGAAAGCCTGCTAAAACTGTTTTCACTTGACTTAAGGTTGGTGAAAGAAGTGATTCAAACCCAATTGTATGAAGGCATTTTCGACTAAAAGCATGAGGGACAGCAATTGTGGATCCCATACCTAAATCTTTCCGATTACATGCTAAGTTGATAGCATATTTACATGCGGTGACGATAGAATAGGGAAGACGATACATATAGTAGTAATCTAGTTTATTTAAAGCTAAGTCCGTGCCATTTTGAATAGATTGTACAAATGGTAATAAATCACAACTAGAAATTAAGAAATCTCCATCTATAAATAATAATATGTCACCTTTGGCAAAATAGGCACCAACAGCACGTCCCGTATCATTTCCAAGTGCTTCTTCGTAACTAATAACTGTTGCATCGCAATCCTTCGCCAATTCCTCTGTTTTATCTGTTGATCCATTAACAATAACGATAATTTCAAAAGGTTTTAATTTCTGCACCTCAAAAATGACAGATTCTATCGTTTTTTCTTCATTTTGAACAGGGATGATAACTGATAATTGTTTATCTCCATAAGTATTCGAATAAAACTCTTTACCTGTAATTATTTTTGGAATGGATTTTTGTTCCCCGTTTTGAAGCCCTAAAATAATATGCCGCTTTCGATTATTATCGGTATAGTTTCCTCTTGGATTTTGCTCTATATTGAGCCAATTTGCAATGGCTGCAAGATGATAATGAATGAGTTGAGTTGAAGGAAAAGAGGGAACTTGAGGGATAGAAATGTTTAATTGATCGCAAATCCGAAATTTATGTTCAATAATTTTCATTTGGGCCAATATTGGATTTGATAAACTATCTGGAGTAATTACGTCAAGCGCTTCTTTTGTCATTGCGTAGGGAGGAAATAATAAGGAGTTAATATTTAAATCTGGGCGATGAAAAAAATGATTCGTAACTTGTTGCCAAATCATTGCTATATTTGGCTGTTGTTTTTGATAAAAAAAATCGTCTAAATCATTTAATACGACGTCAGCAGATCCATTTAGTAATGGTTGAAGAAATTGTATAAGTAAGGAGGGGGGAACCATGTAAATTTCATTTAAAAATAAGAGATACTGCCCCTTTGCTTTTTTTGCACCAATTACATAACAATTAGTAGATTCTATCGGTTCTTCTAGTGTAATAATTTCACAATTGTAGGAATCTGCACTCCCAATTGAATCCTGGGTATATCCGTTAATAGTAAGGATAATTTCTAAAGGCTGTAGTTGTTCACATGCTTCCAAAATTCTAGGTAAATTTTTTATTTTATGTTGTATGGGGATAATAATAGAAATTGAATTTTTACACATAAGCAGTCTCCTTTTTAATCAGAGGTAGTTGTTAATAAGATTAGATAAAATAGGAGATATATTTTCTTTTTGGTATAAGCATAACAATCATTTGTTTTTATCAGATTCACAATTTTCATTACTTGAATTGGAGTTTTTATTTATTCCAGAAGCGAGTAAATTATTGAGAACACCAAGGTCTAATTGTAGAGGGATGGAGTTTTCGGATGGAGCTTCCTCATTTTCTTTTTTTGTAGTTAATATAGTCTTTATATTTTTAATTTCTTTATATTGTTTTAAGGTAATGAAAAATACAGAAATAATTAAGAGAAAAGAAACAGTGGTAAGTAAAATTATTATTTCCAACATAAAAGAGCCTCCTTTAAAACTATAATAATATTATAGTTGAATGTAATAAAACAGAATTCGAGCTAATGAGTTCACTTTTTAAATATATGCAAATCTTAAGTAAAAGTTACTGATTTCTAGGTTAGAGGAAGCAATTATAGAAACGTTATACATATAAAAAAATGAAAGGTTCATTTGTAGTGTAAAGGTATATATTATATAGCCTAAACTTCATTTTGTGAAAAGTTAAATAGGGTGTAAATTTATACAAAAAGAGCATTTAATTGGACAAATAATTAATTATGTGAAATAATAATAACAGATAAGGAGACGTTGCTTTTCCTTAAGTGCTTCGAATTAATTTTATTCAATAAGAGAAGGTGTGCTTAAAGAAGTTAAATTAAAAAAGGAGCTGTTTAATTATATGCAACAAAATAATGATTTAAATTTTGAACCTCAAGACGTTAATATTGTCAATCCTAAACAAGCCAGGAAAGCAGTAGTTGCTACTGGTATAGGGAATGCAATGGAGTGGTTTGACTTCGGATTATACGCGTATTTAGCGGTTATCTTAAGTCAATTATTCTTCTCAGGTGTTGATAATAGTGGATTGCAACTTGTACTCACATTCGGTACATTTGCGGCAGCCTTTCTCGTTCGACCAATCGGAGGTGTATTCTTTGGTAGAATAGGAGATAAGTACGGCCGAAAAATCGTGTTAAGTACTACTATTATTTTAATGGCACTTTCTACATTATTCATCGCATTACTACCAACCTATGAACAAATTGGTGTATGGGCACCGATACTACTTTTAGTTGCCCGAATGATTCAAGGCTTCTCTACAGGCGGCGAATATTCAGGTGCAATGGTTTATATCGCAGAATCTTCTCCAGATAAAAAGCGTGGTATACTCGGTAGTGGTCTTGAAATTGGAACACTCTCAGGTTACATTGCTGCATCGGTAATTGTTACCATTTTGACGTTATTGTTAACAGATGAACAAATGCTCAGCTGGGGCTGGCGTATTCCTTTCTTAATAGCTGCACCAATTGGCTTGGTCGGTTTATATTTACGCCGTCATTTAGATGAATCTCCTATCTTTGAAGAGATGGAAAAAGCACAAGAGGAATCTGAAGACAATGAACAATTTTCATTTATGGATATTATGAAATATCACAAAAAAGACTTCTTATTAAGCACAGTAATTGTCGCCTTCTTTAATATTACGAATTATATGATTCTTTCGTATATTCCTTCTTATCTAACTCAAGTACTTAAAGTCAAAGAAACAACTGGCTTATTAATTATTTCTATTACGATGGCACTTATGATTCCACTAGCACTATATTTCGGTAAATTAAGTGATAAAATTGGTAATAAACGCGTCGTGCAAATTGGTTTACTCGGTTTAACTGTATTTGCAATTCCAGCATTTTTACTAATAGGTAACGGGCATATTGCAGCTATATTTGCAGGTATTTTCGTATTAGGTTTCTTCTTAAGTGTGTATGAAGGAACATTACCTTCATTATTACCATCACTATTTTTCACCGATGTACGTTATCGAGCACTTTCGATCTCATTTAATATTTCTGTATCTATATTCGGTGGAACAACACCGCTCGTATGTTCATACTTAGTTCATGCAACCGGTAACCCGCTGGCACCAGCATTTTATTTAGCGGGTGTAAGTGTTATTGGATTAGTCGTATTTAGTGTTTTATTCGTTACAACTTCAGGACGTGCACTAAAAGGTTCATATCCTACAGTAGAAACGAAAAAAGAAGCACATCAAATTGCGAAAGAAGACCCTGAAGAAACACTTTGGTGGCATGAAGAGTCATTAGAAATTGAAGCAGGGAAAAACGCTTCAATTTAAAAATTAACGTAGAAGTATAAAAAGACTCCTATAAAAATAGGAGTCTTTTTATTGGGTTATTTCTTTCTTTTCTTCAAATTCTTCTGATATGCATAGAGTTTATGGATTTCTTCCTTAAATTCATGTAACTGTACACTATTTTCCTCATTTGAATAACGCACTGCATTATAAGCATCTATAATAATATGACTCTCAATATTTACATCTTCTTCACGATTTATTCTTTCTAACCATGCTTGAACAGTTTCTCCTCGGTTTCTATTTAAAGGAGGAATTAATTTACTCTCTAGTTTAAAAATCCCTTTTCGAATTTCGTTATGTGGTGGTTTATTTCGTTTCAAACGTTTTTGGCTCATTCCTTCTTTATCAGTGATGATAGTAGATTCGAAGACAGGCATATTTGGTAAACTGAATTGTTTTCGTCTTTTTATTATTTTCCAAACGACGTAAATAGCGATAGAAGCACAAGCTATTACGGTCATGCTATTTATAAGAGTTGGATCAAAATCAGGAGGTGTTTTCCCATCTGTAATTTGTGGTTTTAAGAGATGCCCTTTACTTGCCCAAACTCCTTCAGTATCTTTCAATTCAGCTGCTATGAGAAATGGATTTATTACGTAACCGACCCCTAATGCGACTACTTCTGTCATAAAACTAAAAATAAGACGAATAAAAGGGAAAACTAGAACAAGTATGGTACTTATTACAACAATTGTAATAATAGAAGCGAAACGTAATAACTGTTGATTACGATTTACCCCAGTTAACCAAAAAGTAATCATAATGTGTAAAACTAAAAGTAACAGTTTCCACAATGGCGGAAAGGGCCCATAAAATATAGCTGAAATACCAAACCAAACTATGCCGCCTAACGATTTTTGAACTGGATATCCAGGCCCGACTACATGTACGATAAAGAAGAAAAGCGGTAACATAATTGTGCTAAATAGAGAGAAAGGGAGAAAGATAGAACAACCGATTATTTGAGTAAATAACAGTATGACAAAACCTGTTGTTTTTTTCTTCATTAGTTTATAGATAAGCAATACTCCCATATATCCCGTTGCTAAAAATATAGTAATAGCAACAAGTTCATCTCTTTCCGTTAATAACGAAAGGAGGAGCAGCAGAATAAAGTTATTAACGTGATAGAGCCAAGTCTTCAAGCTTTTCCACCATCCCTTCGTTATTGATAAGAAACGTAGGCTGCGATAGAAGAGAGAGGTCATTCTTTTGCAAGCCAATGTAAATCATTGTAGAGGATCGTTCTCCTTTTCTATTTGTATAATGGAGAAATCCTTGTTTCGGAATTAATGTGCTATCGTCTGATATACGTGCCAACTCCTCTAAAGCTTTTGCGTAATGTGTTTGCCCTTCGTTTAATGGTAAATGCAGAGGACCACCTTCTGCTAATACACTAATAAATAATTCAAACGGTATTTGATGCTTCGTTGCGTATTGACAAATGTATGTAGCAAATGAAATAAGGTCTTCTATATTATCTTTCCAACCAAATCCGCGATCAGCAGCTAATGAAAGACAAATTGTCCAACTATAATTTTTAACAGGTTCATATTGCTTCGCCTGTAATTCCTGCATTTTAGCAGATGCTTTCCAATGGATAGAACGGAAAGACTCACGTTCATATCGTTTAACTCCAATAATAGATGTTTCATCATTGTAAAAAGAAAAATTCGTTCGATAAGATCCGTTTAAAAGTTGCTGAAGTTCTTGCAAACCTGCTACTTCTTTAGGAGAAGGGTACACAATAATTTCAGTCCGTAATTTATCAAAAATGGGTAAATGTACAGTTAAAAGGTGAAAAGGATCTTTCAAGATACATTCGAACTGTTCAATTTGAAACACACCACGTTTCGTTGCGGTTAATGTTAAATCCCATTTTTGCGCTGAATATGCAGGTTGTGAAAACGGGAAAGAAAATAACGTTTTCGATATTTGTTCAATCCCTTGATCTTTTTGTGGTAGTAAGGACGGATTTAAATGAAAATAACAAACGCCGTTAACGAGTGGTATATTTGCTCCGTTTTTTAAATGAATGAAAAACTGTCCAGATTCATCAGGAAAAAGCCGAGTTGTTTGTTTCTCGTTTATCACTTGAAACTTCTTCTCTATATAAGCGACATATTTATAAATAAAAATCGCAAATAAATAGTAGAAGAAAAAGAAAAACATAATGATTCGTTGTGGCATGAAAAATGTAAATAGTATAGCGCCTGGAACAGATAGTTGAATAATATGAAGTTGAAAAAATAAAGGTACAGTTACAACGCGCTGTCCATTCATGTTTGTTCAATCTCCACTGGAACATCCACTTCTTTTAAAATCCTTTGCATAATTTCATTTTTTGTCGTACGTAATGCACCTTCCATTGATAAGACGATACGGTGATTCCAAATAGAGGGAATTAAAAATTGTATATCTTCTGGCGTACAATATTCTCTCCCTCGTAAAAATGCTAATGCCTGTACTGCGCGCACTAAGGCAAGTGTGGCACGAGGACTTACACCGTTAGCGATGTAATTATGATTTCTTGTAGCATGAGCAAGTTTAATAATGTAATGTTCTAACGGTTCAGATACGAAAATTTCTTTTACACGCTTCTGTGCTTCTAAAATGTCTTCTAAAGAAATAACAGATTTGACGCTTTCTAACGGCGTATCGTTGCGGAAACGACGCATCATTTTTAACTCATCTTCGGGATCAGGATAACCAATTGAAATGGTCATTAAAAAACGATCAAGCTGTGCATCTGGTAGAGGAAACGTTCCTTGTGATTCAATTGGATTTTGCGTCGCAATAACAAAGAACGGTTTCGGAAGAGAAGTAGATTGCTTTTCAAGCGTTACTTGTCGTTCTTCCATCGATTCTAATAAACTAGACTGTGTTCTAGGCATAGCACGGTTAATTTCATCCGCAAGCAAAATGTTGGTCATGACTGGTCCAAGTCTTAACTCGAATTCGCTCGTTTTCGGATTAAAATATTCAATACCTGTTACATCACTCGGAAGTACATCCGGTGTAAATTGGACGCGAGAAAAATTACCACCTATACTTTTAGAAAGTGTTTTCGCAAGTAACGTTTTCCCCGTACCAGGCACATCCTCAAGCAGTACATGTCCATCAGCAAGCAATGAAACGAGTAATAAATCTATAACATTTTCTTTACCGACAAAAACTGATCCTATGTTTTCTTTCAATTTATTTATCATATGTATCATTCCTTTCAAAATGTAAACGGATATTTCTATATTTTAACAAATTATTCAGAAAATTGATATAATTTTCAGTTCAAAGAAGTGGCTATCAGATTATTAAATTATACTTGCATATCTTGGAATGTGAATATATAATATCGATATACGATATATCGCTATTCGATATATCACTAAACGATGTATCGGAGGTAGTTATAATGAATGTGAAAGCGCAAAAATACATTCCGTTAACAGAAGCGACATATTACATACTGTTGTCATTAGTGAGACCAATGCACGGATATGGAATTATGCAAATGGTAGAAGAGATGACAAATGGGGAAGTAAAACTCGGTCCAGGTACTTTATACGGGAATACGACGAAGTTACTAAAAGAGAAGTTAATAGTTGAAGTGGCCTCTACAGATAGAAAGAAGTGCTATGAGTTAACGTCACTTGGTAGAGAAGTATTAGAGCTAGAGTATAACAGGTTGCAGAGATCTGTGAGGAATGGAAATAGTATATTAGGGGAGTGAATAGAAGATGAAGACAAAGAAGGTATTGAAATTTTTCGCGGCATGGAGTTTAGAAAAAGAAGAAGTTTTTTTACGGAAAATGCATCAAAAAGGATGGGCGCTACAAAATTATAATATGATGTATACGTTTAAGAAAACTGAGCCGAAAGATATAATCTATAAAGCTGATTTTAGAATGGATTATAGAGATTCAAAGGAAAAACAAAAAGAATATATTGAATTATATGAAATGTGTGGTTGGAAACATGTAACTAGTTTCACCAAATGGCACTACTTTTGCAAGGACGTAGCTGATGATAATGAGTTGCCAGATATATATTCAGAAAAAGAGACTAAAATTGAAAAGTTTAAAGACTTATTTAAATTTCTTGTATTTGTTTTTTCATTTGCAATGCTATGTATGACTCCTAGTTTACTAAGTTCTTCGGAAGTTAGGATTCCAATTTTGATAAAAGGTGTAATTGGATTTTTAGGTTGTATGTATGTGTATATATTTGTAAGGTTATTTTGGAAGATAAAAAAGTTAAAAAAAGAAATCCTGTAAAAATATAGAAAGGGGAATTAACATGATTATTTTGACTATGTTATTTATATATTTGACCTTAGGTGAAGGGGTTCTTGGCAAACGGTTGTACAATAAGTTGAAAGAGGATATACAAACAAATAAAAATGCAAGAGTTTCTTTTTATATAAGAACAATGAGTTTACTGTGGGCGTTAACCCTCATTATGTTAATAACATCATACTCAATCAATATCCCATTTGAGGAGTATGGACTTAAACTACCATCTGCTAATTATATGGTGAGTAAGTATTTTGAAGATATGAACATATCATGGTGGATAGGTGTATGTATTGGGTTAATAGTGCCGTTGATTATTTTAAAGAAAAATAAACTTTTTCAAAGGTATACAGAAAGACAAATGAGTGATGCTTCAGAAATGCTCCCTAATAATTATCGAGAAACAATACTATGGATTTTTATTTGCATTACAGCAGGTGTAACAGAAGAGCTATTATTTCGTTCTTTCATGATGAATTACTTATCACAGATTTTCCCGGCGCTATCGATAATATGGGTACTAGTTATCTCGTCAATCATTTTTGGTTTAGCGCATTTTTATCAAGGTTGGAAAGGTATAGTGGGGACAACGATTTTAGGTTTCATGTTAGGAAGAGTATATGTTGCAACTGGATCAATTTATCCGTCTATAATTATACATATGCTTATAGATTTACTTGTACTTGTTCGCTTATTTATATTGAAAGGAAAAGTAATATTACAGAGAGTCTAAAGTAAATGTAGAATGAGATTAAAAAAGTTGCTTGAAACACAAGCAACTTTTTTTATTAGAAAGACTGATTTTGCGCAGGTTTAATAAATTGTTCCGGGTTTTCAACGAGTCCGCATACAGCGCATTGGACTCTGTATGTTGGTCCTTGATAGGCCATATGAAAAGCATTCATATTTTCATTTGTGTATTCTTCTTCTACTTGACCAGTTTGTGGATTTAACTTGACTGGTTTTACTTGTTGCTCCAGAATATTAAAGCGAGTACGGTTCGTTTTACAGCTTGGACATAGCATTGGTTCCATATGTATACACCTCCATTTGTAGCATTTCTTAAACTCTTGAATTTTATGCAACCGAAAAAACTTTCTCAATATAAATAGGTATTTAATGTATTTAAAATTCAGAAAAAATAAAATATAATAAGGGTACGAACTGGTTATGTCCAAACCAAATCTCCTGTTTTATGCCAATAAGCTGGGGGGCCGAGAAATCGGCCTCATTTTTTTGTGCTCGTTACTATAAGGAACAAGGTTTTTATGAGACTTTTGTCGAAATTTTAGGGATGGATATAAAGGGGGATTAATAATGGATTTGAAGATGAAGTACATCATTTTATACGTAGAAAAGTTTGAGGAATGTCTAAGATTCTATAAAGATGTATTACAGTTACCGATAAAAGCAGAGCATGGTACATATATTGAATTTAATACGGGTACTACCATATTAGCGATGAATACGCGGCAAGATGTAAAAGAATTAACGGGACTACCACTTACAGAAGGTGAGTTACAATCTTCCCATTTTGAATTGGGATTCGTTGTCGAAAATGTACAAGAAACGATTGAGCAATTTAGAAAAAAAGGTATTACGGTTTTAGTTGAACCAATTGTAAAGCCGTGGGGACAAACAATTGCATACATTGCTGATCCAGATGGGAATTATATTGAAATTTGCAGTACATTAGAATAGAAGGAGAAAAAGCGATGGGGTTTCCGAAACTAGAAACAGAACGTTTAGTATTAAGAGAACTAACACTGTTAGATGCAGAAACGATGTTCCGTTATTTTTCAAAAGAATCTGTTATACGTTATTTTGGAATGGATTCTTTCGAAAATATTGAACAAGCGAAAACAACGATTCAAACGTTTAAAAATCGTTATGAAGAGGGAAGTGTATTTCGCTGGGGAATTGAGAAAAAGGGCACGGGCCAATTAATCGGAACGTGCGGATTTCATTTAATAAACAAACATCATAAGCGAGCTGAAATCGGTTATGAATTAGATGATACATATTGGGGACAAGGGTATGCAACGGAAGCGTTACAATCGATTTTAGATTACGGATTTGAAACGTTGCAACTTATAAGAATTGCTGCTGTTGTATACGTAGAGAATAAAGCTTCTCAAAAATTATTAAGTAAAGCAGGTTTTCAAGAAGAAGGATTACTTAGAAAACATATGATTCAAAATGGAGTTGCTCATGATACGATTTTATACTCGTTATTAAAAGAAGAGTGGAAGAAATAATGAGTACAAATGAGCTTATAAATATAATGAAGAAACATAAAGGAAACAGGTTCATTCTAGGTATAGATGGTTTAAGTCGATCAGGAAAAACAACGTTTGTAACAAACTTAAAGGAAAATATGAAACAAGAAAGTATTCCGTTTCATGTTTTTCATATTGATGATCATATAGTAGAGCGTAATAAACGATATGATACTGGATATGAAGAATGGTATGAGTATTATTATTTACAATGGGATATTGAGTGGCTTCGGCAGAAGTTTTTTCAAAAGTTACAAACTGAAACAAAACTGAAGTTACCGTTCTATCATGATGTGACAGACTCATGCGAAATGAAAAAAGTACAGATTCCCATAGTAGGTGTTATTGTAATTGAAGGTGTTTTTTTACAACGAAAAGAATGGAGAGATTTCTTTCATTATATGGTGTACTTGGATTGTCCAAGAGAGATACGGTTTCTGCGCGAGAGTGAGGAAACGCAGAAAAACCTTTCAAAGTTTGAGAATAGGTATTGGAAAGCAGAGGATTATTACTTAGAAAAGGAATTACCGAAGGAGCGGGCGGATTTAGTTATAGAATAATTTGAAGAAAACCTCAACTTTGTGCTTGAATAGTTGAGGTTTCTCTATGTAATAGCAAATTAATTATTTTAATTCTTGGGAAGGAGATTAGTGTAACAATTTGAATTATATAGTTATAGATAAATTTATAGATGAAAAGATTTCAATAAAGCGAGTGATCACATGAGTATTTTCATTTTAGAAGATGATGTCATACAGGCGCAGCAAATGAAGCGGCTAGTTGAAGAGATTTGTGAGAAATATATGTTGCCTTTTGATTTTATAGAGGTGAGTAGTAAAAGTGAAAACATCATTACTAACATTCCTAAGGCGAAGTATGTCCCAATCTATTTTTTAGATATAGAGATTAAAAGGGAAGAGCGTAAAGGTTTACAAGTTGCGCAAGAAATACGAAAGTATGATACGCAAGGAATTATTGTGTTTGTAACGACGCATTCTGAATTTGCACCTATTTCTTATCAATACATGGTATCGGCTTTAACTTTTATTGATAAAGGGTTGCCATATGAGGAGAGGCGTAACATTTTTGAACAATGTTTACTCCAATATGAAGCGCGTAATAAGCATATCATTCCATCTGATGATTTTATCGTTGAAAATAGTAATGCGACTGTACGGGTTCCTTTTCATGAAGTTGAATATGTTATGACCGATGAACCACACCGCTTAGCATTAGTGACGTTAGATCGAATTGTTTATTTTTATGGAACTTTAAAAGAAATTGAATTAATAGATGAACGTTTATTTCGATGTCATCAATCATATATCGTGAATACGAAGCAAATGTCTTCTTATGATGCGAATCAAAAAATGCTAGTTTTAAAAAGCGGGAAACGCATTCCAGTATCACGTCGTTTAGTGAGTAAAGTACGTAACATATTAAAGGGTGAAATATAATGTACATTTATGATTTATTTGCAATACTGCTTACTAGTATAAGCCATACGTTTTTGTATCTTCAATTAATCCGGTACAACAGGTTGTCATATAGAATGTTAATAGCTTTAAGTGCGGTATTCATTATTTTACTTGCGATTGTCGTAACAGTAACGAGATATCCAGAATTGAATAGTACGATTGTGTTATTTTTAATAAGTTTAGGACTAATGCAAAATGAACTAAAACTTAAGCATAATGTATATTTTGCACTAGTGAGCATGGTGATTATAACGTTAGTAAAAATGTTGCTTTTTGATTTAGGAATGAAAATCTTTATGTTAACGCCATTCAATTTATATTTATGGACAGGAAGCGTGATTCATCTTACTGTATCGACACTTACTTTTATTGGCATTTTTGTAGTCCGTAAAAGAATCCAAAAAATTGCTCAATATATAGTAGGTAGTCCGCTATACTATGTAACTTATATATTATTAATTGCCGGATTTATTATTGAACTAATCTTAACTCAACCATCTTCTGCGCTATTAGCACAATTAAATCAACAATACAGTGAAGCAAGTTATATTTCAGCGATTATTATATTTTTATTATTACTAATCATTGTGCTAATAAGCTCACACTTATCGAAAGAAAAGTTACGAGAAGAGCATGAAAAACGTTTGGATAAAGAGTTATTAGATTATGTGGAAAAATTAGAGGATATGCACGATGAGCTTGCTAGTTTCCGTCATGATTATATGAATGTATTATTATCGTTAGAAGAGGGAATACGTACAAAAAATGTGAAAGAAATTGAGCAAGTGTATTATGATGTTATAGCTCCTACGTTAAAAACAATAAATGATCATGAACTTGATATTGCGAAATTATCTCGCATACATATTCCTGAAGTGAGAAGTGTATTAAGGGCGAAAGTTGGCACTGCCCAGCAACAACAAATAAAAGTAATGCTTGATATACCTGAAAACATTGAAAGTGTTTCGATACCGATTATTTCATTTATTCGCATCATTTCAGTTTTAGTAGACAATGCAATTGAAGAAGCAGTGCATAGTGAGGAAAAGATATTGCAAATCGCATTTTTTAAAATGGATTCACGACAATATTTTATCGTACGTAATAGTTCAAAGAGTGAAGTGATTGATTTACAAAAAATTTATGAGAAAAACCATACAAGTAAAAAAGGAGCTAGAGGGTACGGGCTATTTTCATTAAAACGGATTATAAATAAAACAAATAATGCGACGTTAGAAACAACTTATGTAAGTCCTTATTTCACGCAAACATTCATACTAAAGGAGATGAAATGACCATCTATGATGAAAAGGAAACCGAATAAGAAATAACTACATACTTTCTACACTCGTTTTTATACACTTCAAGTAAGAGGTGAAGCGAGATGAATGGTCTTATTTTTACAACAATGATTAGCTTTGGTTTACCACTTGTAGCACTTTTATATGCTGTCTGGAAGAAACGCTATATTCCATATATGTTAGGTGTATTGGCTTTTGTTGTATCACAAATATTGATTCGCATACCAATACTAAATTATGTAAATGGAACTAGCACAGATTTTCAAATGTTTTCTGTTATGCAGCCTGTACTATTTGTTCTTTTGCTTAGTTTGTCAGCTGGAATTTTTGAAGAGGTAGCCCGTTTTATCGCAATGCGTTATTTTATGAAACAACGAGATTGGCAGTCTGGTTTTTTATTTGGAGCAGGGCATGGTGGTATTGAAGCAGTGTTAATAGTTGGCATTCCGGTAATATCTCTATTATTGTCACAAACAGCCATTCAAAATGGTGACAGTTACTATTTCGCCGGTATTGAGCGCATCTTCGCAATGGTATTGCATATTGGGCTTTCCTTCATAATATTGCAAGCTGTCGTCCAAAAGAAATTTCGTTATGTTATATATGCAATTCTCATCCACGGGACTGCAAATGCGTTAGCGAGCATTATATCGCTATATGTAAAAGGGAAAAGCGGGATCATTATGTCAGAAGTTTCATTAGCAATTTGTGCTTTACTCGTTTTTAGTTATAGTTTCATTTTAAAAAGAAAGGGTGTATGACAATGAGAAGAATGTTATTAATTATTGTAAGTGCTATCGCGGCGTTCGCACTCGCAGCCTGTACCGGTAATAAAGTAGATGAAAGTACGTCTAAAAAATTTATTTCGAAGGCGGAAGAAATTGTATCATTATTAAATGAGGCAAAGTATAAAGATGTGCATGAAAAATTTGATAGTAAAATGAAAGCTGGATTACCAGAAGAAAAAATGAAAGATCTTACACCTGTAATTGAGAAAGCCGGTACGTTCGAAAAAATTGAGAAAAAATCGATTGAAGAAAAAGATGGTTTATATACTGTTATACTTGTAGCGAAATATAGTAAGGAACAACGGACATATATTATAACTTATAATGACAAAGAAGAAATAGCAGGTTTATTTATTAAATAAAAACAGGTGCAGTGGAAATTTCCGTTGCACCTGTTTTTATAACCAAATTATGGTTATTTATGCTAATATGAACTCATAGCTATAGAGAAGGGGTGGGTTAGTATGAAAAGTGAGATAGTACTTAAAAAGAAGTACAGTATGATAAGTTATATATCTTTACTCATCGGTACTTTATGTTTTCTATTCGTTTTTATAACGCCGACAAGGATAGCGAATGCAGGTAATATAGTGGGAGATTATATTACAGTCGCCTTGACAGTTGCAGGAATCATACTTTCTATCATTACGATGACGAAAAAAAACGAGAAGAAGGGAATTGCTATTCTTTCATTAATATTGTCCTTATCATTTTTTATATTTTGGATTATCGCAATTATCCTATTGTTTACTGGTCAAATTAGTTTTGCGCCGTAATATGCAATAAAAAGAGTCCTTCTTGTATGAAGGACTCTTTTTATTCAGTATCTTCAGGTTGATATTCTAAAATATCCCCAGGTTGGCATTCTAATGCTTTACAAATGGCTTCTAAAGTTGAAAAACGAACTGCTTTTGCTTTTCCGTTTTTCAAAATAGAAAGGTTAGCCATTGTAATTCCAACCTTCTCCGAAAGCTCTGTTACGCTCATTTTTCTTTTCGCTAACATTACATCAATATTAATAATAATTGCCATATTATTCACCTCAGACCGTTAAATCATTTTCTGATTTTATATCTATCGCATCTTTTAATAGTCTTTGGAGAACGGCAGCAAAGACCGCGATTACCATTGAAGCAAAAATCATAATCATTCCAATAATAATAATGCCAGGGGCGTCATCTCTCTCTGCCACAAGATAGAAAAGTGGCAAACCTAATACATATAATACACTAATTGCTAGAGCACTGTACTTAATATTTTTTAAAGCTTTAACAGATAACTCTGAGAATGCGTTGTTCTTATCAATATAGTTTAAAAGCTGAAATGTTTGGTACAACGCAAAATAATAAGGTATTGCTGTTGCGTATAAGTTGATAAATACAAGATATTTAATATATGCAATATCAGGATATAGTTCTGCAGCGAAATTTCCTATTTTAGGGACTAAAAAAATGCATATAGCAAGAACAGGGATACCCATTAGAATCACAGCTGTCTTTAGGAAGAGTGTTGATCCTTGTTTCATAAAAAGCACCTCATTTATTTAATATCTTATTAATTTACCATGAAATTTATTGTTTAACAATAAATTTTTATTCATTTCAGTTGGGGATTTATTGTTAAACAAGTTAATAATGAAAAATATTCTTTATTAAGATAGATGAACTATAACGACATGTAATGAATGAGAAAGTTACGTTGTTAGCTTTATAAGAATTGGGAACAAATAAAACATATGTAGGTTGTGAAAAGTAATGGGAAATCAGATCTTTGTATGTAAATGAATGTGAAAAAAATGGAGGCGCAATAATGTCGGAATTAGCTTTAAAGATGAAGAGATTGTTGTTATTAGGAACAATCACAATAAGTATGGTATGTACTGAAAGTGTGATGAATGATCATGCAGTGGAAGCAAAAGTGAAAAAAGTAGAAAGGCAACCGAAAAATGTCATCATAATGGTTATGGACGGAACGAGTTCTTCAGCAACTACATTGGCTCGCTTGTATAAAGGGAAACCACTGGCATTAGATGAAATGGTAACAGGAGGAGTTCGTACATATTCAGCGGAATCAGCTATAACAGACTCAGCCCCAGCAGCTACAGCACTAGCGACGGGGCATAAATCGAATTCAGGATATGTAGGTGTATTACCTTCTATAGTAAGTTCGCCCGACGTAAAACCAATAAAAGAAGAGGACAAGTTAAGGCCAGTTGCCAATGTTTTAGAAGGTGCCAAACGTACTGGTCGCGCCGCTGGAATTGTTGCTACAGCTGAAATTCAGCATGCTACTCCGGCCGGGTTCTCTGCTCACCATGTAAACCGTAAGCGCTTTGACGTAATTGCGGAGCAACAAGTGTATCAACATATAGATGTCGTATTAGGCGGGGGAAAAGCGGCACTGCTACCTTTAAAAAGAAAAGATGGTGAAGATTTAGTAAAGGTGATTCAAGAAAAAGGATACGACTTTGTTGAAACGAAAGATGCATTATTGAACGCTAAATCTAAGAAAATTTGGGGCTCTTTTTCACATAATGCTTTAGCATTTGATATGGATCGTGAAGCAACAAATCCGGAGCAACCGACACTTTCTCAAATGACGGAAAAAGCAATTCAAACACTATCAAAAGATAAAGATGGATTCTTTTTATTTGTGGAAGGAAGTAAGCCAGATTGGGCTGCACATGTGAATGATCCAATTGGGATGATTAGCGATGTATTAGCATTTGATGAAGCGGTAGCAAAAGCATTACAATTTGCAAAAAATGATGGGAACACATTACTCATAGCTTTAACTGACCATGGCAATAGCGGTATTTCTATCGGGAATATGAATACGACAAAAGGTTATAATACTACGCCGATTTCTACATATATTGATCCATTAAAAAAAGCGAAAATGACGCTTGAAGGGGTAACCCAAAAAATAAATAATGATTTATCAAATATAGTAGAAGTTGCTGCACTTTACGGTTTAAATAACTTATCTGAAGTTGAAAAGGAAAAATTAAAAGGTGCACAAAAGAAATCGGATATGGGTCCAATACTTACTACATTACTAGCTAACCGTGCAAACATAGGCTTCACAACAGGTGGCCATACAGGTGAGGATGTATTTTTATATTCTTACGGTCCTCAAAAGCCATACGGTTTACTCCAAAACACAGACATTGCGAAGACGATGGCGAAAGCAATGGGTTTTAACTTAGAAGAAGTAACAAACAAGTTATTTGTAGAGAGTGAATCAGCTTTTAAACGAAAAGGTGCAACAGTGACAATAGATAATACGGATGTAGCAAATCCAGTGCTTGTAGTAAAGCGAAAAAACGTAGAAGCTAAATTGTTTGTTAATAAAAATATTATTCGTATCAATGGTAAAGAGTATGAATTAGGAAGCGTTGTAGTGGAAAGTAATGGAAAATTTTATGTGCCAGAAAAAGCAATTCATCTAATTAGAAAACATTCTCGTTAAAAAATTGCCAACCACTTACCTTAGTTAGGGTAAGTAGTTGACAATTTTTTTGTTTGGATCAAACTTGTCTATATAAAAACTATCTTAGACGTAAGTAATTTGTAAGTAATGAGTAAGAAAAAAGAGATTTTTATAATATATAATATTTATTATATCTACTTTTAACACCTGATACTAATAGTGTGCTATAATGTGAATTAGCAACAAAAAGGAAAGGAATTAGAAAAATGACATTAGAAAATACTAAAAATTTAAAAAAACAAGTTGCTCCGTATGAAAAATCAACGATTAAAAAAAGTGTGTGGCAACTTATTAACACAGTCGTGCCATTTATTATTTTATGGTACCTTGCTTATAAAAGTTTGTCTGTTTCTTATTTGTTAGCATTAGTTCCATCTCTGTTAGCTGCTGGTTTTATGACGCGAATTTTCATAATTTTTCATGATTGTACCCATTATTCATTCTTTAAAAGTCGACCTGCCAATAGAATAGTAGGGACATGTATGGGTGTGTTAACGTTATTCCCATTTGATCAATGGGGACATGAGCATGCTATCCATCACGCTACAAGTGGTAATTTGGATAAGCGAGGTACAGGAGATATTTGGACGCTTACAGTGGATGAATATGTAGCTGCTCCATTTAGACTTCGTTTAGCTTATCGTTTATATCGCAATCCATTCGTTATGTTTGGATTAGGCCCGATTTATGTTTTCTTGCTTAAAAATAGATTTAACCGAAAAGGTGCTAGACAGAAAGAACGTATGAATACGTATTTGACGAATATTATTATCGTTGCTGTAGTAGCTATACTTTGCTGGGCAATTGGATGGCAATCGTTTCTATTAGTACATGGTACGATATTCTTAATTGCAGGTTCAGTAGGGATTTGGCTGTTTTACGTACAGCACACATTTGAGGATTCTTACTTTGAAGAAGATAAAGATTGGGAATATGTGAAAGCGGCTGTGGAAGGAAGTTCATTTTATAAACTTCCAAAAATCTTGCAATTCCTAACTGGTAATATTGGATTTCATCATGTTCACCATTTAAGTCCAAGAGTACCTAACTATAAATTAGAAGAGGCACACAATAATACGCTTCCGTTAAAAAATGTACCGACGATTACACTTGCTACAAGTTTGCGTTCACTTCGTTTCCGTCTTTGGGATGAGAAAAGTAACAATTTTGTTAGCTTTAAAGATGTCAAAAATATAATTAAAAATAATGTTTCTGTCCGGGTGAAATCTGAACTATAATTTCATCGGCTATAAAACTCCCCTGAATCATTTTCGATGTAAGGGGAGTTTTTGTTATATATAACTAATATCTCATGTGTAGGTATAAACATAAAGAGACGATAATTATATTATGTAAATAAGATGAATTATCATAATTTTTTATTATTGTGAAGGATATCGTGCATATATAATGGAAAGCAGAAGGTAGATGAGAGTAATGATAAGAACAGAAACAACGTAATAAAATAATTCTTTCAAAAGAAAGGGGACATGAAAGATGTTAAAATTACAAGGAAAATACAATGAAGCGAAAGTATTTACGAATAACGTTGATGAGACTGCGACAGGGCAGATTATTGATCTTTGTAACCAAGAATTCGTAAAGGATAGCCAAATTCGTATTATGCCAGATACACATGCAGGAGCAGGTTGTACGATTGGGACAACAATGACAATACAAGATAAAATTGTTCCTAATCTTGTAGGGGTAGATATTGGGTGTGGAATGGAAGTTGTTGTAATTGATAAGAAAAAAGAAGAAATTAATTTTGATTGCTTAGACGAAACAATTCGTAAATTCGTTCCAAGTGGTTTTCGTATACGAGATAAAGAACATCGATTCTCAAAAATGATTGATTTTGATGGTGTGAGAGCTCCATTTACATTACAACGCGCTCAAAAAAGTATTGGTACTCTTGGAGGTGGAAATCATTTTATTGAATTAAATGAAGATGATAAAGGCAATGTATATATTGTCATTCATAGTGGTTCGCGTAATTTAGGTAAACAAATAGCAGAGTATTACCAAAACTTCGCATATGAACAACTAATTGATGTTACATCAATGAAAGATGAGATTATTAAGAGATTAACTGAAGAGGGGAGAGCAAAGGAAATACAAGAAACTTTACGTGGAATTCAGAAGCCTAATATTCGTAAAGAACTAGCTTATTTAGAAGGGCAAGGATTCAAAGATTATATGAATGATATGAATATTGCCCAAAAGTACGCTGCGTTAAATCGTAAAGCAATGATTGATGAAATTGTTACGAAAATGGACTGGAAAATTACAGATCAATTTACTACAATACATAACTATATTGACATGGAAAATATGATTCTAAGAAAAGGTGCTATTTCAGCTCAGAAAGATGAACGAGTCATTATTCCAATTAACATGAGAGATGGTTCAATTATTGCATTTGGTAAAGGTAATCCAGACTGGAACTTTTCTGGTCCGCACGGGGCAGGACGTATTATGAGTCGTAAGAAGGCTAAAGAATCATTGAGTCTAGAGGACTTCCAAAATACGATGACAGAGGTGTGGACTACATCGGTAGTAGAAAGCACAATTGATGAGGCACCAATGGTATATAAGCCAATGAATGAAATTATCGAAAATACGAAAGAAACAATAGATATAAAGCACATTATTAAGCCATTATATAATTTTAAAGCGAATTAGAATGATAAAAGACTGCACATAAGGTAAAAGCTATGTACGGTCTTTTATATATAAGTATAGTATTACATAGTTTCGCTAATTTTAGTTTCATTTTGACTGTTAGTAGAAATTCTTTTCTTAACTTTAAAGTGATAGTATGTGTAACAAAAGATAATAAATGGTACAGTGCAATAGATTCCAAGTCGTTGTTCAGGGATAAAGATAAGACTAATTAATATAATGCCATACAATCCAAAACCAAGAATTGGTACAAGTGGATAAAGTGGAGTTTTAAATTTTAAGTCTTCTAATCTTCCACCGTCTGCTAAATAATGTTTACGGAAAAAGAATTGAGAGACACAAATTGACATCCAAACAATAATTGTTATGACGCCAGAAATGGAAATTAACCATAAGTAAACTGTTTCAGCAGCTACAACGCTTGTCAAAAGGGAAAAAGCAGAAATAGCGATCGTCATAATTAAAGCGTTTAAAGGGATTCCGCGCGATGACAATTTCTTTAAAAAGGCTGGAGCCATTTCATTTTTTGATAATGACCAAAGCATGCGAGTTGCAGCGTACAGTCCAGAGTTTGCAACAGAAAGAACAGCTGTAAGAATAACAAAGTTCATAATATCCGCTGCATATGGAATACCGATATTATCAAATACAGCAACGAACGGACTTTTTGTTAATCCTGCTTCTTTCCAAGGAATTAAAGCAACGAGAACAAAGATTGCTAAGACGAAGAAAAACATTGTGCGCCATATAATATTTCTAATAGAACGAGGTAAAGTTTTTGCTGGATCTTCACTTTCACCTGCTGCAATTCCGACAAGTTCTGTACCTTGGAAGGAATAATTGACTGTAACCATTGTTAATAGAATAGCTGCAAGTCCATTTGGGAATAAACCGCCATGATTTACGAAATTTGATAATAATGGGGCTGGTTCATCGCCTTTTAAATCAATAAAACCGAACATAGCGGCGCCGCCAAGGATAATAAAAGCTATAATGGCAGATACTTTTATACTTGAAAACCAAAATTCTGTTTCTGCATAACTACGAGCAGATAATGCGTTAATAGTGAAGATTGTAATGCCAAATATTAAACACCAAACCCAAACAGGAATATCAGGAAACCAGCGCTGCATTGTAATGCCGGCAGTTGTAAATTCAAGACCGGTCGTATTCGCCCAGCTTAACCAATATAACCATCCAATTGTAAATCCAGTTGCAGGATTGATGAACTTAGTAGCATATTCTTGGAACGAACCTGAAACAGGCATGGCTACAGCAAGCTCACCAAGACATAGCATAACGAAATACATTAATAACCCACCAGCAATAAAGGCAAGTACGGATCCACCAGGCCCAGCTTGACTTATAATAAAGCCAGATCCGTTAAATAACCCCGTTCCAATCACACCACCGAGTGCAATCATGAATAAGTGTCTACTTTTCATCGTACGTTTTAATTCATTGTTTGTATTGTTTACTTGCGTCATTGTTTTCCTCACTTTCGTAGTTGATAGAATAAAGTTTGATGTTTTTCCGTATTGTGGAATGTATTCCGTGATGTGAAATCTTGTTATAATTTTCAGATAATTAAAAAGAAAAGTCAATATTTTTTTGTTTACGCTTTCAAATTATTATCGCGGTATGTTTTTTTATTTTTAGAAAATTAAATAAACTGATTGATTTCATTTTGAATATTTGTTAAATTGATAGGTAATTGAGCGTATTAACATATTACAAGTCAAGTTGAGGTGAGTTATGGTACAGTCCATTGATCGAGCGATAAGTATTATAAAATTATTAAATTCTACTAATGAAAAAGAGTATTGGGCTATTTCTGATATAGCGGACAGAACACATCTCCCAGTTAGTACAGTACATAGATTACTTAATTCTCTAATCGAGCATGGGTTAGTTACACAAATTTCAGAAACGAAACAATACAAAATTGGGCCTATGTGGATGGAAATAGGATTACGTCAATTGGAGAAAGTAGACTACAGATCTGTGGCAAGAGAAGTGATGAAGCGATTAGCCTATGAAGTGGAAGAAAGTGTGTATTTGAATATTCCAAATGGAACACATTCTATTATCATTGAAAGAATTGATAGCCCTTTAAAAATTCGAGTTATCGATAACTTAGGGGAGCAAATTCCACTTTCAATTGGTGCTGCAAATAAAACAATGCTTGCCAATATGAAAACGAATGAAATGGAACATATTGTAGAACATTTGCTTTCTTCTTTACCAGAACAAAAGCGCATTCTTTTAGAGCAAATAAAGGATATAAGAAATGAAGGATATGCGGTAAGTTATGGTGAAAAAACAGAAGGGACAGCTTCAGTAGCTGCACCAATTATCGGATTTAATCATAAAGTAGTAGGAGCATTAAGTGTTGGATTAATTAGTCATCGTATTAATGATGATCGACTATCTTTTCTTATTAGTAAGGTAAAACAAGCAGCTCATGAAATATCAATAAAAATCGGCAGTACATCAGAACTATAATTTTGATAACTGTCGTCATTTTTTATTCATATAATGGAATTCATTTTCATAATGCGGAAAAATAGGGGGATTTATATGTCAAAGTGGCAATCAAAAGAACAATTGATTCAATTATTAAGCAGTCTTGTTGAAATTCCTAGTATTACAGGTACAGAAGCTGAAGTAATATTGCCAGACTTTGTTGAGGAACAATTATCTGATTTACAGTACTTCAAAGAAAACCCAGATCATTTGCAAAAAAATCCGACGGGGGACGGACGATATTTTGTTACAGCGCTCGTAAAGAAAAGCGATTGTACAAAAAATACCGTAATTCTAGTTAGTCACTTTGATGTTGTAGATGTACAAGATTACGGAGTATGGAAAGAGGATGCATTCAATCCTAAAAAGTTAACGTCTATGTTTTATTCTCATAAAGATGAACTACCAGGCCATGTACGTGAAGATATAGAACAAGGAGATTGGCTATTTGGTAGAGGAACAATGGACATGAAATGCGGCCTCACGTTACAAATGGCAATGATTGAGCAGGCCTGTGAAGGAAGATTTGATGGAAATGTTCTTTTATTGGCAGTTCCAGATGAAGAAGTAAATTCGGTGGGGATGAGGGCTGCTGTTCCAAGATTACTAGAATTAGCAAGAGAACATGATTTAAATTATAAAACAGTGCTAAATTCAGAGCCTATGTTTGCAAGACATCCTGGTGACCAAAATAAGTATATTTACACTGGTTCTATTGGTAAAGTGTTACCTGGATTTCTTTGCTATGGTAAAGAAACACATGTAGGTGAACCTTTTGCGGGCTTAAATGGTAGTTATATGGCGTCATTAATCACAGCAGAATTAGAGTTGAATACGGACCTTTGTGATATTGTAGAAGGGGAAGCGAGTCCTCCGCCAACTAACTTACTTCAACGGGACTTAAAGGAGGATTATTCTGTCCAAATTCCGCATCGTGCCGTTACATTATTTAATTTGTTTTTACTAGAAAAATCAATGACAGATGTCGTTTCATTGTTACGTCAAAAAGTAACGAAAGTAGCAGAGAAAATAGAAGAGAAATATGAAAAGCAAGCATATCGTTTTTCTAAATATAATCCGTTTATACCGCCTAATATGAAAGTGAATGTATTAACGTACGAAGAGCTTATCGCTTATGCAATTGAACAACATGGTCAAGCGAAAATAGCTGATATTCAATCTAATATAATAAAAAATAGAGAAGAGAAAGATGATCGTGCGGTAACAATTGATTTAGTAGATAAACTAGCTATTTTATGTAAAGAAAAGGCGCCGATGATTGTACTTTTCTTCGCTCCACCATATTATCCAGCTGTAAGTTCACGCAACGATCCATTAATTAAAGAAGTAGTTGCAGAAATGGAAAAGTATGCACATTACAATCATAACATTACATTTGAAAACCAAAACTATTTTGGAGGAATTTCAGATTTGAGCTATGTGGGCTTACAGAATCCACTACATTCAATGAGTTCACTTGTAGACAATATGCCATTATGGGATAAAGGTTACTCGATCCCTCTTCAGGAACTAGAAGAGTTTGACGTTCCAGTATTAAATATGGGGCCGGTAGGAAAAGATGCCCATCAATGGACAGAACGTCTAGATGTAAATTACGCATTTGAAACGCTATTAGATATGTTGCCGAAATGCATTGAAAAATTATTAGTTTCTAATAAAATTACACAAGCGTAGTAGGGAATAAAGAAGAGTTAAAACTAGAATTCCAAAAGAAGATATAAATAAAATTATCTCAGTATAACCAAAAGAACGGACAAACTCAAGTGTTTATGAGTTTGTCCGTTTATTATTTTGTGAAAGTGGGAGAGTATGTAATGCACCATTTTTCAATTAAATTCATAGCTAACGTGATTTCTTTTCTCGTTTTATTTTTTTGTTTGACTAGACAGTTCAATAGACTTTTGTGTACAGCGCTGCATAGCTGAAATGATGGCTGTGCGTAAGCCTTTTTCCTCTAATGTTGCTACAGCCTCTATCGTTGTTCCGCCAGGAGAACAAACCATATCTTTCAATTCACCTGGATGTATTCCTGTTTCTAGTACCATTTTGGCAGAGCCTAATACAGCTTGAGCTGCGAATTTATATGCCTGATTTCTAGGCATACCATCAAGTACAGCTGCATCTGCCATCGCCTCTATAATCATATATACGTATGCTGGTGAAGAACCGCTTACAGATGTAACAACATCCATTAATTTTTCGCTTACAATCTCTGCTTGACCAAAGCTATTGAAAATGTTTAGCACATCTTCTAAATCTTTCTCTGTCACCATTTCATTAGGGCATAATGCAGACATTCCTTCTCCAACAAGAGCAGGTGTATTAGGCATTACTCTTACAACTTTTAATTTTTTATCAAAAGCTTCTTCAGTACTTTTAATGCTTTTGCCGGCAGCGATTGTTACGACGATAACTTCGTTTTTGATGACTTCTTTTATTTCGTTAATGATCGCTGCGTATAGGTCTGGTTTAATTGATAAAATTAAAATATCAGCATTTTTAGCTACCTCAGTATTATCAGTAGTTGTAGTTAGCCCATATTTTTCGTTAGCATGTTTTAAATTCGTAGTGTTTAAATCCGAACAAATAACATGATTTGCAGACACTACCTTTTTGTTTAGCATTCCGCCAATGATAGCCATTCCCATATTTCCGCATCCGATGAATCCAATTTGTTTATCCATAATAATTTAATTTTGCTCCTTTTATAATAAATTATATTATCTCGAAATTGTTATCTTAAAATAACAATAACATCTCCATGCAATATAAAGAAACATTCTAAGAGAATATATTCCTTTTTGCAACAGTAAAAGATAAAAATGAATTATATTCGACATTTTGTAAATATATACACTATAATTTAAGAGATTATATTTATGTACATGAGTTAACCTTATATCGATTTGTATTTTCATTCAGTAGGGGGGTAATTTCATACAAGTTACTTTCCGCTCTATTTATTTTTAAAAATAACTCTTGACACCAAATCGAACTATATCGCATAATATAAAAAAATTAAACCGAAAATCGTTGAAGGGAAATAGTACATATGTCTTCTTGCGAAAGAGAGTGGAATTCACCGGCTGAAAGATTCCTCGTATAGAATATATCGAACCTATCCCTGAGTCTTAAATGAAAGTTTAGGCGTTCGCCTGCGTTATAGGCGCCAAGTGGATATCTATGTATATCAATTAAGGTGGTACCGCGGAACAATGACCGTTTCGTCCTTTTTATTTTATTAAGGGCGAAGCGGTCATTTTTATTTTGCTCTTTAATAGGCTAGGTGCAGCACTGATAAGAATGGAAATCGCTGCAAGCCGAATGAATAAAAGTGTAATTTATAAAAAACTTTGATTTTAGACTTGGGGGATACAAAAGTGAAAAAACAACGAATTGTTGTAAAGATTGGTAGCAGTTCCTTGGCAGATAGTCACGGAGGCATTTCTAAAGAACAACTTTCAGATCACGTTGCCGCATTGGCTCGATTGAAAGAGGAAGGGCATGAAGTTTTGTTAATTACATCTGGGGCCGTCGCTGCAGGTTATTCAGCTTTAGGGTATCCTAGTAGACCTGTGACAATTAAAGGAAAACAGGCTGCTGCGGCTGTCGGACAAAGTTTGTTAATGCAGGCGTATACGGAGGAGTTTCGTAAATATGGCATCGTTACTGCGCAACTATTGCTGACGAGAAGTGACTTTTCTAGAAAAGAACAATATAGTAACGCTTACGCTACTTTAGGAGAGTTACTAAACCGTTCTGCTCTTCCAATCATTAATGAAAATGATTCCATCTCTTTAGAAGAGCTAACGTTCGGTGATAATGATATGCTATCAGCTTTAGTAAGCGGACTTGTTTCGGCAGATATGCTTATGATTTTTACAGATGTGAACGGTCTATATGATAAAAATCCTCAGAAAAATGCGGATGCGAAAAAATATTATTTCCTCCCTGAAGTTACAGAAGAGATTGCTTCTCTTGCAGGAGATGCTGGTTCCAAACTTGGGACTGGCGGTATGAAATCAAAAATTGATGCTGCGAAGACGGCACTTTCTCTTGGGGTGAGTGTATTTATCGGAACAGGGCGTGGACAAGAGAAATTTGTAGATGTTTTGAAGGGCAAAGGTGATGGAACATATGTCGGAAATGCTCCTCAAAAAGAAATGAAGATGAACAAGCAATGGATTGCGTTGCATTCACTCGTTAGCGGACAAATTGAAGTAGATGCTGGAGCAGCTTCAGCTATTATTCAGCATGGTAAGAGTCTTCTTCCTGCTGGCGTTACAAATGTGTCAGGATTTTTCAAAGTTGGCGATGTCGTAGAAGTAATGACAAAGCAAGGACGCGTAATCGGAAAAGGACAATGCACATATAGCGCAGAGGAATTAAGAGAGATAAAAGGTATGCAAAGCGGAGAAATTCAAGCAAGAGGCGATAGGCATAATTATGAAGTCATTCATAGAGATTATTGGGTTTCACTTTAAGAATAGTGATGTTAAAAAGGAGGAAATAAAAATGAATGAAGTGTTGGCAAAGGGGAAAAGGGCGAAAGAAGTTGCTATGGATCTTGTGCTTAAATCTACAAGTCAAAAAAACGAAGCACTTGCTGCAATTGCTGAAAGGCTAATAGTAGAAACAGCTTATATTTTAGAGGAAAACAAACGAGATATCGAGGAAGGTAAGGCAAAAGGATTTTCTGATTCACTCCTTGATCGACTTATGCTAACTGAACAACGAATTGTTGATATGACAGAGGGGATTAAGCAATTAATCGAATTACGTGATCCTGCCCAAGAATGTGTAAGTGAATGGGAACGGCCAAATGGACTATCTATTCAGGAGATGCGTGTACCACTTGGTGTTGTTGGGATGATCTATGAGGCAAGACCAAATGTAACAGTAGATGCTGCTACAATTTGTTTGAAAACAGGAAACGCAGTTATATTACGTGGTAGTTCTTCTGCTATCCATTCTAACAAAGCTATCGTTGCTGTTATTCACGAGGCGCTCAAAGAAACAAGCTTGCCTCCAGAAAGTGTACAGCTTATAGAAGATACAACGCGTGATAGCGCAAAGCAGTTATTTACAATGAATGATTACCTAGACGTTCTAATTCCAAGAGGTGGTAAACAATTAATTGATACTGTAGTAAGAGAAGCGTCTGTTCCAGTACTTGAAACAGGTGCGGGAAATTGTCATATTTTCATTGATGAAACAGCGGATAAACAAATGGCAATTGATATTATTATAAATGCAAAAACGCAGCGGCCATCTGTATGTAATGCCATTGAAACGATTATACTTCATGAGAAGTGGGCGCAGCAATTTGGTAGCGAACTGTTTTCTACTTTGAAGGAAAAAGATGTGGAGCTACGTGGTGATAAGAGAGCATTGGCAATTGATTCTTCAATTGTACTTGCTTCAGAAGAAGATTGGGAAACAGAATTTTTATCACTCACGCTGGCAGTGAAAGTAGTTTCTTCTATAGAAGAAGCGATTTATCACATAAATACGTATGGTTCTATGCATTCCGAAGCGATTATTTCAGAAAACGAGGAAAACGTCAGCACATTCTTCACAGCTGTAGATGCGGCTGCACTGTATCATAATGCATCAACTCGATTTACTGATGGATCTGAATTCGGATTCGGCGCTGAAATTGGCATCAGTACACAAAAGTTACATGTAAGGGGACCAATGGGACTACCGGCATTAACTTCTACAAAATATGTGATTCGTGGAAATGGACAAATTCGAAAATAATAATAAAAGACACTCAATTTGATTGAGTGTCTTTTATTTTAAAGAGTGTTTACCATACAAATAGCCCAACAAGCATAGCGCTTAATAAGGAAACTGCCATTCCACTAACAAGAAGCTTCCAAACATTTTTACCGATTATGGCTGATTTTTCTCCGCCAAATAATGAATTGTAAGTTCCGTAAATCATACCCACTGTACTAAAGTTAGCAAAAGAAGCTAGAAATGTCGTTGCAACCGCAATCGTATGTGGTTGTAACGATTTTAGATTCGATTTTAAATCCATCATTGCAACAAATTCATTCGTTGTTATTTTAATCCCCATTAATTCAGCTACATACATCGCATCGCTGCCCGATAAACCGAGTAAAAAAGCAAAGGGACTAAAGATAATGGAGAAGATTTTTTGAATTGTTAAACCTGTTACGAAAAAGCTTAAAATACCGTTTAAACATGCAGTTAATGCTACATAACCAATTACCATAGCTAAAATAACGATAACCATATTCATACCGACTAACATACTGTTTGAAATAGTAGAAAAGAAATCTTTTTTCTCATGTTTTGAAGGTGTATATACGACATCATCTTCTTTCGTAACTTCCACAGGATTTAATACATTGGCTAAAATTAATGCATTAATACAGTTTAAAGGGATTGCGCTGAAAATATATGTGGCTGGTACCATTGATAAATAAGCGCCAAGAATGGATCCGCTGACACTACTCATACTCATAATTCCAAAAGTTAATAAACGATTTTCTTTTAAAACAGATAGTTGATCACGAACAACGGCAAGTGCTTCAGTGTTTCCTAAAAACATCATTTGAATCGAAAAGAAACTTTCTAACTTTGGTAAACGAGAAATTTTTGAAATAACTGCACCTACTTTATCAATAATCCAAGTTAAGATTCCAAAGTAAGAAAGAATATCAAAGAACGTGATAACGAAAATGATTGGAAGTAATGCGCTAAAGAAGAAATCAATTGTTTGATTTTCCATAGCGGAAGGAAATGCAAACCGAATTCCTTCATTTGCACATGAAAGTAGCCAACTGAAAAATGACGCAATTTTATTAATGATAATACTACCGAGCTTCGTGCCTAACATAAACCATGTAATAAAGAGCTCCAATATGATTAGAATTACGATGGGTCTCCATTTTATTTGTTTTTTATTAGGCGAACAGAGGAAAACGATTAATATGACAACGAAAATCCCTAACATATTTAGTATAAAATGCATCTCAACAACTCCTTGAGGCTTATTATTTGTATATAAAAAAGCTCCTATTCTTCTTAAGTTAGAATGAATGTGTTTCAACTAAAATGTTCTTTATTCTAAAAATATAGAAGGTGAAATTCGATAAAAATAGAATTCAATATATAGCAAACAAGGAGGGATAAAAATGGAGGTCTATCACATAACGAGTAGAAAGAGGGAAACTTATAACGTTCAAGTAAAATATTCGATACTTTTCGAATGTGCACTTGGCATTGCAGCAATTACTCATAAAAGGTTAATCGATACTCTTGAAAAGAGTCAAAATGAATGGGAAGAAATTAAGGAATCATTAACAGAAGAAATGAGAGAGCACTTACAGTTTGTAGAGGAACATAATACGTGGAAAGCGTTACTTCAGTTGTTGTATAAAGAGGATTTTCATGACTTATCACAGTTTCATGCTAAAATCGATTCGCTTTCAGAAGAATATTTGAAATACATATGCCTACCGTTTTTAGGCGAGAAATATGAAAAGAAAAGACATTTAGCAGCAAGTGGAGACGTTACTGCAATACATGAACTAGAGGAGCTGACACAAGATCATCAGTTTTTCTCCGGGTATATTCGTTTTATATGTAATATCGATGTGCAAAAACTAAAGGACCATTTAGTAGCCGTTATGACAGGTTGGTATGAGAGTGTTATTCAGAAAGAGGAAGAGCAAATACTTTCTATATTACAAAGAGATTATGAAGCGAAAAATGAAATGAATAAAAAGATGAAACCGGAAGAGTTTGTCGAGTGGGCGACTGGTGGTGTGAACTATATGCCAGAACCAAGTGTTCATAACGTAATTCTTATCCCGCAAATGACGTACAGACCGTGGAATATTGAGGCAGATATTGAAGATACGAAAGTATTTCATTACCCAGTTGCAAACGAAAGCATCCACCCTGAAGATCTATATGAACCGAATTATTTTTTAGTTCAAAAACATAAAGCACTTGGGGATGAAGCAAGATTACGCATTGTAAAAATGTTGTTTGAAAAAGAACGAACTTTGCAGGAAATTACAGAAAGACTGCAACTCGGTAAATCGACTGTACACCATCATTTGAAATTGTTACGTGCAGCGAAGTTAGTTGATATACATGACGGGAAATATGTATTAAGAAAGAAAGCAGTACAGTCATTAGCGAAAGAATTAGATGCGTTTTTAAATAGATAATATGCAACTAGAATTTACATAAAGGGAGGAATTTAAGAGAAAAGTTGGTGTATGAAATTGAAAAATGTATTGAAAAATCGTTCGTTCTTTTTCATGTGGATAGGTAGCGCGATTTCAGAATTGGGCGGGGCTTTCGGAACGTTATGTAATTCAATTCTTGTTTACGAATTAACAGGGTCAAAAACAGCGTTAAGTAGTATGTGGTTACTATACTTTATCCCATCACTCATACTGCAACTTATAAGTGGCCCATTTATTGATAAATGGAGCAGGAAGTGGATTATGATATTTTCGCAATGGGTGCGAGCTTCCGTTTTCTTATTGCCGTTCGTCATGATACTTACAAGTAATATAGAAGTTTGGCATGTGTATGTCGTACAAATTATAATCGGACTTATTACGCCGCTGTATACACCTGCAAGTCAAGCAATTACACCGAGCATTGTAAGTAAAGAACAGCTTCAAAACGCAAATGCGTATATTGATGGCATGGCTCGTCTTATGATGTTTCTTGGGCCTGTATTAGGCGGAGTAGTCATTCATTTGATTGGAGTAGAACTTACACTAACTTTCGTATGTATTTGTCTATTTGTTAGTGGCGCTTTTTTACTTTATATAAAAGAAAAGAGAACAACACAATCCATTCGGAAAACGTGGCTAGAACAGTTTCTTCACGGTTTTGCATATTTTTTCACAAAACCAGTTATCGTTTGGCTCGGTGTCTTTCTTACTTTCGTGCAATTTGGAGTTGGGGTTACGCTAGTTACAAATCTTCCCTATATAAAAGATGAGCTGTCAGCAGGATATGCAGAGTTTGGTTATTTTATGGCCGGATTCCCGCTTGGATATGTAGTTGGATCTATACTAGTCGGAAAAGTAACATATAAAAGCCGGCGTATACTTATGCTTGGTGGATTGTTTATAGGAGGACTTACATACATTTCTCTAGCGTTCAATCATAGTATAGTAATTGCAGTGTTCATTGAAGTTGTTGCAGGCATTTGCATTGCCTTTTTCAATATACATAACATAACAATATGCCAACAAACAGTACCAAACAATATGATAGGACAAGTATTTTCAGTGCGTTTATTTTTCATACGATCCGCTATGCCGTTAGGTGTGTTTTTAGGAGGCATACTAAGTGAAATGTGGGGAGTAAGATCACTTTACTTTATCATCGGTGCGATTATATGTGTTACTTCTTTAATAGGATTATTACTTCCGTATTTCAAATTTTTAGATGAGGCAGTTGAAGAGAAAACAGCATAATGCAAATAATTAAAACTTTATAATTGAAAATAATTATCATAATCAACTATAATAGAAGAATAGTAGTATTCGTATTATAAAGAGGGAGTGGGATATATGTTTATCGAAACGAAAACATTTACAGTAAAAGAAGGTACATCAAATATAGTTGTAGAACGTTTCACTGGCGAAGGTATTATTGAAAAATTTGAAGGCTTCATTGACTTAAGTGTTCTTGTGAAAAAAGTAAGACGCGGCGATGAAGAAGTTGTCGTTATGATTCGCTGGGAATCTGAAGAAGCATGGAAAAACTGGGAAACAAGTGAAGAACATTTAGCAGGTCATAGAGCGAGTCGTGGTAAGCCGAAACCAGATCATATCATTAACGTGGATCACGCAGTTTATTATGTGAAATCATCGAAAGCGGCTTATCAACAGTCGTAATATATGTAAAGGTAGAGGATATTTGTTTAGTAATAAACAAATATCCTCTTTTTTTGATGTATAGTAAAATATGGATGTAATATATGTTTTATTGTTTCGTTATAAATGGAGGTAAATGAAGTGAAAAAAATATTACTAATGGCAACTTTAGCGACGACATTATTATTAGCATGTAGTAATAATAGTGTGAAAGAAGAAGTATCTAACAATGAAGAAGTAAAACGTGAAAGTAGTGCAAAAATAGTAGAGCAGAAAGAATATATCATTATTGATAAGAAGTATAATGAAATATTTCTAAAAGATGCTAATTCAAATAAAGAAGACAGTGTGAAGGTAAGTTTAAATGATTTAAATCCAACAAAATGGGAGGCAACTGTAAGAAACGGTATCCCAGATATAGGTGATCATATTTCTTTAGAAAAAGAAGAGGGTAAATATACACCTACATTAGTAAAAGATCTTGTTGGTGAAATAAAGTATGATGGTACAATTAAATATAAAATTTTAGAAGCAACTAATAAATCAGTAAAGTGGTTACCGCTAAATAAAGAGAACGATGGAGGGGTTGTTCCACCAGAGATGGTAAAAATAGTGAACGCTTCGAAAATAAAAGCTGGAGATATTGTTACGATTCAAGATAAAACAAAAAGCAGTAAAGACGCAATTGTATATGAACTGACAATTGTTGAATAAGTAAGTAGAAGGTTAACTGCATAACTAGCAACTAAAAGAGCGTAATCTAGTCTAATTTCCAGCTAGATTACGCTCTTTTTAATCCAATTGAATTTCAAACTCAAGTACAGCTTGATCTTTTCTAAACGGCATATTGAGTTCTTTAAATCGTAAGCTTATTCCAGACAAATTATCAAGAAGGGCAGGAGATATAACGAAATGATGACTAAAATGTCCATCAGTGCCGCCACCACCTTCTGACCAGCAGTCATATGTATCATCTATTGATAATTGGAAGAAACTATGAGGCTTATTTTCATTAAAAGCGTCATTCGTAGAATCCCAATCGCTATATAAATAAACTACACTAGCATTTGCATACTGCCGAATAAAAGTTACGGTATACATGATACCATTATGTTCATAAGATTTAAAAACAGGTATATGTTTTTTGAATGTAGTTGGTTCTACGCGAGGTTTAAATTCACCTTCGTCCATCATAGAAGAGAATAGTGAATTTAAGTAGTCTGGATAAAATCCGTATTGCTTTGCCCATTTATAAATAGCTTCATCATGTGGAAAACCTGGATCACCACCTGAAAGTTCTTTCCGTTCTTTTAATAGGGCACAAATTTTTTCATCGATAGTATATAATCTTTCATCGTAATAATCAGTAGGTCGTTCAAAATTCATTCGTTGCATAATCATTCCTCCTTTTCTTTATTTTAGCAAAAAAGAAAGGGCAATACATTTTTAAATATTAAGTGTAAATCAAATGTTATAGACTTAAAATGAAGTTTGATAACAAGGGCTATTTAGCGGAGGAATTGCTTATGCATAAAATAATAATGTATGAATCAAGCAGGTTTCCCATATGGTAAAGTACGAAACTATTATAAGTAGTACAGTGATATAAATAGGAGGTTACCGCTATGACAGCTGTTTTTAAAGATATGGCGTTCCAGTTAAAAACGGAACGACTCGATCTGAATATGTGGGAGGAATCTGATGCAATCTGGCTGAGACAATTAATTGGTGAACGTGGTGTGGACATGCCAACCATCGAATCTGTTCGTAGCTCTCTTATCGAAATGCGCAAGAAAGCAACTGAAAATGGTATTTCTCTTCTTACAATACGTAGGCGAGAAGAAGGGGATTTCGTCGGATATTGTGGTTTAATCATCGGTCGTTCCACGCTTGAAGAGCCAGAGATTGCATATGAATTGTTCCAAAGTGTTCATCGTAATGGTTATGCGACAGAGGCAGCATCAGCAGTGCTTGAGGCAGCGATTGCTACGGGTCGTCATAGACTTTGGTCTACTGTAGGTGCTTGGAATACTGCATCTTTCCGTGTATTAGAAAAGATAGGATTTAAGCGACATCACAGTACGTTTGGTGAACGCGGTGAGATTGTTTGGAATGTGCGCGATCTATAGATTAAATTCAAAACAATGAAAAATGTAAAAGAAAGCCCATATGTTAGATTACTCAGTAATCTAACATATGGGCGCAATAGTTTGTTCGTTTGTTTTAATTTTTTACATCTTCATATAATTGGAGTGCCTCTTTTACATTCAACCCATTCTTCACGATACCATGAATCGCTTGAATCATCGCAGCAGGATGTTCAGATTGCCATATGTTTCGGCCCATGTCTACGCCAATTGCACCTTCTTGCAGTGCATTGTACGTAATGTTTAATGCGTCTTCAATTGAATCTAGTTTTGGACCACCAGCGATTACGACTGGGGCAGGGCAAGTACTCGTTATTTTTTCGAATCCTTCGCAGTAATACGTTTTAATAATGTCAGCTCCCATTTCAACGCATACGCGGGAAGCGAGTGCTAGAAAGCGTGCTTCACGTTTTTGCAATTCTTTCGCAACAGCAGTAATACCGAGTACTGGCAAGCCGTAATCGTGAGCTTCTGAAACTACATTTGCGAGATTTGATACGGTTTGTGTTTCATAGTCTGATCCGACGAAAACAGAAACACCGACGCCAATTGCGTTTTGTTTTACTGCTTCTTTTACAGGTGTAACAATTGTTTCATTCGCTAAATCTTTACCGACAACAGTAGCTCCGCCTGATACACGCATAACCATCGGTGTGCTGCAGTTTTCAGGAATACAGGAGCTAAGTACACCTCGAGTTAAAAAGAGGGAATCTGTGTAAGGAAGTAAGTTTTTAACTGTTTCAAGTGGCTGTTCTAGCCCGTGAATTGGTCCTAAAAAGTAGCCGTGATCTATCGCTAACATAACCGCTCTTCCATCAGGTAAAATTGTATTTAATCGATTTTTAAATCCCCAAGTCATTAGAAATCACTCCTTCGTTAATGTTGGATTTTCCGCTTGTACCGTATCTTTATTTGGTAAATGTGGTGACTTAATAAAAACTGCTTTAAAAGGTTTGTCAGAATGGTTAATAAGATAGTGAGATTCATGAGGGCGGACTTGCAATACATCGCCTTGTTTAATCGGAACTCTTTCGTTATTCACATAGAAATCAATTTCACCTTCTAATGCATAAAAGACTTCCTCGCACGTCGTATGGTAGTGATTTTGAAACTCTTGCCCAGGCTGAATGACAACAAGGCCAAGATCAATATTCGGACCTTGTATTAAATATTTCGGTCCGTTATCACCGAAGCGATAGGAGAAATCATTTTCATTCGCTTTTAACATACTTTTCACTCCTTTATGTAATGTGTTACAGTGCACCAGGCGCAATCCACATATGTGAGGTGAGCCCTTTATCAGCTAAAGAGAGTTGACAGTCATACACAGTTTTCCATGTTTCATAGAATTCTTTATATAGTTCATGATTTTCAGTAATTGGCTCGAATGTGTGCTCCCACTGTACAAACTGTTCAGCAGTTTCTTCCATAGATGAATATATGCCTGCGCCAACTCCAGCAGCAATCGCAGTTCCTAAAGCAGCGGCTTCTTTTACAACAGGTACTTTCACAGGAATACCAAGTACGTCCGATAAAATTTGTGGCCATAGTTTTCCTTTAGCAGCACCGCCAGCAAAAATTACTTCAGAGGGGAATGTTCCTGTGAGATTTTCTATTAATTTTAAATTGCCAAGTGTAACGAAGGCAGCATTTTCCTCAATAGCACGGAACAGTTCTTTTTTTCCGCATTTGTCTGCATCTAAACTTAAATTTAAAAAAGACGGTGCGGCATGACGCCAAGAAATGTAGTTCATTACGTTTGAAAAAGTAGGGATAATACCATGTGAGCCGACAGGTACGTCTTTCGCTTGTTCTTCTAATAAGGCATAAGCATCTACACCGAGCTTGTCAGCAAGTTTCTTTTCCTCGTGGCAAAAAGCGTCTCGAAACCAGCGCATAACAAGCCCTGGAAAAAAGGCAATCGTTTCATATTGCCAAAGGTTAGGTACGACGTGACAATTTACTCGAATGGAAGCCTGTGGATCTGTTATTGGCTCAGTAACATTTACTTCTTGCTGCCAAAAACTACCTCCGCATATTAATGTTTGATTAGGCCTAACTACTCCTGTTCCGAGTGAGGCCATTTGAGCATCTCCGCCCCCGGCGACGACAGGAATTCCTTCACATAATCCAGTTAATGCTGCACATTCTTTTGTGACGGTACCAATTACTGTACCAGCTTCATTTACTATTGGTGAAAATGGCAACGTCAAACCGCACTCGATAGCGACATCGTTATCCCATACTCTATTTTGCAGGTCAAAAATACCGGATGTACATCCGTTTGAAGGATCGATTTGTAATACGCCGCTTAGTTTATATAAAATCCAATCGTTTAACATCGTAAAAGAATGAATATTGCTATAGACGTCTGGTTCATGTTTTTTAATCCAAAGTAGGCGAGGTAAAGCACCTAATGAAAAAGTTTGACCAGATCTAGTATATAAATCTTCTTCAAGATGTGACCGTATTTCTTTTAGCTCACTAACTTCAGCAGATGCACGTCCATCAACATTCGCGCAAGCCCATATCTCTTGCCCACCTTTATCATATAAAACAAAACCTTCTCGCATACTAGTAGCGCTAATAGCTAGAATAGAAGAGGGCGTGACATTACTTCTTTGTAAAACTTCTTTCGTGCACTGTTGTACTAGCTTCCAGTTTTCTATTACATCAAAATTCATAGAACCTGGGTAACGAGGATCCGTGTTATGAACCCATTCTTTTTGACTAACCGCAATTTGATTACCTAATAAATCAAAAAGAACAGCTCGAACGCTTCCTGTACCAGCATCAAAAGCTAATAAATGAGACATTAACAATCACCATCCTTTCGTAATAAGGAGAGGGCCGTTTCCTCATCAGTAATTAATGTATGAATGAACTTTCCTTTTAAGGCACCATAAATTGCATCTATCTTTTCTATACCTCCAGCAACACCAACGACATGTTTCATTTTGCGCAGAATCGTGAGCGGCGTACCAATTAGTCGATTATGATGTGGGAGATTTAATAAATCACCATTCGTATTGTAAAACTGCCCTAAAATATCACCAGCTCCGTTTTGACTACGAATATATGTCATCTCACGTAGTGTTAACTTTTCTTCCTTTACAATTGTAGCGTCTTGAGATAATCCTCCAATACCGACAACTGCCGTATGTGCAAGTGAAGCGACATGAAGCATATCTTTTACACTCGGTTCTGATAGAATACTTTGTGCCATTTCGGTTGTAGATGCTAGAAACGGCGTAGGGATAATGTGAAGATCACCTTGCATACAGTGTAAATAGTTTTGCTTTCTCGGGAGATAGTGATTTACTCCGCCTGTTAGCGTTACGATTGAAAGATTAATTGAACTTTCAAAGTGAATGTTTTCTAGCATTTTGCTAATCGTTTCACCCCACCCAATGCCGAGTAAATCACCTTGCTGGAGCTGAGTTTCTAAATATTGTGCAGCAGCTTTTCCGAGAGAAGCGTGATAGTTGTCTATTGGAGTAGGGATAATGAAAGCATCTTTTAAGTGGAATTTTTTCATTAGGTCACGCTCAATACTTAAACAGTGTAAACCAGTCCCTTTTACGTGAAATGTAACGATACCTTCACTGCGCGCCTTTTCTAATAATCGGACGACTTTATTTCTTGAAATATGAAGAAGTGAAGCGATCTCCTGTTGTGTTAATTGATCTTTATAATAGTACCAAGCTACTTTAGTTAATAAATTCTGTTCAAAGTTCAGCTGTGTCATACTCGTCATCCCTTTCAACAATTGACCACTGCTTAAACATATGTGCCGTATATTTTGTTTATTCCAGTTGAAACGATTAATTGTCTGGTGAAAAAAGTGTTCTAGATATGAAAAAAGGAATATACAATGCTACAAAACAAGTAGAACAAATAATCATTTTCTCAAAAAATGTTCTGGATGAAGGCAGGTGACATCATGTGGAGAACGTACCTTTATTACAAGTAAAGAAAATGAGTAAGGCATTTTCAAATCAACTTGTGCTAAAAGATGTGAACTTACAAGTAGAGCGTGGTGATATATTCGCTTTAGTTGGAGGAAATGGTGCTGGAAAATCAACACTAATGAAAATATTAACGGGGTTATATTCGTATGATAGTGGAGAAATGTATGTAAAAGGAATGAGGAAACAGTTTGCAAATCCGAAAGAAGCACATGGAGAAGGGATTTACTTAATACCACAAGAACCACTCATTTTTCCGCATATGACCATTGAAGAAAATATATGTATCGGACTAAAAGGAAAGAAAAAGGAATTAAAAGTAAAGATTCAGCATTTGATTGACAGTTTAGGATGGGATATTGACCTTAAAGAACTAGGAGGATCACTATCCATTGCGCAGCAACAATTAGTAGAAATCGTTAGAGGATCAATACGGGAAGCCGAGATTCTTATTTTAGATGAGCCAACATCGACATTAACAACTCACGAAATAAAGAGTCTTTTTGTGCTGATGAAAAGTTTACAAGAAAAAGGAATTGGAATGATATATATTACGCATCGCTTTCCAGAAATCTTTGAAATTGCGAACAAAGTAGCGATATTACGTGATGGAATGATTGTAAGCCAAGGAGATGTATGTAACTATACATATGACATGCTAATGGAGGGGTTATTACCGAAAGGGTATAAACAAGAAGAGAAAAGAGAAGTAGTGCACGAGACAAAGGTAACGAAAAAAATATTAGAAGTAACTGAAATAACGAGTCACGCATTCGAAAATATATCATTTACTGTACATGCTGGGGAGATTGTAGGTATTGCTGGCATTGTTGGATCAGGCAGAACGGAATTAGCAGAAGCCATATTTGGATTGAAGTCTATAAAATCAGGTTCTATTTTATTAGAAGGAAAATCAATTGATTCATGCTCTTTGCATAAAAGACTTAGCGAGGGATTAGTTTATGTGCCAGAGGATAGAGCAAGAAATGGGATTTTCTCAATTGCATCAGTTAAAGAAAATATGACTGCAGCAAGTTTACAGCAAAATAATCGCTTTTTTATAAATCAAGAAAAAGAAAGCGCTTTAGTTAATTCGTTTATAGAACAATTCCGAATTGTTGTGCAGAATATGAATGAAGAACTGGCATGTTTATCGGGAGGTAATCAGCAGAAGGTCGTGCTTGCAAAGTATCTCGCATGTAATCCTAAAATTATTATTCTTGATGAACCGACTCGCGGAATTGATGCGAAAGCAAGGCTTGAAGTATATGAGACGATAGAAAAAATGAAAAGGGAAGGACTCGCAATATTATTAATCTCTTCTGATGTTGAAGAAATCGTTCAATTAGTAAACCGTGTATATGTAATGCGAAATGGACAATTTGTTTCTCATTTAGAGAAACAAAATATGACTGTAGATGAAGTTACACGTCTTGCATACGGAGGTGTAACGGAATGAAACGCATGTTAAAAATGCATGAAACGTCTATCATACTATTATTACTCATTTACATTGCCATTGTCGGAATGATAAATCCAAGTTTCGTTCAGCTTAACTCGTTATCTTTAATGATAAAATCAAGCGTTATTTTAGTCGTGCTAGCAATTGGCCAATCGTTTGTCTTATTTACGAAAAATATAGACGTATCAGTCGGTTCAATTATGGGATTAAGCGCAGCTGTTTGCGGAATGTTGTTAACGGATGGGGTTAGTGCATTCTTGTCTATTACTGTTGCTGTCATACTTGGAGCTATTATCGGTTTCGCAAATGGGATTGGCGTTGCGAAGTTTCGGGTACCAGCTATTATTATGACATTAGGTATGTTAGGGGTCATTAGAGGTGCGATGTTAATTTTCACAGGCGGAAAGTGGATTGAAGATATACCAAACGATTTTAAGCAACTGTCATCGATCGTCATACTTGGTTTGCCGATAATTGTATGGGTTGTTCTTATTATATTACTACTACTATACTTTTTTTTAAGTAAAGTGCCATTCGGAAGATACTTTTATGCGGTAGGTGATAATGAAGATGGCGCGAGACTCATTGGTATACCTGTTAATACAGTGAAGATATATGCGTTTATGATTTCAGGCATAAGCGCTGCGCTCGCTGGTTGCATATTTGTTATGAATATCGGATTCGTTCCAAATCAAACAGGCACCGGGATAGAACTACAGGTTATCGCAGCTGCTGTACTAGGAGGAGTTCATTTAAAAGGAGGAACGGGTTCTATAGTTGGAGCTGCATTAGGAGCGATATTTTTAGAGGCGATAAGCAGTTCACTCGTCTTTTTAAAAATACCAGCATTTTGGAATAATGCTATTTCAGGTTTCTTATTATTACTAATCGTCATATTAGATAGTGTTATGAAAAAGTGGAAGACAGAAAGGAGGATGAATCTATGAAGTATGTATACAGATGGGAAGGTGTTCTAATCGTATTACTTCTTTTAGAATTCATTCTCTTTAGTTTTATAAATAGTGATTTCTTAAATGTTAGTAATCTCCTTTTTAGTACAAACGATTTCCTCTTTATCGCAATCGCGGCGATACCAATGACTTTCGTTATTGTAACAGGAGGAATTGACGTATCGGTCGGTTCCATAATGGGGCTAACTTCTATCTTAATCGGTGTGCTTTGGATGAATGGAATACCTATTTTGCTAGCGGTCATAATAGCTCTTATAATCAGTTGTTTAGCGGGAGCTTTAAATGGAATCATTATAAAAATGACAGATGTAGAGCCACTTGTCGTCACACTCGGAATGATGTTTTTATACAGCGGAATTGCACTTGTCATTTCAGGAGGGGCAGGTGCTTCTGGATATGAAGGGATAAGTGGTTTACCTGACGCATTTGTACAACTGGCAAACGGTAGTTTTATAGGGATGCCGAATTTATTATGGCTACTGATTATATTAACGATTTTATACACTGTATTGTTTCACCGTACTATTTATGGGCGCCACGTAAAATTAACAGGTGCGAATGAAAATGCAGCAAAATACACTGGGATCAAAACGAAAAAAGTAGTCATCATCGCTTACATACTTTCCGGGTTAGGAGGTGGACTAGGGGGCACTTTCTTAACTGCATATTTCGGTTCCGCACGTGCTGATATGGGAAGTGAAACGATTTTACCAATCATTACAGCAGTCGTATTAGGCGGGACACTTATTACAGGGGGAAAAGGAAGTATTATCGGTACTGTACTGGCGAGTATTTTTATTGGAGTCATGCAGTATGGCTTACAAATGACGGGTTTAACAAATGAACAATCTAACGTAGTTATTGGTATTATTCTTATTCTTTCAGTTATTATGAGACATTTGAAATTACGTCAATTCACACCGTGGAAAAGAAAGAACTTGCATAAGGAGGAAATGTCATGAAGAGAAAACTAGGGATTGTATTCATTGTATGCATTTGTTTAATCGGTTTAATCGCTTGCTCTAGTCAAACGGCAGATAAGAAGAAGGCAGATGATGTGAAATTTGCATTCATTCCGAAATTAACTGGAGTTGGCTTCTTTACATCGGGTGGTGAAGGAGCAAAAGAGATGGGAGATAAACTAGGCGTACAAGTGAAATACGACGGACCGTCTGAAGCAAGCGTATCTGGTCAAGTGAAATATATAAACAACTTTATTAATCAAAACTATGATGCACTTATGGTCTCTTCTACGTCAGTAGATGGTCTATCACAATCATTGCAACGTGCTAAGAAAAAAGGGATGACGGTGTTAACATGGGACTCTGATGTCAATCCGAAAGACCGTTCATTTTATATAAGCCAAGGAACACCAGATCAACTTGCTAATTTATTAATTGAAACGACTTCCAAACAAATTGGAGATAAAGGAAAAGTAGCATTCTTTTATTCTAGTCCAACAGTAACGGATCAAAACCAATGGGTAACGAAAGCGAAAGAAATTATTAAAAAGAAATATCCGAACTGGGAAATTGTAACGACGCAATACGGCGAAAATAATGCGCAAAAATCGTTATCAGTAGGGGAGAACATATTAAAAACGTATCCAGATATTAATGCAGTCATTTGCCCGGATGCAACGGCACTACCAGCGATGGCACAAGCAGCTGAAAACTTGAAAATGGATAAAAAAGTTGTTGTAACTGGCTTCTCTACACCAAACGTTATGCGTGATTACGTAAAACGAGGAACAGTACAACAATTTGGATTATGGGATGTAAAACAACAAGGTGCACTCGCAACGTATGTAGCAAATGAAATAGTAGTAAAAGGGAAGAAGTTAAAAGTAGGGGATAGTTTTGAAGTAAAAGGAATCGGAAAAGTGAAAGTAGAGCCAAACTCCATCCAAGGTTATGATTATGAGGCAGAAGGAAACGGGATCATCGTATTGCCAGAGCGGGTTGTATTTACGAAAGAGAATATTGATAAATATAATTTCTAGTAAAGAAAAAACGCCCGAATATATCGGACGTTTTTTCTTTAGTTATGAACTGTTTCTTTTTCATTTAATCCAAGCGTACGACCTGTAGAAGTGTGAAGATCTTGGAATAATCTTGGGTTTTCTGTTAGTGAAATGCCGTAAGAAGGGATCATTTCTTTTATTTTTCCTTCCCACTCTACCATGCGGCTTGGGAAACATTTTTCTAATACTTCAAGCATGACGTGAACGGCAGTAGAAGCACCTGGTGATGCGCCAAGTAATGCAGCGATTGATCCGTCAGCCGCACTAACAACTTCGGTACCGAATTGAAGTGTACCTTTACCGCCAGCATCAGTGTCTTTAATTACTTGCACACGTTGCCCAGCAACTACAATATCCCAATCTTCACTTTTCGCGTTCGGAATGAATTCGCGTAATTCTTCCATACGTTTTTCATGTGATAACATAACTTGCTGAATTAAGTATTTTGTTAATCCCATTTCTTTTACACCAGCAGCTAACATCGTTAAGACGTTATTCGGTTTTACAGAACCGATTAAGTCAAGATTTGAGCCAGTTTTTAAGAACTTAGGAGAGAACCCTGCGAACGGTCCAAATAGTAAAGCTTTTTTATTGTCTATATATCTCGTATCAAGGTGAGGTACAGACATTGGCGGAGCGCCAACTTTAGCTTTACCGTATACTTTCGCATGATGTTGCTCGATAACTTTTTGATTTTTACATACCATAAATAGTCCACTTACCGGGAATCCACCAATATGTTTTGATTCAGGGATGCCAGTCTTTTGTAGTAGAGGTAGACTACCACCACCGCCGCCGATAAAGACGAATTTTGCAGTATGATGTTCGATTTTACCACTATTCATATCGTGTACTTTTACTTCCCACAAACCATTCTTCGTACGTTTAATATTTTCGACACTATGTTTGTAGTTTAGTTCAACATTTTTCGTTTGTAAGTAATCAAACAACATACGAGTTAATGCACCGAAGTTAACATCTGTTCCAGAGTCAATCTTCGTTGCAGCCATTGGTTCGTTAGGTGTACGTCCTTCCATAATGAGTGGAAGCCATTTTTTTAATGTTTCAGGAGCATCAGAAAATTCCATACCTTGAAACAGTGGATTTTTTGAAAGCGCTTCAAAACGGTTTTTTAGAAACTCAACATTTTTTTCACCTTGTACTAAACTCATATGAGGTAGAGGCATAATAAAATCTTGTGGATTACGAATTAATTTGCTTTTTACAAGATATGCCCAAAATTGTCTTGAAAGCTGGAATTGCTCATTCACTTTTACAGCCTTACTAATATCTATAGATCCGTCAGATTTTTCGGAAGTATAGTTCAGTTCGCATAGCGCAGAATGCCCTGTACCTGCATTATTCCATTCGTTAGAGCTTTCTTCCCCGGCACTTGCGAGTTTTTCAAAAACTTTAATTTCCCATTCAGGTGCTAATTCTTTTAGTAATGAGCCTAACGTTGCACTCATAATTCCTGCACCAATTAAGATAACGTCTGTTTTTTGCTGCATGTTGCTCATGATAATCTCTCCATCCCCTATATTGGCAAAAAAGAGTAGGTGTTTTTATATCTAAGCCGTAAAATGAAAACACCGCCTAGGCCCCACCTAGGTATTTACCTTTTTTGTCTCAATTATATAACCATCTCATACTCTATTATAATAATTAATAGACTAAAATATCTAGTGTTATCTGATAATTTTAAACTATTTAACGTTTTATTCGCCAAAAATCTTATTTAACAAGCTCTTTTAAGGTGATAAATAGAAAAAAATTACAGTTTGAAATTATCCCGAAAAAGCTTACGTATACGAAAGTGGGTAGAATGGATACCTTTTTATGGAATTTTCGTTCTTTGAATAGTAAGATTATTCTGTGACATTAAAAAGGAGAGATACCAATGCGTACACAAGAACAAATCGCAAACTTATTTCGAAATTTTTCAATAAAGGAATGTAAAGGGTCAAGTGACTTATATGAATACTTATCAATACAAATTGCTGAAGATGAGGAAGTACTTACACTATCTTCCTACGCTCAAGCAGGCCAACCAGTCCCAAACTTACTATTAGGAGCCGTACATTATTTATTACTAACAGGGAAAGAACATCATGTAAAAACGTATTATAGTAGCTTAGTTGAAAATGCTAATACGGATTTAGAAAAAGCTTTTTATCATTTTAAAGAATTCTGTAAAACGTACCGAAAAGAAATCATTACTTTGTTACAAACGAAACTTGTTCAAACGAATGAAGTAAGGCGATGTGCGTACTTATACCCAAGTTTCTGTTACATATTTAGTAAAGTGAAGAAGCCGTTAGTGTTAATTGAAATTGGGACAAGTTCTGGATTACAACTATTCTGGGACCAATATAGCTATTCGTACGGAACAGATGAAACATACGGAAATATAAATTCAAATGTGCATGTAACTTCTGAAATAAGAGGGGAGAATGTGCCTCATTTTCTAAAAGAAAGTCCATCTGTCGTAGAAAGAATCGGACTAGACTTACATGTGAATGATTTACATAGTGATGAAGATTATTTATGGTTACGTTCACTCATTTGGCCAGAACATAAAGAAAGACTTGAAATGTTTGACCAAGCAGCATCTTTAGTAAAAAATGAATCTGTCCAATTAATAGAAGGAGACGGTGTGGAGCTATTGCCATCTATTATTGAGCAAATAAGTGAAGATGCTGTAATCTGTATTTTCCATACACACGTCGCAAATCAAATACCTGAACAAGTAAAATATAAGCTAGAAAAACAAATACAAGAAATCGGCGCAAAACGTGATGTATTCCACCTATATAACAACATGTGGGACCGGGACCTTCATATTGATTATTATATTAACGGAAACGAATATCGTGAAACGGTTGGGGAAACAGAAGGGCATGGGAGATGGTTTAGTTGGAATCTTGGGAAAGAGACGCTTTGTTAATATTTCTTCAAAATAAAAAATAGCTAATGGGAATATGCCATTAGCTATTTTTTATTAAATCCATCGGGAATGCAAGTGAAGATATCATTACAAGGTGCAGTAACAACAAGCCAATCCTCACATTGAACACCAGCTTGCCAACACTCATAATCATCATGAACACCATTTACGAAAATAATTTGCCATTCCTTAATGTAATATATTCCTCCAAACTAATTTTCATTAGTTTGGAGGAAAAAAAGATAAATTAAATCGTAATTTCAATTTGATTACCTTCAGGATCGCTTATCACACTTTCGTAATAGCCATCTCCAGTAAAACGTGGTCCATTCAATAAAGGATAACCATCATTTTTTAATGTTGTAGTTAATTCATTTACACGTTCTTCACTACCGACAGAGAAAGCCATATGAGCATAGCCAGTTATGTTGGGGTTAGGCTCTTTTTCTATACCTTTTTTACGCATAATTTCAAGTCTTGCTCCAGATTCGAACGTAATAAAATAAGATTCAAATTGTTTCACTTCATTATGATATAAAGAGTTCGATTTACCATTAAAGTACTTTGTATAGAAAGAACGCATTAATTCTAAATCATTTACCCATATTGCAATATGTTCTATTTTCATAGTTTTCACCAATCCTAACTTAACTAATTAGGTTTTCACTTTATAAAAATTGTTTTTGCATTGCAAGAATTTTGATTGGGTGTTGAAGGTGGTATTAATTTTTGGTTATTTATGAGCATACAATGTGTAATTAAGTAAAGGAGAAACATAAGTAATTAAAGAAAAAGGTGATTGTATCATATGAATCCATTTGAGCAAATGATGTACGTTGGTGTCATTATGTCTATTGTATTATCCGTAATGATTTTAGGATCTTTATATTATAATCCGCGTCTTTCGCTAACTGAGTATCCGAAAGATATTCAAAAGGTAGTGTTTCCAAAATCGATTCATGAAAAAAAGCAAACAATTTATTTTAACATGGCATATAACACTATTTTTTTCGGTACTCCTTTCGTTTCTACATATATATTACATAAACATGAAAAATTATTATATATTGATGCCTATTTACATACTTTTGGTATTTTAATGATTTTTAATGTAGTAGATTTGTTTATACTGGATTGGCTAATCTTTTGCTGGATTACCCCAAGATTTGTTGTTATTCCTAGTACAGAAGGCATGAAGGAATATAAAGATTATAAGTTTCATTTAAGAGGGGCTATAGTCGGCACAAAATTTTTAGCGATTGTAAGTTTGTTTGTGGCAGGAATCGCGATAACCGTGTAGCATAAAAAGTATTGTTTCACTTTGTTTTGGTAGTAGGATTCTAGGTAACTTTAATCAAACTAGTATTAGTATATTTTAAAGTTTTATAATACAACCTCATAAATATTAATATATGTTATATAGAGCGAAATTTCATTTTATCCCGCTTTAATGGGCAGTAAGACCCCCACCTCAAAATTCAGCGAAAGCAAAGAAGTTAGGTGGGGGGCGGGCTGCCCATAAAAGTCCGATTGGTTCAACTAATAATCAGTGAGGGGATGAAGAAAACCCCCACTGATTAAAGTTTCACTTTATAAAAAGGGGTGTGTTATGAAAGAAACGAATGAATCTTCAAGAAACGATTTAAAGAAAGATATAAAATTTTCTATTATAATCCCTGCGCATAATGAAGAAAAGTACATTGGAAAATGTTTAGATTCCATTTCAAAGGCAGCGGAAGCATATAAAAATCAAACTGAAGTCATAGTGGTTTTAAATCGTTGTACAGATAAAACAGAAGAAATAGCAAAGGGGTATAACTGTATTACATTAAAAAATGACGATAAAAATTTATCAAAAATCCGAAATGCAGGAGCCGCGATAGCTACTGGAGAAATAATCATTACTATAGATGCTGATACGCAAATGACAGAGTCTTTTTTGTCTAACGTAGACAAATATTTAGTTTCAGGTAAATATATTGGCGGTGGGGTAACCGGTAAGTTTGAAAGAATATCTTTAGGAATATTTGTTTCCGCATTGTTAATAATAATTCCATTATTTTTTAAGTATGGTGCTATATCTGTCGGGATTTTTTGGTGCTATAGAAAAGATTTTATGGCGATTAATGGATTTAATGAAAATATGCTTATGGCAGAAGATGCAGATTTTGCAAAACGTTTAAAAGAATGGGGAAAACAACAAAATAAGAAGTTCGGTACAATAAAAAATGGAATGATAACTTCGTGCAGAAGATTTGATACATATGGAGATTGGACTTTAGTTAAAAATCCAAAAATAATCTTAGCGTATTTAAAAGGAAATGATAAAAAATATGCAGATAAAACATATTATGATAATCAAGAAAGATAACTGTAGAAATTCTTAAACAAATAGCCTTTTGCTCACCTCATTTTATATATGATGAGGTGATTATTTATGTATTGAACGAAAATGTATAAATTTGATATTCTTGAAGAAAAAGGATATTTTTAACAACAATATATTAAGTAATATTAATATATTGTTACAAAAGTTTTGATATTCTGTGAAAATACCTGATTTTATGGAAGCATTTGATATAATAGAAGTCAAAAAAATGTAATGGAGGCTAATATGAAAAAAATAATTGGCGCAGCTACAGCAACAGTTTTTGGGATGGGGGCTTTTACCACAGTTGCTACTGCAGAAACAATCGTAACAGCGGATGTACTCAACGTACGTGAAAAACCGACTACTGAATCAAAAGTTGTCAAAAAAGTAAAAGAAGGAGAAAAGTTAAAGGTTATACATACGGAAGAAGGATGGTCCAAAATTGATTTAAATGGTAAAGAAGTATTTGTAAGTGCGGAGTTTACAAAAGATGTGTACTATGTAACAGCGAACTTGTTAAATGTCCGTTCTGATGCAAGTACAGAATCAGAAATACTTGGCAGATTAAAAACAAATGATGTAATTGAATCAACGCATCAAGTAAAAGACGGTTGGTTACAATTTGAATATAAAGGAAAAACAGCTTATGTAAATGTTTCTTTCCTATCAAGTACAGCACCAGTTGAAAAAAAAGCTGAAGAGAAAACGAAGCAAGTAGCGAAAGTACAAAAAATGGTTAAAGCTAAGGAAGAAGCTAAAACACAAAAGGTAACAAAGCCTAAGGAAGAAGCTAAAACACAAAAGGTAACAAAGCCTAAGGAAGAAGCTAAAACACAAAAGGTAACAAAGCCTAAGGAAGAAGCTAAAACACAAAAAGTAACAAAGCCTAAAGAAGAAGTGAAAGTACAAGAAGTAGTAAAGCCTAAAGAAGAAGTGAAAGTACAAGAAGTAGCAAAGGCTAAGGA
>NZ_JBYTEA010000006.1:265180-392887 GCF_058791995.1 Bacillus sp. EB106-04-02-XG92
GAAGAAACGAAAGTACAAGAAGTAGTAAAGCCTAAAGAAGAAGTGAAAGTACAAGAAGTAGCAAAGGCTAAGGAAGAAGCGAAAGTACAAGAAGTAACAAAGCCTAAGGAAGAAACGAAAGTACAAGAAGTAGTAAAGCCTAAAGAAGAAGTGAAAGTACAAGAAGTAGCAAAGGCTAAGGAAGAAACGGAAGTACAAGAAGTAGTAAAGCCTAAAGAAGATGTGAAAGCCCAAGAAGAAGCAAAAGCTAAGGAAGAGGCCAAAGCAAGAGAAATAGCAAAGGCTAAGGAAGAAGAGAAAGCCCAAGAAATAGCAAAAGCTAAGGAAGAGGCCAAAGCCCAAGAAATAGCAAAGGCTAAAGAAGAAGAGAAAGCCCAAGAAATAGCAAAGGCTAAGGAAGAAGAGAAAGCCCAAGAAATAGCAAAAGCTAAGGAAGAGGCCAAAGCAAGAGAAATAGCAAAGGCTAAAGAAGAAGAGAAAGCAAGAGAAATAGCAAAAGCTAGGGAAGAGTCTAAAAATAACATACAGTCTGCTAAACGTGAATTAACGGTAGTTGCGACAGCATATACAGCGGATCCAAGTGAGAATGGTACTTATGGTGGACGCGTTTTAACTGCGATGGGGCATGATTTAACGGCTAATCCGAATATGAGAATTATCGCAGTTGATCCGAAAGTAATCCCATTAGGATCTAAAGTTTGGGTAGAAGGTTATGGAGAAGCTATCGCTGGTGATACGGGAAGTGCTATTAAAGGAAATCGTATTGATGTTTTAATGGGTTCAAAAAGTAAGGCTATGAATTGGGGAAGACAAACTGTTAAAGTTAAAATTCTTTAATAAATATAGTTATATAGATAGAAGTCAGTTCTCTTTATTGAGGCTGGCTTTTATTTTTGTATCGCAACATCAGTAAGAATCGTATCAAATATATCTTTTTGCGTTAAGTTATCTGTAAAAATAGTTTCTCTGGCAACCTTAATGGTATCGTGCGGATTATACCATTTTTGTAGGGAATCTTCACCAAATTCATGTCTTTTTTCCCTTGTATTATGTCGTCGAATCGTTTCGTTTAACGATAAATCAAAGTAATATGTATAGGCGTTTCCTTCAAAAAAAAGTATTAATTCTTTCAACATTTCACCGTATCTTCGACTGTTTAAAATACCTTCTAAAATAACAAACTCACATTTTCCTTTTCCGTACTTTGTAATTTCAAATAGTAAATCATGCGATAAATTACCCATCGTATCGTGTACTCTAAGCATATCTCTACGTACAACATCCTGTGATACTAAAAGTGTACCATGTCCGAAATGTTCTTGTAGTTGCTTTGCGATTGTTGTTTTACCACTTGCGGAGTTGCCTCTAAGAATGATTAATGTTGATTTAAGTATAGGATTAGACATAATGAATTCCCCCAGCATGAATGATTATATAGAAAATTTTAACAAATAAAGAATAGAAAGTGTATAATTAATAGGATGGAAATAAAAAGGTGGGAGCTAGATGGAACATGAATTAAATAAGGCGCAGCCGATTTGGAAACGGACATGGTTTCGCTATCTAGGGGCATTTATAATTGTTCAATTAATATTTATTACTTGTGAGATTACAGGATGGGCACCAAATTTTAAGCCAAGTGGAGAGTTTTTAAATAGAATTTTACATTCTGAATTTTTCACGGAATGGTTTACTCCATATGAAATTCCTCATTTTAATGTGTTTACAGCATTTTTTGCGATTACATTGTTACCATACGCATTAATAGGTGCAATGAAAGATTTCACAAAAAGGAAAAATATAAATAATTAAAAAGAGGTATTATATGCTATTTCAAAAAGATCATGTATCGGTACGGTACGTAAAAGAAGAGGATGCGCAGGTCATTTCAAAATGGTTAACAGACCCAGAAGTCTTGCAGTATTACGAAGGGCGAGATAATCCGCAATCTGTAGAAATGGTACTAAATCATTTCATACATAATCCCAATAGTCATGAAAAAAGGTGTGTAATAGAGTTTAATGATATGTCGATTGGTTATATTCAAATGTATCCAGTTGATTCTGAGTGGAAAGCTTTATATGGCTATGAAGAATCACAACATGTATGGGGAATGGATCAATTTATTGGTGAGCCAACTTATTGGGAAAAAGGAATTGGAACGAAACTCGTTCAGGCAGCAATTACATATATTATGGAGAACATGGGAGCAGAAGCAATCGCAATGGACCCGAAAGTAAATAATGAACGAGCAATAAAATGTTATGAAAAATGCGGATTTAAAAAGGTGAAGATGTTAAAGGAACATGAGCTGCATGAGGGGAAATTAGAGGATTGTTGGATGATGGAGTACAAACAAAGGGGGCTGCACAAAATGAAAAAAGCTTTAATAGTAATTGATGTGCAAGCAGGTATGTATACAGCGGGAATGCCAGTACATAACGGGGAAAAGTTTTTAGAAATATTGCAAGAACTTATTGGGGAGTGTCGTTCTAATGATATTCCAGTTATTTATGTACAACATAACGGACCAAAAGATCATCCGTTAGAAAAAGGTACAGAGGGCTGGAAAGTGCATGAGGCGATTGCTCCGCAAGAAGGGGATCGTATCGTTGAAAAGACAACACCAGATTCATTCCATAAGACGAACTTAAACGAAGTATTACAAGAAAAAGAAATTGAACATGTTATCATTTCAGGAATGCAAACAGAGTACTGTGTGGATACGACAACGCGAAGAGCGTTTAGTGAAGGGTATAAAGTAACGTTAGTGAGTGATGCACATAGTACGTTTCATACAGATGTGTTACGTGCGGAAGACATTATAAAGCATCATAACGTAGTGTTTGGAGCATTTGCTGATGTTGTTACATTAAAAGATTTGAAAGAAACTGTCTTTAAATAAGAGGCAGTTTTTTATTAGAAGAAATCATGTCGATAAGTCGATATAATTTCACGTATCAAAATGATAGCCTAAAAAAGGAGCACCACATAATTAAAAAGGGCGCTCCAGCATCAAAATGTTACTTCTTCTTATCTTTATCCAATATATTCTGCTCCTCAGCAAATTCCGTACCATATGCAAAACGGCGATTAATATGAATATTATCGTTGTGGTGCCTTGTGTGTGAGTTAGAGAAGCGATGAACGATTACTTCAGATAATGTAAAGACAATAGCGGAAAGGAAACTACCCCATGCAATTTGCATGTAATTGTCTAATAAAATATTACCGAAAATCCATACACTTAAATACGTTAGTAAGAAATCCGACATAATGGCACCAGTATTGCCTATTCGGTTTAATATGATTTTATCGACGAACATATAGGATACGATTGTAACAAAGAGACTAAATGAAATAATTTGGACGAACGTTGCAGGGAAAAATAAAGCGAGTCCAATACTAAATGCGATAATGCACGATATAAACTTGATAAGTACTACAGTAAAACCATTCAATATTTACACCTCCGATTTATACATAGTTTTACAATAAATTTAGGAGTTCATACATTGTAAAGAATATATTTACATAAAACTTTTTCGCGTTTGTTTTTTGTCTAAATATTAAAAAAACAAAGAAAAAATGTTATAGTAAAATGAGAGTATATGACATTTTTAGGTAAGGGGGAATCCTTGGTGTGGATTACTTCAGAAGTAGAAATTCCAGATGAGTTAATTGATCATCTGGAACAAGGAAAGTTAGTACTATTTGTTGGAGCGGGAGTTTCTATGAAAGGGAAATCTAACTTACCGAATTTTGATGATCTAGTTGATGAAATTGCAAAAACGTTATATGTCGAAAAACGTGAAATAACAGAACCTCATGATTATTATCTTGGTAAAATTGCGAAAACAAAAGATGTACATCAAGTTGCAAGAGATTTAGTTCATACTGAAAAGTCAAAGCCGAATCCACTCCATTATGCGATTCCGAGGTTGTTTCCTTTAGATACAGAAGTCCGCATTGTAACGACAAATTTTGATCGACATTTTACAACTGCGATGAATGAAATGAATAGAGAATTAAACGTATATTATGCACCTGCGTTACCTACAGGTAGAGCGTTTAAAGGACTTGCTTACATACATGGCAATATAGAACAAGAGAAAGAAGCGTTAATTTTAACAGATGGTGATTTTGGAAGGGCTTACTTGACGGAAGGGTGGGCAAGAAGATTTTTAGTTGATTTATTCTCGAATTACACCGTTCTATTCGTTGGATATAGCCATAATGACCCCGTAATGAAATATTTAGCGACTGGTTTACCACCAAGTACAAGGCGTTATGCTTTTGTTGCACAAGGGGAAAATACGTACCACTGGGAGCATTTAGGAATCCGGCCGATTGTATATCCGAATAAAGGTAATAATCATCAATCTCTCGTTAAAGCGGTGAAGCGATGGGCAGAATTAATGGGGGATAATTATATTACAAAACGAATGCGAATCCGTGACATAGTAACTGTTCCACCGTCAGTAGAGCAGGAACAATTATCCTACATAAAACAATCAATAAAGAAAATTGAAACAGTCCGCTACTTTGTTGAATTTGCTCATGATTATGAATGGGTGGAATGGCTTGAAGCAGAAGGGAAATTACAAAATTTATTTTTAGTTACATCAAACTATAATGAGGTAGATGAACTACTTGCAGAATGGTTAGTGGAACAATTCCTTTTTAGTCATCAAAAAGAATTATTTCAATTAATTTTTAAAAATCAATCTAAAATATCTCCGTTATTATGGAGAACAATTTGTAGTTACTTAAGTGAAACGAAAATTGAGATGGACCCGTTATTGTTCGCAAGATGGGCACTTCTTTTATTAGAAACAGCTGAAAAAGATAGTAAATCGATTGAAATAATTTCTTGCTTACTGCAAAAATGTTCTTTTCCGGAGCATAAAGAAATTGCTTTATTGTTACTAACGTTTATTTTGGACGGAAAGCTTAAGTTGAAGCGGGAGCGGAAATGGGGAAATGATACGCAAGAATCAATAGAGCTTGAGGAATCGAGTCGATTACCAGTGTCTACATTTTCTTATGTGGAGCAAATTTGGAATGAGAAGATGAAACCGCATATTGCCTATTACGCCGTACCAATTATGATGATGGGTATAGAAAAGATGCGAATGTTATCACTAAGGCAAACGGCATTGAAAAAAAGGGATAAGGAAAATGTAGAAAAAGAGTTTCAGCAAAATGATCTTGCGTTTTTAATTCAAATTGTAAAAGAGTGTTTAGCTTATTTATGTGAAAACAATGAGAAAAAAGCAAATTATTATATTACAGAAATGATAGAAGCAAACAGCATACTTCAGAACCGAATTGCAATTGATGCGATGAATAAAAATATATTCGTTAGCGCGGATGACAAAATGAAATGGTTGTTACAAGAGGGGCTTCTTTTAAATGTCACGTATAAACACGAAGTTTTTCAACTTATAAAAAATCATTTCGCATCTTCTTTAGAAAAAACAAAAGAAGAAGTCATTCAAATCGTACTGAAAGACCTTGCAGAGGAGAGGGCGTTTGATGTTTGTTTCGTGTTAGATTTATTATTCACTTGTGATTCCAATAGTCCCTCTACAGCAAAAGGTTATGAGGTAATGAAGCAAAAGCATCCTCACTTTCATTCTGATCGATACAGCGTACAAAAGAAAGAAACCACAGAACAAAGTATTACTTGTAACGTAACTGCTGATGGATTATTACAGCTGAAAGACGATGAAATTATGAAGCAAGTTCTTCAATTTTCTCAAGATGGTGTTTTTGAGCAACGTCATTTTTTAGAGATGTTATCGAAAGCATGTAAATTGAATACAGAATGGAGTATTTCATTTGCTTATCAATTAGTGAGCATGCACGAAATAAGTAATGAAGTGTGGTTTGTTTGTATTAGAGAGTGGAGAAATAACCGAGGACTGACAAATGAACAAATCCAAAAAGTTATTCCGTTATTACAGAAATTTGTTAGAAATGCTGCTTTTCATTGGTTAATTAGCAGCTTTTTATATGAAATTAGTAACCGATTAGAAGAATTAGACGAAAATAGCATACGCAACGTGAAACGGTTTGCTTTTTCACTATTCCCTCAAGTAATGAAAAGTGATACAGATTTTAAACTTGGAAAACAAGATTTTTACAATGAATCCATCCAGCATCCTGTTGGAAAAATGACAGCTGTATTATTAAAACTGTTATCATATGATCATTTATACGATCGTAACGTGTATGAATATTTATTTTTATTTGAAGAACAAGTAAGAGTTAGTTCAGAGCGGACAAATTACATGTTAGCTCGTTTAGTCGCAGATATAACATTTCTTTATCATATTGAGAAGCAATGGTGCCGAAAATATTTGTTACCGTACTTAGATTTAAAGAAGGAAAATGAGATTACGAAATATGCATGGGCAGGTTTATGTTACACGCAAATCAATTTACCCTTATTTACAGAGATGAAGCGATTTATTCAGTATGCGGTAGAACATTTGGAAGTATTACATCCGCACACGAGGGAAGCATTTTTGAAATGGCTCAGTTTTGTATTTATTAAATGTGTACTGTATTGGGAGCAAAAAACAGATTGGTTATATCCGTTGCTTATACGAGAAAATGAAGAAAATAAAATTAAATTTATGCAGTTTTTATGCTATTACATCAAAACGTTAAGTGCAAAAGAACAACAAAAATTTTGGACAGCTTGGCTTAGTATATTTTTACGAGAACGACCGAAAATGGGTGGAATTACAGCTAGAGAATATATAATGCTTTTACGTATTATTTTATTTATGGATGAAATAGTAGAAAGAGGATTATCGATAATATGTAAATCGTTTTCGGACGTGGGTGGAAAAGGGAATCAAACGGAGTTAAAACAGTTATTTAATGAAATACTTGAAAAGACAGAGAGTATAAAAATGTATAAAGGATTGTATGCAAACGTATTTTTCACTTTACTGCAAACGCTTCAGGAAGCTGATTTACTAGAAACGGAAATCCTTCAAATAAAAGAAGTATTAATCCGGTTTGGAGCCGAAAAATGTGTATTAAATGCAATAGATAATGAGATAATTCGCATCGGAATTGTTATGGAGAATTTACAAGAAGAAATGTAGGGCGAAAGTGAAATTTTAAAAAATATATAAAAAGTTGTTGACAGTGTTTTGAAAAGCGTTCTATAATACGAATCATACTTATTCAATTTCAAAAAACATTTGAATAAACAAAGTGCAATGAAGAGATCACAGTAGTGGTTAGTCTTACTGTAACAGAGAGCTGGTGGTTGGTGTGAACCAGTACAGGGATAATCATGAATTACAGTCTTGGAGCATCTTTTTCGTAGTAAAGATAGTATTGTCTTTATGAAGAAAAAGCGGTCAATTGATCGTTAACAGTGAAGAGAGGTAGACGGAAAGTTAGTCTACAACTAGGGTGGTACCGCGATAAATATCGTCCCTACTGATTTATTCAGTAGGGACTTTTTGTATTTTAGTGGTCCAACTTGAAAATTAAATATTCATGCGTTGAAAGGAAAAGCAGTAGTTGTTGTTTCACTGTAACAGAGAGCTGGTGGTTGGTGCGAACCAGTACAAAAACAAGAGCGAATTACAGTCCTAGAGCATCTTTTTCGTAGTGAAGATAGTATTTGTCTTTATGAAGGGAAAGACGGTCAGATGATCGTTAACAATGAAGAGAGGTAGACGAAAGAAGTCTACAACTAGGGTGGTACCGCGATAAATATCGTCCCTACTGATTGGATCAGTAGGGATTTTTTGTACAAAAAAGTGGATTTTTAGCTAGTAGATAGTGTCTTTGTACTAATTATTAGTTTAAAATAAGAAGAGGTATCGATTCCACTTAAAATTTGTATAATTTATCAGTTCAGAAAATAGAGAATTTTTCATTCTCTTACCATACTTTTAAAACATTAGAGGAGGATTTCCAAATGGCAAATCATGAATTAGATCAATTACGTAAACAAGTAGATGAAATTAACTTACAACTATTACACCTTTTAAATAAACGTGGTGAAATCGTTCAAAAAATTGGGGAGCAAAAGCAAGTACAAGGTACGAAACGTTTTGATCCAGTACGTGAGCGTGAAGTACTTGATATGATCGCAGAGAATAATGAGGGACCATTCGAAACATCAACGGTTCAACATATTTTCAAAACAATCTTCAAAGCTAGCTTAGAATTACAAGAAGATGATAACCGTAAAGCATTACTAGTATCACGTAAAAAGAAAAAAGAAAACACAATCGTTGATGTAAAAGGTGAATTGATTGGTAACGGAACACAAACGTTCATCATGGGACCTTGTGCGGTAGAAAGCTTAGAGCAAGTTCGCCAAGTAGGGCAAGCGATGAAAGACCAAGGCTTAAAATTAATGCGCGGTGGTGCTTTCAAACCGAGAACATCTCCATACGATTTCCAAGGTTTAGGAGTAGAGGGATTACAAATTTTACGCCAAGTAGCAGATGAGTTCGACTTAGCGATCATTAGTGAGATTTTAAATCCAAACGATGTTGAAATGGCATTAGACTACGTTGATGTAATTCAAGTTGGTGCACGTAACATGCAAAACTTTGATTTATTACGAGCTGTAGGTAAAGTTAACAAGCCAGTATTATTAAAACGTGGATTAGCAGCAACAATTGATGAGTTCATTAATGCAGCTGAATACATCATTGCACAAGGTAACGACCAAATTATCCTATGTGAGCGCGGTATCCGCACATACGAAAGAGCGACACGTAACACATTAGATATTTCAGCAGTGCCGATTTTAAAGAAAGAAACACATTTACCAGTTATCGTTGATGTAACACATTCAACTGGACGTAGAGATTTATTATTACCAACGGCGAAAGCAGCACTTGCAATTGGCGCAGATGCAGTAATGGCTGAAGTACATCCAGACCCAGCAGTTGCATTATCAGATTCTGCACAACAAATGGATATTCCAGAATTCCATAGATTCATGGATGAGTTAAAAGGTTTCAAAAATAAATTATCTTAATTCCATATCATATATGCGCTGAAGAGGAAACAGTAGTGCTTATCTCCCTGTTAAAGAGAGCTGATGGTCGGTGTGAATCAGTACAAAGGTAAGCATGAATTACAGCCTTGGAGCATCTTTTCCGCGAACTATTGTAGGAAAAGACGGTCTAACGATCGTTAAAGAAGAAGAGAGGTAGACAAAAGAAGTCTACAACTAGGGTGGTACCGCGATAAACATCGTCCCTACTGAGCGCTCAGTAGGGACTTTTTTGTACAAAAAAATAGTAAAGGGGCAAGAGAAATGAGATACATTACAGCTGGAGAATCACATGGGCCGCAGTTAACAGTTATTTTAGAAGGTGTACCAGCAGGTTTAACATTAACAGCGGAACATATTAATAAAGAATTATTAAGAAGACAAAAAGGGCACGGCCGCGGAAGACGTATGCAAATTGAAACGGATACTGTTGAAATTGTAAGTGGTGTTCGTCATGGGATGACACTTGGTTCACCGATAACGTTAATCGTAAAAAATGATGATTTCAAACATTGGACGAAAGTAATGGGTGCAGAGCCAATTTCAGAAAAAGAAAGTAAAGAAATGAAACGTACCATTACAAAACCACGTCCAGGACATGCAGATTTAAACGGAGCGATTAAATACGGACATCGTGATATAAGAAACGTACTAGAGCGATCATCTGCAAGAGAAACAACAGTTCGTGTAGCCGCTGGTGCAGTAGCGAAACAAATTTTAAAAGAATTAGGCGTAGAAATTGCAGGACATGTACTTGAAATTGGCGGAGTAAAAGCAAAACATGTTTCAAACTTATCAATGGAAGAAATTCAAACAATTACTGAAAACTCACCAGTTCGATGTTTAGATAAAGAAGTAGAACAAGAGATGATGGATGCGATTGATAACGCGAAAAGTAGTGGAGATTCAATTGGCGGTATTGTTGAAGTTATAGCAGAAGGTATGCCGATAGGTGTTGGTAGTTACGTTCATTACGATCATAAATTAGATGCAAAACTTGCTGGTGCGATTATGAGTATTAATGCATTTAAGGGTGCTGAAATTGGCGTTGGTTTTGAAGCGGCAAGACAGCCAGGAAGTAAAGTGCACGATGAAATTTTATGGGATGAAGAACAAGGATACACGAGAAAAACGAATAATGCCGGTGGTTTAGAAGGTGGTATGACAACAGGTATGCCAATAGTCGTAAGAGGTGTTATGAAACCAATACCTACATTATACAAACCGTTAGCGAGTGTTGATATTGATACGAAAGAAGCATTCCAAGCGAGTATTGAAAGATCTGATAGCTGTGCAGTACCAGCAGCTGGTGTAGTAGCTGAGTCTGTTGTAGCATGGGAACTTGCACATGCACTAGTCGAACAATTCGGAAAAGATCGTATGGAGTTAATTCAGCAAAACATTACGCAACATAATAAATACGCAAAAGAATTTTAATAAAAAGGTGGTTTTAACATGCAAGTAAAAGATCAACTCTCGTCATTACAACCATATAAACTAGGTAAATCACCTGAACAAATGAAAGAAGTGTACGGAGATCATTCATTTGTGAAACTAGCATCGAACGAAAATCCATTCGGCTGTTCACCACGTGTTTTAGATGAGTTGCAAACATCGTGGTTGGAACATGCTTTATATCCTGACGGAGGTGCTACAACGCTCCGTCAAACAATTGCAAATAAGTTACATGTACAAATGGAACAAGTGCTTTGCGGTAGTGGATTAGATGAAGTCATTCAAATTATAAGTCGTGCAGTACTTAAAGCAGGAGATAACATCGTGACGGCTGGTGCGACATTCCCGCAGTACCGTCATCATGCAATTATTGAAGGTTGTGAAGTGAAAGAAATTCCTTTAAATAACGGTGTATACGATTTAGACGAAATTTTGTCAGCGGTAAATAATAATACGAAAATCGTATGGATTTGTAATCCGAACAATCCGACAGGCACATATGTGAATGATCGAAAATTGAATCAATTTATTGAAGGTATTAGTGAGAATACGTTAATTGTCATTGATGAAGCGTACTATGAATACGTAACAGCAAAAGATTTCCCAGAGACATTACCGCTTTTAGAAAAACATAAAAACATTCTTGTACTTAGAACGTTTTCTAAAGCGTACGGATTAGCTTCTTTCCGCGTTGGATATGCGATTGGACAGGAAGAGCTAATAGAGCAATTAAATGTCGTACGTTTGCCATTTAACGTATCTTCATTAGCGCAAAAAGCAGCGATGATTGCTTTTGGTGATGATGAGTTTATTGAGGAAATAGTTCGTGTAAATACAGAGGGATTACAACAATATGAAAGCTTTTGTAAGGAAAATGAAATTCCATTTTATCCATCGCAAACAAATTTCATCTTCTTACCGGTTGAGAATGCAGGAGAGATTTATGAAGCTTGTGCACATGCAGGATTTATTATTCGTCCGTTCCCGAATGGCGTCCGTATTACAGTCGGAACAAGGGAGCAAAATGAAGGAGTGATTTCAGTGTTACAACAACACTTTGAAAATAAAAAAAGAAAGTCTCGAGATGAGACAAATGCGTAAAAAGGTAGTTTTAATTGGAACTGGTTTAATCGGAGGCTCTCTCGCATTAGCAATTAAGAAAGAGCACGATGTAACGATAACAGGTTATGATATATTTCAAGAACAAGTAGAGCGTGCAAAAGAATTACATGTAGTAGATGAAGTAGCGGTAGATTTACAGCATGCATGTGAAGAGGCACATTTAATTGTTTTTGCTTCTCCAGTTGAAGAAACGAAGAAGTTATTACACAAATTAGCGTCATTTCGTTTACGAGAAGATGTGATTGTAACCGATGTTGGTAGTACAAAAGGGACGATTATGAATGAAGCAGAAGCTTTATTTTCAAAGGAAGTTTCTTTCATTGGTGGACATCCGATGGCAGGTTCTCATAAAACAGGCGTGGAAAGTGCAAAAGCGCATTTATTTGAAAATGCATTTTACATTTTAACGCCGATGAATCATGTGCCAAATGAACATGTGGAAGAACTAAAGTGTTGGTTACAAGGAACAGGATCTCATTTTCTCGTTTTAAATACGGAAGAACATGATTATGTAACAGGGATTGTTAGTCATTTTCCGCATCTTATCGCCGCTGGATTAGTAAAGCAAGTGGAAAAACATGCAGGAGATAATCCACTTATTCATCAACTTGCTGCCGGAGGATTTAAAGACATTACACGTATCGCATCTAGTAGCCCAAAAATGTGGAGTGATATTGTTAAGCAAAATCGTGAGCATTTAATGGTATTATTAAAAGAGTGGATCTCTGAAATGGAAGATTTATATGATACAGTTTCTAATGGAGATGCAGGCGAGATTCAAAACTATTTTGCAGACGCGAAAGAATACCGTGACTCTTTACCAGTACGAAAAAGAGGGGCAATTCCTGCCTATCACGACTTATACGTCGATGTTTTAGATAAAGTAGGGGCATTGGCTCACATTACGAGCATTTTAGCGCGCGAAGAAATTAGTATTACGAACTTGCAAATATTAGAAGCGCGTGAAGGATTGCTTGGGGTATTACGTATTAGCTTCCAACGAGAAGAAGATCGTATGAAAGCAAAGCTAGCGCTTGGAGAAGAAAAATACCAAACTTATGAAACAATTTAAATGAGAAGGTGAAAACGTGAAGGAAAGAACGATACAACCTGTTAATAACGGATTAAATGGCAACATTACAATTCCAGGAGATAAATCCATTTCACACCGCGCTGTCATGTTCGGCGCGATTGCAGAAGGAAAAACAACAATTAAAGGTTTCTTGCCTGGTGCAGATTGTTTAAGTACGATTTCTTGTTTTAAAGAAATGGGAGTAGACATCGTGCAAAACGGTGATGAAGTTACTGTAGTTGGTAAAGGATTAGAAGGTTTACAAGAACCGAAGGCTGTATTAGATGTTGGTAATTCTGGTACAACAATACGTTTAATGTCAGGGATTTTGGCAAATACACCATTTTTCTCTTGCGTACAAGGTGATGCATCTATTGCAAAAAGACCGATGAAACGTGTAACGAATCCATTAAAACAAATGGGCGCGAACATTGACGGGCGCGAAGAAGGAACGTTTACACCGCTAACAATACGTGGTGGAGATTTAAAAGCAATCCAATACACTTCGCCTGTAGCAAGCGCACAAGTAAAGTCAGCTATTTTACTTGCAGGACTTCGAGCAGAGGGTGTAACAGCTGTTACAGAACCACATATTTCTCGTGACCATACGGAAAGAATGCTTGAAGCGTTTGGTGTTACAGTAACGCGTGAAGGAAAAACAGTAAAACTTGCAGGTGGACAAAAGCTAACAGCAACAGACGTTCAAGTGCCAGGTGACGTATCATCAGCTGCATTTTTCTTAGTAGCCGGTGCAATCATTCCAAATAGTAAACTAGTATTACAAAATGTAGGGATGAATCCAACTCGTACAGGTATTATTGATGTTTTAGAGAAAATGGGTGCTACGTTCACTGTAGAGCCAATTAACGAAGGATCATCAGAACCAGCTGCAAACATTACGATTGAAACATCTTCATTAAAAGGAATTGAAATTGGCGGAGATATTATTCCAAGATTAATTGATGAGATTCCTGTTATTGCATTAGCGGCAACGCAAGCAGAAGGAATTACAGTAATTAAAGATGCACACGAATTAAAAGTAAAAGAAACGAACCGTATTGATACAGTCGTAGCAGAATTAACAAAGCTAGGGGCTCGCATAGAAGCAACTGATGACGGAATGATTATTTACGGGAAATCAGTTCTAAAAGGCAATACAGTGAATAGTTACGGTGATCACCGCATCGGAATGATGCTCGCAATCGCTGGATGTATCGCAGAAGGAAAAACAATAATTGAAGACGCAGAAGCAGTAGGCGTATCATATCCTACGTTCTTCGAAGAACTTCAAAAGTTAGCTAAATAAAGTGATGAGAAGCAGATACAAGATGTATCTGCTTTTTTATATTGAATTCGTGTCGTTAAGTCCATATAATTTCATTCACCGCACTTTAATATTTCGAATTATGGTACAATTCGAATAAGGAATGGAGGAGAAATATATGAACGTTATACGATTAAGGGAAGATAAATTTAGAGAAGCATTACGCTTATCAGAATACGCCTTTCAATATAAAGTTGAAGAAGAACGACTGCAGCAACAACTTACAAAAATGAAAGAAAGTCATGAAATATACGGTATTATGGAAGGGGAAGATTTAGCTGCAAAACTTCACCTTATTCCGTTTCATATATACATAGGTAAAGAAAAATATAAAATGGGAGGCGTTGCAGGGGTAGCGACGTATCCAGAGTATAGAAGAAGCGGGTATGTAAAAGAATTACTTCAACACTCACTTCAAACGATGAAAAAAGACGGATATACAGTATCGATGCTACATCCATTTGCTGTTGCATTTTACCGTAAATACGGCTGGGAACTTTGTGCGAATCTCCTTATATGTCATATGACAAAGAGTGATTTAGTTATGAAAAAACAAGTGAATGGTACGGTGAAACGTTTCAGTAAAGAAAATCATCCAGAAGAGGTCGAGAAGCTTTATGAAACATTTGCAGAACGTTTTTCGGGTATGCTAGTTCGCGATGAAAAATGGTGGTTACAGACTGTTTATGATGACTTAACATTAGCGATATATTACGATAAAAATAAAACGGCATCTGGCTACATGTTATATAAAGTTGAAAATAGCAAAATGACAGTAGAAGAATTTGTTCCACTGCATAATGAAGCGAGAAATGGTCTGTGGAACTTTATTTGCCAGCATGATTCTATGATTAAAGAACTTGAAATGACAGTAAGTGAAAACGAACCGTTATTATATACACTACAAGAGCCGCGAGTGAAGGCAGAAATTAAGCCATATTTTATGAGCAGAATTGTAGATGTGGAGCAATTCTTTAAACAATATGAATTCAACTGGAACGATGTACAACAAGAACTAATTTTTCATATTACAGATTCATTTGCACCGTGGAATAACGTATCAATAAGGCTTGCGAATCATGAAATAACAATTATGAAAGAGGAAACAATAGATAAAGGAATAAAGCTAGATATAAACGCATTATCTACAATAATGTTTGGATATAAACGTCCGTTACAACTGAATGAATTAGAATTAATAAGCGGAAGTGAAGAGGAAATACAAGCGTTTGAGAAAATAGTTCCGGTAAGAGAAGCGTTTATTTATGATTTCTTTTAAGTTGTAAATAGGAAATTGTGCTGTCCCAAATAAAACTTTGGGACAGCACTCTCTTTAATTGCCGGTAAGTCGATATATCCTGAAAATCGCTGATATAATTTTTTCACTAAAACGCAACCATGCTTTGTCACGCACTTGACTTTTAATCCATGTAATTTATAATTAAAAACGGAATGAATTTTCATTCCTGAAAATAGAGGTGGAAAAAATGGCTAAAAACAAACAAGAGGATATTTTTGATGCTGCGATGCAACTTTTCGCAGAGCGTGGTTACGATGGTACGACAATTCCAATGATCGCTGAAAAGGCAAAAGTCGGTGCGGGTACTATTTATCGCTATTTTGAAAATAAAGAGGCACTTGTTAACTCATTATTTTCAAAAAGTATGTTAGAGCTTTCTGAAATGATAAAAACAGATTTTCCTGTTGAAGCAAATATTCGTGAACAGTTTAGTCATACGTACAACCGTTTATTTGAATTTGCGAGAAACAATGTGGATGCTTTTTTATTTACAAATTCTCACTGTGATAGTTATTTTCTTGACGAACAGAGTAAGCAAATATTTGACGATTTTATAGGCTTCTTTATGAATATTATTGAAGATGGAATCGCAAAAGGTTTTCTTCGTCCATTGCCTCCAGTTGCTTTAATTATTATTGTATATCAACCACTTGAAAAATTAACGAAAGTAATTGCAACAGGACAATTAGAATACTCGAAAGAGTTAGTAAAAGAATTGGAAGAAAGCTCTTGGAATGCTATTAGAATCATTTGATTCTATAGCTTTATAAGGACAGGAATGAATATTCATTCCTAAATAGATTTAAAATATGAGATTAGGAAAGGATATTTGTGTAACTAAGGGAATGAACATTCATTCCGGGAAGACTAGTTTAATAGAGTTTACAAAACAATGTAATAGAACGATAGGAATGAACGTTCATTCCGAAACTAACGTGAAACTTTCAAAACAGGAGATGATTAAATTGAGTAAGCTAAAAAATTGGAGAAGTTTATCTTTTCTATTATGGATAGTTATTACAATTACAATGATTGTAACGATGCCTAATATGGATAAATTAGTGAAAGAAAAAGGGCACATTACGATCCCTAATACTGAACAAAGTAGTATTGCTGACAAAATGATAAGAGAGATGGATAAAGACGGGACAGAAAAGTATGAAATTATAGCTGTTTTTAATAGTGGAAGTAAAGCAGCGTTAACATCTGAGCAAAAAGAAGAAATAATAAAAACAATCCATGCTTTACAAAATGAAAAAGAGCAATTAGGAATTAAGGAAGTTGTTTCACATTTAGATAATAAAGATTTGGAAAAACAGTTGATATCTAAAGACAATACGACCATATTAACGCAAATCTCAGTAGATAAAAAATATGGTGAAATATCAAAAGTTGCAAATGAGCTTCATAAAAAGGTTAAAGCGAATGGCGTTAAAACGTACTTAACAGGAAGTGATTTAATAGCGGGTGATTTCCTTACATCCTCTCAAGAGGGAGTGAAAAAGACAGAAGTTATTTCTATCATTTTCATTTTAGTTGTATTAATCATTGTATTTCGTTCACCAATTGTTCCAATCGTTTCTCTTCTTACAGTCGGTGTATCATATTTAGTTTCAATGGGGATTATTGCCCACCTAGTAGATCAATTTAATTTTCCGTTTTCCAACTTTACACAAGTGTTTGTAGTTGTCGTACTGTTTGGGGTTGGAACAGACTATAACATTTTATTATATACAAGGTTTAAGGAAGAATTAAGTAAACAAGAAAATGCATTTTTAGCCACGAAAGAAACGTTTAAATCGGCAGGGAAAACCGTTTTATATAGCGGGATAGCAGTATTAATTGGTTTTGCATCTCTTGCTTTAGCAAGCTTTAAATTGTATCAATCTACTTCAGCAGTAGCAATTGGTGTCGCAGTATTATTACTTGTATTAACAACGTTAAATCCATTTTTTATGGTGCTTTTAGGAAAAGGAATGTTTTATCCAGTTAAAACGTTTAAAGGTCATGAGGATAGTCGCTTATGGGGATTTTTTGCAAAAAACTCAGTAGCAAGACCATTTGTCGCTTTAATCATTGTATTTGTGATATCGATTCCTTTCGTAATGAAATACTCTAACACACTAAATTACAATGATTTATTTGAAGTGGATAATAAATATGAATCAAAGATGGGGATTAACGTAATAGAAGCTCATTTCCCACCCGGTTTCTCTTCACCGAGTACATTAGTTATTCGATCGGATAACAAATTAGATGAGTCGAATTCGCTTCAAACTTTAGATGAACTAACTGATAAGATTTTGAAAGTGAAAGGTGTTTCAGAAGTATATTCACCGACACGTCCAACTGGTGAAAGGATAAAAGAACTATATATAAATAAACAAGCTGGAGAACTAAATACAGGTTTAGAAGATGCCAATGGTGGTATTAAGGAAATTAATGATGGATTAACTACTGCGAAAGATAAAATGGGTAGTAAAGACTCAAATAGTCTTGCAAACGTTCAAAAGTTAATAGATGGAACAAACGAAGCGAAAAACGGTGTAACAGCATTAGGAACAGCATTAAATCAACTTTCAAATGGCATAAATGATGGAGCACAAGGTGCACAGCAAATTGAGAGTGGATTAACTTCAGTAAATGAAAATATAAATGTTTTATCTAATGCAACGTCACAACTTCATGCTGGTTATACGCAGTTAGAAAAAGGTTTAAGTTCTTACGATCAATACTTCGGAAGTATTTCTCAAGCGATTGATGGGGCGAAAAAAGGTTACGAACAAATTGAAATGTTAATGACCAATTTCATTCAAACGAAACCAGAATTAGCAAATGATCCGAACATACTGCAGACGATAGGAATTGCTAAAGAGGCTCAAAAGCAATTAGGTGTGCTTTCAAATGAATTGAATCAATTAGCAACGCAGCATAAAGCGGCGATGGGCTCATTTAAAGAAGCAAATCAATCGTTATTGAAAGTGGATAACGGTTTAAAAGAAATGAATAATGGAGTTACTAAATTGCAAAAAGGAGCAGCTGATCTTAAAAACGGATTAGATGAAGGTGCTTCCGGTTCAAAACAAATTGCGAGCAAGTCATCTGAGTTACAAACGGGATTAACGAAAATAAACGATGGGCAAGGCCAGCTATTAACCGGGCTTAAAGACTTGCAAGAACAGATGGGGCAATTACAATCAGGACTATCTAAAAGTACAGATGGGCTCAAAAAGGTAAGTAACGGACTAGGGGATGCTCAGAAATATTTAGGAGAACTGAATGAATCAAAAAGCTCTGAGAAATTTTATATTCCAAAAGAAGTTTTAGAGGGAGAAGATTTCCAAAAAGCATTGAATACGTACATGTCACATGATAGAAAGACTGCTAAAATGACAATCATTTTAGACGTAAATCCGTATTCAAAAGAAGCGATGCCAATTATTGAAGAAATTAATAAAACGATAGACGGTACGTTAAATGGTACAGAATTACATTCGACGAAAAAAGCAATTGGAGGTACAACAGCTAGAAACGTCGATTTAAAAGAAGTAACAGGCCAAGACTTCTTACGTACAGCTACGATAATGTTAATTGGTATTGCGATAGTATTACTCGTTATTACACGGTCATTTTTGAATACGATCTTCATTATTGGATCTTTACTATTAGCTTATTTTGCATCACTTGGTATAAGTGAACAAATTAGTGCACACTTACTAAATGTAGAGTCATTAAGCTGGAATGTACCATTCTTTAGTTTTATTATGATTGTCGCTTTAGGTGTGGATTATAGCATTTTCGTAATGATGCGATACAATGAGCTAGAGGGAGACCCAACAACAAAAATTGTAAATGCCTCTCGTCACATAGGAGGAGTTGTATTATCGGCCGCGCTTATTTTAGGTGGTACATTTGCTGCATTAATCCCTTCAGGTGTATTGACGCTTATACAAGTAGCGTCTGTTGTTGGTGTTGCACTGTTACTATTAGCTATCATAGTAATGCCAATATTGTTACCTGCTTTAATAGGATTAACGAGTAAAATGAAGAATTATGCAAAGAAATTAAGTGAAAGGAAATAAAAGAATCCCCTTTTAAAAGTAACTGGTTCAGTTATAGGAGAGAAAATATAAAATAACATACAAATTAGGGATTCTAAATCACATATGATTTAGAATCCTTTTTTTATATAGTTCACTCAAATAATGGTGGACTATCTTTTTAAAAAGGTAAATGGAAAATTTATGTTAAAATAATGATAGAGATTGTGAAAAAAATGTTCTTAAACTAACGGTCAGGTTACTTTAAGAAGGATTTTTCAAAGGAAATGATGAATATCATATTTTGAAGGAGTGATTGCAGTGGAGTAAGTAATTTTTTTAATCTTGGTTACATACTTTGAAGGAAGGGATTTATAACTATGAATACAAAACTAATAATAGTAGAAGGTTTACCTGGATTTGGAAAATCGACCACTGCAAAGCTAATAAATGAAATTCTAAGCCAAAATAAAATTGAAGTTGAACTATTTTTAGAGGGGAATTTGAACCACCCAGCCGACTATGATGGTGTATCTTGTTTTAATAAATTTGAATTCAATAGATTATTATCTGACAGTGGAGATTTTAAAGAAGTACTTCTTAAAAGAGCTCTAAAAAAAGGAAGCAATTATTTATTACCATACAGAAAGATAAAAAATGATTTTGGCGACCAGTTTTCGGATGAATTATTTAATGATATTTTAAAAAACGATATATACGAATTATCATTCGAAAAAAATGTTGAATTAATTGCTGACAAATGGAATGATTTTGCTGAAATTGCTCTAGAAGACGATAAGGTTTATATCTTTGAATGTTGTTTCATACAAAATCCATTAACGATTGGGATGATTAAATATGGTGAACAAAAAGAAAAAATAATAAATTATGTAATGAAAGTTGCAAAAATCATAGAGAATTTAAATCCAATGTTATTGTATATAGAACAAGATAATCTTGAATTTGCATTTAGGAAGGCATTAAAAGAAAGAACTCCAGAATGGTCCACAGGAATTGTCGACTATTACACTAATCAAGGCTATGGGAAAGAACATAATCATTCAGGTGTAGAAGGAGCGATAAAAGTTCTTGAAGCTAGAAGAAATTTAGAGTTAGAAATATTTGATATGTTAAAAATGAAAAAAGAAAAAGTCAATAATACAAAATATGAAATTGACTCATATAGGTCAATGTTAAAAGATAAGTTAACAATACAAATGTTGAAATAGCTTTTTACACTAACTGGTGCTTTAGTTGAAGAAGGAAATAAAAACGCTCAGAATATTTTCTGAGCGTTTTAGTTTGCTATTTATAATACGAAACGGGGTGCGAAATGCATACAAATTATTGTGTTATTTCTAATGGTTATTAACATTTTTCTCTCCCTAAACTGAACCCGTTCTTTTAAAAGGTGATTTTCTTTATTTTATAAACTTGTCCATCACATCTTTATATTTTGTGAATTCTTCATCTTTCATATCGCCATTCATTTGTAAAAGAAAATTTCCATTGGCGTGTGTATGAGAGAATAACATAGGAGCAGAATTTCCTAATTCATCTTAATATTTCTTTACTTTTTCTAGATCTTCTTTCTTTGTAATTTCGAATAATCGACCGCCTTTATCTTCGAAAAGAAGGTACGACAATACGTTTTCCTTCTTTTCGAAGATTGCCGAATTCTTTTTGTGGAAGATCGGTAGGGTTTTCTGCTTGGAGATCAGCGTTTTTAAATTCAGTGATAATCGAATCAACAGTTATTTTTGTTTCTTTTTTCTCTTGTTTTGATTCAGTATGTGTTTTTGCATTGTTATTACTACATGCAGTTAAGGAAGTAAGAGATAAACATAATGCTCCAATTATTAATATTTTCTTCAAAATAAACCCTTCTTAAAGTGTGTATGTAACTTTGATATAATTAAAAACAAAGCTTTTATTCGAGTTTGGAAAGAAAGGAATAGCAATCAACCGTTGCTATTCATCCAGCTTCTACTATATAATAGCTATAGTCTACAATAATTGAGTCGTAATATGCGATTTTTTAAGACAATCGGTGAGAAAACGCTGAAATAAGCGGTATTAGTAGGAGGACACAAATGATTACAGTAAGTAACGTTAGTTTGCGTTTTGCGGATCGCAAATTGTTTGAAGATGTTAACATAAAATTCACGCCAGGTAACTGCTACGGTTTAATCGGAGCAAACGGTGCTGGTAAATCGACGTTTCTAAAGATTTTATCTGGAGAAATTGAACCATCAACAGGTGACATACATATTACGCCAGGTGAGCGTCTAGCAGTATTAAAACAGAACCACTTCGAATATGAAGAGTTCCCAGTATTAGAAACAGTTATTATGGGTCACACGCAACTTTACAAAGTAATGCAAGAGAAAAATGCCATTTACATGAAAGAAGACTTTAGTGATGAAGATGGTATGCGTGCTGCTGAACTTGAAGGTGAGTTCGCTGAGCTTAACGGTTGGGAAGCTGAGTCAGAAGCTGCAATCTTACTAAAAGGTTTAGGTATTGGTGAAGATCTACATGATAAGAAATTATCAGAATTAACTGGGGCAGAAAAAGTAAAAGTATTACTTGCTCAAGCTTTATTCGGTAAACCAGACATTCTATTACTAGATGAGCCTACCAACCACTTGGACTTAAAAGCGATTCAATGGTTAGAAAACTTCTTAATGAACTTTGAAAATACAGTAATCGTTGTATCCCATGACCGTCACTTCTTAAATAAAGTTTGTACGCACATGGCTGATCTTGATTTCGGTAAAATTCAACTTTATGTTGGTAACTATGACTTCTGGTATGAGTCAAGCCAATTAGCTTTAAAATTAACACAAGATGCTAATAAGAAAAAAGAAGAGAAAGTAAAAGAGTTACAAAACTTCATTGCACGCTTTAGCTCAAACGCATCTAAAGCGAAACAAGCAACTTCTCGTAAAAAATTATTAGATAAAATTACATTAGATGATATTAGACCATCATCACGTCGTTACCCATTCGTTGGCTTCACACCTGAGCGTGAAGTAGGAAATGACTTATTAACTGTTGAAGGTCTTTCTAAAACAATTGATGGCGAAAAAGTGTTAGATAATGTGTACTTCACTTTAAATAAAGGTGATAAAGTTGCATTTATCGGTCGTAACGATATTGCAATGACAACATTATTTAAAATTCTTATGGGAGAAATGGAGCCAGATAGCGGTTCATTCAAATGGGGCGTTACAACATCTCAATCTTACTTCCCAAGAGATAACTCTAAATACTTTGAGAACAGTGACTACAACTTAGTTGAATGGTTACGTCAATTCTCTCCACAAGATGAGTCAGAAAGCTTCTTACGTGGTTTCTTAGGCCGTATGTTATTCTCAGGTGAAGAAGTTAAGAAGAACGTTTCTGTACTATCTGGAGGCGAAAAAGTTCGTTGTATGCTATCTAAAATGATGTTAAGTGGTGCGAACGTAATCACACTTGACGATCCAACGAACCACTTAGACCTTGAGTCTATCACTGCATTAAACAACGGTTTAATCGCATTTAAAGGTACAATGTTATTCACATCTCATGACCATCAGTTCGTACAAACAATTGCAAACCGTATTATCGAAGTAACGCCAAACGGTGTAATCGATAAAGAGGCTACTTACGATGAGTTCTTAGAAAATGAAGAACTTCAAAAACAAGTAGATGCAATGTACAAAGGTCAATAATAAATGATGAAAACCTCGCTCTCGTAATGAGAGCGAGGTTTTTTTATAATCATTGATTTTATGTGTTATGAATAATTATACAGAAATAACTTTAGGGGCGGAAAGATATTTTGATGTTGTATATAGAGAAATGGCTACAGTATGAATAAACTGTGAAATACATGAAGAGGTGTAATAGACACAGAAAAAAACTAATGCAATCTATAGTGAATTTCATTATATTGCTTTAATGTTCCAGAACTGGAGACATATTTATTTGCGAAACAGTAAAGAAAGGTTTATAGTATGTGGTGTCATAATTAGTGGGTGAGTCTTGGGAGAAAACAAAAAATGTTACAAATTTATTTTGTTAAATAGAAACCAAGGTCAAAATATTTGAAAAGAAATAGTTGAATAAATAAAAGCTTCAAATTATAATTACTAATATTCTTCATATAGTAAAATAAATAAAATCTATTTGGAGATGAAAAATTGAATAGAAAGACAGACTTATATAAAAATAAGCCTTGGATGATTAAAAGAGGTGGAGAGATGAAACAGTTCTTATTAAAGAGTAAAAGTGTGTTAAGTAATCACTTTGGATTTTTCGTGTTTGCCATTGTTTTATTCTGGTTAAAAACATATGCAGCTTATGTGACAGAATTTAACTTAGGGATATCTAACACAATCCAAAAGTTTTTACTGTTTTTCAACCCGTTAAGCTCGGCAGTTCTATTTTTAGGGCTTGCATTGTTCGCAAAGGGGAAACGTGCTTATATTTGGTTAATTGTTATTAATTTGTTAATGTCTATACTTTTATACGCAAACGTAGTATATTATCGCTTTTTCAGCGACTTTATTACGTTCCCGACATTAACACAAACGAATAACTTTGGAGATTTAGGTGGTAGTATTTTTGCATTGCTACACGCATATGATCCTCTATATTTCTTAGATACAATCATTTTAATTGTTTTAGTCGCAACAAAATTTGCAAGTCCAAAACCAATTCGTGTTGCGAAGCATAAATTATCACTAGTATTTGTAGCAGGTATTTTATTATTCAGCATTAACTTAGGTCTTGCAGAATCTGATCGTCCTGAATTATTAACAAGAACATTTGACCGTAATTATATTGTGAAATATTTAGGGGCATACAACTATACGATTTATGATGGCATTCAAAGTGCGAAAGCATCAACAGAACGAGCGTTAGCTGATGGAGATAATATGACAGAAGTTAGAAATTATCTTGCATCAACATATGCAAGTCCAAATCCTGAGTACTTTGGTAAAGGAAAAGGCATGAACGTAATTTATATTCATTTAGAGTCATTCCAAAACTTTTTAATTGATTACAAATTAAATGGGCAAGAAGTTACACCGTTCTTAAACTCATTTACAAAAGATGCAAATACGTTATATTTTGATAACTTCTTCCATCAAACAGGACAAGGTAAAACATCTGATGCTGAGTTCATGCTAGAAAACTCAATGTATGGATTACCGCAAGGATCTGTTTTTACGAATAAAGCTCATAACACGTATCAATCAGCACCAGCTATTTTAGGGCAACAAGGATACACATCAGCAGTGTTCCACGGTAACTACAAAACATTTTGGAACCGTGACGATATTTATAAATCATTTGGTTTTAATAAATTCTTTGATGCGTCATACTACGATATGAACGAAAAAGATGTAGTAAACTATGGATTAAAAGATAAACCATTCTTTAACGAATCCATTCCATTATTACAAACATTGAAACAACCGTTCTATACGAAGTTCATTACGTTATCGAACCATTTCCCTTATCCGATTGATAAAGAGGAAGCGACGATTGAACCAGCTAAAACAGGTGACTCTTCAGTAGATACGTATTTCCAAACAGCACGTTATTTAGATGAGTCTGTAAAAGGATTTTTGGATTACTTGAAACAATCTGGTTTATACGATAACTCAATTATCGTTATGTACGGTGACCATTACGGTATTTCAGATAATCATGGCGCAGCAATGTCTCAAATAATGGGTAAAGAAATGAACTTATTCGAAAATGCACAGCTGCAACGAGTACCATTAATCGTTCGTGTCCCAGGAATGAAGGGCGGCGTACAACATCAATACGGCGGAGAAATTGATGTTCTTCCGACGCTATTACACTTACTAGGTACAGATACGAAAAATTATGTCCAGTTCGGATCTGATTTATTATCACCAGAGCATAAACAAGTTGTTCCATTCCGTAACGGAAACTTCGTAAGTCCAACAGTTACTGCATTGAATGGAAAATACTATGATACAGCTACCGGTAACTCTGTAGAATTAACAGACGAAATAAAACAAAATGAACAAATGGTTCAAAAATCATTAAAATACTCTGACCAAGTCGTAAACGGTGACTTATTACGATTCTATACACCGGAAGGATTTACACCGGTCGATCGTTCGAAGTACAACTATAACAATCGTGATAAAAATAAAACGAAGGTAAAAACGACTGCAGACGGAGAAACGAAATAAATAGTAAAAAGCGCTACTCATATGAGTAGCGCTTTTATTTGTACAAATAACGTAGTCATTATACAGAGTTATCCTTAGTTTTTTGTTTCATCTTTCCAAAGAATACTACACCAGCAATGATAATAATGATAAATGCCCATTTAATGAAAGGGTTACTTTCGAAAAATCCAGCGAACCATTTCTCATCTACAATCATTTTCGCAGCAGTATAAGCTAAAACAGCTGCTCCAATCGTAATGATAACAGGGAACCGGTCCACCCATTTTAAAATTAATGTACTGCCCCAAACTACTACTGGAATAGATACTAATAGTCCGATGATGACTAAAGAAAAATTGCCATGCGCAGCTCCTGCAACAGCAAGTACATTATCAATACCCATTAATGCATCAGCAATAATAATGGTTTTTATAGCAGACCAAAATCCTTCTTCTGCCTTAATATCATGATCTTTGCCTTCAGCAATTAATTTGTAAGCGATCCATATAAGGAGTACACCACCAATTAGAAGTAGCCCTGGTATTTTTAACAACCAAACGACAACTAACGTAGCGAGAGCTCTAATTGCGATTGCCCCGATAGTTCCCCATATAATAACTTTCTTTTGCTGATCTTTCGGTAATCGCCTTGCTGCTAACCCAATTACAATCGCATTATCACCGGCTAACACTAAATCGATTACAATGATGGCAAGTAAGGCGGACAAATATTCGGCTGAAAGAAAATCCATATACACATCACTCCTTAAGAGTAATATGTGCTAAAGTGTTGATAATATAAAAAAATAGGATTGAATTTGTATATCCAATCCATAATTTCGTACTGTATTTTGATATATATGTTAATTTCGTATAAGTCGCTTTTGCAATCCTTTTTGCTTTTCTTTTCTTTTTCTTAATTTTTGATTCATCTTTTTAATACGGTTTTCTTTTCTATTATCCCAGTTATCACTTCTGATTTCATTAATAGATTTATCTTCCTTAGCACGAAAACGTCTTACTTTTTTTACAAAGGAAAGAGGGATTTTGCCGATAACACCTTGTTTTTCTAATGAAGCCTCTTTACCTTTATACCAATCAGGATGTGATAACAAATAGTCGAAATCGAATAATAATTTGTATTCTTCATCCATAAAAGTAAACCAGTCCTCTAATGTTGGTTTATTAGTTTGATGAAAATACTTAGAACTATCACCCATAGCACAACACCAGTAACTAATATCACTCCATAGTACCCATTCTTCTGGCACATCAAGTGTTAAAATTACCATTTTTGAATTTTCCCTACCCCAAGCTTTATGATTTCGGTTTGGATAATTATTTGCTTCCCAAACCCAAATAGGATAGTTATCTTCATAATGGGGTAATCTGTTTTTAGCTACACGTATCATCCAATCGTATGAATATATAAAATCGGGATCAATGTTTTCTTTACTTCCTTCTAAATAACCAAGTTTCTTAAATTGTTTCCATGCTGCTTCAGCTTGAACTGTATAAACTATCATATGACACCTACTTATTTTAAACTAGGCTATAGTATAGCATGACATTTTTCAAAGTTACATTTATTTGATTGTTTCTTGCTAAAAGGAAGAGACATATATTATTAATACGGTGAAATTTTGTATAGGTATTCTATGTAAGGGAATTTCCCAATTCGATAAAAAAAGACTCAATAACCTACTAGAGGAAATAGAGTCTTTTTCATTACATACGATTATCGTGCCAGAAGTTTAATGGGAAGTGTTCGTTCTCACTATAACTTTCTAATTCATATCCTTTTTCTTTCAGCCCTTTAATAATTCCAGGTACTGCTTTAACAGATTGTGGATGAATGTCGTGCATAAGAATAACTTCTGTCGGTTTGTTAGCACCATTTAGTACGTTTTCTACAATTTTAGCTGATGCAGCGTCAACTGGCATTTTGTTATATTTCCAGTCTAAAGAATCAATTGTCCAATCCCAAACTTTTAAGCCATTTTCGACAACTTTGTTGCGAAGAGCTTCGTTTAATCCTGGCATTGAGCCATAAGATGGACGAGTTAATACTGGTGATTTACCTAGAACACCAGCAATTAGGCCTTGATCTTCTTTCATCTCATCTACGTAATGACCTTCTGTGTAAAGCTTCTTGTAGTTATGAGTCATACTGTGCATCCCAACGTAGTGGCCTTCAGCATCTTCACGTTTTACAAGATCCGGGAATGCTTTTACGTTTGAACCAATAAGGAAAAATGTTGCTTTCGCATTTTCTTTCTTTAACATATCTAAAAGCTCAGCTGTGTATTTTCCAGGACCATCATCAAATGTTAAGTACGCGACTTTTCTAACTTGCCCGTTATATTGTTTTGGAGCTTCTTTCGGTGCAAGAGACGATTGGATTTCACTTACAAGTTGAACAGATTTTGCTTCATCCTCTGTACTTGCGAGAGCAGTATGTGCTGATCCTAAAGCCGTTTCGTATGTAAATAATACCCCCGCGCAAACCAGCATAGCCCTTTTCACTAAAGTTGTCATTCGAATTCCATTGTGCATAATTTTCCTTCTCTCTATAAAAGTTCTACTCTACTATATTAGCAATTATAGGGAGGTAATTGCAAAAAAACTTTTGTACAATCGTAAAAAAGTTTGGCCAAAAGTATGTAAGATTTTAAAGGGATGTCATTTCGAAAGAAACGTCAAAAATAATTGGATAATTTTAATTATGAGTTGGAAACAATACTAGGGATATTCATTTTAGGAGGTGCTTTAATTGAATTATAAAAAAATGCTTTCAATATGTATGACAAGTATATTTACAGTAGGTTTATTAATTGGCTGTAATCCAGCTCCAAAAGATGAAAAGGAGCCAGATCCGACTGAGGAACCTTCTGAACAACGACAGGAAGAAAAAAATGAAAAACAAGATCCTGCTAAAGAAAAAAATAATGAGTTAAACAAAAAGGATGAACAAGAACCAGATCCAACGGAAGAGCCTTCTGAGGAACAAAAGAAGAAAAAAGAAAATGAGTAGTTATAGTTGAATGAAATTCGTAACAAAATGATTTAGGCAAAAATCCCTACAGCATCTGTAGGGATTTTTATATAAGAAAATTTTGTTAAGAGAGTTATTAAAAAGTAGCAAGTATTTTGGCTGAAAATAAATGTGATAAAAAATGAAAATCAAATCAATAAAAGTTCTTTATTTTCTATTTTTTATACTATTGGAATTGATGAAATGTAAAATGTACAGGTTTTCATGTTTGTTGTAATTATTTGTAGTAACTATAAAATTTCACATACCGTATTTTAAAAATAAATATAGGAAAAACAAAAAGTAATGTAGAATATATCGTACATACATATATGAAGTCAACAGAAAAGATAAAGAGGTGGGCATATGTTACTTGAAGAAGTAATGCAGAAACTAGAGGAATATGGAACAGAACAAAATCGTAAAACGTATAAAAATCACGGGGCGAAAGAGCCACTATTCGGAGTTAGTTTTGCCAATTTAAAATTGTTAAAAAAGAAGATAAAAAAAGATCATGATTTAGCGATTTTATTATGGGAAACAAAAAATATGGATGCAATGACATTAGCAACGATGATATTAGATCCGAAAAAAGTTACGACAGAACAGTTAAATGAATGGGTACAGGAAGTTGATTATTATTGTTTAATGGACGTTTTGATGACGGCTATTTGTACGTCGCCAATCGCGATAGAAAGAATGGAAGAATGGACAAAGTGTGATGATGAATGGGTTGGAAGAGCAGGCTGGTCTTTATTAGCAAATATTGCGATTAAAAATAAAACGTTACAGGATGATTTCTTCTCTCCTTATCTAGAAGAGATTAAAGAAAATATACATAATGAAAAAAATAGAAAAAGAGAAGCAATGAATAGTGCTTTAATTGCGATAGGAATTCGTAATGAAGACTTAGAGCGAAAAGCGATTGAAATTGCACGTGAAATTGGAAAAGTACACGTTGATCACGGGGCAACGTCATGTAAAACACCAGACGCAGAACCGTATATAAAAAAAGCGAGAGAAAGAGCTGAAAAAAAGAAAGTGAAATAAGAAAAGGGGAACGGTTATGAAACCAATGGAAGCAGCACAAAGCATCATTACATCACAATTTCCGAATTGTGATGTAGCTTTACTAGGAGGAAGCGTTGCACGGGGAGAGGCGACAAAAACATCTGACCTGGATATTGTAATAGTAGATCGTAGTTTGTCATCTTGTTATAGAGAATCTTTCTATAGTAATGGATGGCCCGTTGAGGTATTTGTACATAATTTTGAAACGATAAAATCCTTTTTTAAAATGGATTGTGATCGCGGAAGACCTTCGTTGCCACAATTAGTTGCAGAGGGAATTGTATTAAAAGGGGAAAATGAAATTGTAGAGGAATTAAAAAAAGAAGCGAATGATTTACTAAGTAAAGGACCAGCAAAATGGACTGAAGAGATGATGAAGCAGAAGCGGTATTTTATTACAGATACTTTGGATGATTTTATTGGTGCATCAAAAAGAGAAGAAGAGTTATTTATCGCGAATTTATTAGCTGATTTATTACATGAATATGTATTAAGAGTAAACGGGAAATGGCTGGGAAGTTCAAAATGGTTTATAAGGGTACTTAGAAAATATGATGAACAATATGCAGATCAATTTGTAGCGGCTTTCGATTGTTTTTATACAACGGGAGAGAAAATGAAATTAATTACTTTTGTAGAAAAAACGCTAGAACAGTATGGAGGAAGAATGTTCGAAGGGTTTTCTATAGGAAAATAAGAAGGGGATAGCAAAGTGAATGTACCATTCGTTCAATTAAGAGAACTGACACTAAATGATGTAGAAGATCGATATCAGTGGTCATTAGATACAAAAGTAACGAAACATTTAGTTATACCAGATCAATATCCACCGTTCACTCGTGAAGATACGAAAAAATGGATTGAAGCATGTATAAATCGAAAAAATGGTTATGAACAAAGAGCAATCACTACAGAGAACGGCATACATATTGGATGGGTAGATCTTAAAAACTTTGATAAAACAAATAAAAATGCAGAACTGGGAATCGCGATTGGTAATAAAGAATACTGGGGTAAAGGGTATGGAATAGCGGCCTTATATAGTATGTTACATGAAGCATTCTTTGAATTTGAATTAGAAAAAGTTTGGCTACGTGTAGATGAAGATAATTTTCAAGCTAGAAAGAGTTATGAAAAGGCTGGTTTTATTTGTGAAGGATTAATGAGAAATGATCGATTACGTCAAGGGAAGTTCATTCATCGTTATCGATATAGTATGTTAAGAGAAGAATACGAATCTATAAATAGTAGTTTATAAAAATATTATGTTAACTTAAAGGGGCTGGAGAAATATGATTCGATTACTTACGAAAGAAGATGCGAAACAATATTGGGAGTTACGTTTACAAGCATTACAAGTAAATCCAGAGGCTTTTGTAACAACTTATGAAGAAGCGATTCGCCAGCAAAATCCGATTAAGCGAGTGGAAAATAATTTAACAGCTGCTACTAGCTGTACATTCGGTGCTTTTAATGAGGATTATCAATTAGTTGGAGTTGTGACTTTACTAACAGAAGAGAAAGAGGCGTATAAACATAAAGGTCATATCGTTGCAATGTATGTAGATGCAAGCAATCGAAGAAGTGGTCTTGCACGTGAGTTAATACGTAAGGCAATTGAAAGAGCAAGAGAACTGAACTTGGAACAATTGACATTAGGTGTTGTGTCCACAAACGAGCCAGCAAAAAAGTTGTATGAATCAATGGGCTTTCAAACGTATGGAATTGAAAAAAGAGCTTTAAAAATGAACGGTGTATATAGTGACGATGAATATATGGTGTTGTTCTTGTAAGAAAGGGAGTTTTTTATGAGAGACCTCCAATTAGAAAAAAATATGAACCCGCAAGTAGCGATTTTGTATGCGACTGTTACAGATACATTTAAACGATTGCAAAAGTTATTAGAAGGTATTGATGAGAAAGAATTGTCTTTTAAAGGATCAGAAAATAATGAAAATAGCATTGGACAACTACTTCAACATTTAGCAGTTGTTGATTTACATTGGGTATATCGCTTAAAAGGCGAAGCAGTTCCATTCGCACTTGAAAATAAATATGGACCTATGTTAAATGAAGTAGGAGAACTGCCAAGTTTAAGAAAACAAACGTTGCAACAATTAATGCAAGATTATGAAGCAGTGCATCATATGTTTTATGAGGAATGCATGAAACTAACAGAAGCTGATTTAATACGAGAAGTTTTTTACGAAAAGGGAGAAAATGCGACTATAAGATGGGGGATATGGCATATAGCAGATCATAATCGGTACCATCAAGCCCATATTAGTCGATTGAGAAAACTATATAGAGCTAGTTTATGTCCAAATTAAAGATTGCAAATTTTAATTATATTCATTTTGTTGTATAGTATTTAAGAAGAAACTTAACAAGGGGTTTTATAATGAAAGCTATTGCAGTAGGGATATTGGCATCATTTTTCTTTGCCTTTACCTTCGTTTTAAACCGGGCGATGGACTTAGAAGGTGGAAGTTGGATTTGGAGTGCATCATTACGGTACTACTTTATGGTGCCAATGCTTTTACTTATTGTCATGTATAGAGGTAACTTAAAGCAACTCTTTCAATATATGAAAAATAATCCGAAAGAATGGTTAGTGTGGAGTATCATTGGATTTGGCCTCTTCTATGCACCACTTAGTTTTGCTGGAGCTTTTGGACCTGGTTGGCTCGTTGCATCAACATGGCAAATTACGATCGTCGCAGGAATTTTGTTAACACCATTTTTTGCAATTGACCCGTTACATAAAAAACTTCCAATGAAGGAATTAGTTATGTCAGGCATTATTTTATGCGGTGTTGTACTCATGCAAGTAGAACATGCTTCTTCATTAGGAATTCGTGAAACCGTTTTATGTGTAGTGCCTGTACTTATTGCAGCGTTTGCGTATCCTCTTGGAAACCGAAAAATGATGCAAGTTTGTAAAGGGGAATTAGACGTATTCCAGCGAGTTCTCGGTATGACATTAGCCAGCTTACCATTTTGGTTTTTACTATCTGGTTATGAAGTATCAACAGGTGGGCTACCGTCAAGTAGTCAAGTTTTCCAATGTTTTATTGTAGCAGTTAGTTCTGGTTTAATCGCAACAGTACTATTCTTCTTTGCGACAGATCTTGTAAAAGATGATCCACAAAAACTAGCAACAGTAGAAGCAACACAGTCCGGTGAAGTTTCGTTTGCGCTAGTAGGAGAGCTCATCTTACTATCTGCGCCAATTCCATCATCTTTATCTTGGGTTGGTATGAGCCTCGTTATTGTCGGAATGATACTACACAGTTATGTAGCCGTCGTTGTGAAAAAAGAAGAAAAAATAACGGCGTAATGAGATTAGCTCTTTTTATAAAGAGCTAGTCTTTTTTCATAGAAAGGGATGGAAGAATGAATTTACAGCGTGTTGAACAAATTGAAAAAGATCCAATTTTACATGTACTACAGTATGCAGTTGGGCCAAGTGAAACTAGTTTAAAGAAAGCAGTCTTATTTTATGGAAGGAATAAAGGGACTTTTTATAAATTTGAAGAAAAGGCTTGCATAGGTATTGAAATAATCGGAACAAATAAAGCGAGAATATGCCACATAGCAGTCGTCCCGCAATATCGTCATAAAGGAATTGCGTTGCAAATGATAAAGGAAGTAGTAAGGATGCATCAATTGACTTATGTAGAAGCAGAGACTGACAAAGAAGCAGTAGAATTTTATAAGAAAAGTGGTTTTCAGGTTCAAAGTTTAGGAGAAAAATATCCGGGAGTCGAAAGGTTTCAATGCTATCTGGAAGAATAGCATTGAAAATATGTAAATATACATGTTGTGTATAGTTTGAAAAAAATAATAATTACATTATATAATATAGGTAACTGGAAAAATATAGATAAAAGAAATTGGGTGTATAACACATGAGAATGGATAAAAGTAAATTTATAAAAATTGCTACTTCGATAGGGGTATCATCTTTTTTATTAACTGGATGTGGCGATTATGAAGAAGATACTGCTCAACAAGAAAGTACTGCTGCTAAAACGGATGGTGGAAAACAAGGAAATGAACAAGAAACTTTAAATTGTGATGATAAAACTCCTACTAATGAAAATGTAGAAAATGATGAGTTATGTAAAGAAATGAATCCGTCATTTTCATCGTATCATGAAAATTCACACTTACCGATACTTCCATTCGTAGCAGGATATTTATTAGCAAGCAGAACTTCAAATATGAATTATACAGCAAAACCAAATATAATGAAGAAACCGTATGCAAATAATATTATTCCATATCGTGAAAAAGACCAAAGTAGAACTGGTGGCAGCGGTGGTGGAGGGTATTACGGCGGAACTAACAGTAACAACAATAATTCTTCCAATAAAGTAGATTTAAATAAACAACAGCCAAATTCCTCAAATAAAGTGACGCCAGATACAAATACGCCGAAATCATCTATGACTCAAACGCCGAAAGTGAATTCTGGTTCCAGTGGAATCGGAAATGCAAAAGCGCCAGCCGGATCATAATACGAAAGGATAGTAGGATTATGTATACAGAACAAGAGCAAAAAGAGTATATGAAAGTATGGTTTTCACTTGCGGAAGAGGCTGGGCGGAATGGATTTACGTGGCCGAGTCTATTAGAAAAAGAAGAATGGAATCAATATATGGCAACAGGTATGTATCGTATGCCGGTAAACACTTATACTGCTATTTCAAAAGCGACAGAAGAAATTATGTATGTGTTATATAGAACGTATCAATATATTGTCAATACAACAGAAGATTTTCAAACACTAGGATTTCCGGCTGAAACGTGGGAAATTGCGAGAATGAAACATACTGGTTTGTTTTCATATTTTACAAGGTTTGACTTTATCGTAAATGGTGAAGATATAAAGTTAATAGAAGTAAATTGTGATACACCAACAGGTTATTTAGAGCCATCAGTCGCAAATGAAGTGTTATGCCGTTATCATGATGTGAACCATCCGAACCATATAGAAGAACATATTGTGCAGGCGTGGGAACAAATTAAACATGACTATAATATTAGTCCTATAGAGACGATATATTTTACTAGTTATAATTGGCATGATGAAGACCATCAAACAGTTCAATTTTTAAGAAGCTATTGTTTAGATCAATCAACGGATTATATAGGTATACAAGATATTGTCGTTGCAGATGATGGCATATATACGCCAGAGGGTGAACGAATCCATTATTTATATAGACTATATCCAATTGAATATTTAGTTTCAGATACCGATAAAAATGGGAAAAGAATTGGACTCCAGTTTTTAGATCATATAGCACAAGGAAGAGTGAAAATCATAAATCCGCCAGCTGCTTTTCTTATGCAAAATAAAAGTGTACTCGCATTAATTTGGCAACTTTACGAAGAAGGAGTCTTCTTTGAGGAAGAAGAGCGAGAGATTATACAGAAATACTTCCTACCAACCTATTTTACAAATAAACCGTTTGTTGAAAAAAATGAATCATATGTTTCTAAACCTTTATACGGACGTGAAGGCGGAGGGGTATCTATATACGAAAATGATGAGCTTTTAGTAGAAGATAAAACAACGTATTACTTTGAACAGCGGAAAATATATCAGCAATACATAGAAATGCCTGACTACACAATTGACACATGGGATGGTCCTTATACTGGTAAATTATTAATTGGTTCACACTGTATTAGCGGGAGAGCCGCAGGGTTATTTTTACGTGTAGGTGAGAAAATAACAGGGAACTTATCGATGTTTACAGGGGTTACAATTGAAGGATAAATGAAACAAAGGTCTCATCATTTTTGATGAGATCTTTGTTTCATTGTAGTGTTTTTATTGCTGTGATGTAACGCTTTCATTTTTCTTCATTTCAAAGATTTTGTTTCCATTTTCATCTACAAGTTGAATAAAGTCTCTAAGTTTTGGTACACCAATATACATGACTGGATTTTCATCTTTTCCTTTACTTTTCTCGATATGAAAGACGATAATAGTTGTGTCTTTTTCATCCTTCACTTCTTTTACTGTAATTTTAGCATTTTTGTACTTTGTTCCAAATGCTAAATATATCATTCTTTTACCTTCGCTAATACTACCGTTTGAGTAATGTATCATCGTGGGATCTTCTTGAGCCTTTTCATATAAATTTGATGGGCCAAATTCAATTTCATTATATCTGGATTTTTCTAATACCCAATAATCTTCATATTCATTTTGAAAAGAAACACATGCGCTTAAGGAGACGAGTCCAAATAGTAGAAAAGAGAATAAAGCTTTTTTCATTTGTTCACCTTCTATCGTTATTTCAAATTAATACACCATAATGTAACCAATATCTTTGTAAGTATATTACCATTTTTTATGTTCATAAAAACGATTAAGTTAAAAATTAAGAAAAATATGATAATATATGTATGTAGTAGTTTAAAACAAAATGGGGGAACAATCGTGAAAATGAATGACATAGTGGCAAGTACGCCATTGCCAAATACAATTAAAACAATTACAAATGATTTAAGAAAATTAGGGTTAGAAAAAGGAATGACAGTTATTGTACATTCTTCGCTAAGTTCTATAGGCTGGGTATCAGGCGGAGCAGTTGCGGTAGTAGAGGCATTAATGAAAGTGATTACAGAAGAGGGAACCATTATAATGCCAACGCAATCTTCGGATTTATCTGATCCGAAACATTGGTCAAGACCACCTGTACCTGAAGAGTGGTGGCAAATTATTCGGGATAATGTACCAGCATTTGAGCCACATATAACTCCAACAAGAGCAATGGGGAAGGTAGTTGAATGTTTTCGTACATATCCGAATGTAGTACGTAGCAATCATCCATTAGGAAGTTTTGCTGCATGGGGAAAACATGCAGTAGAAATAACGATGAATCAATCACTATCAATGAGTTTAGGAGAGGAGTCTCCATTAAGAAAAATATATGATTTAGACGGATACATATTATTAATTGGGGTTGGATATGACTCAAATACGTCTGTACATTTATCTGAAGTACGTTCTGGTGCATGTGAGTTAATAAAAGTAGGAGCGCCTATTATAGAAAATGGTGAAAGAGTTTGGAAAGAGTTTATTGATATGGATTACGATTCTGATAAGTTTGTAGAAATTGGTGTAGCGTTTGAACAAAAGGGAACTGTAACAAATGGGAAAATAGGAAACGCAAAGTGTCGTCTTATGAAACAACGTGATATAGTTGACTTTGGAACAGAATGGTTTCGTAAGAAAAATAAGTAAGGGATGGTTACAATGAAGGGGAAAAAGGTATTAATTACAAGTGGTGGTTGTTTAGAAAAATGGGATCAAGTGCGTGGTCATACGAATATGGCAAAAGGAACAATTGGAAGAATAATCGCCGAAGAGCTTATAAGTAAAGGAGCACATGTTATATATTTACACGGTTATTTCGCTGAGAAACCGAACGATATAAATAATCAATTGGAATTACACCCATTTGAAGGAATTGTTGATTTACAAGATAAAATGAAGAGTATAATTACGCATGAAAAGGTCGATGCAGTCATTATGGCAGCGGCGGGATCAGATTGGGTCGTAGACAAAATTTGTGATCAAGATGGTAATGTTCTTAATATGAATGGAAAAATTTCTAGTGATATAGCACCAATTATTCATTTTCAAAAGGCTCCGAAAGTATTAAAACAAATAAAAGAGTGGGATTCAGAAACGGTACTTGTTGGTTTTAAGCTTGAAAGTGATGTAAATGAAGAAGAACTGTTCGAAAGAGCGAAAAATAGAATGCAAGAAGCGAAGGCGAGTATAATGATTGCAAATTCACCACATTCTTTATATTCGCGCGGAGCAGTGCACTACGTAATTGGACAAGACGGTAAAGGAAAGTCGTGTAATGGGAAAGATGAAACAGCGAAAGAAATTGTCAAAAGGTTAGAAGTACTATGTAATCGTGTTACCACTTTATAATTTTAAGTATTTGGATAAGAGTAAATCCGCATAGTATATAGAGAGAAGCGAAACTTTAATTTATGGGAATTTTACTTTTGCACAAACGTTAACCATTTAAGATGGATACATAGCATAATTGGTGAGGAGTGGATTCTATGGAACATTTATTAAAGCAAGCTATTAAATTAAGAAATGAAAAGAAATATGCGCAGTCCAAAGAGATACTTATAGGATTAACAAATTTTACGAAGGATGCAGAAGTACTATATCAATGCGCCTGGATACATGATGTAATGGGGCTTGAAACAGAGGCTATGCCGTATTATGAACAGGCAATCGCAAATGGACTTGATGGTGAATCACTTTGTGGTGCTTATATTGGTCTAGGGAGTACATATCGTTGTATAGGGGAGTATGAAAAGGCGATTGCAGTATTAGAAGCTGGGGTGAAGAAATTTCCAGAGAACGATCCAATGAAAGTATTTTTATCATTAGCAAAATATAACGTAAACGAACATGAATCCGCAATGAAATTATTACTTGAAACAGTCGTAAAAGTAGAGGAAGTAAAAGAGTTTGAGCGTGCTATTTCATTTTATAAAGACCATTTAGATGAGGTTTTTAAATAAGAGGGTGAACGTATGAATGTCGCATTATCACGAAGGCGAAAAGGTATTTGGTTTGGATTAATATCTTTCATCTTATTATCAAACTATGTATTGTATGCCCTTCCAATTGTACCAGCTGCTCCGAAAGAAGTAGTACTTGGTTCTTTGTTAGATTGTATGTTTGTAATTCCGGTCATTACGTATTTCTTTATCATTCGAAAAAGATACTCATTAACGTATATATTTCCTGTCGTAATAGCTGGTTATATATTTGCAAGGTTTATTATTCCAAGTGAATATTTACTAGATTTTTCATATGTTACTTATATTATAGTTGCGGGAGAAATTGCTTTTGTATGCGTAGAGTTATTCCTTCTTTATAAAATCGTTAGAATGCTTCCTAACATTATAAGAAAATATAAAGAATATAAAAGAGAGTATTCGTCATTTTCTTATGCAATTGATGCAGCGTTTCATGCTACTATGAAAAGAAATAAATTGGTAGATGTTATTGTAACAGAGTGTAAGTTAAACTATTATGCATTTTTATCGTGGCGTGTAAAAGTACCAGAAGGTGAATGCGTATACTCATATCATAAAAAGACTGGTGCAATAGGTGTATATATCATGATCATCCATGCAACCTTAATAGAAAGTATCGGTTTTCATTATTTGCTTCATCAATGGAATCCAGTAATAGCATGGATTTTACTTATTTTAAACGTGTATGCAATGTTTTATTTTTTAGCTGAAATACAAGCAATGCGAAAAAATCCAATTATAGTTGCGGAAGAAAAGATAATCATGCAAATCGGATTAGGAAAGAAAATTATTATACCATTTACACAAATTGATAAAATTACGTTTTATAAAGGAGAACCTTTAAAGAAAGAGAAGGAAGTTCTTGATGCAACCGTGATGGAATTTATAAAGGAACCTCCGACATTTGAAATAACACTAAAAGGGTCAGTGAAGGCGCAATTATTATATGGATTTTCTAAAACAGTAAGTCGTGTTCACTTAAATGTTGATGAGGAACGGAAGTTTTATGATGCAGTTATGGAGAAGTTGAAGCGTGAATAATTCTACTAATTTTCATCGTGCGTTTGGGGTATACGGCATTTGTATTGAAGACAATAATTTATTAGTAGTTGATAAAATTAAAGGTCCATATAGAAATCGGTATGATTTACCTGGTGGTAGTTTAGAAGAAGGAGAATCATTACTAGCTGGATTTCATAGAGAGATGAAAGAAGAGACTGGGCTGAAAGTGAAGGTAGTAAACCAAATAGGTACAGTTGATTTTCAATTTCCATCAAAATTCAAGGAGTACACACATGTTCATCATATCGCAGTTTTTTACTTTGTTGAAAGATGCGAAGGTGAATTCAAAGTACTGAAACAATTTGAAGGGCAAGATTCAATAGGAGCTAGATGGATTCCGATAGAAAGTATTACTGAAGATAATTCATCTCCTCTTGTATGTAGTGCTGTGGAGTGGTTAACAGAATCTAAGTTTCGTTTAGAAGTAAAGGCGTATAAATCATGGGTTATAAAATAATAATGTTATTTAAGCCCTTTCTAATTTAGAAGGGGTTTCTTTGTGAGGTAGAAAATGATTTTATCCCGCTTTAATGGGCAGTAAGACCCCCACCTCAAAATTCAGCGAAAGCAAAGAAGTTAGGTGGGGGTCGGGCTGCCCATAAAAGTCTGATTGGTGAGGGCTGATTAAAGTTTCACTTTATATCTTTAAAAACAAGTAATGAATTGGCTGAACGCTTTCTAAGTGGAAATATAAAGAGATATAATGAAAGAACTAAAATAAATGGGGGAATTTTAAAATTGAGTTGTTTATGTCCGTTAGGAATTGAAGTTATTGAAAGAAAAATTCGCTATGATGCTACAACTGTAGATCATGCTTGTTTACTAATAGAAACGCAGCCAGATAAAATTGTTTTGTATCATGAAGTACAGTACTCTTTTACTATGACAGCAAACGATACGAAGTTAACGATCCCGGAAGGAAGTTGTACAATTGCATACTATTGGAGGAATCAGCCATATAATTTATACGTTTGGAGAGATCAGGAGGGGAGTTATCTAGGTTCTTATTTTAATATTGTAAAGAATACTTGTATAACGGATGAAGTGGTATCCTTTGAAGATTTAATCCTTGATATTATGGTACTTCCAAGTGGAGAATTTTTCATATTGGATGAGGATGAATTACCTGAGCCGTTAGAACACTTTGAAGATGGATATGTACAAAAATCTCTGCATACAGTGTTACATACAATTCAAACGTTACTTCCCAAAATCATTATAGAAACTGCTACAATTTATAAAAAATAAATATCGTTCATTAAAACCCAGTTGACTTATCGGAAATATTTGTATAATATGTAGTTAATTCTATAATAGCTGATTGGAGAAACCAAAGGCATTTCATTACAAAATGAAATGCCTTTGGTTTTTTTATTATATAAATACTGAATCTGTTCATTTAGATGAATCATTTCAAGGAGGGGAAATTGTGACTGTTTCAATTGATGGGGTATCAAAATATTTTTCGAAACAAACTGGTACGGTTCAGGTGCTAGAAGATATTAATTTTCGATTAGAGAAAGGCGATTTTGTCACTGTAATCGGCCCGAGTGGTTGTGGGAAAAGTACGCTTTTGAAAATTGTTGCGGGATTAGATAACGAATTTGAAGGTAAAGTTATCATCGATGGGGAGAAAATCGTAAAACCAAGTAAGAAACAAGGATTTATTTTTCAAGAACATCGCTTGTTTCCATGGTTAACAGTTGAAGAAAATATTGCTGCAGATTTGTCGTTAAAAGATAAGTATGTAAAAGATAAGGTAAAGGAATGGATTGAAATCGTTCGATTAGACGGTTTTGAAAAATCTTATCCGAAAGAAATTTCAGGCGGGATGTCACAACGTGTTGCGATTGCGAGAGCCTTATTAAGAGATCCAAACGTATTATTACTTGATGAACCATTCGGGGCACTTGATGCTTTTACTAGAAGTCATTTGCAAGAAGTACTGTTGAATATTTGGGAACAGAAGAAAACGACAATGTTATTCGTCACTCATGATATAGACGAAGCGATATATCTTTCAAACCGAATTATCCTCATGAGTGCAAAGCCTGGAAAAATACATAAAGTGATTGAAAATAATTTACCTTATCCACGTAGTAAAACCTCGGAATTATTCCAAGAAATTCGTACGAAAGTATTACAACAGTTTGAACACGGTGGACTGATTCAAACGAGTATATAGGAAAAGGGTGGATTATATATGAATAAAAAAGGAAAAGTTCTTTCTATTGCATTAGCTATATCTTTGTTTTTATTAGGATGCGAAAAAAGCACAGCAAGTAGCAAGAAAGAAGATGTAACAATTCAAATTGGTATACAGCAAGGGTTAAGCCCGCTATTATTAGCACAGAAAAAAGGATGGTTTGAAGAGGAGTTTAAAAAAGAAGGAGTTAAAGTGAAATGGACAGAGTTTCAAAGCGGACCTCCCTATTTTGAAGCGATCGCATCAAATCGATTAGACTTTGGCGAAGTTGGAAACTCCCCGGTTATTTCCGCGCAGGCAGCTGGTATTGAATTTACCGAAATTGCTAATACAAGTTATGCGAGGAAAGGAACTGGTATTCTAGTACAAAAAGATAGCAAAATTACGAGCGTAAAAGATTTAAAAGGTAAAAAAATTGCCGTAGCAAAAGGAAGTAGTGCATTTAATTTATTGTATCGAGCATTAGAAAAAGAAGGTATCAATGCGAAAGATGTAAATGTCATTCAACTGCAACCAGATGAAGCGCAGCCCGCATTTGAATCAGGATCAGTAGATGCATGGGCCATTTGGGATCCATTCATTTCATTACATATGTTAAATAAAGGAGCAAAGGTTATTACAGATGGTGAACGATTAAATGTTTCTTCTCCGGAATTTTTAATTGCAAGAACAAAGTTTGCGAAAGAGCATCCAGAATTAGTTGAGAAATTCCTTGAAGTTTATGAAAAAGCACGTGTATGGCAAGAGTCAAACATTGATGAAGCAATAAAAATATATACTTCTGCAAAGAAAATAGATGCAGAAATTGTAAAAGAAGTGTTTACTCATGATAAACCAATTTTAGTTCCAGTAACGAAAGAAATAATAGAGGAACAGCAAAAGACAGCGGATTTTCAATATAAACTCGGTTCTATAAAGAAAGAAATCAAGACAGATAAAGTTGTAGATAATTCTTTCGTAGAAAAAGCAGTAAAGGCGAAATGAAAAGAGGTTTTGTAAATTGGAGAATACGAAAGCTGTTATGAAAAGAGCAAGTATAACGATCGGCAAAAACAATGTAAAGAAAGTGCGAAAGACGAATGTAAAAGTGATAGTAAGAGCGATTACGATACCGATTATCGTATTAATTATTTGGCAGTTAGCGGGCGTATTCGATCTAGTTTCTAAAACAGTATTACCAACGCCATTGGATATATTTCTAGCTTTTCAAGAACTGATAAAAACAGGAGAGCTATTCGGTCATTTAAGTATCAGTGTATTCAGGGCTGCGGCTGGCTTCTTTATCGGCGGGAGTTTAGGAATTATTTTAGGAACGATTGTTGGATTTTCAACGAGAAGTGAGCAATATTTAGATCCGTCAGTACAAATGTTAAGAACTGTACCTCATTTAGCTGTGGCACCACTTTTCGTATTATGGTTCGGTTTTGGAGAAACATCGAAAGTATTATTAATTGCAGACGGTGCGTTTTTTCCTTTATACGTAAACGCGTTTTTAGGAATACGAGGTGTAGATTCAAAATTATTTGATGTTGCGAGAGTGCTAGAGTTTAGTAAAAGAAAATTAATTACGAAACTAATTTTACCAGCAGCACTGCCGAACCTATTACTTGGGGCAAGGTTATCATTAGGAGTTGCATGGGTGAGTTTAGTAGTAGCAGAACTTATGGGATCTACAGAAGGTATTGGTTATATGATTATGGATGCAAGGCAATTTTCAAATACAGACATTGTATTTGTCGGTATTATTATCTTTGCGTTCGTTGGGAAGTTTTCTGATTCACTCGTACGTTTACTAGAGGTGAAGTTTTTAAGATGGCGAGATAATTTTAAAGGAGAGACAGTGAATTAATATATAAATTATTAGGGGTAATTTATATAGAGTGTTTTAGTGGATTTTTCAAAACAATTAAGGGGTGTGTAATAGTATGGAATTGTTATGGTTTATTCCAGCTTATGGAGATGGTCGATATTTAGGAACGACAAAAAGAGGAAGAGCAGCTGAATATGGTTATTATAAACAAGTTGCACAAGCAGCGGATTATTTAGGATATACAGGTGTGTTACTTCCAACAGGTCAAGGTTGTGAAGATCCTTGGGTATTAGCATCGGCACTTGCCGCTGAGACTGAGAAATTAAAATTTTTAGTAGCAGTTAGACCAGGACTAATGTCACCGACGGTAGCAGCGAGGATGGCATCTACATTTGATAGAATTTCAGATGGGAGGTTACTTATTAATGTAGTGGCTGGAGGAGATCCAGTCGAACTGCAAGGGGATGGATTATACCTTGAACATGATGAAAGGTATGAAGCGGCGGATGAATTTTTAAAGGTTTGGAAATCGACTTTACAAGGTGAAACGATCTCTTTAGAAGGAAGACATATTAAAGTTACAGATAGTAAAGTTGTGTTCCCTCCAGTTCAAACACCGTATCCACCAATTTATTTTGGCGGATCGTCTGCGGCAGGTAAAGAAGTTGCAGCGGAACACAGTGATGTATATTTAACGTGGGGAGAGCCACCAGAGCAAGTGAAAGAGAAAATAGAGGAAGTAAAAAAACTTGCGGAAGAGAAGGGGCGTACGGTACGATTCGGCATCAGATTACATGTAATTGTAAGAGAAACAGAAGAAGAAGCATGGGAAGAGGCTGAAAAGTTAATTCAATATGTAGATAATGAAACAATTGAGCTTGCTCAAAAAACATTTGCAAGATATGATTCAGTCGGGCAAAAACGGATGACACATTTAAGTAAAGGTTCGAGAGAGTCATTAGAGATAAGTCCTAACTTATGGGCTGGCATTGGGCTTGTAAGAGGGGGCGCAGGTACTGCCCTTGTAGGAGATCCGCGCACAGTAGCAGAAAGAATAAAAGAATATGAAGCGTTAGGAATTGATACGTTTGTTTTATCAGGATATCCGCATTTAGAAGAAGCGTATGAGGTGGCAGAACTGTTATTTCCTTTATTGAAAGAGGAAAAGAAACAAGGAACTAAAATTGTTGGTGAAATGATTGCGGATGCATATGCATTAAAAAAATAGTGAGGATTAAAGTTTCACCTATGTTTTGCTTCATTCTGTTTATTGTCTGTTAATACGGGATAAAAAACCCGCAAGTATTTCACTTGCGGGTTTTCATCGTAAACTATTAGAAAATATGGTAAAATTAAATAGTAACTTAAGGTACGGTTGGTTGTTCAATTATCACTTCTCCAAGTAGGAGGGGGGTGATAATACGTGAGTGAAATAGCGTTGCTACTGCAGGGTGGACTGTTTCTCGTTGCATTGTTAACGTTCGTCGTCGTTTTAATAGACAAGCTCAAAAAATAACAACCCACCTATGCCAATAGAATGTGGGTTGTTTTGTTTGTAAGAAACAAATAGGATAAATGAACAATCCAATCTGCTAAGTTACGTGGACTAGTGTGTAGCCGCACACTAGTCTTTTTTTATTTATATACAATTAATAATTAGTTTATGTGATTGTATTGTTCTTTTCATACTTATTATAACACAGTGTCTTTTCATCAAGAAAGGAGACCGTATGTTCTGATTTCGATTAAATAGAAGGGGTTTTTTCTTTAAATAGCCCATCCATATACTGTTTTAAAGTTTGGACATAAAATTCCTGCTTACTTACATTATTTACACCGACAATTGGTGATGAAAGTTCATATCTCTTTTCTGATAAATGAACGACAACATCAAAGATATCAAATAGACGAATGAAACAGAACAGGCCATCTTTATCACTTAATAAAATAAAGTAATGGTTTTCACTATTTGTATTTAATGTATTCCATAAAGAACTTTTGCTTAAATCGCGCACGATGCTCTTTTCTTTTAATTCCATGAAATCGGCGTTTGATAGAATGTTAGAGATATCAATCGCATCTGGATCTTCAAAATAGCCATCAACAGTTTGTACAGCGAAAGTATACGCCATTTTCAATACACTCATTTTATATTTACGGTTATCTAAAAGTAATTCACGTTGAATAGAGCTAGCTACCTTCGTTACACGTTCTTCTTTCCAAATTTCGTTATGTAGTGAAATATCGTGCTTTTTACATAGTTTCATAATTAATGCGTTGGAATAAAGTATTTCATCACTTACTTCAACAACATCTGTCTCAGCAGCCGCAAGTTCTTCTCCATGCTCATTCGTATAGAGGGGGGAGTCAATTTGTTTTTTCATTTGCTCAATCTTATATTGGCTTAATTTATGCCGAATTAAGGGACGATCAATATTTGTTGTCATTTGTTCATGACAAGTATCACAAATTGAGTTTGTGAAATAATATCCACATAATATTTCTGGGATGACATATTGTTCACTAAGTTCTTTCGTATCTTTTCTGCAAATGATGCATTGTGTCATTTTTATCACCTTTACCTGCAAATTTGTATGTAATCTCATTGTAGTGTATTTATTGGCATTTTGGAATATTGTAAAGGAAAATATTATGTGAAATTGTAGAGTATTTTGGTACAATAAAGAGAAGTGCTAGTTTAAAGGAGGAAGTTTTTTGAAATCGAAAGTGCACTTTTGGACATTAGAAGTGCTAATGGTTGTAGCGATCATATTTATTTGCACAAAAATATCGTTTTTATTTCAACCGATTGGTATCTTCATATCAACTTTGTTTTTCCCAATCTTAATCGCGTTATTTTTATACTTCATATTTAACCCATTGTTAGTCTTTTTGGAGAATAAAAAAGTACCTAGAAATTTAGCGATTTTACTGTTATATCTTTTTATCATAACATTAATTGCAGTTGGTGTTGGGGTAGTTGTTCCAACAATCTCACAACAGTTAATGGATTTAGTAAAAAATATGCCAGGTTATATTAAAGAGGGAAAACTATACATACAAGATTTATCCCATCATAGATTGTTTGAATGGTTATCTACACAAAACTATGTTTCCATTGAAACAATTGAAAAAAATGTAATTGAGTACTTAAAGGATATACCAAACACAATTACGTCGAGTGCAACGGCTTTATTTGGTATTATCACGAACGTTGCATTAGTGATATTCACAGTACCGTTCATTTTATTTTATATGTTTAAAGATGGACATGCATTCCCAGGGAAAGCAGTTAGTTTATTACCTGAGTCTTACCGTGAAGAAGGACTTCGTATCATTAAGGAAACGAATGAAACATTATCTGCATATATTCAAGGGCAAGCGCTCGTTTGTATATTTGTAGGTGCTTTTACTTTTGTCGGTTATTTAATTATCGATTTACCATACGCTTTCGTTTTAGGAATTATAGCAGCATTTACAAATATCATTCCTAACTTAGGTCCATTTATCGGTGCAGCACCAGCTGTTATCGTAGGTCTGTTCGTATCTCCGATGCAAGCGTTGTCTGTAATTATTATCGTAACAATTGTACAACAGTTTGAAAGTAACATCATTTCACCGCGTATTATGAGTTCAAAATTAAATATCCACCCGTTAACAATTATTATTTTAATTTTAGGGGTAGGTAACTTTGCGGGAATTATCGGAATGATTTTGGCAGTGCCAGTTTACGCAGTAACGAAAACAGTTGTATCGAACTTAGTGAGACTGTTTAAGACGAAACGAAATAACCGAAAATAGTAAATGTTGAGAAAGATACACCGCTTTTTTAGTGGTGTATCTTTTGTTTGTTAATCATTTTTAAAAAGTGTAGTGATACAATTTTATTATATATTTATTACATATCAAATGTAGCGGGAAAATTGTATGATATAGCCTCAAAAACTATGTGGAATCCCTCTGAACTATCCAAATCATTTCCCTAGAGCGTGCTATCAACATCATAATCGACTCCTTTCAAGTTTTATATTTTTAAAGAATTATAGGTGAGAGTAGTATTTGCTTCTACGATCTCGAATTTCGTCTATAACCTGTTTATATTGTTGTTCTTGTTTTAATTCAGCATCAGTATAGTTTTTTTTCTGGATTGTAATTGTTAAAAAGAATAGGTGAAACTTCATGATATATTCCTCCTTTCGAAAGGAATTATAGATGGCTACAGTAGTGACTTTGGCGTTCTTTTACATCTTCCATAGCTTTATTAATTTGATGATCATGTAATATCTCGCTGTCGGAGAACTTAGTTTTTTGAATCGTAATGGTTAAAAAGAATACTTTAAATTTCATAAATGTATTTGCCCCTTTAAAAGTTATTTAGAAAAGACGACTGTAATAAGAAGCTTGATGCTCTTTCACTTCGTCCATAATAGATTGAATGTGTTGCTCACGCAAAATCTCATTTTGAGAAAGCTTACGTTTTTGAATGGTGATAGTTAAAAAGAATGCTTTAAATTTCATAAGTGTATTGCCCCTTTAAAAGTTATTTAGAAAAGACGGTTGTAATAAGAAGCTTGACGTTCTTTCACTTCGTCCATAATAGATTGAATGTGTTGTTTACGTAAAATCTCTTTCTGTGAAAGTTTACGTTTTTGAATGGTAATCGTTAAAAAGAATGCTTTAAATTTCATTAGGAAAGTGCTCCTTAAAAATATATTTTTAATACATATGTGTATAATATGAACTTTTAATGTCAGTCAGTTTATCAGTCAGTTGTTTTATTTGTTGTTTACGATTGATTTCAGCTTCAGTTAAAGTATTCTTCTGAAGTACAGTCGTAAAAAAGAAAATATGAAAAGTCATAAATGAATTCCTCCTTTCGAAAAGGAATTACATGTGATCACAATAAAGTACTTGGCGCTCCTTAACATCATTCATAGCTTTTTCTATTTGCTCATTATGAAACATTTCATCTTTAGAAATTTTATTTCTTTGAATCGTAATACTTAAAAACAATACGCTAATAGTCATCGAATGTTGCTCCTTTCTTAAAAAAATGATGTAAGAGGCTAAAAAATCGCACAAAAAAGCCACAGGAAGATATAGTTCTCCTATGGCAGGGCGTGGAAAAGCCACAGGAAAGTATACGACCTCCTGTGGCGAATTTATGAATTAATCGAAATAATGTACGATTTTCAATTCTCCATTAGGTTGGTCGAATTCATATTTAATTGTCCAGAAAACACAGGTGCAGTTAACGCTAAAGTTAAAGCATGCAATTGTAATTTCATCATTTCCTTCGACCTCCTTTTAGAATATTTTTCTTACGTTAGTAAGTATATACAATTAATGGATAATTGTAAACAGAAAAAGTGAAAATTTTTAATTTTGATTAAAATGCGTATATTTTAAAGGGTTTTGAGAAGGTGTATTGTAATTAACGAAATATCGATAAAAATGGGGGATGCTAAATGAAATATATGCATCGTATTGTAGTTGTTATGCTAACAATTTTTTTATTTATTACTGCTTGTTCTAGCGGAGAAAGAATAAAAGAAATATCTGATGTGAAACCTGGTGACTTTAAGAAATATGCTGGAACATATGTTGGTAATAACTCAGATGTGGTTGCAATTGTTAATCATTTACCCGGTGGTGATACATTTCAAAGTATTAGTTTAGAGAATGAAAGTATAAAGGTGATCTATGGTGCAAAAGGAAATGGAACCCTTACAGAAGAAATGGTTGAGACGTATTGGTTTGATAATAAGGATACGATGGAGAAGAATTTTCTCTTTAACATTACTTATCTAGCAGTTTTAGTACCAAATGCAAAAGGTTACGAGTTTCAAGTAGAAAATAAAAAATTCATGATAAAAAGAAAAGAAATACTATCAATACTGTATGAAAAATTTGATGATTTTCCAAAAGAAAATGATATATGGGATAAAAAGAAAGTAGTAAAGTTCCTTAACGATAATAATGAAAAAATTACAATGCTTATACATGATAAAGAGTTTCGGAAATCTTTATTTACTAAATATCCAGTGCAGCAGTTGAAATGATGGGAGGAGAAAAGGTGGAGTTAGTATACAAAATTACTTATCATAGAATGAAGGAGCATTATTTACATAAGTTAGTACAAGCAATTAGGTTCGTTAGTGAAGATGAATTGTGGAAAGAAGGAGCTTCTGTTAACTCAATTGGTGGAATCGTACTACATATTTGTGAACATATACAGAGAAATACTAGTCGTTATAAAGATCCAAATATAGTTTTTGAAAAGGGAATCGAGGAGTATTTTCCAGTAAAACGACAACGTACTGAAGTTTTGCTACAGTACGTTAAAGAAGTATTTGATGAATGGGGAAAAGCATATATACAAGCATGGGAAGAAAAAAAGTATATGGATCTTCATAGTGTATTACATTTAGTGGAGCATACAAGCTATCATTTAGGGCAAGTAGTAGATCGTACGAATTCTATAAAGGGACAACAGTTTCACTTTTGTCAAAATGGAATAAATGAAAAGAATTTGAGAACGAGAGTTGAAACTTCTAAATTATAAAAGAGAGTCATTCTTAAACGAATGACTCTCTTTTTTTGTATAAGAAATTTATGGAAATAAATATTTTTATGTGATATGGTTAATTACATAAGTAATTAACCTATGAACCTAAGGTGGTGAAATTGTGAAACCTACTCTGGAGCAAAATAAATTAATATACTTGCAAATTGCAGAAACGATTGAATCTGATATTTTAAAAGACATATTACTTGAAGAAGAACAAGTACCATCAACAAATCAATTTGCGAAGATGTTACAAATAAATCCAGCTACTGCAGCTAAAGGGGTAAACGTATTAGTGGATGAAGGGATTCTATATAAAAAGAGAGGGATTGGGATGTTTGTTGCAAAGGGAGCGAAAGAAGTCGTACTTAAAAAAAGACAAAATACTTTTATGACCGAATATTTACCTAAAGTATGGGAAGAAGCAAAAGTATTAGAAATATCCAAAGATGAATTGATGGAGATGATTCAAAAAATTACGAAGGAGGGGAAAGAGGGATGATTGCACTTGAAACAAAAGATGTAACGAAAAAATATAAAAAGAAAGTAGCAGTAAATGAAGTAACGATTTCATTGGAAGAGCATAAAATATATGGTTTGCTTGGTAGAAATGGAGCAGGAAAAACGACACTATTAAATTTGCTTGCTGGTCAAATTACTTCAAGTAGTGGTAGCGTATCAATATTTGGTGAACATGTTTTTGAAAATAGTAAAGCGATGCAAAATATTTGTTTTGTGAGAGTGAAAGAAGAAGCGCATTTCAGTTATAAAGTAAAAGAAATTTTTAAGATGTGCAGTATGTTTTATAAAAACTGGGATGGAAAGTATGCAGAAGAACTTGCCGATAAATTTCAACTTAATATGACAGCAAAATACCATAAACTATCACACGGCATGCAAACTGTTGTAGGAATTATTCAAGGACTAGCGAGTAGGGCGCCAATTACTATTTTTGATGAACCAACTACTGGTTTAGACGCAGCACATCGTGAGTTGTTTTATAGTTTACTACTAGAAGATTACGTTGAGTATCCACGAACAATTATATTATCAACACATTTAGTAGAAGAAGTAACCCATGTGATTGAAGAAGTAATCATTATAAAAGAAGGAAAACTAGTTGTTCAATCATCAGTGGAAGATTTATTACAACAAGCTCATATTATTTCAGGAAAAAAAGATAAAGTAGATAAGTTTGCAATCAATAAGAAAGTAATAAATCGAGAAGTCTATGGAAATAAAGGCATTACTGTTATATGGGAAGAACTTTCTAATGAAGACTATTCCTCTCTTGAAAAAGAAGGTTTAGTAATTGATAGAATTACATTACAAAAACTATTTATTCACATAACTGGTGGTGAAGTGAAATGACGATGTTAATGAAGCAGTTGAAGTTACATATAAATTTTCATTATAAAGCAATTTTAATATTTTGGATTGTAGCTTTATTAATAAAAGGGGCTTTAAATGCTGCTCATTTATATGGAACAAACATTGGTTATTTACCTGAAATTATAAATAACCCTTCAATAGCAATTATGTTATTTATAGTAGGGAGTGTTTTCATCATACAAGATGAGCTATTTCGTTTAGCTATTTCATTCGGTGTTACAAGAATACAATATTTTATCGGAGCAATTTGTTACATTGTACTTCAATCTGCATTATTTTCATTGCTTCAAGTTATGCTTCTACAAGATTTAAAATATAACGTAGTAAATGTTAATTTTGGGGAGCAATCGATACAACAGTTTATTTTGCAATTTTTATTTTATATTACAACAGCATGTTTCTTTCAAGTGGTAGTAGTTTTAAAGCAACGATTTAAGTGGATTGGTCTTATGATTGGTGGAACGCTTTTCTTATCAACAAATAGTGTGCTTTATGGAGAGGCGGGAGTAACCAGTTTATTATTTACGAGTGATGTATCCTCAGTAGATATTCCATATTTTACTGTTATTTCAATTGGATTAACTGTGCTTTATATCATAACTAGTAGTATATTTATTCGAAAAGTATCATTCGAAAAATCGATTTAAAATAGTTTTAGATTACTATAGAGAGAAGGATAGCAAATGGGAGACACATCTTCACTCATTACAGTTTTTTTATGCATTGCACTACTAATATTTTGGCGTCGTTATCGATCTATGTATAAACCTATAACGGGAACTGGGATACGTATTTTGTGGCCATTATTATTTTTAACACCGGGTGTTTTATGGTTTTTTGGTCCCGTACATCCAGCTATATTACAAGTAGTTATAGCAGTATCGATTGGAATTCTTCTCGCCGCACCACTTATAGTTTTAACAAATTATGAAAGAAGAGATGATGGGAATATTTATACGAAAAAAAGTGTAGCTTTTTTAATTACTTTCATTCTACTGGTTATTTTAAGGTATGGTTTAAGGCAATATATTGTAGATTTAGATAAACAAATGATTGGTTTATTATTTTATGTTGTTGCAGTATCGTATATCATTCCGTGGAGAATTGCTTGTTATATAAAATTTAGGAAAGTTTGGCGGGAAAATAATAATCATGTTATATAAGAAAAAACTTTTCTTTTGAGAAGTTTTTTCTTTTTATATGTAATTGAAATCATTTGTTGAAGTGCAAGCTACCATACAATATGATGAATATAAAAAGAGAAAGTAGGGGATATAAAAATGCGTACAATTTTACTTTTTCTAAACGACATGTCTATTAATGAAATAGAGGACATTAGGAAAAAACATGATCCTTTATTCGGCTTAATTCCGCCGCATATTACAGTTATATTCCCATTTGAAAGCTCGATTTCAAATGATGAGCTGAAGTTACATATTTTAAAATTATCAAAAGGGATACAAGAGATAGAAATTGAATTTGCGAATCAAATTACGGGTGAAGGGGAATATTTATTTTTACGAGTTGAAAAGGGGCAAAAACAAATTGAAGAACTACATGACTTGCTATATACAGGAGCCTTATTACAATTTTTGAAAGAAGATATTCCGTACATACCGCATGTAACAGTCGGGAGAAAAGAAAGTGCCGAGTTAGCTACTGAAGTAGCTAAGGAAATTCATAGTTTCCCTGAAAAGTTACAATGTGTAGTTGATAGAATTAGTGTAGAGAGAATTGGAGAGAAAGGAGAATCGATAATTGAGTTTGAAGTACCGCTGCAAAAAAGCTGACAAGTGTCAGCTTTTTTTATCTGAAACATGAAGTAGAGCACCAATCGCACCGCTATTACCACCATCTTGTAAAAAGATGGGTGTTTTATTTTGATATTTTGTGTAGCTACTAATAATATTTTGAAGGTGCACGTTATTACATAGAGTCGAACCAATGTAAATAATAGGGTCAATGTTTTTTGTTTCGGCGAATTGAAGGCTTAATGCAGTAACGACTTCACCAACAAGTCCTTGTGCAGTAGCAAGTATATCTGAGCTATTATATTTTGATTCTGAAATAGCGGCTTTACCAAAATTGCTAGCAGTTAAGCTATTATCAAGAGGTGAGAGAATGCCACCATAAATATCTCCAACCGTAATATCTAGTTCTTTTCTAGAGCCTATTTTTGTTAAAGGAATCAGATCTTCAAAATGATCTATATTTGTTAATAATTTTGAAAGCCCCATAATAGTACCTCCGCCAACACCAGTTCCACCAGCACGAACATATTTGTCATTATAAACGTAATGAATGGAAGTACCTGTACCGATATTTGTTAAAATAAAGTTGTTTAAATCATATTTTTCTTCTTTTAATATGTATCGTACACCTACAAGAGTAGCTTCAAATTCGTTTAGTTCTACAATTTTATATGAGTCTGAAAGTAGTTGCTGTAATTGTTTTGCTTTACCACCTGTAATACATATTTGTTTTATACGAGTATTTTTCTTAAGCCAATCTATTATTTTATCTTGTTCATTTGAATAAAATTTTTCAAAAGCTAATTGCTTTTGTTCGTTCAAATAAGCAATTTTCGTTAATGTTCCTCCAGCATCGATACCGATAGTACTTTCCATTTTCCTGCCCCTAACCAAGTGATTTATTTACGTTGTTCATGTTAGTAAAACGAATTTGTAAGATATAGATTCCAGTAGAATTACATCGTCTCTATTCTGCTTTATATATTAATAGCTTTTCTATCATTACAATCGGCTGATTGTTAACAGTTGCAGTACCTGTACCGAGAATAAAACCTCGACGATTACGAGTTAGCTCATAATGTAAATCCAGTTTATCACCAGGATATGCTTTTCCGTGGAATTCAACCCCATCTAATGAGGAGAGGAAGCCTAGTCCTTCAGATTCACTCGTTTGTACAAATGCACTAAGCTGAGCAAGCGCTTCTACAATTAACATATGAGGCATATGTTTTTGACTATCATTTATAAACCACTCGTTATTTGTAATAAGTTTATATCCTGTAACGGATTCACCTTGTTTTACATTTGTTATTTTATCAATCATTAAAAATGGATAACGATGGGGAAGTGTGTCTGTAATATGCATATGAAAGTACCTCCAATGAATAATACCCCTGCTACAGTTAAGCAGGGGAGCTACCATTAATTTTTAACTAATTCATTTACTTTTTCAAGAGAAAAAATACCGCTATTTCTAATGTTTTCAACAACTTGTTGTAACACTTCTTTATCTTGAACGAGTGCAATACGTACAAAGCCTTCTCCGTGAGGTCCGAATGCATGACCTGGTGTAACAACGACATTCGCACGATCCATTAACGCATAAGCGAAATCTATAGAAGTCCAGCCTTTCGGAATTTCGGCCCAGACAAACATACTACCAGCTGGTTTATCAACATTCCAACCAAATGTTCGGAATCCATCAACTAAAGTATCTCTACGTTCTTGATAAATACGGCGGTTTTTCTCGCAAAACGAAGCGCCATTTCTTAGTGCAGCTGATGCTGCTTTTTGAATTGGTAAAAATACTCCGTAATCTGTATTTGATTTAAATTGCGTAAGTGCACGAACAATTTCTTCGTTTCCAATCATATAACCAATACGGCTACCTGCTAAACTATAACTTTTTGACAAAGAGTTGATTTCTACGCCAACTTCTTTAGCACCAGGTACAGAGAGGAAGCTAATTGGTTTTTTACCATCAAAATAAAATTCAGCATAAGCAAAATCATGGACAACGATAATATTATGCTTTTTCGCGAATGCGATTACCTCTTTAAAGAAACCTTCATGAGCCATTGCTGGAACTGGATTTCCTGGGAAGTTTAAAATCATCATCTTTGCTTGATCGGCGATTTCTACAGGGATAGCATCTAAGTTAGGTAAAAAATCATTTTCTTTCTTTAAAGGCATGTAATAGGATGTTGCACCAGCCATTTGGATCCCTGTTTCATAAGCTGTATATCCAGGGTCAGGAACTAATATAATATCTCCCGGATTCGCATAAACCATAGGTAAATGAACGAGTCCATCTTGTGAACCCATCAATAATAAAACTTCTTTATCGGCATTTAATATAACATTATGAGTGTTATTGTAATATTCAGTTACAGCTTCGTGAAATTCTTGAATCCCACTTAATGTGTATCCGTAGCTTTCTTTTTCACTTGCTGTATGTACCATTTCTTCTCTTACGAAGTCAGCAGGCGGCATATCAGGATTCCCGATACTTAAATCAATCATTTTGTGACCTGCTGCAATTTTTTCTTTTTTATAAACCCCTAATTCACTAAATATAGAAGATTGGAATGCTTTCATTCTAGTTGCTAACGTGTAAGTCATCAAAACCCCTCCTAAAAACAGTGCTTTCTATCTTCGTTTTTAATTATTCTGAAAACACATGGTTACATTTTATCATTTTTTTATGAAAATTAAAACGATTGACAAATTTAGAGGAGGGATTAGTCTTTTTTGAAAAGGAGGCTGTAAATAAGGATTGGTTAACTGGACTGTCTATTATATCTTTCTAGATGGTTTAGGATGTTTTATAGTTTTTATTAAGTATATCCCGCATATTTTGGATGAAAAAGAACACGAAAACGAGGCCTAATATACCAATGAGCCAATAGTATGAATTTCCTGTCGTGAATTTTTCGTAAAATAAAAATGTACTCCATAAGATTAGGATAATGGAACAGATTGTTGATACAATTAATGAACTTAAACTTCTCAAAAAAAGCACCTCACATTAAAATATTGTTATTATATAATAATACATTTGAATTTAAAGATTTAAAAGGGGGAATATTTTGAGTTAGCTTTGTAAAATAAAAATAACGCAGAAAATATTTTCTGCGTTTTATATGAAGTGTAATCATATCTTTTTATATGTACATAATTTTTCCACTGCATAAAAGTATACATTTAATTTGCCATCGATAACTTGTAAAGTTTGATCTGATGTAAACGAGTTACCATAATCAATGTGATATACATTAGAATTTTTGACAAAGGAACCTTTGTATAAATCTTCTTTTTGCTTCGTTGTTTGCATTTCCACTAAGTTTTGAACAATTTTTTCTTTCTTTTCTTCTTTTACAACTGTTTCAAATTTATAAGATGCAGGGCAAAGCCCATTTTTGTTATCAACGACTTCCCAAGAGCCGTATATATCATTATTGCTACAGCCACTCAGTAGAACGAAGAATATTGGAATAATTAATAAAACCTTTTTCATTTTGTACTCCTTTCTTTTCATTTTTAATAAACGTGCGAATACGATACGAATATTGTAATAAAAAAAGTTTAAATTTTTATAAAGAATTATTTAATTTCATATAAAAATTTAGAGGGAATTGAAAAGCATGAATCTAATGGAAAGTTAGATTCATACCGAGTACTATAGTCTATGTTATGTCTCTTTTGAGGAATAATAAAGAGGAAAGTAGGATCACAATTCCATTTAAAATATATATAATTGCAACAATGAAGGCTAGGCCACCAGCTCCAAATCCAGCTTTATCGAATATAGAAGCGAATGCTGTGATAGTCAAAAAGATAATAGGAGTCAGTAATAAAAATATGAAACCTGCGATAATTCTTCTTTTAAAGTTATGTCCAGATAAGGAAATCGCTAAAAAGTTTATGATACTAAACAGAGCTAATACAAAAATAAAGATAATAAATAACTGCATACCATCAGACATTTTCACACCTCCTGTATATATCTTGTTAATGTACTGTATTCGAAAATAAGAGGGGGTACTCCTTTAAATAATTTCAATAAGCGTAAGAAAGAAGGTTTTATATAATAAAGAAGCATGGATTAATCTAATAATCCATGCTTCTTTAATTATGTTATAAATTTGCAGATTGTGAAGGTTGTTTTTCATATTGTTTCTGCTTAGATAGCGATATGAAAATAATTAATAATGAAATAACACCGAAAATGAGTACCATATATTGTAGTCCAATCGTATCTAAGAAGAAACCTGTGCCGAGTAAAACGATTTGGAACATAACTCTCTCAAACATATTACGGAATGAGAAGAGGCGGCCATGATAGCTTTTTTCCACTTTCGTTTGGAAAATTGTCGACATAATAGGGAAGAAGCAACCGACACTAAAACCAAACAAACCAAATGATGTAAGAGACATCCATTTTATATCGCTAAAGAACAATGATAGGTGTGCAAAAGCGGTACAAACTGCAAAGAAATATAATAATTTTTCAGGTTTGAAATGGTCAGATAAACGTTTAATAACGAAGGCCCCTAACATAAATGCGACACCTTCAATTGTATAAATAAACCCTTTAATCGTTGGATCATGTTGCATTTCACTTATGTTAATTACCATTAAATTAAATCCGGCTATAAATAATAGAGGGATAATACTTAATATAAGTGCTGTAAAAGCAATAGGAATTCCTTTTAATATACGAAATACTTCCATAAAGCTATTATCTTTTGCAGCTTGTTTACTTGGTGTTGTTGATTTCTTATCTTCGAATTGTAGGAAAAAAGTTGAGAAGAATAATAAAGCGTACGCTGCCATTGAGAAGGCATACATATACTGTAAACTCATTACAACTAAAAGAATTCCACCTAGTGAAGTACCTGCAATACGAGCGATTGTACCTACATTCATATGTACACCATTCATCTGTAATAACTCATGCTCACGTACGATAAGTGGAATTACAGATTGTAATGCAGGGAAGTAAAATGCTGCTGAAATTTGAAGAGCAACCATAAATGCAATCATAAAGGCGATGCTTTCAAATTGGATAGCGAAAAACATAAAAATAACACTAATAACGCGACCGAATCCAGCGTAAAGAAGAACTTTTTTCTTTTCATACTGATCAATGACGCGTCCAGCCATGGGACCGACTAGAACACCTGCTAATAATCCGATAAATAATATTACGGATTTCATGAAATCCGAAGGGACATATTTTTGCATAAATTCAAGGTTACCAAGAATACCAAGCCATAACCCTAGACCAGCAATAAACTCCCCAATTAAAACAATCCAAACATTTTTGTTGCGCCACATAATATAAAACCTCTCCGTCTTTTAAAATGAAAAACTCGTATATAAAACCTCCTTATTTTATGTATAATTAGTAACGAACTTTTTTAGAGTCAGAGTCTATATTACGTGTTTCACGAGTGGATTTCAATCTTTTTGATTTGTCAAAAATTTGATGTGTTAATTGATAAAACAAGTAAGTCAAAATGTAAAAAACGTAAGATTAAATGTTCATTGAAAGTAAGGATAAATAAAATAAAAACATCAAGAAATTATCACAAGTAGATAATTTCTTGATGTTTTTTTATGTTTTAAGCAGAATATTCTTCTTTACGTACTTCAAAAAATTCATTACGACTTAAGTAGTTATAAACTTTCTCGGAAACTTCTTCTTCTTCAGATATAAAGAAACGATGATCAAAAGCATAAAAAGATTGACCTTTAATTAATTTTACGTAGTATATTTTACACGCCCCCTTTAGCATAGTTGAATTTACATACTATTATGATGACCTATATGCTTGTTACTCATACTTCGAGTTTCAAAGGATAGAAGCTAAACAAATTGAAAAAGCTTACAAAACTGTAATGTTGTTGTCACGTTTTCCGATAGTTCGAAATAAGTAAATCCTTCTATAATACAAATAAGTTACATAAAATAAGGGGGTAAAAAGATGGATGAAGTGATTGGAGAAGTGGTCGCAGGTATTTGTGAATTTGTGGTCGAAGTAACTACTGATGCTATTGGGAATTTAGTTTCCGGTAATGATGAGGAAAAAGAAACATTATAATCGTTTGTAAAAGTATAAAGATGATCAAAATAAAAAGGCTGATTTCTAAAAGGGAGTCAGCTTTTTTATTTTTTACATTATATTAATTTTATTTGAATATTCATTTGTTATTATATTGGTGAAACTCATAAAGGAGGTGAATAAATAAAGATGTCGAATTTAAGATCTGATTTACCTGATTCTCGTTTAATTGTGGCGAATGTGGAGGAAAAGGAATATCATTTTATTGTTCGTGAACATCCGATTATAGGGAAAATTATATCGTTATTGGAAAATGGAAAAGAATATGGTTTAATAGATAAACAAATCGCGAATAAAGATAAATTTATTAAATCGGAGCTTACTAAATTAGATTATTTTAACATAGATGTTCTATATCATACCCCTGGATGGATATGGATTGGCATTGATCAATTTGGTTTACATGCTCGTGAGGCTACTTATAACGAAGTAGACGTTATTATGAAGTTGAAAGAGGATTTATATTATATAGATGTATATAAAAAAGTAGAAATGTAATAGATATTTAGTTAGGTTAGGGGACAGGTTCCCGTAGCCTTTTTTGTTTCATAATAAAACGGAAAATCTATATTAGGTTGATGATACGATAGCATAGTAAGAAATGAGTCGAAAAGAGGATTTGAAAATACATAAAGAGAACTTTAATTATTACATGAATCCTATATGTAAATAACAATAGAAAGAAGATGATAATGTGAGTAAAGAAGAGCTTGTGAAACAGCAGTTTGGTAATAATGCGGAAAAGTATGTGAAAAGTAAAATTCATGCTAAAGGACTAGATTTACAATCTGTAGTTCAACAAGTTGAGTCTCGTCATAATAATCGTCTTCTTGATATTGCTACAGGCGGTGGGCATGTTGCGAATGTATTAGCTCCATTGTTTCAAGAAGTAGTTGCTTTAGACTTAACAGAAAAAATGTTAGAGAATGCGAAAAATTTCATTATAAGCAATGGGCATGAAAATGTATCTTTTGTCGCTGGAAACGCTGAAAGTTTACCGTTTACTGATCGTTCATTTGATACGATAACATGCCGGATTGCAGCACATCATTTTACGAATCCAGTACAGTTTATTTATGAAGTAAATCGTACGTTAGAAGATAATGGGTTGTTTATTTTAATAGATAATGTTTCACCGGAAAATAATGAATACGATACATTTTATAATTTTATAGAAAAAAAGCGGGACCCGAGTCATGAACGTGCATTAAAAAAAACAGAATGGATTGCCTTGTTAGAAAAGAATGGATTGCAAATGCAGTCGTGTCTTACTTTTGACAAGAAATTTGAATTTGACTGGTGGTGCGATATGATGAATGTACCGTTGCAGAAACGTATGAAGTTAACAGAATGTATGATGAAAACACCAGTTGAAATGCAAGAATTCTTTCATATTCAATTTGAAAATAATAAAATAGATTCATTTTATACTGAAATGGCACTGTTTGTATGTAAAAAAAGCGTGACATTAAAAAGATAAATTTCTTGCAGTCTTTTTAAAGTACGTTATACTTAGTACAGAGAAAATGAGAATTGAGGAAAAGTAATAATGATTCGCGTACGTATTGAAGGAACTGAAGAAGAAATGCTTGAATTTATGGAGAAAATGCCGGACATTCCTGGATTTGAAAAAACTCATATGAGAGAACCGAGAAAAGGAAATAATCCGAAATACGATTCAAGTAAAAATGTATTAGCATATTTATCTTATAAAAAGATCGAAGTCGCCAATAAATAGGCGGCTTTTTTATTTTGCACCGTTTCACAGCCTTGTCTTTTTCACATAATAATAATAGTAGATTATGTTGAAGAGGGGTGAGGATAGTTAATAAGAAAATCATCTTTTTTGGAGACTTTGGTATTGACGATGCGGTAGCTTTAATTTATGCAAATAAAACATGTAAATTAGATATTATAGGTATTGTTGCTGAGTATGGAAATGTATCGCGAGAAATCGTAACGGAAAATGTGTATTTTTTAGAAAGGTACTATGCTACAGAAGTAAAAATCATTGAGGGTGCAGCAAGGCCGATGACTGCTGAAGAACCTTTGTTTTTCCCTGAAATTCATGGGGAACACGGCCTAGGCCCAATTATTCCACCTGATATGAGGATTTGTAAACGGGAAAATTTTTGTGAATTAATTAAATTAATTGAACCTTGTCCAGAAGATATTATTATTGTAGCGACAGGCCGATTAACAACATTGGCGACATTATTTTTATTATATCCAAATGTAATGGATAAGGTATGTTCGTATTATATTATGGGCGGTGCTTTTTTATTTCCTGGTAACGTTACTCCTGTATCAGAAGCAAATTTTTATGGAGATCCAATTGCCGCAAATATTGTAATGAAGTATGCAAAGAATACAACTATTTATCCGCTAAATGTAACGCAAGAAGCACTAATTACTCCTGAAATGGTGGATATTATTAATAAAAAAGGAACAGGGCAGGCGAAACTTATTAAACCGATGATTGATTTTTATTATGAGAACTTTTATAAAAAAGAATACCCGGGTATTGCTGGAAGTCCAATTCATGATTTACTTCCGTTCATTTCTTTTATTAATGATAATATTTTTGAATATAAAAAGTCAGCAGTTTGGATTAGTACGACAAATGACGTAACTAGAGGACAAAGTGTGGCAGACTTTAGAAAAATAGCCGAGCCAACAACATTTGATAATAGACCAATTCAAAAAATTGCAATTGGTTTTAACTATCCTGCATTTAAAGAAGAGTTTATGCGGACAATATTAAAGCCTGACTGTCCTTAATATGTGTATTACGAATAACATCAACCTCGAGTAGAAAAACTGGTGGTTCATTATTTTGAAATAATCTAATAGTTGATCTGTATGAATAACTACTGAAAAATGTAACATAACTAAGGATAAGCAATTGTTTCTTATTATATTTTGATTGGTGAAATATAAAGGAGGTTATTATATGATTTGGTCTTTAATCGTCGGTGGTATATTAGGATGGCTTGCGAGCTTAATTACTGGAAAAGACGTACCAGGTGGTGTAATTGGTAATATTATTGCTGGTATTATCGGTTCTTGGGTTGGTTCGAAATTACTTGGTAGTTTTGGTCCAGTCATTGGCGGATATGCAATTATTCCAGCTTTAATCGGTGCGATCATTTTAATTTTCATTGTAAGCTTCTTATTACGAGCAATGCGAAAATGAGTGTAAGGACTGTTTACATTTGTAAGCAGTCCTTTTTATATGTTATGCTAGTATTATACAATCAGGAGGTGTCAGCATTGAAAACATTTACAGTAAATTTCCATCAAGAAGATAATGCTAAAGCGACAACAGTACATAAATTAAGTGAAGAGGACTTCAACAAAGCAACAGAAAAAGGCACTCGTCATCTATTTGATTTAGATACAAACGTTGGCTTCTTCGTATTCTTTGATGCAGAAGATACAGAAGGAAACGATCAATACTTAATGTTACAATACGAAGGCGATCATGAAGAGCCAACTGCGTGCTACGGATTTGATTTAAAACTATACTATCAATTTTTAGCACTATACTTAAATGATCTTGAGTTCCAAGGTGAAACAGATGAAGAAGAGGAAGAGTATGGCCCAATTCATCATTTAGCTCACTTACTTTATCATATTGTTGAAGATGGTAAGTCAATCGAAGTGTAAAAAATACATATGTAAAGCTGTCCTTTTTGGACAGCTTTTTTCATTTTCTAAAGCACAATATATAAGGTAAATAGGAATTGAAGTATTTGTTTACAATTGAGAACTATAAAAATTCTTTGCTCATCTCTCTTTGGTTCTTTTTCTACGTTTAAGGAAGGATTGCGGTATACATGACGAGAAGGGATATATAAGGAGATGGGAAAAATGATAAATAATACAATTCCAAGTTTTTTTAAATTATGGGGAAGTGACGATGTAGAATTAGAAGTTCTTAATCAATATTTCATTTCGCATCCTGAGGTATTTGAAGAATACTTTAACTATCATTGTCCTAAAACGAGAGAACGTCTTTCGAATGCCATTAAACAATATCCGGCGAAACTAGAAGATATTCGTATCATTGCAGAAACATTACCGAGTATTATTCAAGAGATAACGAATGAATATCATAATAAATATAATCTTGATGTAAATATGAAGTTTCATTTATTTGTTGGAGCTTTTGGCTCTAATGCATTTGTAGAAAGGGAAATCATTGGAGACATATTTTTTGCAGCAGAAAAATTATCTCCAGATGTAAATCATCTTCGTGTTATTGTCGCTCACGAAATAGGCCATATATATCATAATGTTAAGTTACAAAATGGTGGGATGGATTGGAGTAAAGCCGAGTGGACCGATGCAGCAGTTAGTTTGTATCGCGAGGGTGTTGCAACATATTTATCAAAACAAATTATGAAAGGTTTAAATGAATCAGTGTATTACTCATATAACGATGATGGTGAACGTTGGTTACAATACTATATAGAAAATGAAGAACATATAAAGAAACGTTTTTTGGAAGATTATATAGAAGGGTGGACGTTAGAAAAAGAGAAAGAGTGGTTCCGGTTATCTGGCGGACAATATTTTGGATACAATCGACTTGGTTATTTTTTAGGAACAGCTTTTGTAGAATATGTTGTACAATCATGGGGAGAGAGTGAAGCATTTACTTTTTGGAACAAACACAATTTGAAAAGTAGTGTAATGGATTGGTTATCGAAATGAATTATAATAGGGAGCTGAAATGTATGAAAGTGTATGTAAAGATAGCTATGTTATTTCTCGCTTTTACATGCCTATTTGCATTAGCAGCATGTAAAGTGACCGATGAACAAAAGGAAACAAACCAAACATCAGAAAATAGTAAAAACGAACAGAATAATTCTTCTGAAGAAAAGAATGAACCTGATGCAAAATCAAATAATGAAGGATCAACAAAACCAAAGACAGATTCACGCTCGAAAGATACAGTAATCAATCAAAAATCAATTAACCACGTTAAAGAATTGTTTGAATTAGCGAAAGAAGGAAAAGTACCTAACGTTCCGTTCGCAGCACATACAGGAGATATTGAAGAAATAGAAAAAACGTGGGGAAAAGCGGATAAAACGGAACAAGCAGGTAATGGAATGTACGCAACTTTTACAAATAAAAATGTTTCCTTCGGTTTTAATAAAGGATCACAAGTTTTTGATGTACGCTCCTATCATGCTGAACTAAAATTAATTATATTACAAGATATAGAGAAAGCATTAGGAAAACCAACTTCAGTTAAAGTAAATGGGGAAGACAAAATATATGTATATAAAGTAAACAATCAGTTTGAGTTAAAATTCATTATTCCAAAATCGACTGGTAAGGTAAATCATATTTCGGTATTTTCGCCAGAAGATAGTATTAATAAAATGGCAGGGTAATAAAAAGGATGTCACAATAGTCTCGAGACTTTTGTGACATCCTTCTTTTTATAAAGAAAGCATCCTATAAAATATGAGTAGTATGCTCCGAAACGTTTTTATTTATTTTATTACGTTCTATATTTTTGATAAACAGTGCTTGCATAATGCCTCCGACTATTAAGAAACAAGCACAAATATAAAATAGCATGCTACCATCTACTTGACTTAATAAAACCGCGCCAAGTACAGGACCGCACGTTCGGGATATATCCCAATGTAACCCATAAATTGAAAAATACAATCCACGCTTATCTGTAGGAGCGATTTCTGAAACGAATCGAAGTAAATGGTTTAAAGCGATACTTTCACCAATGACTAAAAAGAGTAATGTGAAAAATAGTGAAAAGATTGTTGCTGAAAATCCATAGCCAATTGCAGCTATCGTAAAGCAGATGTAAGAAATAAGTATAATTTTCGTCATGGAAAATCGTTCAGACCATTTCACGAGGAAAATTTGTAGAATGATTTCCATAATAGCTTTGCTTGTTGAAATAAAAGCGAGTATGAATACGAAATCTGGAAATATATCTTTAGCGAAAATGCGATAATTTGTCTCAGTTTGTGCATAAAAAAAGCTAATAGGAAGTGTAGTAATCATAAGTCCCAAAACGGCGTAATGTTTGTGTACAAATTGTTTTGGAGATGATACTTCAAGTTTTTGCTTAGGCTTTGTAAGTACTGGAGCGGTTTCTGGAAGCTGTGTCCATACAACTACTGCATATACCATAAGTGTAATGCTTTGCATTATAAATAAATATTCAGGGTGAGTACGATAAAAGATAGCACCTATTATTGGACCAATTACGGAACCAATTGCAGCCATGGTATGCAAAAGAGCAAAAATTTCTGCTTGCTGTTTTTGTTTTGTTAAATCAGCAATTTGTGCACGTTGAGCGGGAATATATAAGGAACGGCCCACTCCATTTATGACATATAACAATGCAAATATAAAAACAGATTGAGCAAAGATGAAGCTGCCGATTGCAACGCCTTGCAGCAATAAGCCGAGTAACATAATTTTCTTTCGCCCATATTTATCAGTAACTCCCCCAGCAATAAGCGTAAATACGATGTCTGAAAGAGGTTGTAGACCGAAAATGAGCATGGTTATTATTATATTACCGTTTAACATTTTATTAACGTAAATAATCATTATGAGAGCTAACATGGACTCAGTTGTTCGGGTTAATAATTCGCCGCCCAGTCTTATAATAATTGGTTTGTTATAACGTAGTAAGAGATTGTTCAATATTAATGCCTCCTTTCTATATTGAAATGATAAGATGAAAGGAGAAATGGAAAAAGGGTAGAAACAAAAGGGGGTATTTTTCACCTTTTAGGGGGATTATGATGTTTATTTTAGATCAATATATTGAACTATGGTATGGCTATGGTAAAGGGAGACGAGAAGGAGAACAATTAGAAGTAACCGTACAAATGATAGCAGAAACATTATTTTGTACAGAGCGTAATAGTAAATTAATTATAAAAAAATTAGAAGAGTTACATTGGATCACTTGGTTTCCTGGTCGCGGGAGAGGGAATCGTTCTAAATTAATATTTCAAAAGCAACCGATGACATTAATTTTAGAAAGAGGAAAAGAACTAACGAAAAAAGGTGATGTGAAAAGTGGAATCTCATTTGTGGAACGCTACAGCTCACAATTTCCTATAGTAAAGAAAGAGTATGAAGTTTGGGTAGATTCCATATTTGGTCATCAAATAGAAAGGACACCTGAAGGAAGAAAAGATGTCCTTCGTTTACAAGTACAAATGAACCTGGACATCGCTTTAGATCCCGTTTACGCTACGATGCGATCAGAATGTCATATGGTCAAACATATTTTTGATACACTCGTATCTATAAATGAGGAAACAAACTCTATAGAACCAAGGCTTGCTTTTCACTGGGAATATAATGCTGCTGACAAGGTTTGGACATTTTATTTAAGAAAAGGTGTTTATCTTCATAATGGAAAACGATTTACCGCACATGATGTTATATATTCATTGAATCGATTTATGAAAGCTGAAAACAACCCACACGCATGGATGTTGCAACATGTTGAAAGTGTCCGTGCAGTGGATGAATATGTTGTTGAAATTGGATTACATACAGAAAATAGGATGTTTTTACATATGCTTAGCGCAGAACAATGTTCTATCGTGCAGGAAGATGAAGCAGGAACCTTCATTGGTACAGGGCCTTTTACATTACGAGAGAAGAATGCATATTTATTTGTACTAGAAGTACATGATTTATATTATCGCGAAAGACCTTTCCTTGATCGAATTGAACTGTTGAATGTGGAGCAAAGTGTAAATACATATGACGTGTTAGTAAAGGCGCAGTATAAAGATAAAGAAAAACATAATAAAGAAATTTCTCGGCTTGAATCGAACGTGACATATGTAACGTGTAATCTTGTAAAAGAAGGGCCAATGCAAGATGAGCTATTGCGAAAGGCGCTACATCAAATTATTCATGGCGATAAAATTGTTCAAGAACTCGGCGGAGAACGTGGAGAAGTAGCGAAGAAACTAATATTAGCAAAGGAAAGCATAGTAGAAATTGAGGAAGATATAGAAAGTTTAATTAAGAGAAGTATGTATCATAATGAAGTGCTACAACTCTATACATTTACAGGACGAGATCACGTAGAAGATGCACAATGGATACAGAAAGAGTGTGCGAAGTACGGGATTTATGTAGAAACTAATTTTCTTGAAATAGAAGAGTTATTGGAAATGAGTACGATACAAAAGGCTGATATGATGCATGATAGTGCAACAATTAGCGAGCGAATAGAAGATAGTCTGCTATATATGTTTCTGACAAAAAACAGTTTTATACATGGGCAAAGCAGCATGGACTTTCATAAAACGTTGTCCCCGTATTTTAAACAAGAACTATTAGAGAATAGAGTTACATTGTTACGTGATATTGAGGACACTTTGTTACGTCATATTCATATTATTCCTTTATATCGCAACAAACAACAAGTAATTTCTCATGAAAAAGTACAAAATATAATGATTAATTCACAAGGATGGATTAATTTTTATGACATATGGTTTACATGTTGATATATAGGGGTTTTTACGCATTTTATAAGATGCGTGAGAACCCTGTTTTTGTGTGTGAAACAAGGTTGTTTTACACATTGTTACGTTACTTATGATAAAAGTCCATTTACAACGTAACAGTGTTATGTTACATTGTTGTTAGGAAGGAGTGTTATACAGTTGAGTACAGATTTAATTTCAAAAAAAGATTTATTAGAACTAACTGGTATTTCATACGGACAGTTATATAGATGGAAAAGAAAAAATTTAATACCGGAAGATTGGTTTGTACGAAAGTCAACATTCACGGGTCAAGAAACATTTTTTCCAAAAGAAAAGATATTAGAGCGTATTGATAAAATCCAAACGATGAAAGAGGATTTATCACTCGATGAACTAGCGAATATGTTTTCACCGAGTGTAAGAGAAATCCTTTTAACAAAGGAAGACCTTTTACGTAAAGGGATTGCATCAGAGCCAGTTTTACAATTCTTCATAGAACAAACGAATAAAATAACAGAGTTTCAATTTGTGGATATTCTTTATGTGTATATGCTTGAAGAATTACTACAATCAGGAGAGATTAGTTTAGAAGAAGGAAAAATGGTCTTGCAAGTTTTACGTGAAAATTATGAAGCAATAAAGCATAAAACTTGTGATTTAATTATCGTCCGAAAGTTAGGGATTTCTACTTGTTTCTTAGTTTCAAACGTAGACGATTTAATTTTTGAAAAAGGCACCAAAATTGTTTTACGCGAAGCGATTATGAAATATACCGAAGCATTAAAAACGAAACTATTGTAGCGGGGGAGAAATTATGCGTACAGAAAATTTAATTATAAATGGTTACGGTTCATCGAATGGCGGAGAGTTTCATAAAGTGCAATTAAATGGAAAAGGGACTGTGAATGGAAATGTTGAATGTGAAAAATTTGAATGTAACGGTTACGGTGCAGTTACTGGTGATTTGAAAAGTAGCAGTGCACGAATTAGCGGATCTGGTAAAGTCGACGGCACAGTTCATGCTGAAACGATGCGAATTGATGGAAAAGCAACTATTACGAAAGATGTGAAGGCAAACAGTTTGAAAATTGCAGGAAAAGGTACGATAGGTGGGAATGTCACTGGTGAAGAATTTAAAATCAATGGTCAAGCGACGATTGATGGCAACTGTGAAGTGGATACTTTTTCTTCTGATGGACAGTTTACAATTGGTGGATTATTAAGCGCGGATGAAATAAATATAAATATTCACGGTACATGCCGAGCGAAAGAAATTGGTGGTCAAACGATTAAAGTAAAACATAGGATGGGTACTTTTAGTAGACTGTTTAAATCAGTATTTGGTTTACAATTAGAAGCTGAACTGTTAGAAGGTGACAATATCGAAATTGATTATGCTCACATAAGAACGGTAAGAGGAAGCAATGTTACAGTAGGACCGAATTGTGAAATTGAACTCATTGAATATACCGGTGTTCTTACTGTTGATAAAAGTGCAAATGTAAAGGAAATTAAGCAGGTTTAATGGAAGGGAGTAAGTAATATGGAACATTCACATAGTCTTACTGTCAATGGTTCTGGTAGTTCAGCAGGCGGGGATTATAACAAAGTGAAGATACGCGGTGAAGGAACAATTTCTAATGATATGAGCTGTAATGAATTTAAAACGTACGGCACGAGTGAAGTACGCGGTAATATGAAAGTGAAAAACTATGTCGTGTATGGTGATAGTGAAGTACAAGGAAATGTAACTGCGGAATATGTAAAAGTATATGGAAACACACAAATGCATAGTGATGCAAATATTGAAAAAACAAAAGTAAGAGGGATGATAGAAGTTAAGGGAAAGTTTACTGGTGATTTCGTAGATGTGAAAGGCGCTTTAAATGTAAAAGGAGATATTGAAGTTGAAGAATTATCACTAACGGGTGGTCTTGAAAGTGATGGATTACTTAATGCTGAAAATATTGAAATTTCACTTCGTTATGAAGGGAGCAAAGTGAGAGAAATCGGTGGTAAAAAGATTTCTGTTCGTAAAAAAGCGAGATTTATTCCATTTACAAGTCATACTGGAAGCCTCCAAACGTCTATCATTGAAGGAGATGAAATTTATTTAGAGCATACTATCGCTGAGGTAGTAAGAGGAAACAACGTTACTATTGGCCCAGGGTGTGAAATTAGTGTTGTAGAATATCATACTAGCTTTAACCAAAAAGGTAATGCAGTTGTAAAAGAACATAAACAAATATAAGTAGTACGAGGGAGAGCAAGGTTATGGTTGAGAAGAATAATAAGCTCGGCTTTGTTGTGGCGGGCTTATTGCTAGGTATTTTAATGGCATCAATGGATAATACCATTGTCGTAACAGCGATGGGAACGATCGTTGGTGACTTAGGAGGCCTTGAAAACTTTGTATGGGTCGTTTCTGCCTATATGGTCGCAGAAATGGCAGGTATGCCGATATTCGGTAAACTATCAGATATGTATGGTAGAAAGAGATTCTTTATTTTCGGTTTAATCGTCTTTATGATTGGTTCGGCACTTTGTGGTACTGCTGAAAATATTACGCAGTTAGGTATTTATCGTGCCATTCAAGGTATTGGTGGCGGGGCATTAGTGCCGATCGCGTTTACTATCGTTTTTGATATTTTCCCTCCAGAAAAGCGCGGGAAAATGGGTGGATTATTCGGAGCGGTATTTGGTTTATCCAGTATTTTTGGTCCATTACTTGGTGCGTATATTACAGATTACATTAGCTGGCATTGGGTATTTTATATTAACTTACCGCTTGGCGTTTTAGCACTTATTTTTATTACATTCTTTTATAAAGAGTCACGAGTTCATAGAAAGCAAAAAATTGACTGGTTTGGTGCAATTACTTTAGTTGGTGCAGTAGTTTGTTTAATGTTTGCGCTCGAACTAGGTGGACAAAAGTATGATTGGGATTCTAGTTTTATTTTAAGTTTATTTGGTGGATTCGCTATTTTAATTATTGCATTTATATATATTGAACGAAAAGTAGAAGAGCCAATCATATCATTTGAAATGTTTAAACAGCGATTATTCGGCATGAGTACTATTATTGCATTATGTTACGGTGCTGCGTTTATGTCAGCAACTGTGTACATACCGTTATTCATTCAAGGTGTATATGGCGGGAGTGCAACAAACTCGGGATTATTACTTTTACCGATGATGTTAGGCTCAGTCGTAACGGCGCAATTAGGTGGATTTTTAACGACGAAGCTTAGCTACCGAAACATTATGATTATTTCTGCGGTTATTATGCTAATTGGACTATTCTTATTAAGCACATTAACACCAGAAACAAGTCGTGCATTATTAACAGTGTATATGATTATTATCGGATTTGGAGTTGGATTCTCATTCTCTGTACTAAGTATGGCAGCTATTCACAACTTCGGTATGGAACAGAGAGGATCTGCGACTTCAACGAGTAACTTCATTCGTTCATTAGGAATGACATTAGGTATTACAATCTTCGGAATGATCCAAAGAACAGGTTTCCAAGATCAATTAGAAGAAGCATTTAAAGGTATGAGCGGGGGAATGAATACAAACGCTTTAGGAGATTCAAGAGCTATTCTATCAGAATCGGCAAGATCCCAAATTCCGCCGCAAATATTAGATAAAATTATTGACGCTCTTTCTAGCTCAATTGTCCAAACATTTATGTGGGCATTGGTACCAGCTGGTTTAGCATTCATATTTATTTTCTTTATGGGAAATGAGCGTATGATAATTAAGAAACAACAAACGAATAAAAAGAGCGAAACATCAAAAGCGTAATGAAAAAGCTCCTTTCCAATTGGAAGGGAGCTTTTTCGTATGTACGGATTTAGATTAGCCTTCGATGATTTCGTATTCTTCGTCTGCTAATAATAAAATTTGTGTTTTCTTACCTTTGTTTTGAACTTCGATTACATCGTAAGCACCTAAGTCTCTTACTTTGCTTTGAGAAGCGTTAACCATAACTTCAATAGAATCAATTAAGATATCTTCTTCAATGTATGATTCAGGCAATGCCATATCTTCAGTATCTAATACACATGCGTATAGATTTTGTAAGTTTTCAGCAGTTGGGTTTTGTTCCTCAACATCAATGATGTTTTTTACTGCTTCCATATTTTCTTCTTTTGCTTGGTATACTTTAATTTTAGCCATTGTTTTAATCTCCTTTATAACGTAATCGTAGAGGCTACACTTCATTATAACGTTTTTTTCATGAAAGATGAAATTGTTATATGTATTTATAGCGAAAAAAATGTATGCTTCCTTGGTGTTAGTGTAAATTCCTTCCGTTAAAGTTATATTGTCCAAGCTTTTCTCATACTCCGCTCATAATATATGTATTAGATAAAACATATAGGGAAGGGATGGAGTGTAAGTGGGTTGTGAGCCGAAACGAAATTGTCAATGTGGTCAAAAAAGCATATGTGAATTTTTACAAAGTCTAGAACCGTTTACTAAAGTGGAAAGTATCGTAATAGGTGGAAATGAAATTGTTGTATCCTATTTCCTTTCATTTAATGAGAGAAAAGGGATTGTATCATTTGTACAAGAGGAAGATGAGGTTATCTTTGTAGATTGCTCTAGGATTGATGCAATTCGAATAGGAAAAATTTGTAGTTGTAAAACGAAAGTTAAATTTATTGAAGAGGATTTTTGTCTTCTTGGAAATGTGTGTCCGCAATGTTTAACGGAGGGAAGTACGCTCTTTTTCGACTTTCACAATCCAGAATTGAATGTATCACTACAAGCAAAAACAATTGATGCACCTAGTTGTACTGAATTTATAGATGAGATGGGGAATGTCGTAGAACAAATTACTGTAATGGGTGAAGCGATTGTTTCTAAAGATTTTGTTCAAGTGCCTGAACTATTAAACTTTCGTTTAGTTTTATCTGATACGGCTGCGAATCCTTTAAAGTTTGGAATACTGTTCATTAATTTCCCTGATCTTACGATTATTATTCTTTTCGCATCGAGTGGGTACCTCAACATCTCGAACTGTTTGAAAATCGAGAGTGAAGCAGGTAATACTGAGATAGAAGAGATGAAAAAGATGATATCGAATGACGATAATACGTACACATCAGTTGTTAAAGTGACTAAAATATATAAAAATGGAGGAACAGAATCATTTGTTAATAAGAATGAGTTATAACATATATATTTAAAAGAACCCTTAAACTAATGTTGAGGGTTTTTACATAATAAAAGATTATATATAGATTGCGAATTATTATGAAGTATATTATATGTAAACCTTTTTACTGGACAGTCCTTTACTATTATTAGATGTTATAATAATTTTATATTTACGAATAATTTATAAATATATGGAGTGTAGTAGACGTTTGCTTATATGTAGAATAAAAGGACTTATAAAAAAGTAGAAGTGCATGATTCTAAAGAAAGCAGGAATGTAAATGATAAAAGAAAAATAGATAAGTTTTTACGGTATAAATTCAAACGTAATGCGGAAGTTTTTGATCGTTCAAAATTACAATCTTTTATATCAGCGCTTCCAAAAGGATACGAGTTACGAAGAATAGATGAACATATTGTAAATAACCCTACATTACATAAGGTCTCAGAAGATTTTACAAGTCAATTTCAATCGGTAGAAGCTTATTTAAGCCGAGGTATAGGGTATAGTATTTTGTATAACGGAGAAGTTGTATGCGGTGCATCATCATATAGTATTTATGATAATGGCATTGAAATTGAAGTGGCAACTGATCAAAATCATAGAAGAAAAGGATTGGCGACTATAGTTAGCGCGGCGTTAATTTTGGACTGTCTGGAGAAAGGAATTTATCCAAACTGGGATGCAGCAAATACTACATCTGCTAAACTAGCAGAAAAGCTAGGATATGTTTTTGATAAGGCATATGATGCTTATTTTGTGGATACTAGATGAAATCTTTTTTTAAATAAAAGAGCAGCTAGCAAAAGCTAACTGCTCCTCTCCAAAGGAGAATGGAGAAATACAATCATGTAATTTACATTATTGACGAAACAGTAGTTTTTAATCAAATAACTATAAAAGTTTAGATAAAATATCTTTGATTAAACCTGAGGCTCCGATAAAGAGTACTGATAAAAAAACGATTGAGAATATACTTTTTTTAGGTTTATTACATTCTACGTAAATGTTAAAAATGGCACCAATTGCAACTACAATAAAGATAACGAGTCTTACTACATCTATCATGAATAACGCTCCTTTTTATCACTTAATTGTATTATATAGGAATTCGCCTTCTGATTAGTTTGTTGGAATACGATTTAAGGTAATTTTAAACAAAATAATCTTTTATACGAAAGTAATGTGAGGAGAAAAAGGAAACGTATGTAGTAATTGTATAACTTGTAGAAGCTGATAGTAACCAAATAAAGTGAGTTGTATAGTGATTTATATTTTTATATACGTCTTCTTTAGGCACAATTACAGCTTACATAATAAAACATGCTTATCATAATGATCTAAACACCAATTATATTTTTTTAGAATAATTGGATGAACCGCTTCTTTCGTAGTATCGACCTCAGTATAGCCATATTTCTCATAAAAGTTTTCTAATTCCTCAAATGGAAGACAATATACATGTTGTACTTGTAATTTCTTCGCAGTTTCTACTAAAAACGAAACAAGTTCCCCAGCTAAGTGTAAACCTCTAAATTGAGGGAGAATAAAAATCCCGCCCATTTCTAAAGTATCTACATCTATTTTTACTAATCGTCCAACACCTGCATATTCATTGTTGTATGTAATGATTGCGACTATATCCCTTTTTAAATCACTTCGTACAAATCCTATTGAGTCATATTGTTTATTAATCCATTCTAAATCATTAGAGGTGGCTAGTTGAATATTCATTTGTATCACTCCTTTGGAAAATTCTATATATTTTTATTATACAGAATGTAAAGCGGTTAAATTTAGATGATTTTTAATAACAGTTCAAGTTTTGAAGAATAGTGCATACAATATAAAGTGTTTTCCTTTCTTCATTTAAGTTTTACGTATATAATTTAAAAGTACTATTTTTATTTTATATTTTTTATATTTATAACAGAATAGAGGTTTAAAAATGGGTGTTAAAATCATTACGGATAGTGCGGCGGATTTACCGGTAGAATTGCTGCAAGCATATGATATTGATTTAATTCCACTCCGTGTTTATGATGAAGCAGAAACAGAGTATTTAGATGGAGTTACATTAGAGTCAGTTACATTATTGCAAAACATGAGAGAAGGCGCAGTTTATAGAACGTCATTGCCATCACTTGAAACTTTCCAAGAAAAATTTGTTTCTTATGCAAAAGAAGGTAATCCTTGTATATATTTAGCTTTTTCATCTGAACTATCTGGTACATATCAATCGTCAGTTGTTATTAAAGAAGAAGTGAAAGAGACATATGCTAATTTAGATTTAGAAATTATTGATACGAAATGTGCTTCGCTTGGTCAAGGGCTTGTCGTATTAGAAGCTGCTAAAATGGCGAAAGACGGCGCATCAAAAGAAGATATTTTAAAACGTGTTGATTTTCTAATGAACCATATAGAACATATCTTCACAGTAGCTGACTTACAGTATTTAGTGAGAGGTGGGCGTTTAAGTAAAGTAGCTGGTTTTATCGGTGGTTTACTAAACATTAAGCCCATCTTAAACGTGGAAGAAGGAAAACTTGTACCACTTGAAAAGGTAAGAGGAAAAAAGAAAGTACTAAGCCGAATTGTAGATATTATGGAAGAGCGCGGAAAAGACCTTAAAGGTCAAACGATCGCTATGACTCATGGTGATGACTTAGAAACAGCTGAAGCTTTAAAAGCATTAATTACAGAAAGATTTGGCTGTGAAGTATTTATCGTAAATACAATTGGAGCAGCAATTGGTGCGCATACAGGACCTGGTGCGTTAACATTGTTCTTCTTAAATGAGGTAGAGTAAAGGATTGATCTTTTGATCAATCCTTTTTTCTTATTAATCAGTAATAATCGGTCGATATGGTATCGGTGAAGATAAAATCATCGACGTTTTAACTGTTCCATATGGTATAACGATATCAATTAATTCCTCTAATTCTTTCATAGAGTGAACCGCTACTTTTAAGTAATAGCTACTTTCACCTGTTACTCAATGACATTCGAGTATTCTATATTCTTCGTAAATTTTCTCCTCAAATTTTTTACAAGGAATCTTTAAGTTTTCAATTCTTAAAAATGCTTGAATTGATTTTTCAACTGCATCTAATGATATACGTGCGGTATATTTTTCAATTATTCAAGTAACTATATTGTTTATCTGTTTATGTTATGTACGTTTCAGTAGCAGAAGAAAAGTGTATAAATAAAACTGCGTCTATAGAAATCTAAATATTAAAAGATATTAAAATTTTCTCGTTTCATATATAATTGTGTAGGGAGAAATATCTGTAACTATTTGTAAAAATAGGAGGCGGCTATAAAAATGCATGAAATTACTAGGTGGGATTTAGATCGATTGTATCCGGTTGAGGAAATTCTAACTCCAATAGTGGAACTGAAAGAACAATATTATGAGACAAAAGATGTAGGTGTCCTTTCAAAACTTATACAAGCTATTGAAAAAGCAGAATACTATTTGTATTGCCGATCGGCTGAAGAAAGTGTTTCATCTGACAATACTATATTGACTGTGAAGGTAAAGGAACTAAAAAGCGAAGTACAGCAGGTAATAACACAAAGTGAAGTGGAAATTACCGATAATACTAGGTTAATAAAAGATGAATTAAGTGCAGGGGAAAATATGTACATACAATTAAGAAATAAGATAGAAATAGAGCACGATAATAAGCAATTATCATTTGGCCAAGCAAATAATATTGCAATGCATAGTAATAATAAAAAGGAAAGAGTAGAAGTATTCGAGTTATTAAGAAATGCCTTACATAAGGAAAAAGAAATCTTTGCTACCGTATTGAATCAAATAGGGAGATTACGTAATACAAAGAGTAATGAATTAGAAGACATAGATATTTTAACTCAATCTTTACATGCGAATGGCATTTCTGAAAATGTATTATTACAAATGTGGAATGTGGCAGAAGAGAACCTTGATAAATTAGCGAGTATTGTAAACGTCTATAAGAAGGAAGAAGCTTCGATTACATGGCATGAACTTATGACTGTAAAGGAAAATAATGAGGTTCATATCTCTTTTTCAGTAGCAGTTCAAAACATATACGATGCGTTTGAAAATATAGATAAAGAATTAGCAGAATTTGCACGGAATGCAATAGAGAATGAATGGGTAGATGCGGAGCCGAGAGACAATAAAGCACCAGGAGGGTTTTGCGCTCCTTTCTTCAGTGAGAAAGAATCGCGAATTTCAATGCGTTATGATGGAAGTATTGATAGTGTAAGAGTACTTGCACATGAACTAGGACATGCTTGGCATTTTTATAGTATGAGCTTTGAACAATCTACTTCTTTTTTAGATGATTATTTGCCAATGAGTACGGCTGAATCAGCGTCTATTTTCTTTGAAACGGTACTCTTAAACTATCTAATTCAAATAACAGATTGTATAGATATGAAAAAGTCATTGCTTAGTTGGAAAATAAGAAACTGTTTTAATTATGTAATGGCAATACGATCATCGTTTGAATTTGAGAAGAACTTTTATGAAAAATGTAAAGAAGGTTCTTTAAGTGCTGATGAAATCGAGAAATTATCTATAGCATCGCAAGAACAAGCATACGGGAATGCATTATCAGAATATCAGCCATTTGTTTGGATGAAATATGTTCAGTTTTATATAGCAGATGTTCCTTTCTATAATTATCCATACACATTTGGATATTTAGCTAGTTTTAGTTTATTAGAAATAGCTCAAGAAAGTAAAAGTATTTTTCATTCGAAATATAAAGAGTTTTTAAGAGAAACAGGAAAAGCTCCAGTGGAAGAGCTTATGAAAAAACATTTTGAAATAGATATAACAAGCTATGCATTTTGGGATAAAGCTTTTAGACAAATTTCTAAAGATATTGATGAATATTTGAGGCTTATGTAAGGAGAGAGTATAGTGAATCACCAACTTATAAAGGGAATCCCTTTTTCAACTTTAGAATATGAAAAAGCTATATGTTTATTAAAAGGTTGGCTACATGAACAACAAGAGAAACCAAGGTTTGTAGTAACTGCAAATCCTGAAATTGTTATGTCTGCAAAGGAAAGCACGGCTAAATCAAAACAGTTTAAAAAGATGTTACTTTCTGCAGATTTAATAACAGCGGATGGGATTGGTGTCATAATAGGCTCGAAAATATTAAAAGGAACTTTGAAAGAACGTGTTACTGGGGCAGATATTACTCATGAGTTAATAAAGTATTGTAATGACAATGAATATCGTGTCTTTCTTTTTGGAGCTGCGCCAGAAAGTAATAAAAAGGCAATAAAAAAATTAAATGAGCAGTTCCCAGGAGCACAGTTTAAAGGACAACATGGTTTTATAAATGGTGAAGAAATAGAAGAAGTAAAAATAAAAATTAAGCAATTTAAGCCGCACTTACTACTAGTAGGACTAGGTTCACCAAAACAAGAAGAATTCATCTATGAAAACATGCAAACATTAAACGTTCCGCTATCTATTGGTATCGGAGGCATGATTGATATAATATCTGGTACTGTAAAAAGAGCACCCAAAATTATGAGGGATACTGGAACTGAATGGCTGTATAGGTTACTTTCACAGCCGAAACGGTTAAAGAGACAACTTGTACTTCCTAAATTTTTAATTTCAGTTATGGTAGAGAGGATGAAAGGAACACCAAGTTAAGAAAGGATAAACAAGATGATAGAGCCGTTATCTAATGAAAAAGCTAAAAAAATTTTTCAAGAGCTGAAAGTAGAGTGTGAGTCTTTATTTAAGTTTAAAATTCGAAATGCAATACCTATTCATCGTGGTTGGCTAAATTTAAAGTGGAAACTCGAAACGGATGCAGGATCTTTTGTATTAAAGCAATATAATAAAGAACGATACAAAATGTATAACCCGGAACTTTTAATACAAGCGTTACATCAACAACAAAGACTACATAATAATGGTGTAAGTTGTCCAAGGCTTTTAACTTATAAAAATAATATAATGCATATATCAAAAAATAATGAAAGATTTATAGTTTTAGAACATAAAGAAGGTAATTTAATCTCACCTGGAAAAGTGAATGAAAAGGAAATCTACTCTCTTGGTAAGACAATAGGTCAAATGCATAATTTGTTAAATGATGGCTCTTTAATAGAAGGAGAAAAAACTAAATTTGTTCCACCAACTAAAGAGGAAAGGTTGAAACATTGGGAAGATAAAAGAAAAGATGCAGAACAGTTAGGAAAAGAACATATTCTCTCCCATATAAAATTACAGCAAGAAGCAACACAATTAGTAAAAATAGATCAATTTTATAGTAGTAAAAAAGGATGGGTGCACCGTGATCTATGGGTAGATAATTTCTTATTCCATAACGATGAAGTCTCAGCAATTCTAGATTTTGATCGTATGGATTATGATTATATAGAGTTAGACATTGGGCGTGCGGTTATATCTTGTGCCTTACATGATGGAGTATTAAATAAGAGTCTTGTTGCATCATTTTTAGCGGGATACCGTAATAAATTAGACTTTCCAGTAGGGAGTATTGTTCGGGCAATTCAAATGCTTTGGTATATGGAGAGTACATGGTGGATTCATGCCAATATGGATCAGCATAGTGTACCACCTTCACGTTTTGCGGATGAAATGAATTGGATAGCTGAAAATTATAGTGCATTACATAATATATTGGCAGACTTATAAGAAAAAAGGAGACAACATCCATGAACAGAATCGGCATTATCGGAGCAATGCAAATTGAAATAGACTTACTTTTAGAAAAACTAGCTATACAAGAGGAACAGACGATTGCGGGAATGCCATTTTACGTTGGAGAATTTATGGGAACAGAAGTAATTATTACACGTTCTGGTGTAGGGAAAGTAAATGCAGCCGCATGTACGCAAACATTAATTCATAAATTTGATGTAGATGCTATCATCAATACGGGTGTTGCTGGAGGGTTACACCGAGATGTAAAAGTTGGTGATATCATTATTTCAACGAATGTTACCCATCATGATGTAAGTAAAACACAAATGAAAAACTTATTCCCGTTCCAAGAAGAATTTGTCGCAAGTAAGGAATTAGTTGAGTTAGCACGTACAGCATGCAACAGTAGTGATTTACACATGGAGGTTCATGAAGGAAGAATTGTAAGTGGTGAATGTTTTGTTGAAGATTCAAAATTAAAAGCGAAATTAATAGACGAATATGCACCGCATTGTACAGAGATGGAAGGTGCAGCAATAGGACATGTTGCTTACATAAATGACGTACCATTTCTCGTTATAAGATGTATTTCTGATAGTGCAGACGATGAAGCTCAAACTTCATATGATGACTTCGCGAAAACTGCCGCAAATTATTGTTCAGAAATTATCGTTGAGATGCTGAAAAATATACTGAGTAAAACATATAGAGCAAAAGGAGAAAGTGACATGTTACAAGCATTAATTTTTGATATGGACGGAACGTTATTTCAAACTGATAAAATTTTAGAATTATCGTTAGACGATACATTTGACCACTTAAGATCACTACAATTATGGGATACAGTAACACCTATTGATAAATACCGTGAAATTATGGGTGTACCTTTACCGAAAGTTTGGGAAGCTTTATTACCGGATCATTCTCTTGAAATAAGAGAACAAACGGATGCATATTTTTTAGAAAGACTAATTGAAAACATTAAGAGTGGAAAAGGTGCTTTATACCCAAACGTAAAAGAAATTTTTACATATATAAAAGAAAATAATTGTTCAATTTATATTGCTAGTAATGGTTTAATTGAATATTTACGAGCAATTGTATCTTATTATGATTTAGATCAATGGATTACTGAAACATTTAGTATTGAACAAATAAACTCACTTAATAAAAGCGACTTAGTAAAAAGTATTTTGAACAAATACGATATAAAAGAAGCGGCAGTAGTTGGCGACCGTTTATCTGATATAAATGCAGCTAAAGATAATGGCTTGATTGCGATTGGATGTAATTTTGATTTTGCACAAGAAGATGAGCTTGCTCAGGCGGATATAGTAATAGATGATTTATTGGAGTTGAAGGGGATGTTGCCTATTGTGCAGAAATAATAAGTTATTTTAAAAAATTATATAATTGTATAAAAAAACTTCTTTCACTAACGGAGTAGAATTCATTTGTGATAGATCAGTAATAGTTTGATTTGTTTTAAAACTGAGTAGAGGATTATAAAGTGTGCAGTTTTGCCAATTCCTATATGTCTTATTCCACGGAGTAAAATATGCTTAAAGATAATTTTAAAATTAGTAATATTCCTACGGTTTTATGGGGAGATAAGAGCGAAAAAATTTTTATTGCAGTACATGGAAATATGTCAAATAAGGAAGATGCAGTTATTCAAATATTAGCTGAAGAAGCTAATCAAAAAGGCTATCAAGTATTAAGCTTTGATTTACCTGAGCATGGAGAAAGAACAAATGATAATACACCTTGCAAAGTACAGGTTTGTGTTAGTGAATTATCTATAATTATGAATTACGCAAAAGAACATTGGAAAGAAGTAAGCTTGTTTTCATGTAGTATCGGAGCTTATTTTAGCCTTTTAGCCTATCAAAATGATGCGATAGAAAAGGCATTATTTTTATCACCAGTAGTTAATATGGAACAAATTATCGAAAATATGATGAAATGGTTTAATGTATCACCAGAACTTTTGCAAAAAGAAATGACTATAGAGACACCGATTGGTCAAAAGTTATATTGGGATTATTTATGTTATGTAAAAGAACATCCTATTAATACATGGGATACGGATACATATATTATGTACGGGGCCAAGGATGAACTGTGCGAATTTGAAACTATTAACGATTTTAGAAAAAAACATCGTTGTGAATTAGAAATCATGGAGACGGGTGAACATTATTTTCATACTGCAGAACAGTTAAAGATATTTGAACAGTGGTTAAACAAACATATCAATTAACAAATTATAATTTATCTTGAGTCTGCTAGAGAAGGATGGCGAATATATAAACTAATACAATATTTGAGAGATATTATAAATGTATTTACTTAAATGGCTTTATTCATGATTTTTGAGTACTAATAGCTTTAAATGTATAGAAATTAGATAATTATATTATCGATTTACATCTGGGGTGAAGAGTAGCCATTCTACGAATTGAATAAAGTAACAATCATAAAAATGCTCAGAATAGATAATTCTAGAGCATTTTTACGTATTTTTATATTAAGGGGGAATTTACTTGAAAGATATACATATTCAACAAATTGAAGATTTAATCAAATACGAGCACGATTATCTTGTTCAAGAAAGTAGAGAAGAAGGATTTAATTTCCTAGTAAAACTAATAAGTGATTATGAAAATAAAATAAACACATTTAATAAAACTGGTGAATGTTTATATGGTATTTTTCAAGGGGAAAAGTTAATTGGAATAGGAGGGCTAAATGAGGATCCGTATACAGAAAATTATAAGATTGGTAGGGTGAGGAGATTTTATATTGCAAAAGAATATCGAAGGAAAGAATTAGGGCGTTTATTGTTAGGGAGAATTTTAAGCGATGCGAAAACACATTTTAATATTGTGGTTTTACATACAGAGACAGAACAGGGTGACAAATTTTATACTTCGAGTGGATTTGTGAAAGGGATAAAATTTGTAGGAGCGAGCCATTATTTGAACTTATATAAAAGGACGTAGTGAATTATTATTTATCCACCTAAGACAGGACGTTTGTTCTATCCTAGGTGGATTGATGGTATAATTTATTTGAATCTATTATGAGAATGGGGAATTGGATTATGGGAGAAAATAAAATTATTAAGGATTTCAATGAATATTCAATTTGGATAGATACATTGAAAGGTATGAAAGAAGAATTATGGGTGGCTCCAATATCAGAGGGGAAATGGACTATTAGCGAGATCATATCACATATTATGAACTGGGACGACTATCTTTTACGTGATACATTATCATCAGTGAGAGGTGGACAGGGAATGGAGTTTCCTGATTTTGATACATATAATAAACTAGCATCTAATTATGCTAAATCAGGTATATCTAAGATGAAACTTCTTGAAGAAGCAAAAGCTAAAAGAGAGTTACTTGTAAAAGAACTTAGATCACTGCCTGATGAAAATCTCAAGAAACCTTTAACTGCCAACGGAGTATCACATTGTCCTCATACTGGAACGCCGTATTCTCTTATATATATTATTAAAGAATTTGTAGATCATGATAACCATCATAAAAGACAGGTTATTCATTTTTTAAATGAAAATGCAGTTGCTAACTGATAAAGAAAGATCCCGCAAATGATATTTGTGGGATCTTTCTTACATTATTATTATTATTATTATTATTATTATTTAACTTTCATTTCTTTCAATAATCCCTTCGGATCACCTTTCACATAATAAAAGTGCGGGTTATTTTCATCATCGTAAAGCATAATATAAGGCTTTTGATTAAGCGGGAGAAGAATAAGTACTTCATCAATTGTTGTATGTAACCATTGATTTGTAATAGAAACTGGTTTAGATAAAGGGATTTTTATCATGTGACCATCTTTTGGAACGACGTTTAAGTTTTTGAACGGGCCAGTAATGGATTTAGCGTATTGAATAGCTTCTTTTTGAATAACTGGATCTAAAGATTGCTTTTGAACGACCATTTCTTTTTGACAATCAAATACTTCAATTTGTTGATTACTATTTGCGAACACATTTGTCGATAATAAAAAACAAATTAGAGTAATGACCCCGATTTTTTTCAGCATAGTACAACACCTCGTCTTTACTATACCCTTAAAAGGTTCAAATATTTTTCTGTTACATTGATGTAACAAAGAAGTTGTATAATACAATTGGTTTTTGTTTAAAAGTAATGGAGGATTATGTATGAGAGTATTAATCGCAGATGATGAACAAGATATGTTAAGGATTTTAAAGGCTTATTTTGAGAAAGAAGGCTTCGAAGTTTTATTAGCGAAAGATGGAGAGGAAGCACTTCAAATATTTTATGAAGAGAAAATTGATTTAGCTATTTTAGATTGGATGATGCCAAAACATAGTGGTATTACTGTTTGTCAGGAAATAAAAAAGAACTCAAGCGTTAAAGTATTAATGCTTACGGCGAAAAGTGAGAGCGAAGATGAATTAGCAGCGCTTCAAAGCGGGGCAGATGAATACGTAAAAAAACCATTTCATCCAGGCGTATTAATAACTAGAGCGAAAAAGCTAATACAGCATGATGATGTCATTCAAGTTCAAGATTTGAAAATAGATTTCGCTAAAAATAAAGTTTATAAAAATGACAAAGAGTTAGATATTACAAAAACAGAGCTAGAATTAATAAAGTGTTTTTTAAATCATAAAGGCATAATTTTAACTCGTAAAAAATTGTTAGATATCGTATGGGGATTTGATTATTTTGGTGAAGAGAGAACTGTTGATACACATGTAAGAAGATTACGTAAAAAAGTTGGAGAAAATATTATAAAAACGCACCGCGGGCTAGGATATAGTTTGGAGGAACAGAGTGAATAAACTTGGAAAAAAGCTATTTTTCAGCATTTCCTTAACTGTTATTCTTATTTTTACGATATCTTTATTATTAATTAACTATCTTTTACCGAAATATAATATTTACAAGACGCGAGAAAGCTTAGAAGGCATAACAGCACAAATACAGTCCATACCGAGCAAACAATTGGATGAATCAATTACCAGCATTGAAAATGAGGGGAATGTTACGATTGCGTATACATCAATAAAAGACTCAGAAGATCATATAAATGATGAGTTACGTATGCAACTTACAAGGAAAAGAGTTGCCCTTAATAAACTTTGGATTACAAAAGAAGAAATAATGAAAGTAAAGAACGTCGGACAATCGAATAAAATATATGATCAAGAGAAGATGAAATCTAGCTTTTTTGTGAAATACATTGCGAAAGACGATAAGTTGATTTTGGTAGGGGTTTCGATTGCACATTCTAACGAAGTAATAAAAACGTTAAATTCATTTTATTTGTACATGTTAGGCATTACGATTTTTCTCATTATCGTACTTGTATGGATACTTTCAACAACAATCACCAAACCATTAAAAGAATTAAGTGAAGTGGCAGAAGATATTTCAAATTTGAAATTTGAACGAGCAAAAGTGAAAACAAATGATGAAATCGGAGACTTAGCTACTAGTATTAATATCATGAGTGACAAACTACATGAGGCACATGAAGATTTAACAGATCGAAATGAACATTTAAAACGATTTATGGGTGATGTGACACATGAATTAAAAACGCCAATCGCATTAGTGAAAGCATATTCTATGGGAATAAAAGATGGCTTAGATGATGGTACATACATAGATACTATTATTAAACAAACTGATCTCATTTCGAACTTAATTGAAGAGTTATTACGATTTTCTAAACTAGAGAGAGATGTTTTGCAAAAGGAACAATTTCCTATCATATCACTAGTCCAAAGTATATTAGATAAGCATAAGATTGAACTGGAATCGAAAGAAATTGATTTGCATGTGAACTATAATGCTGGCGATGCAATTATTTATGCAGATATAAATAAAATGAGAATGGTGTTTCAAAATTTAATTTCAAATGCGATAAAATATACAGCAAATCAACATATAAAAATTACTTTAGAAGAACGAAATGAAAGTGTATATTTTCAAATTCAAAATGGTATGAATGCGGAACAGATGAAAGATATCGATAAAATTTGGGAACCTTTTTACGTCCTAGAATCTTCTCGTAGTAAAGACCATTCCGGTACAGGACTAGGTTTAGCGATCGTGAAAAGTATTTTAGAAAGTCATGGTTTTGGCTATGGAGTTTCTACTATAGAGGGAGAGATACGGTTTTATATAAATATGAAGAAAGAGTAATCCAATACTATTAGAAGCATCGTCTATTATTAGGCGATGTTTTTTATTAATTATATGAGAGTGGTAAATCAGGATATATAATCTTGAAAGCTCGTTGGAAGAGTGTTCTACAAATTTCTCAAGTTTTTGTATAAAATATAAACTGAATTTTCAGTAATTTTATTGTATAGTAAAAGGAGAAATATGTGGGGAGGAAAGAGTATGGGGAAAAAGAAAATAGCAATTACATTATCAACAATCTTATCTTTATCAGTTACATCGGGAGTTTCTAGTATGACTGCGTATGCAGACAATAAAGAAACAAATTACATAAAAGAGAATGATGTGAAGTTAAATGGGAAAGTTTCTGAAGGGTTACAATCCAATACGAAGATCGAATTAGAAAACGGGATGACAAAACCGATTTACTCGCTTGATGAAGCAATCATTGAAAATCTATTTGTAGAGACGGAAGTTGATAGTGATCGAGATGGTAAAAAAGACAGAGTGTCAGTAAAAGTTATGCGGCCCAAAACAGACCCTAATGTGAAAGTGCCCGTTATATATGAAATGAGCCCATATCGAGCAGGTTTAAAAGATGTTCCTGTATATAATGTAGATGAAGAATTGTATGCGTATGAAGGCAAACCGTATGGAGCTGTTAATCTTGGTTCATACGGAAATTATTATGTACCAAGAGGCTATGCAGTTATTTTAGGTGAAAGTATTGGAACTGGAAAATCAGATGGGTGCCCGACTACTGGAGATGAACAAGAAATACTAGGAACGAAATCTGTCATTGATTGGGTGAACGGACGTGCGAAAGCATATACAGAAAATGGTGAGGAAGTTAAGGCTGATTGGTCTACAGGAAATGTAGGTATGACAGGGGTTTCTTATAATGGTACGTTACCGAATGCAGTTGCGACGATTGGTGTTGAAGGATTAAAAACAATTATTCCAATCGCGGCGATTAGTAGTTGGTATGATTATTATCGTGCAAATGGTGCAGTCATTGCACCAGGTGGATACCAAGGGGAAGATACAGATAATATGGCAGAAGCAGTATTAACAAGAGAAAATCCTGAAGTTTGCGGACAAGTAATAAAAGAGTTAACAGTAGGACAGGACCGGAAAACTGGTAATTATAATGATTTTTGGGATAAACGTAATTATGTAAAAGATGCTAAAAACGTTAAAGCAAGCGTATTTGTTGTTCATGGTTTAAATGATTGGAATGTTAAGACGAAGCAGTTCGCGCAATGGTGGGATGCACTTGGAGAAAATAATGTTCCTCGTAAAATGTGGTTACACCAAGGTGGACATGGTGGGACATCAACGAATGACTGGCAAAGAACACAAAATAAATGGCTCGATTATTGGTTGTATGGCATTGAAAATGGAATTATGAATGAACCAATGGTAGATGTACAACGTGAAAATAAAACTTGGGAAAAATTAAAAAACTGGCCGGATACATCAGCGGTGCCGTCCAAAGTTCGTATGTATTTAAGTAACAAAGCAGTTAATTTGCCATTAAGTATGGGCTCTGCAAATAAAGTTTTCTCATTCGTAGATGATGCAAAAATGAAATCAAATCAATTAATAGCAAATCCAGAACTCGAAGTAGCTAATCGGTTAGTGTATACAATGCCTGTACTGCAAAAAGATACACGTATAAGCGGTACACCAAAGATTTCAATTACAGGAAATATTGATCGATCTGTATCAAATTTAACTGCTTTACTTGTTGATTACGGAGGAACGAAGCCGGAAATCGTAACGAGAGGCTGGATGGATCCACAAAACTTAAAGAGTATAGAAAATTCAACAGCGATTCAACCAGGTAAAGATTATACATTTACATGGGACATGCAGCCAGATGATTATATATTTAAAGCGGGGCATCAAATTGGGGTCGTTTTAATTGCTAGTGATTATGATTATACAATTAGGCCGAAAGCGGGCACGAAGCTTACAGTAAAAGTAAGTGAAGTGACATTGCCAATTGTGAAATAAATAGTTATGGATAAAGAGCTTACTGCCTAGTAAGCTCTTTACATTTTGAAAAGGGGGAGTTTAATGTGAATGTTTATTGGTAGATACAAAAAAGCTTACAATAAATAAAAAAATTGCATTTATGATCAATAGGCCACTAAAGGTAAGGCCAGCAAAACCTCCAGCGAATCCATCCCCTACTTTTTCACCAATAACGTGCAAAGCGGCGAAGAAAACAATTGGGGAAGAAAGGATGAAAAGTCCACTGGCTATTTTCCATATTTGTTCATACTTCTTTGCTATTAAGAAAATGAGTATATTAAAAGATATAAGAAGAAAAATAAATCCAATTAATGAATTCATCACATCCTCCTTTCGGAAAAAGTCTGAATTTCCATATGTTAATTTTTAATAGAATATTATACAATACAATTATATTTTATGGGAAGCGAGTGATATATTATGACAGTCAGCTCTTTCGAATTTTTATTAAAAATAAAGGTACAGGAAGATTAGTTGAATGAAAATCTTCCGTACGTAAAAAACGGAGGAGAAAATAAATGTTTAGTTTTTATAGTACACTTTGCACGGAACTTTATGATTACACAAAGCCTGTCGGTTATTCTTTAAATGGTGATATTGAGTATTACGAAGAACGTTTAAAAAATTGTAGGGGAAGAATTCTCGAAGCAGCGGTAGGATCAGGGCGTGTTATTATCCCACTTCTAGAGGCTGGATTTAAAGTAGATGGAATTGACTATTCACCTAAAATGCTAGAATCGTGCCGTGTACGATGTAAAGAGAGAGGTTTACATCCTAATTTATATGAAGGAAGCTTACAACAATTTTCACTGCCACATAAATACGAAGCAATTATCATTCCTACTGGATCTTTTTGTTTAATTGAGAATCGTACGGATTCGATAAACGCATTGAAATGTTTTTATGAACATCTTAATCCAGGCGGGCGATTAATCGTAGATATTATGCTTCCGCATGACTGGAAGACTGGGGAAATTCATACATCGACTTTTTCTTTGCCGAGCGGAGAAGGAATTACATTAGAAAATAAATCAATTGAAATAGATTGGCTGAACCAAGTTACTCTATCATATTTAAAATATGAAAAATGGAGTAAAGGACAGTTAGTACAAACAGAACTACAACGCTTTGCGGTGCGCTGGTATGGAATAGAAGAGTTTAAACTTCTGTTAGAAAGTATAGGTTTCTCTAACATTACTTGCTCTGCTGACTATGTTTATGAAAAAGAACCGTCAAATGCAAATCAAATGTTTACTTTTGAAGCTGTGCGAAACGAAAAATAAAGAATTATGGATGAAACAAGGCAGTCGATATAATATCGGCTGCCTTGTTTCAATTGTATATCATTTACATGGTATTACGTTCCAGTTGTCCAAGCATCCTTCTACTAACTACATATATTACTTATATTAAAGAGAGTTACTATTTTAAATAGAACCGTTATTTTTGTAAATGATATTTTGGAGAAGTAGGGGGGATAAATTTTGGAAAACGAAGCACAAGATAGAGTTGAAAATCAAGTGTATTCCAATCGTGTATTAAGATCAGAATTTGATGCAAATTGGGAAACATGTATATCAAAAAGTGGCTATGTAATTTATGTAGCAACAAGTAACAATGCTGAAGTAATAGTACTTCTTGCAGATGGTTCAAGTAAATTATTAATTTTTGAAAAAGGCGGTAAAGTAGTAGTAGGCGGTGGTGGAACAAGTCATTACAGTAAGCCGCATATTGCAAGAAATATTTAAGGTGTTAATTGAGAAGAAACCTATAAGTAACATAGAAAAAGCATTTCCTATTTCGGGAAATGCTTTTTCTATGTTATAGTATAATAGTGTTTTAAAACGATGTTATTTTAATATACTTCAAATTTTGTTATGTATTATTTTTATATTAAATTAGTCGTTTTATTATTTTTTTATATAAGGAGTATTAATTAGAGAAATGAAAAATATAGACTTTATACTAGAAAGTGACGAGGCATTAAAACCGTCTGAACGATTAGTACTATTATTATTAGAGAAGCATAGAATGTTATATACGAACGATCTATTAGCATTATCTAATTTATCATATAAAACATTAACGGATTCATTAACGGCGCTAGTTTTAAAATCATATGTTTTAAAGGAAACAGGTAAGGGAAGAAGACAGAATTGTTATAGATTGGTATGATAAGAGTGCTGATTTTAGAGGTTTTATATTAATGTTTTTCAAATGTAAGGGTAAGTTGGATTTTGGTTTTCGAATGAAAAATACACTGCAATTCGTACTCGGATATTTGGATTTCATTTTTGTTAACGATAATTGCATCGTTATTGAAAATATAAAAATAAAATAAACTGCATAAAAAAGAAATAAAAAAACAATCCGTTTTTAAAATGGATTGTTTTTTATTGGAATAATATTATTTGATATGTTGATAGTATGAATAATTACTCTACTTCACTTGTGTACTTTTTAGGTAATAATTCCATTACGTTACATTTCACAAGTTCACCATTATATGAAAGTATAACGTTCGTATTTTTTCCGTAATCACTTATTAATTCTCGACACATACCACATGGAGCAACAACTCAACATTTTTCTATATCTTCATGGGGGTGTGGGTGAGCGACCGCTACAATGGTATCAAATTCATAATCGCCTTCTGAAATAGATTTTCCAATCGCCATAGCTTCACCACAAACTGTTATTCTTCCAACATTTGCTTCAACATGCACTGCTGCATAAATATTACCCGTTTTAGTTCGTACAGCGGAACCGATATGATGACGGCCGTATTTATAGTTTTTTTCAATGACTCTTTCAGCAGCTGTAATTAAATCATAGTCTTCACTATTTAAAGGCATTACTTGTAACATAATTTCTCCTCCGTATTAAACATGATTAATTTTATTTTAATAGAAAATTTTAATATTTAAAATAAAAGATAGATTTCATCTAGATAATATTATTATGTAAACTGATATTTTAACAGGAAAATATCATAATCAATAGAACATATAGAAGAGTATACTTAAATATTTTGAAAGATGGGATAGCAGCATATGATATTGCTTTAGAAAAAGGGTATGATCACCTTTTACATCATATAAAACAGGAAGTGAACGTATGATAAATAAATGGAGCGTAGGCATATTTTTATTTAACGAGGTAGAAGTGTTAGATTTTGCAGGGCCATTTGAAGTTTTTTCTGTAACCGAAGCTGATGAAGAAAAACCATTTACTGTATATACAGTTAGCCAAGATGGAGAAATGATTACAGCAAGAAACGGATTAAAGGTAAAGCCAGATTATAGCATTGAAAATTTACCACCAGTTGATATTTTAATCATTCCAGGTGGTAAAGGTGTTCGGGAAAACGAAGTGAAAAATGATATTATAATAAATTGGGTTCGTCAGCAAATGAAAGAAGTAAAACTTATGACTTCAGTTTGTACAGGTACGCTATTACTGGCGAAAGCTGGTTTACTGGAAGGCTTACAAGTAACAACGCATTGGGCTAGTATTCAAACTCTCAAAAAAGATTTTCCGAATGTAGAAGTAATGGAGAATGTGAAATTTGTAGATGAAGGTCACATTATTACATCTGCAGGTATTTCAGCTGGTATTAACATGTCATTTCATATTGTGAAAAATTTGTTAGGTGTGGAGATTGCTGAGGATACGGCAAAAAGCATGGAATATGATATAGATTTGTAAAATAAAAAAGCCCAATTTGGGCTTTTTTATTTAGCTAAGTTTCTTAACTGATGATTTATGATCATAACCTTAGTTTTGAAACAATAATTCCAGTTTTATCTTTTTCCTCCTTGTAAGCATGTTAAAATAAGGAGATATTTTGTCTGTAAAAAAACTCTTCTACAATAGTAGAAAAAGAATAACAGAAACTACTATTTTATGTCAGCATACATAAAAAAATTCAATGTAAATATGGAAATGTCGTCGAATGCTATCTTTAATTGGTTAATTTGTGAGATATTTTTGTGAAGGAGCTTATTTTATAAGAATAGAATTAAAGTTAGTAAGAGATCATGCCGATGGTAGTGAAAATATATGTGTTAGGGGGATTTCATAATGAGGAAACTCAAGCGAATAAATGTTCCTAATATACAAGAAGAACTATCACAGTTTAATGAGAATCGAGCAATTAATAAGAAAAAACTAAGAAGATTTATATTCATGTTTATCTTTATTGCGGCGGCTACTTTGTACGTTCAATTTATTTTAACGAAACAACAAGAAATAATCGTAGAAAAAAAAGATACAATAACGAATCAAAAAAAACAATTGGTTTCTTTAAAGAAAAATGAGGCGTCTTTAAAGACTAACATAGAAAATTTAACAGACGATGAGGAAGAAATTTTGAAGTTTGCGAGAAAAGAATATCAATTTTCTAAGTCAAATGAAACTATATTTGTGTTGCCGAAGTAGTGTAATTGAGCAGTTAGCGATAGCTAACTGTTTTTTTATGTACGAATAGCATGGTACAAGAAAGAATCACATACTGTAAAAATGAAGAGTGTGAGCTGTTTTTATAGTTATGGAATATATACCGAAATAAATGTTGTTAAAATTCTGTCAATTGTATTATAATGCAAGGTAAGCGGATACATTTTTTAATCAACGTTGAGTTAATCACTCATACGACTATTAAGAAAACCGTTATCTCGTATTAGAAAGGAAGATAGCTGTGTATGCTTCAAATACAATTTATGTCGTAGGGGATGCGAAAGCACCTCAAAATAATCCCATTACTGAAAAGTTTAAAAGCTATTTTGTAGCGTTTGTGCTTGTTAAGGAAACTGGGGAAATTGTAGATGCAGATTGCTCAGCGACAATTACATTAACATCTCAATTCGTTAAATATTTGTTTCTACATAAAAATATTAATGATCCAACGTTAGTAATGGAAATAAAAGATCGTTATTTCGGTTCGTCTCAAAAGGCACTACTTGTAGCGTTAAAAGATGCGCAGAAAAAATATAATCAAATCGCTGCTTTGTCTACACATTCCTAGACAAAATCCAGCCGTAAGAATCTTCTTATGGCTGGATTTTTTTATTTTACATTAATCTCTTGCATTTAAAGTAAGTGAAAGAGGAAATGAATTGTACGTAAAAACATAATTTGTTTTTAAAGATTCAAGTTCCACTTTGTTAGACAACGAAAGGATGAACAATATGAAAATTACAGATGTAAAAGTAAATCGTAGATGTGTTAATCTTCATACACCGTTTAAAACAGCTCTTCGTACCGTAACCGAAATAGAAAGTATAGATGTATTTGTTCATACAAATGAAGGGATTGTTGGCAAAGGTGCTGCAGCTGCAACGCCAGTTATTACGGGTGATTTCGCAAGCGGGATTGAAGAAGCCATTTTAGGGCCGATGCGTTCTTGTTTAATTGGTCAAGATATTATTCAATTTCAGCAGTTACTACAGCGCATTCAAATGAGTTGTATTGGAAATCCAAGTGCAAAAGCGGCGGTAGATATCGCCTTATATGATGTGTATTGTCAATATCAAAACGTTCCACTTTACGCATTATTAGGCGGGAAGAAAGAAATTCATACAGATATTACCGTTAGTGTAGATGAGCCTTTCATTATGGCGAAAGAGGCAAAGCAACATGTAGAAAAAGGATTTCAAACTTTAAAAATTAAAGTGGGGAAATCTGCTCCTTTAGATTTAGAACGTATTGAGGCGATTCGAAATAGCGTACCAAAAAATACGACGTTACGATTAGATGCAAATCAAGGGTGGAATCCAAAAGAGGCAGTTTCTATCATTAAAGAGATGGAAAATCGAAATTTAAATATTGAATTTATTGAACAACCTGTTCATGCGAAAGATTGGGATGGATTAAAGTACGTCAAAGATCATGTGCAAACGCCTATTATGGCAGATGAAAGCATATTTTCAGCAAGTGATGCATTGAAAATCGTTCAAGGAGGATATGCAGACCTAATTAATATTAAATTAATGAAAAGCGGCGGTATACGTGAAGCGTGGCGTATTGCCGATATCGCTGAAACAGCTGGTGTAAAATGCATGGTCGGAAGTATGATGGAATCCTCACTTTCTGTTAGTGCTGTAGCCCATTTAGCAGCTGCTCATCCTAATATTCATTACTTCGATCTCGATGCACCGCTTTGGTTAATGGAAGAACCAGAAGGAATGACGTATTCTGGTTCAAAGGTAAATCTTCAATCGACAGTGAATAGTAAATCTTAGGAGAAGCGACTAGTAAACTATCTTTTAAGGGGGATATGTATGAAAAAAGTAGGAACTGCATTTTTAACAACTTTATTTATATTTTCATCGTTTACATCAGCACATGCTGAAGAAAAGAAAGATAGTAAGGCGTTTATCGATGTATCTGCCGCAACACTTTGGACCACGCCGGATTCATTACGACCAATTGATGCGCCGAGTGCTACAAATCCAGTTGATTTGTGGAAGTGGACGAAATCGATGACGCTTGATGAGAAACTTTGGTTAACAAATGCAAATAAATTAGAAACGCAAGCGCTATTAGGTCAAGAAGTAACAGTTGTGGATAAAAAAGGAGACTGGGTGAAAGTGTTAGTCCATGGTCAGCCAACACCTCGAAATGAAGAGGGATACCCAGGATGGATGCCCGAAAAACAGTTAACATATAATCAAGAATTTGCAGATAAAACAAATGAACCTTTCGTATTAGTAACGAAACCGACAGCCATTTTATATATAAATCCTTCTGAAAAACATAAATCACTTGAAGTGAGCTATAATACGCGACTGCCATTACTTAGTGAAGATACGATTTCATACCGCGTGTTGTTACCAAACGGACAGAAAGCTTGGCTACGAAAAAATGATGGCACAGTTTACCGTTCGCAAAATGATATTCCAACTCCGGCGGCCGATGATTTAATAAATACAGGAAAAATGTTTTTAGGATTACCGTATATATGGGCTGGTACAAGTGGCTTCGGATTTGATTGCTCTGGATTTACACATACGATTTATAAATCACACGGTATTACAATTCCGCGGGATTCAGGTCCGCAATCGAGAAATGGAGTTGCAGTTGATAAAGAGAATTTACAAAAAGGAGATTTAATCTTCTTTGCACATGATCAAGGAAAAGGTAGTGTTCATCATGTGGGGATGTATATTGGTGACGGAAATATGATTCACTCGCCGAGAGCTGAAAGATCAGTAGAGATTATACCGCTAAATACACCAGGATATATAGAAGAATACGCTGGTGCTCGTCGTTACTTACCTTAAAAAGTAGAGGGGGTTTTCAAATGAAAAAAGTTGTTCGTTACTCATTAGTTAGTACTTTATTAGCTTCTTCATTTTTAGTTGGCTGCGCAAAAGAAAAAACAACGACAAAGCCGAAAGATGAGAAAAAAGTATTACAGTTACTAGAAACGGGTGAAATCCCGTCTTTACATTCAGGGAAAGTAACAGATGCGGTATCGTTTAACGTTTTAAATAACGTAATGGAAGGATTATTCCGTTTATCGAAAAATGATGAAGTGATTGAAGCTGGAGCACAAAAATATGAAGTGAGTCAAGATGGGAAAACATATACATTCCACTTACGTGATGCGAAATGGTCTAACGGAGACCCAGTAATAGCACAAGATTACGTATACGCTTGGAAGCAGCTTATTAATCCGGATACAGCTTCTCAATATGCATACATTGCGTACGATGTGAAAAATGCGGAGAAAATAAATAAGAAACAACTAGGGTTAGAGGAATTAGGAGTAAAAGCAAAGGATGATAAAACGTTCGTTGTAGAGTTAGAACATCCTGTACCGTATTTTACGAAACTACTTATTTTGCCATCCTTCTATCCAATTAACGAAAAATATGCGAAAGAACAAGGTGATAAATACGGATTAGAAGCAAATAAAGCGGTATATAATGGGCCATTTACATTATCGGAGTGGAAGCATGAAGCGAGTTTTACAATGAAGAAAAATGATAAGTATTGGGATAAAAAAGAAGTGAAGCTAGATGAAGTAAACTATCAAATTGTAAAAGAAATTTCAACTGCGGTAAATTTATATGAAACAGATAAAGTTGATAGAGCTGTCATTTCTACAGAATTCGTCGATAAATATAAAAATAATAAAGAGCTGAAACAATATACAGATCCGGTTATGTACTTCTTCCGATTCAATGAAAATGTACCGATTCTTAAAAATAAAAATGCACGTCTTGCGCTAAGTACAGTGTTTGATAAGAAAGGACTTGCGACTTCATTTTTAAATGATGGTTCAGTTGCTGCTAACTATTACGTACCAAAAGGATTTTTAAAAGGTCCAGATAAAAAAGACTTTAGAAGTACGGCAGGTGAGTTTAATAAAACTGATGTAAAACAGGCGAAAGAATATTGGGAAAAGGCGAAGCAAGAGACAGGTACAAATGAAGTGACGCTTGAGTTATTAAACTATGACTTAGAAAACTTTAAAAAAGTAGGCGAATACATTAAAGAAGAGCTAGAGAAAAACTTACCAGGCTTAAAGGTAAATGTAAAATTACAACCGCATACGCAAAAACTAGCGTTAGAGAAGAAGAAAGAATATGAAATGTCATTATCACGCTGGTTACCAGATTATCCAGATCCAATGACTTATTTAGAAGTGTTCCTTTCTGGAAGCAGTGTGAACAACACAGAATATGCAAACCCTGAATATGATGCGTTAATTAAGAAGATTAAAACAGAATTAGGTAATGATGAAAAAGCTCGTTGGAAAGCGATGCAAGATGCTGAGAAAATGTTACTTGATGACGCAGTAATTGCACCAGTATTCCAGCGCGGGTTATCATACTTACAAAAGCCATATGTGAAAGATTTATATGTACATCAATTCGGTCCGGCAACAAGTTTAAAATGGGCTGATGTACAAAAATAAAATTATGGAGAAACAGACTTCACATGTGTGATAGTCTGTTTTTTTATACCTTCTGTTAAGTAACAAGAATGATGCTTATGGAATGAAATGAGGACAATAAACATTGATTTTATGAAATGAAATATTATTGGACTTTCTTAATTTAACTGTTGAACCTCTAGTTACATTGAATAATAAAACTTTCTTATTTTTAACCCCGTTCTAGTTTTAAAACGGGGTTATGCGTATGTAAAATCATATAATTATGTAATTTTATTTCTTAAGATTAATTTAAAGACTTTTTTATGTTTTTTTATCTTTGAAAAATAAAATTATCACATAAATTTCAGTGTGAAATTTATGTAGAATCTTGTATAATTAACGTGTTTCTATGGAAACATTTTCTTGTGCTATTTGTATAGGACTTAATAGAACAAGGAAAGAAATACATACATGTATATAATAGATAAATAGAATGGAACATGTATAGAGAAAAAGGAGAGAAATGATGGCGTGTCAAAAACAAGGGTTACAATTTAATAGCAATAGAAAGAGGAAGAGACGATGAAAATGAAGCATGCTTTTGGTCCGATAATTTTAGCGTGTGTGCTTTTTTTCATTATCATATTAATCCCATCGAAAAGTTTAGTATCACTTATTAGTGATAAGAAGGTAGAAGATGCAGCAACTTCCTTACAAAAAGAAAAACTACAAAGCGTTTTCTTACAGCAAAAAATGTTAGAGAATTCACAGTATTTACCGATGTATGGTTCATCTGAATTTTTGCGAATGGATGCATATCACCCATCTAATTACTTTAAAGTAAATCCGGCAGGTTTTACGCCATATTTAATGGGGATTGGCGGTACGCAAAGTTTAGCTCATATATTAAATATGACGTCTACTATGGATGGATTAGAAGGTAAAAAGGTAGTCTTTGTTTTATCACCACAATGGTTTACAAAGACTGGGGTATCACAAGGGGATTTTACGAACAATTTCTCTAAGCAACAAGCATATCATTTTATTTTTAATGATAAAATAAATGTTGAAATGAAGAAGCAAATTGCGAAACGACTATTAGATTATAAAGTTGTTCAAGAAGATGATATTTTAAAAAATTCATTAGAAGGTATTGTATATAATGATACGAAACATAACGTAAAAGCAGGTTTAGTTAAACCACTTGCTTATTTGCATCGTAATATTTTAGATCATAGAGATTTATTTAACTCCTTATTTAAGATTGAACCGATGAAAGAAAAAACAAATATGGGATTACGTTCAATTTCTTGGGTAGATGCACGTAAACATGCAGAAGAAGAAGGAAAAGTGGAATCTACTACAAACACATTCGGAATTGAAAATCCGTATTACTATAAACATAATTTAAAGAAAAAATTAAAAGGTTTAAAAAACTTTAGAGCAAATGAATCGTATGAAGAATCACCTGAATATGATGACTTACAAATTGTTTTAAATATTTTTAAAGAGAAAAATGTTAAGCCACTATTCATTTCTGTACCTGTAAACGGACCGTGGTATGATTACGCTGGTTTCCCTAAAGAACGCCGTGAAGTGTATTATAAAAAAGTTCGGGAACAAGTTGAGAAAGCAGGATACCCAGTAGTTGATTTCTCTGGCCATGAATATGATAAGTATTTCTTAAAAGATACAATTCATTTAGGTTGGAAAGGCTGGATTTATTTTGATGAAGCAGTGCAGAACTTTTATACTGAGAAATAAGTGTGGAGAAAAAGGAACGGCTATAAGCTGTTCCTTTTTTTAGTATAGAGGATTTTGATGTGGGCAATTCGGAAAGGCATGTATATCTTGAATTTGTCTGAAATCATAATGCTTCATTGCGAACTGAGCTTGGTAAAGGTATTCATACACATATAATTGACCATCATGTGCTGAACATAATACACCAGAAGTTCCTTGCCCATTTAGGAAGGAAATACCGATAGGGCGTCCGATTAAGTATTGTATTTTTTGTTGCCAATGCATAAGGGGAATCACTCCTTTTTGAGATAATATACGAAATGGACGAGTGAATTGTTGCTTATCCACATAAATATGGAGGCTGTTTATTCAATTTCTAGAAGATATTAATATGAATGAATTACAAGTGCGAGAAAGGAATGAATAATGAAGAAAGAAAATATTTTAGAAGAAAAGTTAAATATAATAGAATGGTGTCAAACATTGAAGGAAGTACATGATGATATATGGTTTCAATCATTTAAAAATGGTTCGTGGGGAATTGCAGATGTGATTTCACATTTTATTATTTGGGATGATTTTGTAATAAAGTATCGAATTCCTTATTTTCTAAGTGCCAAATCAATACCTTATATTCCAACAGATGTAGAGGAAATGAATAAGAGTGCAATTATATATGCGAGGTCAGGTATTTCAAGAGAAGAACTTATTAACCAGTTTAGCTATACTCGTAAACAATTAGTAGATGAAATTGAGCGAATTCCTGTCTATAATTTTAATGATGACTTTCAAATTGGTACTAAAAAAGTAAGGCTAAATCATTATTTTTCATCACTCATTCAGCATGACTTAAAGCATAAGGAAGAAATAATCCGATTTTTAATACATAATCAAGTCTAATATAAAAACCGCTAACATTCGTAATGAATGTATAGCGGTTTTTATATTATCTTAAGCAAGATTTTTACGTTTTTTTGTCCATTTTTTAAGGATGAAGTATAGTAGGATAAGTATGAAGCCGCCAATTGCGAAAGACTTCACATACGGTCCCGCAATATCGTTTATATTCTCCCAATTTTGACCTAGTTTTTCACCTAAATAAATGAAAATGATAGACCAAGGAATGATTGCAAGTGCTGTTAATGTAGTGAAACGTAATAATGGCATTTTTGTAATACCAGCAGGAATTGAAATCGCATGACGTACTACTGGAATAAAGCGTGCAGTGAAAATTACACCAGTTCCGTAACGGTTAAACCAATCTTCAGCTGCATCTATATGTTTTTTATGAATGAAAATATATTTTCCATATCGTTCTAATATAGGTCGTCCACCGTATCGTCCAAGCCAATAAATAAAGATTTGAGCAATAACGCCGCCAATTGTACCGAATACAACTGCACCTACAAATGAGATACTACCATTGAATACTAGGAATCCCGCATAAGCAAGGACAATCTCACTTGGGATAATCTCAATCATAAGTCCAAGCATAATGCCCCAATAACCTAATCCTTCAAAAAACGTTAATACTGAGTGAATAAAACTACTTACCATTGTTGCACCTTCTAGTTTATGTATTTTTGAATAGGTGAACCTAATACTTAATAACATAAAAGATTCACTATGTGTAGATTATACCTTATTTGTATAGGGGATTGCTATTTCAATTCTTTTATGTCTCACATAAGTATTATAGTAAAATATATAAGTTCAGTTTTCATGAAGAGATAATGACAAGATGATTAAGAATTTTTCATAAAAAAATAGAAGCATTTCTGCTCCTATTTTTTACGGCTTTACATCTAAGTTCTGTAAAAATAACGTTGCTGTTACGTAACGTTTCGCTAACATTTGTACATAAGCGGTATGTACAGAAAGTGTGGCGATAATAATGGCGTTACGAATTGCTTCGCGTTGTTCGTTGTTAACTTGATCGAACTTGCTTGCGATTTTATCAGCTTTTTCTTTTACGATGTTTTCAATTGTATGGATTGTATCTGTTGCATTTAGTTGTAAGCAATTCCCTTGATTGAGTTCTTCAAATAAAGAAGAGTATGCTCCATATAAATGAACAGGATTGATTAAGTCATCACTTCGATCGGCTGGGTCATTTACGATAAGGCGTAATAGCTTACGAATGGATTCAAAATCAAGTGCTGTTTTTAAATCTTCGACAATGAATAGTAAGGCTGCTTGTTCAATGGAATATTTTTTTCCTTTTTGAGGAGAGCCAATCATTTCTTTTATATCTCGTTTCACCCAGTTTTGCATGGCCGTTACGGAGAAACTTGTATTTTCAATTTGATTTCCAAGCGCAACTATTTCATTTAATGAAAAACCAACGTCCGTATCTTCAATCTTAATTAGTTTTTCAAAAATAGGTGAAAGTGCGGTAGTAATAAAAGCAGTTACACTTTGTCCGCTTTCAATATCTTTTTTATGTGTCTTTGCCCAAGCTTCTTGTAAAATACCGAGAGGCTTTTTCGTATTCCATCCTCTTAATGATAGAAGAAGGGTAGCCATTTCGTTTCGTGTGAGATGAAATGTTTCCATCTTTTCACCTCCAAAAATAATAAAAAGTTCTTATGAACCTATAATATGTTTTGTTTCATTTAAAGTCAATTCTGTTTTGCTTAATTTTTCCTTTGTCACCAAACTGTCGGAAGTAAATAATACTTGCATATTTCGACAAAAGTTCATATAATAAGTTCATAAGAACCTTTAAAATGTTTTTAAAAACAAATCTATCATTCTGAATTTACTAGAAAGGTAGATTTCACATATATCTATATAAAAGGAGAATGGATATAATATGTTGAAAAAACTTGTAGCAGTCATGACAGCATTCATGGTTATCTTTGGAGCTAGTAGCTTTATGTTTGTAGACCACGCAGCAGCGAAGGGTTACAAATCTGGTAAAAAATCATACACACCAACTTCTGGTCAAAAGTCAAAAGTTGATTTGAACAAAAAAGATAATAACGTGAATTCACAAAAAACGACAACGGATTCAAAAACAAAAGCAACAAACACAGCACCAAAAAGTAATAAAGGAAGCTTTATGAAAGGTTTATTACTAGGTGGTCTTGGTGGTTTACTATTGGGTAGCTTATTTGCAAATATGGGAGCTCTTGGTTCTGTATTAGCGTTTATGGTAAATATGTTAGTAATGGCTGGTATCGTAATGTTAGCAGTTCGTGCATTTAAATACTTCAAAGATCAACGTAAGAAAAAGGAAGATGAAGTAGCATGGAAACAATAAAAATTTCTGAACAAGAACTGATTAATGCGCTTTGTGTATATATCGCTGAAAAAAGACAAGTTGGTCCAGAAGAAGTTTTAGTTGAACTCATGTACGACGATGACTATGGTTTCTCTGCTGAAGTAGAGGTAAATGGTCGCCAGCAAATTTTAATTCAAGCGAACTTAATCGAAGCATTGCGCTTATTACTTGACAGAGAATATAATGTCAATTCATTTGCAGCAAGATTACAACTTGAATTAGATGATGAAGAAGGCATTTACGCATTAGCGAAATTTAATAACTCAGATGAGTAGGAAAAAGAGCTGTTGAGAGAAATCTCAGCAGCTCTTTTTAGTATGTGCATATGTAAGGGAATAATCACGCCAAATTTCATTCATTTTCCGTCTACCGACATTAATCATCGGGTTAAATTGTATGGCAGCTTGATGACGTACGGTATGTACATGTTGGATCGCTTGTTGTAAGTCTAGTTCAACCGAATGGGCTTTTTTATTTGCCTGTTTTACGATAGAATATCCAGCAACAGTCCCTTGTGCCATTGCGATTTTCCCGCTTTCAATACCAGTTATATTGCCGGCTACAAATAAACCGGGAAGAGGGGTTTCCATTGTTTCGGAATGCAGTGGAACATGTCCACCCAATTCCGGAATGTAACGGAAAGGGCAGCCAGCTACAGCAGCTAGCTCAGCAAGAGGGTATAAGCCACCGGCAATACAAACGAAGTCTGCCTCATATATTTGTTCCGATCCAGTTATGATGTTTCCTTTCGTATCAATATTGGCAATGCGTACACCTTCAACTTGATCTGTTCCGACAATTTCTAGAGCTGCTTTTCGAAGGTGAAGAGGTGTGCCGTTTATTTTCATACCTTTATTTGGATAGAAGTTTAATCCAACTTGTTTCACCCAATTATATTTCATCAATCGACTACCTATACGTAATAACGGTGATGGGGCAAGGTGGGCGGCATGTAAGAGAGAATTTAATACTTCTTCTGGTTCACCAGCCTTTTGACTTAATTCACTTTTTTCAGGAAGTACGATATGTTTCACTTTAATTCCTGCTAATTGTAATTCATTTAAAATAGCGAATGACAAAATGTTAGCACCAATAATTATTCCTTTTTTCCCAACTTGAACGCGATGTACATTTGTCATTACTTGTGCTGCCCCGATTGACATAACTCCTGGAATTGTCCAACCAGGAAGGGGAATGGAGTACTCGGCAGCTCCGGTAGCAAGTAAAACGAAAGGTGCTTCTAACGTACCGATATTCGTATGTACGAACCAAGTGCTTTCATCTTTATCTAAATTATAGACAGAAATACCACAGCGAATATCAACTGAAAGTGATTTTGCTTCTTCGTGAAGGCGTGTTGATTCTTCTATGCCGTTCCACCATTCTCCAGTAGGTTCTTGATGTAATTGACCGAGCAACCTTCCGCCAGGCTTCATAAATTCATCAATAACAAGTACATTTAGTCCAAAACGAGCACAAGAGATGGAGGCTGATAAACCTGCTGGTCCAGCACCGATAATAATGACATCATTCATCGTTTTTTCACCATCTCTCTCAGGATATTTGGATGCTGTTTGCCGCTGTCAACAATCATATCTTTTTCTACAACAGTTAAGCATGCTCGTACGTTCGTTTGATTATTTACTGTGACGCGGCACTCAGAACAATGTCCAATATTACAGTAAATACCTCGCGGCGTCCCGCTATCTTCATGCACTCTTAAAGTTCTTATTCCATTTGCGAGTAAAGCGGCCGCAATCGTTTCATGTTCATATGCTTCATATTGTTGCCCGTTAAATTTGAAAGTGATGCGCTTACTATTATTTAAACTCCCTAAAACAGGATGATGGGTAATTCTATTCATTGATTTTCACCTACCGCTCCAAAGGTAACTGCACGCACTGGTGGTTGATATTTTAATGGAATTTCATTAGTAGTTACGTCAGGATTTGCACTTTCAATCATTCGATCTATCATCATTCTACATGTGCGGCCACCGCAAAATCCCATGCCAGCACGTGTTCTTAGTTTTAATTCTCTTGCCGAGCATTTATATTCAGCAATTGTCGATTGAAGTTGACCGTATGTAACTTCTTCACATCGACAAACAATTAAGTGATCTTTATTCGTCATATGAATTCCTCCTCTAGTTCGGTTTGCACAAATTATTATGCAAAAACTATGCCAATATAGAGGAGGGGAACGGTTATTGTAATCCAAGCTTTTTTAAACGGTTATATAAAGTAGCTCTCGTAACACCGAGTTGTTTCGCGCACTCTAATTTATTCCCATTTAATATGCGTAAAGCCCTCTCAATGACTTTCTTCTCATGTTCATCCATTTCTTCTTGTAAAGAAAGGATTGTATGATTGTTGCTGAGTAATAGGGAATGAGCTGTAGGATTTTCTAACGTTTCAGTTGTATGAAATGGTAAATATTCTTGTTTTATAATACCGTCAGTCGCAAATACGACAAGTCTTTCAACAACGTTACGAAGTTCGCGAATATTACCTGGCCAATTGTAATGAAGCAGTTCATGCATAATGCTGGAAGGTAAGTCACGAATTGGTCTGCTATAGTTGATTGAAAAATCGTTTAAGAAAGAATAGGTTAATTCTATAATATCTTCGCGTCTTTCGCGCAGCGGTGGAATATGCAAGCTAACTACATTTAAGCGATAGTATAAATCTTCTCGGAACGTGCCTTTTCTCATTTCCTCTTGTAAATCACGATTTGTAGCAGCGATAATGCGGAAATTAATATGAATCTCTTTTTCTCCACCAACACGGTAATATTTTCGTTCTTGTAGTACACGCAAAAGCTTTACTTGCATATCGAGCGGCATTTCTCCTATTTCATCAAGGAATAATGTACCGCCTTGCGCGAGCTCTATTTTACCTTTCTTACCTTTACTATTTGCCCCAGAAAACGCCCCACGTTCATACCCGAATAATTCACTTTCAAATAAAGCTTCTGGAATGGCGCCGCAGTTAATTGAGATGAAAGGTGCCTTAGCTGCTTCGCTTGCTTCATGGATTGCTTTCGCGAATACTTCTTTTCCAACACCACTTTCTCCGAGTATTAAAACAGTTGATTTCACCGAGCAAACCTTTCTAGCTAATTGTATCGTTCTTTGTATGACAGGGCTCTTTCCATTCATCGCAAGGAAAGGGTCTGATTCATCTTTATATTTTGCGACCTCTTGTTCTAATCGGTGCATTTCATGTGACATATTAAATAGTTTTTCATTTAAAGCGACTTGATTTGTAACATCAGTTTCTGAAACGACAGCTCCAATAATTTCATCGTTACAATACACTGGATTTGAATTAATTAATACAAACAAATCTGGTCGAGGCTGATGGAACTGAGCGATTATGCTTTTTCCGTCATGTAATGATTGTAGGATCTCCAAATCTTTATAGTCAAAAAAGCGAGTGATAGGTTGTCCAATAATTTCATTATGATTGACTGTAAAAATTTTTTCAGCGCCATCTGTCCAAGTACGAACACATTCTTTATCATCGATGACTGTAACGGAAGAATCAGTTGTTTGCATTACGGTGTTATAGAAAGATTGTAGTTCATTGTAAGACTTAACTAGAAACGGAATGATTTGCTGAGCCGTTATACAGCATATAGGTTCTTTATTGCCGTTTATTACGATAACGACCATTTCATGAGAAAACGCGTCAATTAAAGCGGTAAATGAATCATCTTCATAAATAATTGCACAGTTGTATTTGTCTGTAGTAGAAGGGCGGAAATAATAGTTTTCGTTAACGCGCTCAATATATTGCATGCTGTTTGTATGTTCAACGGATAAAGTTTTTAGAAATTCTTTTATTGTGGGAAATGAGAATGCCATATTGTCCTCCTGTTATGTATAAAAATTTTGACAGTGATAAAAAAATAATACACCTATTTGTGATAAATTTAAAATATTTTTACAAATAAAAATATTATTTATAAAAAGTGTATATATGTAGAGTTGGCACGTCAATTGCATAAAAGAAAGTGAGGATTAAAAAGAAGGGAGGGGTGCTACGTGAGGCACTGTGACGTTTTAATAATAGGCGGTGGTATTATAGGATGTTCTATCGCTTATTACACATCAAAATATGGAAGAGACGTAACAATTATTGAAAAAGGAGAATTTGTCAGTGGGACGTCTTCACGGTGTGATGGAAATATTTTGGCTATTGATAAAGACCCAGGGTTTGATAGTCAAATGTCATTAGTAAGTCAAAAATTAGTAACTGATTTAAGTGAAGAGTTAGAGCACTCATTTGAATATAGGGCGCCAGGAAGTATTCTCGTATGTGAGTCGGATGAAGAGATGGAAGCAGCGCAGCAATGGGTAAATCGTCAAAAAGAAGCTGGATTACCGTTTCGAATGCTTGATAGACAAGATATAAGAGCAGAATCACCATTTTTCGCGGACGATTTATTAGGCGGGTTAGAATGTGCAACGGATTCGACAGTAAATCCATATCTTCTCGCTTTTTCACTTCTCGCAGAATCGAAGAAATTTGGTACGAAAGCATTTAATCATACGGAAGTAAAAGAAATGAAAAGAGATATAGACGGTTCCTTTATTGTAGAAACGACAAATGGGACGTTTACTGCGAAGCAAGTAGTAAACGCAGCTGGTGTGTGGGCTCCAAAAATCGGACAAATGCTTGATGTAAATATACCAATTGAACCGAGAAAAGGGCATATTATTGTAGCTTCAAGGCAACAACACGTTGGTTGCCGTAAAGTAATGGAATTTGGTTATTTAATTTCTAAATTTGGCGGAAAACGAAAAGTGGATGCTTTAACTGAAAAATATGGGGTAGCTCTTGTATTTGAGCCGACAGAAAGCCAAAATTTTTTAATTGGTAGTAGTAGAGAGTTTGTAGGATTTCATACGGGGATAAATAACGAGGTTATTAAATGTATTGCGAACAGAGCAATTCGTTTTTATCCGAAAATGGCGGATATGATGGTGATTCGTTCATACGCTGGATTACGTCCGTGGACGGAAGATCATTTGCCAATCATTTCACGTGTGGAACATATCCCGAATTACTTTATAGCAGCAGGGCATGAAGGGGACGGCATTAGTCTTGCCGCAGTTACTGGGAAAGTGATTGAAGAGTTATTAAATGAAAAAGAAACAATCATTCCTTTTGAGCCACTTCGTTTGAGTCGTTTTACAGAAAGGGTGTTAAACGGATGAGGTCACAAAGAGTCTTTACGACAATTGATACACATACGGGCGGGAATCCAACGAGAACATTGATTAGCGGACTGCCAAAGTTAATTGGAGAGACGATGGCAGAGAAGATGTTACATATGAAAAAGGAGTATGACTGGATTCGCAAATTGTTAATGAATGAACCGCGTGGTCACGATGTAATGTCCGGAGCACTATTAACAGATCCATGTCACCCTGATGCCGATATTGGTGTTATATACATAGAGACAGGCGGATATTTACCAATGTGTGGTCACGATACAATTGGTGTATGTACAGCTTTAATTGAATCAGGTTTAATTCCGGTAGTTGAGCCAATTACTTCGTTAAAGTTAGATACGCCAGCCGGCCTAGTTGAAGTGGATATCTTTGTTCGAGATGGAAAAGCGAAAGAAGTCTCCTTTTGTAACATACCAGCTTTTTTATTGAAAAACATTACGGTAGACGTCGAAGGCATTGGAACTGTAGAGGCTGATATTGCGTATGGAGGAAATTTCTATGCCATTATCGATGCGAAATCAGTAGGGTTAGAGTTAGTACCGGAAAATGCATCTACAATTATTGATAAGGCAATTCATATTAGAAATATCATAAATGAGAAATTTGAAATCATTCATCCGCAGTATTCGTTTATTAGAGGATTAACTCATGTTGAATTTTATACAGATCCTACTCATGAAAGCGCTCATGTAAAAAATACAGTTGTCGTTCCGCCAGGAGGAATTGATCGTTCTCCATGTGGTACAGGAACATCAGCAAAGTTAGCTGTATTATACGCAAATCAAAAAATCGAAATGAATGAAGAGTTTATTCACGAAAGTATCGTTGGCTCTCTATTTAAAGGAAGCGTCATCAATACGACAAATGTTGAAAATATTGAAGCTGTCGTAACGAAAATTACAGGTTCAGCCTGGCTTATGGGTATGCATAGATTTTTTTACAATGAAAAGGATCCGCTGAAAGAAGGCTTTTTGCTAATTCCGCCGATGGAACATGAAACGGAGGATGTAAAATGAACATTCAAAAAATGTATACAGCAGTAGACGTACACGTAAATGGCGAGGCATTTCGTGTAATGAAAGATGTACCATGTAAGTACTACTACAATTTAGAACAATTAAACGAACAATTCTCAAATGAATTAGCAGATGAAATGCAGCTTTTATTAAATGAACCACGTGGTTTTATCGGTATAAATGGATGTATCGTCGTTCCTTCTATTCATTCGGAAGTCGATGCAGCTGTATTATTTTTTAATCATGAAGGATCCATTCCTCTTCATTATGGAGGTATTGTCGCAGTCATAACGATGTTACTAGAAAGCGGGTATTTAAAAAAAAGAGAGACGAATCAATACAAAATCGAAACGTTATCTGGCATATTCTCAGTCCTTGCGCATGTAGAGAATGATGAAGTTGTGTCTGTTTCGTTTGAAAGCAAACTATGTTATATGATTGAGAAAAATTTACAAGTAGGTAATTTAAGTTACTCTCTCATCCAGGCAGATAAAGTATATGCAGTTGTAGAAAAAGGTGCGTATTCGCCAGAAATTCGTATTGAAAATATTTCTGAATTAAAAAAATGGGGAGAAGCTACACTACAAGCTATACAAAAACAATCACTTATTAAAAGACTTATTTTAGTAGATTCTTCGCAGAAAGAAAAGAACCATATAAAGTCGATTACATTTCATGAAGATAACTTCATCGTACGTTCGCCAGGGTTTGTCTCTACTATTGTGTCTTTTGTTCATACATTATTTAAAAATGATTATATGGCGGATAAACCTTTTATAAATGAAAGTATATTTAATAGCTTTATAACTGTTGAAAAAGTGAAGAAGGAAGAAACGGGTTACATTTTCCGTTTTGAAAGTAGAGGGTTTATTACAGGGATGCAGACATTTCTATTAGACCCTACAGATCCGTTTCCGACAGGATTTTTATTAAAATAAAATGGTAAAGGGAGAGATAAATATGAAAAAAATTAAAGGGGCATTTCCAGTATTAATCACACCGATGGATGAGTTGCAAGAAATTAATTGGGACGGTGTAAAACAAAACGTAAACTATTTTATTGAGCAAAAAGTAGCTGGCATTATTATTAATGGAAGTACAGGGGAATTTGTTAGTTTATCAAAAGAAGAACGATTTAAAATGGTAGAAACAGTTTTAAAAGAAGTTGATGGACGTATTCCAGTTGTTGTAGGAACTGCAGCAGAAACGACGAAAGAAACGATTGAATATACGAAACATGCGGAAACACATGGAGCGGACTGTGCATTAATTATTAACTCGTACTATTGTAAACCGAAAGAAGAGGAAATTTATATTCATTTTAAAGAAATCTCAAACGCTGTAAATATACCAATTATGTTATACAATAACCCGTTTACATCTGGTGTTGATATGAGTACGGAGCTCATGTTACGCATTGGAAAAGAATGTGAGAATGTTACACATATTAAAGAATCTAGCGGGGATATTCGAAAAGCTAGAGATCTAGTAAGACAAGGCGAAGGTGCTTTTCAAGTATTCTGTGGATCTGAAGATTTAGTTATGGAATCTTATTTAGTCGGTGCGACAGGATGGGTTTCGGTAGCCGGAAATATCGTCCCGGGACTTGTTACGAAAATGTATGAGCATTTCCAAAATGGTGAATTAGAAAAAGCTTGGGAAATTAACGATGCTATTTTACCACTTTGTGAGTTTCTTGAAGGATCAGGAAAATATGTACAAATCGTTAAACGTTCAATGGAATTACACGGGCAAGCCGGGGGACCTTCTCGTTATCCAAGACTTGGATTAACTGAAGAAGAAGATCAAAAACTTCAAACGATTATTTCAAAAATTGCAGCTCATGCGGCTGTTTAAATAAGGAGGAGGGTCTATATGTTAACGACAAACATTGAACTAAGACCAAGAGTAAAAGCGTTTTTAAATGAAGAAATTAAAATGTTTATTAAAGGTGAATTTGTTCCTTCCATTAGCGGGAAGACATTTGAGACATATAATCCAGCAACAGAAGATGTTCTAGCTGTCGTATGCGAAGCGCAAGAAGAAGATATTGATGCCGCAGTTAAAGCAGCAAGATCTGCATTTGAATCAGGACCTTGGGCAGACATGACTACTGCTGAAAGAGCGCACCTTATTTATAAATTAGCAGACTTAATTGAAGAGCATGGGGAAGAATTGGCGCAGTTAGAAGCTTTAGATAACGGGAAACCATATCAAGTAGCACTGGATGATGATATTGCAGCGACTGTAGAAAATTATCGCTATTATGCGGGATGGGCTACGAAAATTATCGGGCAAACAATTCCGATTTCAAAAGATTACTTAAATTACACACGCCATGAACCTGTTGGTGTTGTAGGTCAAATTATTCCTTGGAATTTTCCGCTCGTCATGTCTTCTTGGAAAATGGGAGCTGCACTCGCAACAGGTTGTACAATCGTATTAAAACCAGCAGAACAAACGCCTTTATCGTTATTATATACAGCGAAACTTTTTAAAGAAGCAGGTTTTCCAGATGGTGTCGTAAACTTTGTTCCAGGTTTTGGTCCTGTAGCAGGAGCCGCTATCGTAAACCATCATGATATTGATAAGGTAGCCTTCACAGGTTCAACTGTTACAGGGAAATATATTATGCGTCAATCTGCAGAAACTATTAAACATGTAACGTTAGAACTTGGAGGTAAATCACCAAATATCATTTTAGAAGACGCTGATTTAGAAGAGGCGATTAACGGTGCATTCCAAGGTATTATGTATAATCATGGCCAAAATTGTAGTGCCGGTTCTCGTGTGTTCGTTCACCGAAAACATTACGAAACAGTCGTAAATGAACTAGTGAAAATGGCGAATAACGTGAAACTTGGAGCAGGAATGGAGAAGGAGACGGAAATGGGTCCGCTCGTATCTAAAAAGCAACAAGAGCGTGTGCTACATTACATTGAACAAGGGAAAGCTGAAGGTGCTACTGTTGCTGCTGGTGGTGAACATGCATTTGAAAAAGGGTATTTTGTACAGCCAACGGTATTCACAGATGTTACTGACGATATGACGATAGTTAAGGAAGAAATATTCGGGCCAGTTGTCGTTGTACTTCCATTTGATTCAACGGAAGAGGTAATCGAAAGAGCAAATCGCTCTTCATACGGACTCGCTGCAGGCGTATGGACACAAAATATTAAAACAGGACACCAAGTTGCCAATAAACTAAAAGCAGGAACAGTATGGATTAATGATTATAATTTAGAAAATGCAGCTGCACCATTTGGTGGATTTAAACAATCTGGTATCGGTCGTGAGTTAGGTTCATATGCGCTTGATAACTATACAGAAGTGAAAAGTGTTTGGGTGAATATAAAGTAATAGAGAATCTAACTATTAATAAATAGAGTGATGAAATAATAAGAGATGCGGACAACTGGAAGATTTCATAATAGTTGTCCGTTTTCTTATATATAAAATAGCTTTCAAAAGAATGATAAGGGGGATTTGGATGGAGCAATTAGTAGAGTGGTTAGTAGGGCAAGTATGGAGTATTGGGTTAGTTGTTTTTGCATTAGGAGCAGGCGTGTATTTTACAATTGCAACTCGTTTTCTACAAATTCGTTATTTTAAAGAGATGATTAAACTATTATTTGAAGGGAAAAGCTCGGAGACGGGAATTTCATCCTTTCAAGCATTTTGTTTAGCTTTATCAGGTAGGGTTGGAATAGGTAATATTGCAGGGGTCGCGACAGCTATCGCTTTTGGCGGACCTGGGGCTGTATTTTGGATGTGGATAATGGCTCTTTTAGGGGCAGCAAGTGCATTTGTTGAATCAACATTATCTCAAGTGTATAAAAGTAAAGTCGGAAATGAATACCGCGGTGGTACACCATATTTCATTGAAAAAGGCTTGAAAATGAAATGGTTTGCAGTTATTGTAGCAGTCGTTGTAACACTTTCATATGGCGTTTTATTACCAGGTATTCAATCTAGTAGTATCGCAGTTGGATTTGAAAACTCTAACGGTATTAGTAAATATATAACTGGTTTATTGTTAGTCGTATTATTAGCAGCAATCATTTTTGGCGGTGTTAAGAGAATTGCTGGCGTTTCGCAAATGCTTGTTCCATTTATGGCAATTGGTTATGTAATTGTTACATGTATCGTATTAATTGCGAATGTAACAGAAATTCCTAGTATGTTCGCTTTAATATTCTCTAGTGCTTTTGGTGTAAATGAAATGTTTGGCGGAATCGTCGGTGCAGCAATCGCATGGGGCGTAAAGCGTGCTGTATTTTCAAATGTAGCTGGCGTTGGAGAAGCGACGTATAGCTCCGCTGCTGCTGAAGTATCCCATCCTGCAAAACAAGGGTTAGTTCAAGCGTTTTCTGTATATATCGATACAATTGTTGTATGTACAGCAACAGCTCTTATGATTTTAATAACAGGTATGTATAATGTTATACCTGAAGGAAAAAGCGCTATTGTAAAGAATATAGGGAATGTTGATGCTGGTCCAATCTATACTCAACAAGCAGTTGAAACTGTTATGACTGGGTTTGGTCCGTTATTCATTTCAATCGCAATTTTCTTCTTCGCATTTACAACTTTACTCGCATACTACTATATCGCTGAAACGACACTTACTTATTTAGATCGTGAGCTTAAACATGGCTGGTTAAAACCAGTTTTAAAAATTGGATTTTTAATTATGGTTTACATCGGTAGCGTAGAATCAGCGTCGCTTTTATGGAATCTTGGAGATTTAGGAATTGGTAGTATGGCTTGGTTAAACTTAATCGCGATTCTACTATTAAGTAAAATCGCATTAAAAGTGTTAAAAGATTATGAAGCACAGAAAAAAGAAGGGAAAGATCCAGTATTTGATCCTAAAAAAGCTGGGATTGAAGGATTAGTTTTTTGGGAGGAGAGAAGTAAAGAGATTGAAAGGAAAAACTATAAAGAACAATCAGTAGTGGATGATAGTCTGAAATTATAATTATAATAAACTGAATATTCATTCTTTTCTGGTGATGTATATTGCCTTCTTTTCATCACATACTACAATAGGTACACATAATTGGAATGGGGGTAATAATAAGATGGAACACGAACAATATAGTTCAGTAAATGACGTTCTACATCATTATAAAGAAGGGATCGGTAGTTTTACAAACCAAATTCCTGAAATTGCTGAAACATATAATGCATTCACGCAAGCTTGTTTTCAAGAGGGTGCTTTAACAAAAAGGGAAAAACAACTTATCGCATTAGGAATTAGTCTAGCAACGCAAGATGAATATTGTACCGTTTATCATACAAAAGGTTGCCTTGATCAAGGGTGTTCAGATAAAGAAATTTTGGAAGCATGTGGTGTATCAGCAGCATTTGCTGGCGGAGCTGCAATGAGTCAAGCGGTAACTTTAGTACAGGAATGTTTAACAGAACTGAAAAATCAAAAGCATTGAATAGAAAAAAACGTTTTAAACTTTATGTTTAAAACGTTTTTTTATGTGAAATTAAATTTGTATTCACTTTAATTATTCTATGTCTTTATAAATTGATTTCTCTACATCAGAAAGAATTTTGTATATGCTTTTACCAATTATAGATTCTAATAATTTCATCTTAGTATTTCATTGTTCCTTCGTTTAAAATTGGTACAATGAAACAAAAGGGGGATTAGTAATGCAAAATATAGTAATTGAAGAAATTAAGCAAATAAAAGATGATGTGGAAGAGCTTTCTAAACTTTTGAAAACGGTTGTAGATGATGGGGCGTCAATTGGTTTTTTACCTCCACTGGATCAAAAAGAATCAGCGAAGTATTGGGAAACTGTTTTAGCACCAGAAGTGATCTTGTATGTTGCTAAAATAAATAATGAAGTGGCAGGGAGTATTCAATTACATTTAGTTACAAAGCCTAATGGGATTCATAGAGCTGAAATTTGCAAGTTAATGACTCACCCGAACTTTAGACGTAACGGCATTGGACGTTCGCTTATGCAAAAAGCAGAGGAAAGAGCAAAGCAAGAAAATAGGTCTCTTATAGTGCTAGATACGAGAGAAGGAGACCCTTCTAATAGATTGTATAAATCATTAGACTATAAAGAAGTTGGAAAAATACCAGAATACGCAATATCTCCAAAGGGTAATTTAGATGCAACGGTTATTTATTATAAAATGATTTAGTATTTTTATTTAAAAAGAGGGATATTTTCAAACGAAAAATCTGTTATTAGGTCTGAGTATTGATTTGTAAAAAGATTGAAACCCCCCTGTATAATAGGGGTTTTCTTTTCATTCATTAACTTCATATTGAATGTTCAATTTGAGGACCAATTTGTATAAGGTTTTAACAGTTGTATAAGAGGTATTACTTAAATAGGAATTTTGAAGTCTTTTGGTGAATATAAAATGTTAATCTAAAAGATGGAGGTTGCTGTGATGTTGAAACTGTTTCAATATAACTGGCAAGTTCGTGATGATTGGTTTACATGGTGCGAAGACATATCGACCGAAGAACTGGTAAAGAAACGGGTCGGTGGATTTGGCAGTATACTACATACCCTATTTCATATTGTAGATGTGGAATATATGTGGATCTTAGGGTTGCGTGGTGAATCAGTGCCTGAGGAGCCATTGTTTAAAGAGTATGCCAGCTTACAAAAAGTGAAAAATCTTTCAGCTCAATACCACGGGAAAGTGAAGCCATTTGTGACCTCTTGGACAAATGAAATGGATTCTCGGAAACTTTCAAAAGCTGACTTCAATGAAGAGCCGATTAGCTCAAGAGACGCACCAATTAGGCGCCGAGTCATTGAATGTACACACGGAGAGTTAATACGTCATGTCATCGTCCACGAAATCCATCATATCGGCCAGTTATCTATATGGGCACGTGAAATCGGAAAGGAGCCAGTTTCCGCAAATCTGAGAGGGAGAGGGCTATTTGATAACTAGACTAACTTTGCCAATTTCGTAATTTATTTAACACCGTCTATATTTCTCTAGCGGTGTTATTTGAATGTATCAATAAAATTTATTTAATGTGCTAAATGAATTTGAGAAAGTTTTTAGAGGGTTCTTTTCGTTATGATCTTCGACTTATAATGGATGTAGAGAAGATGACTAGCCAACTATAGTTATTTTCGCTTTATTATGGGAAAGGGGATGACGAAATGAAAACGAAAGGTTTACAGAAGGTGAAGAAAGTTATATTAAGTGGTGGCATATTACTTACGGGATTGTTAACTTTCGGTTTTTCAGAAAAAGCTTCCGCTCATGGATACGTTGAATCACCAGCGAGCCGTTCTTATTTATGTAAGCAAGGGGTAAATGTAAACTGCGGACCAATTCAATATGAGCCGCAAAGTGTAGAAGGAATAGGTGGATTCCCGCAATTAGGACCTTCTGATGGACAAATTGCAGGAGCTGGCCATTTCCCTGCTTTAGACGTTCAAACAGTTGATAGGTGGAAGAAAGTTACGTTAAACGGCGGCGCGAATACATTTAAGTGGAAATTAACCGCACCTCATAGTACGAAAGAATGGAAATACTATATTACGAAAAAAGATTGGAATCCAAATAAACCTTTAACAAGATCTGATTTAGATTTAGTACCATTCTATGTAAAAAATGATGGAGGAGCTAGACCAGGAACTTCGGTAACACATGAAGCAAGTGTGCCTACTGATAGAAATGGATATCACCTTATTTTAGCTGTGTGGGAAATTGCAGATACTGGGAATGCATTTTATCAAGTTATAGATGTCAACCTTGTAAATAACGGTTTAGCATCAAATTTTCCGCTAAACCATGTAGTGCAAGCTCCTAGCTTATTTTAAATAAAGTGAAACTTTAACCAGTAGGGGTCTTACTGGCCATTAAAGTGGGATAAAATATACATTTTGATCATCTAATTTATTTTAGATGATCTTTTTTTATGAAAAACGATGAAAAATATAGAAGAAAGTGCAATTATTTATAAAAAATTATGCTTTAAATATTGTCATATTTGCTTCTTTAAGATATCCTTTTCATGAAGAGGTGGAAAACATGGAAAAAGTACTAGTTTTCGGGCATAAAAACCCAGATACAGATGCAATTTGTTCTGCAATTGCTTATGCAGAATTGAAAAAAGAATTAGGAATGAATGCTGAGCCTGTACGTTTAGGTGAAATCAGCGGTGAAACTCAATTTGCGTTAGACTATTTTAAAGTAGAAGGACCGCGTTTTGTTGAGACAGTTGCAAGCGAAGTGAACAACGTTATTTTAGTTGATCATAACGAGCGTCAACAAAGTGCTAACGATATCGAATCTGTTCGTGTGTTAGAAGTTATTGACCATCACCGTATTGCTAACTTTGAAACAAGCGATCCTATTTACTACCGTTGTGAGCCAGTTGGTTGTACGGCTACAATCTTAAACAAAATGTACAAAGAAAACGGTGTTACAATTCGTAAAGAAGTTGCAGGTTTAATGTTATCTGCAATCATTTCAGATTCTTTACTATTCAAATCTCCAACTTGCACAGAACAAGACGTAGCAGCAGCTCGTGAATTAGCGGAAATCGCTGGTGTAGATGCTGATAACTACGGCTTAGAAATGTTAAAAGCTGGTGCTGACTTAAGCGGAAAAACAATGGAGCAATTAATCTCTCTTGACGCTAAAGAATTCCAAATGGGTAATGCGAAAGTTGAAATCGCACAAGTAAACGCTGTTGATACAAACGACGTTCTTGTACACCAAGCGGAACTTGAAAAAGTTATCTCTGCAGTAGTAGAAGAAAAAGGTTTAGACCTATTCTTATTCGTTGTAACGGATATCTTAACTAACGATTCTGTTGGTCTTGCGATCGGTAAAGCAGCAAACGTTGTTGAGAAAGCATACAACGTATCTTTAGAAAACAACACTGCTACTTTAAAAGGTGTTGTATCTCGTAAAAAACAAATCGTACCAGTATTAACAGAAGCATTCCAAGCTTAATAGTATTGAGTATGGTTTAACAAAAAAGGACAAGTAGTCGGATTGGCTACTTGTCCTTTTTTATCTCTTGAAAACAGAAAAATCAAAATTTAAAATAGGAGGATTGTGTATGTTTAATGATTTAGAAAGGAGATTACAGTTACTTTTAGAGCGAAATATTGCTTCTGTTTCAGAATTAGAGAGTTGGCTTTTTGATGAACGGCGTGTAACTGCTGAAATAGAAGAGGAGATAACAAGTAGTTTAATCGCCACGTATAGAGATACAAATGATAGAAATATACGTGATTTACATATGTATAATCAAAATACAATTCAACCGCTTTTAAAAAGTTACAATGCAAAATTTGACGAGAAATTTAGAGAGTGTCCGTTATCCGGCGTATTAGATGAGCAGAAATACGGATTTATGAAAAAAGCAAGGGTGGTGAAGAGTAAAATGTTTAATGAAAAGAACGTTACTCTTTCCATAAAAGAGCAAGAGCTAATTACGAAATATAGAGAAATAATGTCAAACATAACTATAAATTGGGAAGGCGAGCAAAAGACGTATGCATACGTAAAAGCAAAGTTAGATAACTCTAATAGAGCTATTCGTGAAAAAGCTTGGTATGCTTTATGTGAAGCAAGAAGTGAAGTGAAAATAGAAATAGATTGTATTATGAATGAACTCGTACAATTACGAAATGAGATCGCTTTACATGCAGGATTTAATAATTATAGTGAATATGCTTTCAAACAAAAAAATAGAGATTATAGTATTGAAGAGTGTTATAAGCTTCATGAATCTATAGAAAAGTATATTGTGCCAATATGGGAGCAATTAGGAAGTCTTTCTAAAAAGAATCTAGGTGTAAAAAGATATCGTCCTTGGGATCTTACTCCATGTAATATACCAAAAGCTCCATTTCAAAATGCCATTGATTTATTGGATGGGGTGGAAGAAATGTTTCGGAAGACAGATTTATATTTTCATGAGAAATTTATTCATATAAGGAAAGAAGGATTCGTTGACGTAGAAGAACGTGAAAATAAAGCGCCAGGAGCAGCTTGTTTTACCTTGCCTCATAGTAAAGAGGTTTTTGTGTATTCTAATTTTAGTCCATCATTTTATGCGATTAACGCGCTCATACATGAAGTGGGACATGCATTTCATTTTTATAAACAATTTAACAATGATAGTAGTATGCAGGAAAGATATCTTCGTGAAGAGGTGGCTGAGCTTTATTCCCTCAGTCTTGAGTTATTAGTAATGGATAAGCTTACTATTTTTTATAAGCGAGAGGATGAATATAAAGAAGCACAGCGCGTACAATTGTATCGTGCTTTGTCTTTATTAATGTCGTCAATTGCAGGAGATGTATTTCAGCACTGGCTGTATACAAATCCAAACCATACTCCAGAAGAACGTGATAAGAAATATATGGAACTATGTGAAAGGTATCAATATTCATCAGTCGATATTGTCGGATTAGAAGATGAAATTGGTTCAAGTTGGTTAGAATCATTTCATATTATTCAGTTTCCTTTTTATAAAATTGAATATACAATTGCACAAATAGGGGCAATGCAATTATTTCAAATGTACCGGGAAGATCCAGAAAAAGCGATTGATTTCTTTAAAGAGGGAGCATGTGCAGATTGGAATTTACCTATACAAGTAATATATGAAAAAACAGGTGTCACGTTTGATTTTTCGGAAGAAAGGATAGAAAGTACTGCAAGTGTAATTTTTGATCTGATTCATGAATTAAAATAAGGATAGCATTAGCTATCCTTATAACTGTTTGTTTGTAGATTTTTTCTTGTTTATATAAAATGTAATAATAGCTGTAATGAGAAAAATAGGTATAGCATACGCTTGCCCAACAAACAACTTCCAGCCAACATGATTATAACCTTGAGATGCTGGAGCAATCATAGCGATTATGCAAACAATAATATAGAGTACTAGTGCAGGGAGTATATTTTTCATTTGTTCACCTCCTTTTCATAAAATCATCACATGTACATTTATATAATACATTATAGTTTGAGAAAAGATATATGTTTTTCTAACATTTATGTAAATAAAAGGGTTTATTTTAAGTGGAATAGAATAGGTGTATGTAGAATGATATAGGGGTGTTACATATAATGAACAATATACTAAACCGAATAAGGCAAGATATAAATATGGATTTATTAAATGGGCTATGGTCTGGTTTTAAGAGGACTGCATTTGCATTATATAATGATGAATATGTGTATGTATTTCATCATCCATTATTTTTAAAAGATGATGGTGAGTATGCCGTTTTAAAGCGAGATGAACAATTTAAGGCTGATACATTTATCCTATTAAAAGATTATCCGACTGCCATCGTGAATATGAAAAGGCATAGAGATTATGAAAGTTTACTTGCAGTTGTGGTGCATGAACTTTTTCATTGCTATCAATATTTGAATAGAGAAAGTAGATTTCCAAATGAATCTTTAGGCTTTCAATATCCTATAACAGAAGAAAATATAGAATTGCGAAATAAAGAGCGAATCTGTTTATATAATGCTGTGCACTGTAAGTCACAAGTTGAGAAAAATAATTATATTAAGCAATTTATTGAATTAAGAGAACAAAGAGCTCATTTTATAAAAGAAGAGTTTATAACTTATGAGTGTATGGTTGAAAGTATAGAGGGGCCTGCTTGGTATGTTGAAATGAACGCCCACATTGAAGTATGTAAAAATGATGAAAGTAAAACATTACGAAAATATAGCGGACTTATTTTAGATACATATGATGCTAATTATCACATTAGGAAGAGCTGCTATAGCTCAGGAATGCTTTTATGTTTATTATTAGATGAAATCCATCCTGCATGGAAAACGAACTTCTTTAATAGTGATAAATCGTTATATGCTTTTTTAAAACAAAATTTTAATGATGTTTTAAGTTTAAATAATGAATTTGCAATAAGCAAAGAAACGAAGCAAATTCTTCATTTTGTTCAAAAGGAAAGAGACAAGGAATTTAAACAATTTTATAAGGAAAAAGGACATCATTTGTATCTTGTAGGGAATATACAATTAAATTCGTTTAATCCAATGAATGTAAAATTAAACAAAAATAAAGCGTTACATAAAACCTTTTTAAGTGTACGTATACATAATAAAACATATATGATAAATCAACCTGTTTTAGCATATTTTGAAGAAGATTTTAAAAATATGACACTAGTTCATATTATAATGAATGAAAAGCCGATAGAAACGAATAATGGTTGGAACGTAGTGGGCATTGGTGATATAGAAGCTGAGTATGAAGAAGAAGAGAATTCTATATTTTTATATTTAAAAAGTTAGAAGTGAGGTAAGAAATTTAAATGAAAAGGTTATGCATAATTCCATGCGGGAAAAAGAAAATTTGGGATAAGTATCCGGATTACGGGCCGATGGAGGTAAAAGATGTATATATTAGTCCATTCGGAAAAGCGTGTCAGGCGTATGCAACTATGTTTTTTGAGAATTGGGTTATATTATCAGCGAAGCATGGATTTTTAAGACCAAATGATATTGTACTAGAAAACTATGATCTTGCCTTTGATTCAAAGAGCGATGAAATTATTAGTATGGAACAATTAAAACAACAAATGATTGAAAAAGACTTGCTTCAGTTTGATGAAATTGTTTTACTTGCAGGCAAGAAGCATAAAAAAGTAGTGACACAATTATATCCAGAAGAAATCATAACGTTTCCGTTAGCAGGATGTAAAGGAATTGGGTATATGTTGCAGAGATTGAAAGGGGCTGTGGGAGAAGGAAAGGAACTATAGCCAATTTTTTGTGTGATATATATTGTGAGCGAGAAGAAAATACATATAAATTTAAAGCCTAAATATTGGGCCTTTTTCTTTGGAGTAATCCCTTTAAATATATAAGATACAACAAATAAAAAAGTATAACATTTATAATTATACTTATGAAACTAGAATATAGACTAGCAAACAAACCTCTTTCTACTTTTCATCATAGAATATGATGAATTCTATTTAGGAGGAGGTATGTTTATGGGGAATCATTGTAATTGCAGGCGTTCATTTTGGGACGATTTAATGTTCGGAAGATGTGGATGTAAATGCAGGAATTGTCACGAATGTCGTTGCAAAGAGAAACCGAAATGCGATTGTGACGAGTGTTGCTGCAAGGAGAAACCGAAGTGTGATTGTGAAAAATGTCATTGTAAACATGAAGGGTATTAATAATAAAAAAGAGTACGTTACGTACTCTTTAATTTTATAATATTAAATTTCATCTTGAACAGATTTTTTTACAATTTCCCACGTATCTTGTTTTTTAATCTGTATAGATACATTAGTTCCGGTAGAATCCGTATAAAAGATATATCCATTTTTTTCATCCAGATATGTCAATGGTTCACCTATGCAATCTCGCGAACAAGAAGTATTAATTAGCTCGAGTAATGAAAGTTCGCTCGGATCGGTTTTACTTGCATCTATTATAGTATCAAGGTCTGTTTTACGATAACCTTGTAAATTTACATGAAAATTCTGTTCGACTTCACCTGTAATGCTAGTATTCATTACTTCCACAGAATTCTTCTTTTCTTGAATAAATCCATTCTCATAAAGTAATTTTGTATATCCAAGCCATGCGATTAAAACTAGCACGATAAACATACTACATATTTTCAATGTTCGGAGCCGTTTACTAACAATCGATTCTGAGTATTTCATTCAGTTTAATCCTCCAATGTTTTTAATTAAAAGTATGCCTAGATACATATTTTTAGAAGAAGGATAGAACTTAACGAGTTCTAGATTCAAAAAAGAAAGCATCTAAAGTTAGATGCTTTCTTTTTTGCGTATTTTACACTATCTGTTCGTTACTTGTTTCATAAGTGGTCTAATTTCTTTAACGGGTGGTTTTTTATCATAGGCATCAACGTAAGAGAAATAGTAATTTAAGTTTCTGAGAAGACCTTTTCCTATTTTAGCGCTCAAGAACGGAAATACTTGTCCAGTATAATCATCGAGAGATTTACAATAATATTTTTCATCTAGATAAATACTGTATTTACATGTTAGTTCTACTAGTGAGTTTCCTTCATCATCAATTACTTCCTTAGAATCAATAATGTCTATTAATGCGAATTTTTCATTTAGATAAACTTTCTTCTTTTTCTCGTGTTTATTTGTGAGTATAAATACGAGACCAATGGCGTTAATCAAAAAATTTCCTCCTATAAAAAACGGATATTAATAAAATATATCGATATGCGCTAAATGTAAAGAGGCGAGGTGAAATTTCACTGATAGAAAGTTTAATAAGCCGATTTGTTTTTTCAAATCGGCTTATTATTATTGAAACACTTGCGGGAATTGTTTTACGATTGCGTTTGTTATCATGTCGGACATTTCTAAAGCTTCTTTTTCAATTTTATCGTATAGTTTTATGCTTGCTTCAAAATCTTTATTTAGGAAGGCAAGTGCTTCTGCTTTTGTTAATGCTAAATGTTCATAAAACATTTTTCTAAATTCTTCTTTTTCTATATAGGGGTTGATGCTAGTAAGAAATGTCACAATTTCATCACCGTTAGCGTACCATTTTTTCTCTATAGCAGCAGCTGCACTTTGATCACCAGCTTTTGCAGCTTTAACAAGATCCGCAGCAATGACTAAGTGGTCTTTAATGAGTGCACTATATTTTTTCACAGCATCCTCACCATAGAATGGTTCTAGAGATAGTCCCATATGTGTGGCGTTTTGAAGGAGACGCCCAACTGTTACGTTAACGTCTGGTAAATGAAAGACAATACTTATAATAGCTAATCTCGTCCAAGCGACATGTTGTTCCCATAAAGAACGCATATAACCTTTTAAAAAGTTCTCGTTTTTACTAATTCGGTAATTACGTACAGATGTATCGAAGTTTACATAAGGGTTTTGATAAGGGGAGTAATACGATTGCCAATAAGTATACATAAACAGTAACACTCCTTTGAACATGTATAAATCAAAGTATGATGGGAATTTATTTTTAGTTACGTGTCCTAGATTAATTTCAGAAATTCATATAGAAAAGGTAAATAATTCAATTGTGTTATATATAAATAAAATGAATACAAAGTAAAAGAGGCTCTGCAAGGGAAGTTGCAGAGCCTCTAAAGGGTATTGCCGAGATGTCGGACTCGACTACGTAATATTATCATAAAATTCACTTAAAAAAACCTGGTAAATGTGTCCAAATGAAAGTGGGTCTTTAATACAGTCATCAAAGGGATCTGCTTCCCGCGGCAGATCCCTTTAACTAGATAATGTTGATGAGCAAAAACTCATCTGGAGTACCTTTATAGTAACAATTGAAAAACGTTTTGTGTATTGAGAAAAAAAGAATTGAATAATTAAATATTGAACATTCATAGTTTACTTTTGTGATTATCACCATTTGTTGTGAGTGGAGTATGATTATAAAATGGAGAAAAGATTTACAAGCACAACAAAAAGTGTACTGAAATATAAAATAATCAAAAAAGGCCTGCTTATATAAGCAGGTCAACTTAAAGGGTTTATCCAATAGAATATTTCATATGATATCAATTGTATTGTATTAAGTCTATAAGGTATATATTGAAAAAATTTTTGTGAATGATATATTTGGCACACGAATTAACGTTTAAAAAGTCGAGAAAGAAAATAAAAAAGTTTTCTATAAGAAAATAATGGCTGGTACTTATAATACGATTCATATTTCCATGCACCATGATTTGAGAATTGGAGTTGATTCGGTACGGCTTTCTGATTAATGGAACTAATATTACAGTGCTTCATATAGTAACCTCCTAAATTCATATGTATAAGATTAGTAGTATTCAAGGAAGGTTAATAAAATGTGTATTTATCCTGAAATTTTTTTAGTGGCTATCAACCTTTAAAACATAAAGAAGTATAAAATAATGAAAAAGCAAGCTGCTAGTCATGTATTCATCACTTTCAAGACGCTTAAGTGATGATATAATAGGAGTAGATGAAAGATAAAGAAAAGCAGGTGACTCTTTTTTGTTTACAAAAGCACAAGAACTTTTAGCGTCTTATTTCGGTTATTCGTCATTCCGAAGAGGACAAGATGAAACAATTAAAAATGTATTAGATGGGAAAGATACGGTTTGTATTATGCCTACGGGCGGTGGTAAGTCAATTTGTTATCAAATCCCCGCATTAGTATTCGAAGGAACGACGTTAGTTATATCGCCATTAATATCACTTATGAAAGACCAAGTAGATACATTAGTACAAAATGGTATTTCAGCTACTTATATTAATAGTTCTATTTCTATTACAGAAGCGAATCAACGAATTCAATTAGCGAAACAAGGCCATTATAAGTTACTTTATGTAGCGCCTGAGCGACTTGATTCAATGGAGTTTGTTGACCAACTTATCGATATGAAAATCCCGATGATTGCAATTGATGAGGCGCACTGTATTTCGCAGTGGGGACATGATTTCCGTCCAAGTTATTTACATATACACCGCATATTAGATTATCTTCCAGAGAAGCCACTCGTATTAGCATTAACTGCTACGGCAACACCACAAGTGCGTGATGATATTTGCAATACGCTTGGAATTAATCAAGAAAACACGATTATGACAACTTTTGAGCGTGAGAACTTATCATTTTCTGTTATTAAAGGACAAGATCGTCATGCATATTTAGCGGATTATATTCGTCAAAATCAAAAAGAATCTGGGATTATATATGCGGCTACTAGAAAAGTAGTTGATCAATTATATGAGGATTTAATGAAAGCGGGAGTTTCTGTTTCAAAATATCATGCTGGTATGAGTGATAACGATCGAAATGAGCAGCAAGAACTCTTTTTACGTGATGAAGTGAGTGTAATGGTAGCCACATCTGCATTCGGGATGGGGATTGATAAATCGAATATTCGTTACGTTATCCATTATCAACTGCCAAAAAACATGGAAAGTTATTACCAAGAAGCAGGACGTGCAGGACGTGACGGTTTAGATAGTGCATGTATATTGCTATATTCTTCTCAAGATGTGCAAGTACAACGGTTTTTAATTGACCAATCGACAGGAGAATCTCGTTTTTCAAATGAACTTGAAAAACTGCAAAATATGACTGACTACTGTCATACAGAACAATGTTTACAATCATTTATTTTGCAATACTTTGGAGAAGAGCCGAATGAAGATTGTGGCCGCTGCGGTAATTGTACGGACGACCGCGAAAGTATCGATGTGACAAGAGAATCACAAATGGTTCTATCATGCATGATTAGGACGAACCAACGATTTGGAAAACAAATGATTGCACAAGTTTTAACTGGTTCGAAAAATAAGAAAGTGATTGAATTTAATTTTCATACTTTACCAACATACGGTTTACTATCAAATCGTAGCGTAAAAGAAGTCAGTGAATTTATTGAGTTTTTAATTTCAGATGAGTTAATCGCAGTTGAACATGGTACGTATCCGACATTAAAAGTAACGGAAAAAGGAAAAGAAGTGTTACTTGGTAAAGAGAATGTTTTACGTAAAGAACGAGTAGAGACGAGACAAATTGTTCAAGATCATCCTTTATTTGAAGTACTTCGCGAAGTACGTAAAGAAATTGCGCAAGGAGAAGGTGTACCTCCATTCGTTATTTTCTCTGACCAAACGTTGAAAGATATGTGCGCGAAAATGCCGCAAAGTGACTCTGAACTTTTAACTGTAAAAGGAATTGGCGAACATAAACTTATGAAGTATGGTTCTCACTTCTTACAAGCAGTTCAGCACTTTATTGAGGAAAATCCAAACTATGCTGAAACAGTTAAGGCAGAAGTGGTGACAGAGCGGAAAAAGTCAGGGAAAGCTTCAGCAAATTCTCATCTAGAAACGTATGAAATGTATAAACAAGGCATTGATTTAAATGAAATTGCGAAAGAACGTAGCTTATCAAGGCAAACAATTGAAAATCATTTAATTCGTTGTTTTGAAGATGGACTGGAAGTGGACTGGAACAGTTTTGTGCCTGCACAATATGAATCACTGATTGAAACTGCCGTTCAAAATGCAGAGGGTGGTCTGAAATCGATTAAGGAACAACTTCCAAATGAAGTGAGTTACTTTATGATTCGTGCTTATTTACAAATTAGAAAGTAGAGACATATAAAGTGAAACTTTAATCAGTGGGGGTTTTCTTCATCCCCCACTGATTATCAGCCCTCACCAATCGGACTTTAATGGGCAGCCCGACCCCCACCTAACTTCTTTGCTTTCGCTGAATTTTGAGGTGGGGGGTCTTACTGCCCATTAAACCGGAATAAAGGGGATAGGAATATATGTATCACGTTTTTGTGTATGGCACGTTAAGAAAAGAGCAAACGAATGCTCATTTTATGCAAGGTGCAAAATGCATCGCAGACGGGGCATGGACGTATGGCAAATTATTTGATACAAACGAAGGGTATCCAGCGATGATTTGTTCAAATAAGGATAAAGTATATGGAGAAGTTTATGAAGTGAGTGATGATGTACTGCAAAAATTAGATGAACTGGAAGAATACACAGGTAATGCAGAGAGTGATTTATATGACCGAATCACCGAAACGATTTATTTAGGTGATAGAGAAATACGTGCATTTGTGTATGTCGCTCAAGATAAAGAGATGCTAAAGAAAGTTATCATTTCTGGTGATTGGGTGAAGCATCAACAAGGATAATAAAGGCAGCCGTAGAAGCAGATAGTGGGAACATCCATTATCTGCTTTTTTATTTTAGTACTTTAAAAATTCTTATTATTTAGATAAAATGAAAATATAGGAAAATCAAAAGGAGGATTTTTCATGGGTATCAGAAATTTAGTTTCTCACCTGTAGTAGAAAAATAATATACAGGAGGAGAATAGTAATGAACGAATCAAATGTAAAAGAATTTTATAAAAAACAATTTGAACTACTAAGCTATGATGTAAATAATGAAAATTGGTTACAGGAAGTTGCTAAAGAAGTACAAGAACAAGTTGGATATACATTTCAGTCGATGTTAGAGCTAGGAGCAGGAAATGGTGGATTTGCAAGAGCGATGTCTAATTTGAATGTAAAGATGACTACAGTTGAGCTTGTACGAGAGTTAGTTATGTTTGCGAAAGAATATTCTACTAATGATATTGCTATTCATTGCGCTGATTTTTATAAAATTAATTTTGAAGAAAAGTTCGATGTCGTTACTTATTTGGATGGATTTGGTGTAGGAACGGATGCAGAACAATTATTTTTATTAAAACGCATCCATAGTTGGTTGAAAGATGATGGGTGTGCACTTATTGATATTTATCAACCTTTATATTGGGAAAAAGCAAATGGACAAGAAATGCCGATATATTCTGCAATGCGAAAATATGAATATGATAGTGAAAATGCTAGAATGCTGGACCATTGGTGGGAAACGGATTCTTCAAATGATATTGTGACACAATCTTTACGTTGCTATACTATAGATGAGATTAATAATTTATGTGCAGAGGCTCGTTTCAGTATAGTTGGGATTTTCCCAGGAGGGGCGTATGACTTTGAAGAGAGAAAATATAAAGAGCAAGCGTCATTAAATGAATGTTTATCATATCGTATAAAAGTAAAAAAGAGTAAGGATTAATGAAGTGACCCCTAAAAGTTAGACACGGTTATTTCATTAGGCAGCTTGATAAAAGTGAGTCCGGTATTGTACCGGGC
>NZ_JBYTEA010000007.1:0-52079 GCF_058791995.1 Bacillus sp. EB106-04-02-XG92
ATCTATTCTAACTGGAGTTTATGAAACAGATATTAATAATAAAGAGCAATTAAAAGAAAAATTAAAAGAAAAAATGAGTAATACCTTTATTTTTTGTTTTGTCGCAATAGGTGCTACTACATACAAATATTACTTCCCTGAAGATTTCAGTGGATGGTTAGAAGCAATAGCAAAATTCATTATACTGTTCGCTTTCCTATTTGGTATTCAATATCTTATTACAGTCATAGCGTGGAAGAGATCCAATAAAATTTAATAAATATAGATAAAAAAGCTTATCCTTTAGCACTTAATGATAAGCTTTTTTATTGTTTTTTTGTTTTTGTGATAGTTCCTTCTTTTAAATTGATAGCGATGTGGTGGATATAATTATTTCTAATATCAATGTAACGTTCTGTTACCGTTATATTATATTTATCTATAATAATCCCTCAATTTATAGAATTCATTAGTGACTCAAGAATGACGCTACATGGTGGATTTCAATATAAAGAAATTGAAAATACATCTCTAAAATGAACTACTCTTGATTCATAAAGATTTTCTTAGTCATTGATTTTTTGTACAAAGAGTATTTATATTTCTTTATAGAAAAAACTGCCTCCCAATCGTTAGATATGTCTAACAGTTGGGAGGCAGTTTTTTGTGCTCATTATAGTAGGGCATAAAAAAATTAATCACCATTCTTTTAATTTATATCATTACGAAGGTGAATGGGTAAGAACTTCGCTAAATATGTCCCTGTTCCTTTAGTTTGTATAATTACAGAGGTGAAACAGAAAAGAACTCCGCTGAATTTTATCTTTATCGGTTTTTTATTATAAATCATTAATTAAGTAAAATGCAATGATTTTACTTAATTTAACAAATATTAAATTAAATCTTAATATAAATAATAAGTATATACAAATGAATTAATGTGTATTTTTGACTTTCAACATTATTGGTTTAATTATTATAGGACTAATTGCAGTATTTATTGGAGCTAGTATGGCACTATTTTTGGATCTTATAGGAAATAGAAATGGGGAAATTAAGTGAAAATATTGCTTGATATTTCATCATCATCTTTTTTCATTTTATAGCATTCCTTTTCAACTAAATAGTTAATATGTAAGAGGGGATATCCAGGTTAGCCTATTTAGTATGTAATAGTAATAAAACATTGATATTGTAAATATAATATAAAGGAAACGAAACAAAATCTATCAGCGTCTCTGTCAAAAATTAAAAACAGCGAAAAGAAGTAAGAGAACATTTACGTACAAAAGAAGGTAAAGAATTATATGTAAAACAAAAAATAGAGGTAGAACCCGTATTCGGTCATATTAAATACAATCGCTTCTTCCAACGTTTTTCCTTACAAGGCCTTTCTAAAAATTGACTGGAATGGGGTTTTATTTGTGTTGCCCATAATTTACGGAAATGGACAACAAGTGCTCAATCCAAAGCGAAAAATGCCCGGTTATAGTAGAAAATCAACAGATTTTCTACTATAACCGGGCATTTTCTCATCCATATTAAAGTTAAAATAAAAAACTGTCTCCAAAAGGTCTTATTTAAAGACCTTTTGAGACAGCCTCTTCTTATTAAAAATTGATTAGTTAGTAGCTTCTTTCAATGTGTTTACGTTTTCTTCCATTAAAGTGAAGTAATCTTTATTATTTTTCGCATCGTCTTCAGAAATAGTGGCTAAGTGATTTAAGCGTAGAATTTTTGTACCTGTTTCTTTTTGAATGACAGATGCTACTTTTGGGGTAGAGAATGTTTCAAATAAAATATATTGTAGATTATGTTCTTTAGCTGTTTTTGTAATATCAGCAAGCTGTTTTTGAGATGGTTCATCAGAAGCTGAAATACCAGCGATAGCAATTTGTTTCAGACCATAGCGTTGTTCCCAGTATCCATAAGCAGCATGAGAAACTAAAATATCTTTCGTTTTTGCATTCGCAACAGCTGCTTTAAATTGATCATCTAAATCAGTAAATTTCGTTTGAAGTGCTGCGAAGTTTTTTTCAAACTCTTTTTTATGGTGAGGTTGTAATTCTACAAGTGCATTTTTAATTTTTTCTGCCTGTTTCATTGCTAGAGTAGGGTCTAACCAAATGTGTGGGTCTTTATCGTGATGATGTTCCTCTTCCTTATGGCCGTCTCCGTGATCATGATGCTCTTCTTCAGTAGAAGTACGCAGTTCAATACCTTTTGATGCATTTACAATTTTAACATTTTCTTTTTGTAATGATTTTTCCATTTTTTCAGCAAATGGTTCTAATTCAGCCCCGTTATAAACGAATAAATCGGCTTTTGCAACTTTTACTGTTTGTTTTTGACTGGGTTCAAATGTATGAGAATCTGCACCAGGTGGATAAATTGCTTCAACCGTTACATAGTCGCCACCAATTTTTTTTGCGAAATCAGCAAGAGGAAAAATAGTTGTATAAACAGTTAGCTTTCCGTCTTTCTTGGCATTACCTTCTTTTGTATTTGAGCAGCCAGTGAAAATTAAAGTGAAAATAAGTAAGAATGAAAATATAGTCAATTTTTTAGGCATGAAGTTCTCCTCTTTTCTTTTTTACGGATATATTTTCCCCAATTTTAGAAGAAAAATATCATTTTAATACAAAACGGAATAATTACGTTTTAGTTTGCGAACTTAGTATAATACATCTTTTATAAAGTTGCAATAAATAATAATCATTCCGATTTGATTTTGTTATAAAGTTGTCAAATATAGATGTGTTATTTTTGCGAATACATGCATATGTGACAACGCTGAGTTCATATATATGAAAGGAGGGTGTAGAGGGGGATGAGTGTTTGGGTTACTTAATGGAAGCTATTTTATTGATATTAGCGGTAGTATTACCATTAGCTTTAGTCTTAATTTTTTTAAGAAGATTAATAAGTAATTTAGGGGATGCGTCAACAGTAACGAAAATACGAGAGAAAGATGAGAAAAAGAGTGAGTAAAGCACTATGCGTACGCATAGTGCTTTACTTGTGGTAAAATGAGAGAAGGAAACTCCTGAAAGTTGTATTTTACTGGAGGAGAGAAAAGTAAAATAAGAGGTATATGCATATATGAATAAGCGAACAGCGTTAGTACTTGGTGCAAGTGGTTTAGTTGGACAAGAGATAACGCGTCTATTACTTGAATCAGATTACTACGATTCGGTTACTATTTTTGTAAGAGAACCAATGCAATGGCAACATGAGAAGTTACAGCAAAAGCAAATAGATTATTCGGTATTAGAGGAATATAAAGAGTTTTTTGCTGTAGATGACGTATTTAGTTGTCTAGGAACAACAATCAAAAAAGCAAAAACAAAAGAAAATTTCAAAAAGGTAGATTATGAATATACGTTACGAGCCGCGTGTCTAGCGGAGAAACAAGGTGTGCAAAATTTTCTTGTTGTGTCTTCAATGGGAGCAAATCCTAAATCGTTTTTCTTTTATTCACAAGTGAAAGGGAGAATGGAAGAGGAATTACAAAAGTTAGTCATAGGTGGCATCCACATTTTTAGGCCATCTTTATTAGTAGGAAATCGACAAGAATTTCGTTTCGGTGAACGAATGGCTGAAAAGTTATCTCGTATCATTCCTTTTATATTTAAGGGGGCTTTCAAAAAGTATAAACCAATTTCAGCGAAAGATGTGGCGAAAGGGATGTATATCACTGCATTACGAGAAGAAACGGGTATTTATATTTATAACTCTAATGAAATTACAACGATAGAATAAATAAAACCGAGAAGAATCCCTTCTCGGTTTTATTTATTCGTATGGATTTTCCCCGGTGCTCGCTTGTATTGATACGGTTCTTCTAACTCAAAGCCAAGTTCATTAGCGGCTATTCGTGGAAAGTAAGGATTGCGAAGTAACTCACGTCCGATAAAAATTAAATCTGCTTCGTTATGATTTAAAATTCGCTCTGCCTGTACTCCAGTCGTAATCAAACCAACAGCCCCAGTTGCAATGTTAGCATGTTCTTTAATATGTTTAGCATATTGTACTTGATACCCAGGATATACATCAATGTGTGCCGGAACAACAGCTCCAGAACTACAATCAATTAAATCTACTCCTTGTTTTTTCATCCATTTTGTATATGGAACGTAATCTTGAACCGTTAAACCGTCAGGGTGATAATCGTTTGCTGAAATACGAACAAATAACGGTCCGTTCCAAACTTCATTTATTGAGTCAATAATTTCACGTAAGAAACGATAGCGATTTTCAGGTGAACCTCCATATTCATCAGTCCGTTTATTAGAAAGTGGAGAAAGGAATTCATTAATAAGATAACCGTGAGCACCGTGTATTTCAATAACGTCAAATCCGGCTTGTTTGGATCGTATTGCAGCTTCTTGAAAAGCTAATACGGTCTTTTCTATTTGCTGTATACTCATTTCTACTGGTGTTTTCATAGTTTCATTAAACGGAATTGCAGATGGAGCGAGAGCATCCGTCTCTAATTCAGCTTTTCTTCCGGCGTGAGCAAGTTGAATCGCTGCTTTTGCGCCGTTATCATGTATAAAAGTTGTCGTTTTATGTAAGCCTTCAATTAGGCTATCATCCCATATCCCTAGGTCTTTATTAGAAATTCTCCCTTCAGGTAACACGGCTGTTGCTTCGACCATAACTAAACCAACTTGACCAGCAGCTCTTGTTCCGTAATGAACGAGATGGAAATTCGTTACTTGGCCATCTTCGTTTTCTGATGAATACATGCACATAGGTGACATAACGATACGGTTTTTTAATGTAACTTCCTTAATTGTATAAGGTGAAAAAAGTTCGGAATTCATCCAATAGCCTCCTAAATTGAATTTTCTTACATTGTATCATTCTCGTTTTTGTTTCCCTAATAAAACGCTTATACGAAAAATTTTGTCTATTCGTGTTACAATAATGAATATGAATTAAATTGGAGGCTGACATATGTACCAGGCTTATTATGAAAGTGAATTAGGTTTGCTTGAAATTAAAGCGAACGATAAAGGAATTACGTCAGTTATATTTGTTGATGAGAGACAAGAAGGAATTACAAATGAAATGATAGATCAATGTATAAATGAGCTAGATGAATATTTTAAGGGGAATAGAAAAGAGTTCACAGTCCCGCTGTCTGCCGAGGGAACAGCATTTCAAAAAAATGTATGGGATGCGCTCTATACTATTCCGTATGGCGTAAGTGCTTCATATTTAGATATTGCAGAGAAAGTTGGAAATACGAAAGCTGTACGAGCGATAGGAGGAGCAAATAGTCGGAATCCGATTTCAATTATCGTTCCGTGTCATCGTGTAATAGGAAAGAGCGGGAAGCTTGTTGGATATGCAGGTGGTTTATGGAGGAAAGAGTGGTTATTAAAACATGAAGGTATATTGAAATAACGTATGGACGGGAAGAGGGATTGTTTTGAGATGTATAAATTGTGGGCAACTTTGCGAGGGAAACCAGTTGAATTGTGAAAGTTGTAAGCGGACTTTGCATACTGAACAAGGTGAAGGAAGCTCACTAATAGACAAGGAATTAGAAGTGTATGTAGGGAGACAATATCCGTATTACAAAAGAAAATGGGAGCTTGAGGAAAAACGGATTGCTAGGTGGAGCTGGAATGGTTGGGCAGCCATTTTCAATGTAGGATGGCTTGGGTATCGTAAGTACTATTTACCAGCAGCATTATTTGTATTGTTATTAGTAGCGTGCGATGCGTTTTCTTATTATATGGGTTTCAACGTAGCATTACCAATCATTAATATGGTGCCTCTGACGTTTCTATTACTCGTTTTTATTTTATTTGGAATGGCGATTTTTGCGAATGGATTATATTATCAATTTGCAGAAAGGCGTATATATCGAATAAAAGCACGAGAAATTCAAGATGAATCGGTTGAGAAGTACCTCATTCGTGATAGTGGTGGAACGAGTAAAATGGGAGCAACCATCGTTACGATTTTAGCGGTTGCTAGTATTTTTTTCAGCCATTTCTTCTTCCCAACTGATCGAGATATTATTCAAAAAGTTCGTACAGGCTCGCTTTATGAATATCCATTCTTTTCTATTGGTGAATCGTTTGAAAGTTATTTTAGAAATCCAGTTTGGGTATATTATCGTGGAACGGAAGGATTAGAATTAGTAGAATTCCAAGGGATTAGTCCTGATATGCCAAGGAAAAAGGTGAATATCCAATTTATTGTTGATTATAAATTGGGTGAGATTGAGCCGTACTCAATTTCGATTAACGGCGAATCTAAAAATGAGGAAGAATTTTTGAAGATAATGGACGAAATATTTAAAGTTCAAAATCCATTTGATATAGACGATGGATTACAAGTAAAAGAAATAGAAAAAGAAGCGGATGGAAAGACTCTCTATCCGCTTCTTTTTTTAATGTATGAAAATAATATTTGAAATAATCTGAATCTTTTGTATAATAATATATATTATACTGGCTTTCATTTATACATATAGATTGGGGGAAGGAAGAATGAAGAGAAAGGTAACAACGATTGCTGCAGTAGCATTATCAACTAGTGTATTAGTTGCAGGTTGCGGAAATGGGGAGAAGGCATCTACAACAAAGAAAGAGGCAAGTAAGGGGGCAGCAGATAAGCAAGTATTAAACTTACTAGAAGCAGCAGAAATTCCTTCAATGGATACATCAAAATCGACAGACTCTGTATCATTTCGTGCCTTTGTCAATGCAATGGAAGGGTTATATCGTTTAGATAAGGATAATAAACCAACTCCCGGTATGGCAAAAGATGTGAAGATTAGTGAAGATAAAACGACATATACATTTGAATTACGAGACGCAAAGTGGTCTAATGGTGATCCAGTTCGAGCGCAAGATTTTGTATTTGCATGGCAACGTGCACTAGATAAAGCAACAGCAGCTGAGTATGCATTTATTTTATTTGATGTGAAAAATGCACAGAAAGTAAATAAGGGAGAATTACCGTTAGACCAATTAGGAGTAAAAGCAAAGGATGATAAAACGTTAGTAGTAGAACTAGAACAACCAGCACCATATTTCCTTGAGCTTACTTCATTCCCGACATTTTTCCCATTGAATGAAAAATATGTGAAAGAACAAGGGGATAAATATGCATTAGAAGCAGATAAACTATTATACAATGGTCCATTTACGATGAGTGAATGGAAGCATGAACGAAGTTATCAATTAAAGAAAAACCCTAATTATTGGGATAAAGATACAGTGAAATTAGAAGAAATTAATGTAAATATAGTGAAGGAAACGAGCACGGGAGTAAATTTATATGATAGTGATCAAGCAGACCGTGTTATTTTAAGTTCTGAATTTGTTGATAAATATAAAAAGAATAAGCCAGATGAATTTAAAACGAAGTTAGATCCACGTATGTACTTCTTACGTTTTAACCAGAAAAATGCAACATTTAAAAATCAAAAAGTTCGTGAAGCGATTGATCTAGCATATGATAAAAAAGGAATTGCAAATGTTATTTTAAATGACGGATCATTACCAGCATATTTCTTAGTACCTGAAAAATTTACGACAGGACCAGATGGGAAAGATTTCCGTACTGTAAATAAAAATTTCCGTGACAGTAAAGATAATGCAGCAAAAGCAAAAAAATTATGGGAAGAAGCAAAGAAAGAACTTGGCCAAGATACAATTACAGTAGAATTTTTAAATGATGATAATGGTAGCCGTAAAAAAGTGGGCGATTTTATTAAAGAGGAGTTAGAGAAAAACTTACCTGGCATTAAGGTGAATTTGAAACAACAACCATATAAGCAGAAGCTAGAGTTAGAAAAGAAATTTGAATATGAATTCTCATTATCTGCATGGAGTCCGGATTATCCAGATCCAATGACTTATATTGATATGTTCGTTACTGGAAGTTCATTTAATGAAATGGATTATTCTAATCCGAAGTACGATGATTTAGTGGCGAAATCAAAAGGAGAGCTATTAAAAGATGATAAAGCACGTTGGAATGCACTTGCAGAAGCTGAAAAAATCTTAATTGGTGAAGATGCAGCCATTTCTCCTGCGTACCAACAAAGTACGGCATATTTAGAGAAACCGTATGTAAAAGGTATTGCAAATCATACGTTTGGCGGGGACTTCAGCTATAAATGGGCATATATTACAAAGAAATAGTATAATGGAAGATGAGTGAATTTTCGCTCATCTTTTCGTTTGTTTAAGGAGGAGCTAATTTTGTTAAAAGGAATTAATCATCTTTGTTTTTCAGTGTCTAATTTAGAAAACTCTATTACATTTTACGAAAAAGTGTTAGAAGGAGAATTATTAGTTAAAGGGAGAAAACTTGCATATTTTCATGTATGCGGGGTATGGATAGCACTTAATGAAGAAGCAAATATTTCGAGAAATGAGATTCATCAATCTTATACGCATATTGCGTTTTCAGTTGAACAGAAAGACTTTGAAAGTCTACTGCAGCGATTAGAAGAAAATGATGTTCACATTTTACAAGGAAGAGAACGGGATGTAAGAGATTGTGAGTCTATATATTTTGTTGATCCTGATGGACATAAGTTTGAGTTTCATTCAGGGACATTGCAAGACCGAATTAATTATTATAAGGAAGATAAACCTCATATGACATTTTACTAAGGGGGGAAGAAGTTGCATGCGCTAGTAATTGGTGGAACAGGAATGCTAAAGAGGGTGTCGATGTGGCTTTGTGAGCAAGGGGTTCATGTTTCTATTATCGGACGAGATGAAGTGAAATTAGAAAGAGTTAAGCGAGAGAGTGCTGTACCAGAAAGTATCACATGTCTATCGTTAGATTATCATAATGAAGACGATGTAAAGTTAGCTATAAAAAGCACAATTGAGCGGAATGGCCCAATAACAGTAGTTGTCGCATGGATACATGCAAGTGCGAAGGATACATTATCACTCATTTGTAAAGAATTAGACTTGTCGTCTGAAACATACAGTGTTTTTCATGTTTTAGGTAGTAAAGCATCTCGCATGACCGTCCAAAAAATAGGAGGTACGCGGTGTAGCTACCATAGAATAATATTAGGTTTTATATTAGACGGTACATACGGCAGATGGCTTACTCATGAAGAAATATCGGATGGGGTAATAAAAGGAATTGAGAGTAAATGTGATGAATGGATTGTAGGGCGAGTAGAACCGTGGGAATTGCGGCCAACATGGTAAGGGGGAATGGCAAATGAAAACAACTGTATATGTAACGAGGCACGGTGAGACGGAATGGAATGTAGAGAAACGAATGCAAGGCAGGAAAAATTCTGCTTTAACCGAAAATGGTATGTTACAAGCTAAGCAATTGGGAGGTCGAATGAAAGATTTATCTATCGATGCGATCTATAGTAGTCCGAGTGAAAGGACCCTTCATACTGCAGAGTTAATAAAGGGCGAACGTGATATACCGATAATCGCGGATGAGCATTTCTATGAAATTAACATGGGTATATGGGAAGGACAGACAGTCGATGATATAGAAAGGCAATACCCAGACGAAATACAATTATTTTGGTATGAGCCACATCTTTTTCAGTCAACATCAGGAGAAAATTTTGAGTCTGTTTATAAAAGGGTAATTGAGGGGATACAGATTCTTTTAGAAAAGCATAAAGGAGAAAGTATATTAATTGTTTCTCATGCGGCAGCGGCAAAGCTACTTGTAGGACATTTCGCGGGTATTGAAATAGAAAATGTGTGGGATGATCCATTTATGCATAGTGCTAGTCTAAGTATTATAGAATTTGAAGGAGATAAAGGTGAAGTGAAGCAATTTGCAGATATAAGTCATTTTCAGTAAGCATACAAAAAAGGCCGTGAAAACGGCCTTTTTTGTATGAAAAACTAGCAATTGCGTTTTTTGTACCAGAAGTGATCGAATTTCTTGTTTTTGCAAGATGGGAATTTATGTCCGCCACCTTTGCAGTCGTTCCATTTCTTTCCGTCATCACACGAATCGTCGCAAGAGCCACCGTGTCCATTAGGGAAGAATTCGCATTTTTTACAGTAACATCGTTTTGTCCAGTAAAATTTCTTTTCAAAGCGTACACATTTTGTAACGAACGTACAATGCTTTCTGCGAGTGCGTTTTGTAACTAACACACATTCTTTTCTACGTGTTACTTTCGTAACGAACGTCCATTTTTGAACGCGAACACGAGTACATTTTGTAACAAATGTCCATTTTTTTACATGAGTACATTTTGTAACGAACGTACAATGTTTCACGCGAGTACATCTTGTTCTTGGACAGTTACAATCGTCGCTACATTCTATTTTAGTAGTGCAATCATCATCGCAATCAAACGTACTTGGATCTTGATGTAAGAAATCTTCCATCCCAGCACTTTTGATTTCCTCGACAGCTTTTCTAATATCACGTTTCATAGAAATCCTCCTTATCATGTATTCAGGTGAAAAGGTATTCTTTTTCCTTAACAGGATATGTATGTAGGTATATTTCTGAACAGGACAAGAGTGTAATTTTATATAAATGGTTGATAGCGGATGTATGGACAAGGCGAAGTGCATACATTGAATGAAGAGAACTGAGAAGGGATGTGAAAATATGCTACCTTCATATGATTTTTTTATTCATCCAATGAACCTAGTGGAATTGAAAAAAGAAATTTGGTCAGACAGTCCAGTCCCAGCAAAATTAACTTATGGAAAAAAGAAGTATGATATTGATATCGTATACCGAGGGGCTCATATTCGTGAATTTGAGAAAAAGTCTTATCATGTTATGTTTTATAAACCGAAAAAGTTTCAAGGTGCGAAAGAGTTTCATTTAAACTCTGAATTTATGGATCCGTCTCTCATACGAAATAAATTGTCTTTAGATTTTTTTCATGATATTGGTGTACTTTCACCGAAATCACAACATGTATTTATAAAAATTAATGGTCAAATTCAAGGTGTATATTTACAGTTAGAATCAGTAGATGAAAACTTTTTGAAAAATAGAGGATTACCGAGTGGTTCTATTTATTATGCGATAGATGATGATGCAAATTTCTCTTTAATGAGTGAGAGAGATAAAGATGTTAAGACTGAGCTTTTTGCGGGTTATGAATTTAAATATTCCAATGAAAACAGTGAAGAACAATTAAGTGAATTTGTATTTCAAGCAAATACTTTGTCAAGGGAAGCTTATGAAAAAGAAATTGGAAAGTTTTTGCATGTAGATAAATATTTAAGGTGGTTAGCTGGCGTCATTTTTACGCAAAACTTTGATGGTTTTGTTCATAACTATGCACTATATCATAACGATGAAACGAACTTATTTGAAGTGATACCGTGGGATTATGATGCGACTTGGGGGCGAGATGTACAAGGGAGACCACTTAATCATGAGTATATTCGTATTCAAGGTTATAACACATTAAGTGCAAGATTGTTAGATATACCTGTATTTAGAAAGCAATACCGAGGTATTTTGGAAGAAATATTAGAAGAACAATTTACCGTTTCATTTATGATGCCGAAAGTAAAAAGTTTGTGTGAGTCGATTCGTCCTTATTTACTACAAGATCCATATATGAAAGAAAAATTAGAAATATTTGATCAAGAAGCTGATATGATTGAGGAATATATAAATAAAAGAAGAAAGTATATACAAGATCATTTACATGAATTGGATTAATTTTGAAAGAGATTGAAACATTATCAATCTCTTTTTTTGTATAATAAAGATGTATTGGTAGAATTGGCGTAATATATACTTAATAAAGGATGGAGATGTGGAAACATGACGGTAAAATGGATTGATTGGGTAAAACAAATACAATCTATAGCTCAAGCAGGTTTAACGTATTCTAAGGATGTGTATGATATAGAACGTTTCCAACAATTACGGGATATTTCCATTTCGATGATGTCACATTATACAAAGACAGATTGGGAAGTTGTAGAGAAGTTATTTGCAAGTGAGACAGGCTATCAAACACCTAAAGTCGATATAAGAGCAGTTGTTTTTGAAAATGAAAAGTTATTATTTGTGAAAGAAAAAAGTGATGGGAAATGGGCGTTGCCAGGTGGATGGGCTGATATCGGTTATACGCCGACAGAAGTAGCAGCAAAAGAAGTTTTAGAGGAGACGGGTTATGAAGTAGATGATTTTAAGTTATTCGCTATATTTGATAAAGAAAAACATCAACCATCACCTTCAGTAACACATGTATATAAAATTTTTATAGGTTGTAAGATTGTCGGTGGTGAAAAGAAGACGAGTATTGAAACAGAAGATGTGGAATTTTTTGGTGAGGATGAATTACCTAATTTATCAGTTGCTAGAAATACAGAAGGGCAAATTAAAGAAATGTTTGCTTATATGAAAGAACCTATGAAAGAAATATTAATAGATTAATAGTGCTTATGCCGATCATATTGTTGGAATGAAGATATTGGCAGAATGCAACGTTTATGTAATAATGGGATGGTATGTGAAGAAAAAAGGAGATAGAAAATAAAATGTTAGCAAGCATAATAGATCAGTTATTGCAATTTTTTGCAAGCTTAGGTTACTTTGGAGTAGCGCTAGCTTTAATGATTGAAATTATCCCGAGTGAAATTGTACTTTCGTATGCGGGCTTTTTAGTTGCAGATGGTAAAATTAGCTTTGTCGGTGCAGTTATTGCTGGAACAATCGGTGGTACGTTAGCTCAAATATTTTTATATTGGCTTGGATACTATGGAGGCCGTCCAGTTGTAGAGAAATACGGGAAATATCTACTTATTAATAAACACCATTTAGACATAGCGGAAGGTTGGTTTAAGCGTTACGGAGCAGGAGTAATCTTTTCTGCGCGCTTTATCCCAGTCGTACGTCACGCAATCTCTATTCCAGCGGGATTAGCTAAAATGCCATTAAAACTATTTACAATGTATACTGTAGTTGCGATTATTCCATGGTCAATACTATTTATATACTTAGGTGAAAAGCTTGGTGGAAATTGGCGACACATTAAAGAGTATGCATCTGATTACACACATTACATAATTATAGGAGCTGTTCTCTTTGTTGCTTTATACTTCGGTTTAAAGTATTTCAAAAAGAAAAAAGCAGCGCGTTAAAGTCAATGATCTTTCATTGGCTTTTTTTTATTGTTTCGGTTCTAAAGAAAAGGAGTTGTCCATAATGTGTAATAATAAAGCGTAGCGGAGGAATGTGATGAAAGGGTCACCGTTTATACGTGGAACGATATTTTTAACGATGGCAACGATGATATCTAAAATGTTAGGATTTATATATGTTATACCATTTACAGCAATGGTAGGTACGAGTGGGTATGTTTTATATACATATGCATATCGTCCATATACGATTATGCTCAGCATTGCGACGATGGGACTACCACTGGCCGTTTCAAAAATGGTATCAAAATATGATCAAATGAATGATTATCATACGGTTAAAAGAGTGCTAAAGAGCGGTATCTTTTTTATGTTAATAATGGGAGTCATCTCATGTTTAACGCTATATATATTAGCTCCGCATTTAGCTAAACTTGTAATCGATGGAAATGATCAAACGGGGAATAGTATAACAGCGGTCACTACTAATATTCAAATTGTAAGTTTTGCGTTAATACTTGTACCAGTAATGAGTTTATTAAGGGGATTTTTTCAAGGGTTCCAATCGATGGGGCCTTCTGCTTTAAGTGTAGTTGTAGAACAATTTTTCCGAGTCTTAACCATTTTAATAGGAAGCTTTGTCGTTTTATATATTTTAAAAGCGTCTGTCTCGCTAGCAGTTGGTATATCAACGTTCGGTGCCTTTATGGGAGCGATAGGTGGGTTAACAGTTTTAAGTGCGTATTATATAAAAAGGAGAAAGCACTTAAAGAAAAAAGAAATGGCAAGTATACCGCAAACAACGAAATCTTTCTTTTCGCTGTATAAGGAACTCTTTACATATTCAATACCGTTTGTTGTGGTAGGTTTAGCAATTCCGTTGTATCAGACGATTGATACATTTACAATTAATAAACTACTAATACAAATAGGATATATGCAAGGAGAAGCGGAGAAAATCAATGCAATAATTGGTCTTGTTCAGATGGTTGTACTTATCCCAGTTTCCGTTGCGACTGCTTTTAGTATGTCTCTCGTACCTGAGATGACAAAAGCCTATACAGCAGGAAATGTGAAGTTACTGTACAAACATTTTACAAGGACAAATCTATTGGTAGTAGGTATTACGGTACCTGCGGCAATTGGAATGATGTTGTTAGCAAAACCAGTATATACTCTTTTATTTGGTGCCGGAAATGATCCGGAGATGGGGAGAGTGATTTTACAGTATTATGCTCCTGTTTGTATACTCTTTTCGCTTTTTACAGTAACAGCTGCGATGTTACAAGGAATTAATCAACAACAGAAAACTGTGCTAGGATTAGTAATTGGCATTATTGTGAAGATAGTTTTAAATATTGTATTGCTTCCGTATTTCGATTATGTAAGTTTTATTATTTCAACATACGCTGGTTATACGATTTCAGTTGGCTTTAACTTGTGGATGCTTTCTAAATATGTTATAAAGGCAACATAAGCTTTTTAAGGCAGAGAGCACTCTGTCTTTTTCTTTGTTTAGAATATTTTTCTTATAAAAACGTTTTCAAAATAATTTTTCTATTGAAATTTAAACGTATGTTTCATATGCTGAGAATGGCGGTTCAAAAACTGTTCTGTAAGAGAGGTAGATTCCTACATGTAAAAAGAATCGGGGTGATAGTATGTTAAATATTTATTTAACAGACCGAAACGGAAAACTACAAGAGGTTGAGGAAATGCAAAAGGGTTGCTGGATTAATGTACTTCATCCAACGGAAGAAGAAATTCAATATCTAGTACAAACTTTAAATGTAGACTTAGATTTCATTAAAGACCCTTTAGATGATGAAGAACGCTCTCGTATTGAAAAGGAAGACAATAATACTTTAATAATCGTGGATATTCCAACAGTTAGACATGATGAAGAAGGAAATTCGATTTATGACACGATTCCAATAGGTATGATTGTAATGCCAGATTGTTTTGTGACAATTTGTTTAGAAGAAAATCCAATTTTTGAACGTTTTATTAATCAACGTATTAAAGAATTTTATACGTTTAAAAAGACACGCTTTGCACTTCAGCTCTTATATACGATTTCTACTTATTATTTAAGATACTTAAAGCAAATTAACAGAAAAACAATCGATTTAGAGCATCAATTAAATAAGTCGATGAAAAATAAAGAGATTTTCACATTGCTAGGTCTTGAAAAAAGTTTAGTATACTTTACAACATCATTGAAGGCGAATAAAATTGTAATTCAAAAATTAATGCGTAACAGTACATTTTTAAAAATGTATGAAGACGATCAAGATTTATTAGAAGATGTATTAATTGAAAATAAACAGGCTATTGAAATGGCGGAAATATATAGTCATATTCTAAGTGGAATGATGAATACTTTTAGCTCTGTTATATCGAATAATTTGAACAGTGTTATGAAACTGTTAACGTCTATTACAATCATTTTATCATTACCAACAATGGTCTCTAGTTTCTTCGGAATGAACGTAAAGGTTCCATTTGAAGGTGAGGCTCAAGGTTTTGTAATTGTACTCATAATATGTGCAACATTATCTTGCGCTTTAGCATTTGTATTTTGGAAGAAACGTTACTTTTAACGATAAGAAAGCTGCTCTAGCATAGTTGTATAACTGCGCTAGAGCAGCTTTTTTGCTATGAAATCCCAAATTTTGAATAGAATATAACTTATAAAATGTAATGTATATGAAAGGGATGAATTCCGTATAAGTCTTGTCCAATTAATAAAATGGGGTTAAAATTACATATTGTTAATGAAAAGTTGGAGGAAATACATCATGGAATTGTTTCAATTACCGAAAGCATTCCTGCAAATGAATACAATCTTTATCTCCATATTAATCGAAGCACTTCCTTTTGTGCTCATTGGTGTATTTATTTCAGGATTCATTCAAATGTTTGTGACAGAAGATATGGTAGCAAAATGGATGCCGAAAAACCGATTTCTGTCTGTTTTAATGGCTACTTTTTTAGGGATGATGTTTCCAGGTTGTGAATGTGGAATCGTTCCGATTGTTAGGCGATTAATTGGAAAAGGGGTTCCGCCATATGCCGGGATTGCATTTATGTTAACTGGGCCAATTATTAATCCGGTCGTATTATTTGCAACATACGTTGCCTTTGGAAGTAGTATGCACATGGTATGGTATCGTTCTATTGTAGCGATTATCGTAGCAATTATCGTTGGAATTATATTATCATTTATGTTTAAAGAACATCAATTACGAGATGACCACTTCCCAGAAGTGAATCATAAGCGTCCGTTACGTAAAAAAATGTGGGATGTATGTACACATGCTGTTGAGGAATTTTTCTCGATGGGGAAATATTTAGTATTAGGTGCGTTAATTGCAGCTGCAGTTCAAACGTTCGTACAAACTTCTACACTTCTTGCTATAGGACAAGGTCCGTTTTCTTCACCAGCTGTTATGATGGGACTTGCTTATATTTTATCACTTTGTTCAGAAGCAGATGCGTTTATTGCTTCGTCATTCCAAAGTACATTTTCAACAGCGTCACTTGTCGCGTTCCTAGTATATGGACCGATGGTGGATATTAAAAATATGTTTATGATGCTTGCGACATTTAAAACGAAATTTGTAATTGTCGTTACAGTTACAGTTACACTTGTTGTTTATGCAAGCTCACTACTCATTTATGCGATGGGGTGGTAGGTTATGTTTCGAGCATATATATTATTAGGTTTTACAATCTTAATCGCGCAGCTTCATATTTCAGGTAATATTACGAAGTATATCAATATGAAGTATGCCTATTTATCAACAACAGCAGCTATTATTTTAGGTTTCTTAACGATCGTTCAAATTATTATCGTTTTCCAAAAAGAACATCAGAAAGAACAAGGAAAACAGGATTGTAGTTGTGATCATAGCCATTGCGGGCATGACCATTCAAAAGATGAGAATACATGGTTGAAAAAAGTATTTTCGTACTCATTGTTCTGCTTTCCTATTGTATCAGGATTGTTTTTCCCGATTGCAACATTAGATTCCGACATTGTTAAGGCGAAGGGATTTCATTTTCCAGTAGCACAAGCAGAAAGTAAAGATCCATTTATGACAAGGCAATTTCTAAGACCTGATACGAGCATTTATTACGGGAAAGAAGGATACCGTGGTGTAATGGAAAAAGGGAAAAAAGAGTTCGTTACGAAAGATAGTATTACTTTAAAAGACGAAGATTTCCTAAAAGGGATGGAGACAATTTATAATTATCCTGGCGAGTTTACTGGAAAAAAATTATCCTATAAAGGGTTTGTTTTCAAAGATGATTCTTCTAAAAAAGAACAATATTTCTTATTCCGTTTCGGTATTATACATTGTGTAGCGGATTCTGGTGTATATGGTATGTTAGTGAAAAAACCAGAAGGGGTAGAATGGAACAATGATGATTGGATTCAAGTTGAAGGAGAAATATCAACAGAATTTTATCAGCCATTCCATGCGAACATTCCTGTTTTAGAAGTAACGAAATGGAATAAAGTTGAACAGCCGAAAGAACAATATGTATTTAGAGGAGCCGATTGATAACATCGGTTCTTTTTTGTGGACTAAGAGTTCTGAATGTTGTTAATATTAAACGTGTAGTGATAGTAAGCTCATACTGTCCTAGTGTTAATGAAAAATGGAACTCTTACCGAACTTCTTTGCTCCAGCCGAATTTTGTGGTGGGAGTCTTACTGTCTGCAAATAGCGGATGAAATTATCAAAGAGGTGATAACAATGACTGAAGTAAAGGGAAAAACAGCTAATGAGTCTAGAGTGTTTAAAACGAGCCGCGTATTTCCAACAGATTTAAACGATCATAATACGCTATTTGGTGGAAAGATATTAGCCGAGATGGATATGGTTGCTTCCATTTCAGCAACGAGGCATGCAAGGAAAGAATGTGTCACAGCATCTATGGATTGGGTAGATTTCTTACATCCTGTTCGCTCTTCAGATTGTGTTAGTTATGAATCCTTTGTAATTTGGACGGGTAGAACTTCTATGGAAGTATTTGTGAAGGTAGTAGCAGAAGATTTAATTTCAGGTGAGAAACGTATCGCAGCAACATCATTTGTTACTTTCGTTGCACTTAGTAAGGATAATAATCCAGTTCCAGTTCCTCGAGTAATTCCTGAAACAGAAGAAGAGAAAGAATTACATCGCATTGCTGTGTTGCGTGCAGAACAACGTCATATACGTAAGGCGGAGAGTAAGAAAGTAGCCACATTATTAACTTTTTGAGTTGAATATTTAGTCGTTAAAGATATTATAACGGACTGAAATGTTTTTCATATGAAAAGCGGACACCTAAAAATAGGTGTCCGCTTTTATAGTTTTTTCATCCACATATCATATGACGATAACTACTTAGCAGAAGCAAGCAGCACCGACGATGATTAAGAGGATAAATAATACGACTAATAGCGCGAATCCATTACCATGTGCGAAGCCCATTGTTATTTCCTCCTTTTATTTTAAGATACAACATACAATATGCAAATGAGCTATCGTTTGATATGGACATATATCATGTAATGACATATTTTCTTGAATGATATTGTATTAAAAAAGGGAAGATATAGAAATAACAGTAAGTGGAGAAAGGAAAATATCCATGAAACACTTTTTCGTTGTAATCCTTTGTTTAATAGGTGTATTCATTTGGATGAACATCGATGTGGAAATGGGGAAAAAAATGGCTAGTGAATATGAAGTAGGACAAGTTCGATTAGGTGAATTTCAACTGTATACGAACGGTGAAGAGTTATATACGAAATTATTTGAGGATATACGTAATGCAGAAAAGTACATATATATCCATTTTTATATTGTAGGTAAAGATGAAATAAGTAAAGAGTTTTTGCAGTTGCTCGAGAAAAAGGCATCTAGTGGAGTAGAAGTAAAATTGTCAGTCGATCGAATAGGTGGATATAAGCTGAAGAAAAAGATAATTCATCAACTAAAAAGCAATGGTGTCCAGTTTACGTTTAGTAAAAAACCTAAATTGAAACATTTATTCTATTCGTTGCATCAACGAAACCATAGACGCATAGTTACGATTGACGGAAAAATATCATATATCGGCGGCTTTAATATTGGAAAGGAGTACCTTGGACAAGATCCGAAATTTGGCCCGTGGCGTGATTATCATGTACGAGTCATTGGGAATGGTGCCACGGATATGGAAAGAAAATTCGCTGCTGACTGGAAAGAAGATACGGGAGAAAAAATGCCTGTACATGAAAGTTTACCTGCAATTGGGAATGTAAAATATCAATATTTATTTTCAGATGGAAAAGGGTTATGGGAAAAATATGGAGCACTTTTAAAGCAGGCTAAAACGTCTTTAATTATTGCTACGCCATATTTTGTACCAAGTAAAGAAATGATGAAAGAGCTAAAAGATGCATTAAACCGCGGTGTCAATGTGAAAATTCTGGTGCCATTTAAAAGTGATGCCGTATTGTTAAAACAAGCTGCTTATCCGTATTTGAAAAACATGTTACATGCTGGAGCGGAGATTTATCAATATCATAATGGTTTTTTTCATGGGAAAGTAACAATCATTGATGGGGAAATTGTTGATATTGGTACCGCAAACTTTGATAATAGAAGTTTTTATTTAAATACGGAGTCTAATTGTATTATCTATGATAAGGGAGTAACAGCGGACGTATGGAACCGATTAAAAGAAGACTTTCATAAATCAAAAAAATTTTCGGAAGAAGATTTTGAGAAAATTAGTAAATGGGATTGGTTTTTAGCAAGAATAGCAAATGTTATAGCATCATATTTATAGCATATAGACAAAAGGAAGGAGGCACTTTCATGGATTGTATGAAAGAATTGATGAGGTATAGTTATATGCTTATATATAAGGTGGGGGAGTATACTGGAGAGGTAAGAGACGAAGAATTAAAGGAGCTATTACAGCATCATTTACCATATATGTTGCAAGCATATAATGAACAAGTGAATTTTCAAGAAGGAGAAAATGTACAGCATATAACTTGTGAACCAATTCCATTTCATTTTCATGAGATGGAAAAGGAAACTGATAGTAAATATACAGGGGATATTTATATTGCAACGTGTTATATTTCGCATTTAAAACGGTTAGCGCTAAAGTTTGCTAAAGTGGCAGTTGAAGTTGCAAATCCAGAATTTCGCTCGTTTTTAGAAAACTGCTTCCTGAAAATGAATCGTTATGCCTATAGTGTATGGCAATATGTCGTGAAGAAAGAGTATAAGATTAAACATGAATATGAAAATGAGAAGTTTGCATAAAAAACTAAGGCGGAAAGAAAGGCGCCTTAGTTTTTTGCTTTTCGTGGAGAAAAAATAACTATATGTACATATCCATTATCAGAAAATTTACAAATATTTACCGTTTATTTACTATTTTTCAATCTTTCCTTTAAAAATAGAGAGTAATATGAGATTGTACATATTCTATCTAAAGGAGGAAACGCAAATGAACAAATGGGTTAAATCATTAACTGCTATGGCACTTGCAAGTTCTTTATTAATGGTAGGTTGTAGTAAAGGTGAGGACAAGAAGAAAGAAGACGATACAACAACACAACAAGAGGACAAAAAGGATAAAGAAACAAGTGGAACTGAGAAGTCTACGGATTCTAAAGAAAAGAAATAAAAATAATAGAGCTTCCTCTTATATGAGGAAGCTTTTTTGTTGTAAATTGATTGAGATTATTGAAAAATAGAGGAAGAATGAAAGAGGGGGGAAACAAATGAAAGTATGTATATTAGGAGCAACAGGTCGAGTAGGTTCAGCCGTAATTAAATTAGCATTAAAGGATTCAGCTGAAGTGACTGCGTTAGCCCGTGATGTAAAGAGAATAGCAATACAAGATGAAAGGTTACGAATGATAGAAGGTAATGTACTAAATGAAAATGATATAAAGAAAGCGATAGAAGGAAGCGATATAGTAATAAGTGCACTTGGCACGGATCGAAGTGGCACGTTAGCGAAGAGTATGCCACATATTATAAGGCAAATGGAAGAAGAAAGGGTTTATAAAATCATTACAATAGGAACAGCAGGTATTTTACAAGCGAGAACAAATCTAAATTTATATCGTTTTCAATCAATGGAATCAAAAAGGAAGACAACAACCGCAGCAGAAGATCATTTAGCTGCATATAAATTACTGAGTAGTAGTAATTTATGTTGGACGGTCGTTTGTCCGACGCATTTAATAGACGGTGATGTAACAGGAGTATATCGAACTGAAAAAGATGTATTACCAGAAGGGGGAGCGAAAATAACAGTTGGTGATACAGCACAATTTACGTGGAATCTATGTAGTGAAAATAAATATGAGAATAGCCGAGTAGGTATTTCCTATTAAAAAACCATCCCGAAACTGGGATGGTTAAAAGACGATATAACATACAAATATGATAATCATAATGATTTGGAGAATGGCTTTCGCTACTGTACTGCTTAAAAAACCAACTACAGTAGCAACTCCTACTAGAAAGGCATCTTTTGGTGCTTTTTTATGCATGAGTTCTGTAATAAATACCGATAAGAACGGTATGATAATTAAACCGAATGGTGGGAAGAAGAAAGATCCGACAATGATAGAAATCATGCCGACACGTTCTCCCCATTTAGAACTCCCGTATTTTTTTAAGAAATATCCATTTGCAATAAAATCAGCAACGAAAATGAATAGTGTGAAAATGACTTGAATAATCCAAAAGGACATTGTTAGTTCTCCACCATTTATACCGAAATGGTAAATGAAATATCCAGCCCAAACAGCAAGGATGCCTGGGATGATAGGGTAAATAAAGGCAAGAAATGAAACAATGAAACAGGCAATGATACAGATTGTTAATAATACTGTCACTTTATAACTCCTTTTTTGTGTCTAATTTATGTACCGCAATTTTTTTCACTTGATGTCCATCAAGTTCTAGTGCTTTAAATTGAAAACCTGCAAATTCAATGAAATAACCAGCCTCAATATTTAAGTCTACTGCTTGGGAGAGGAGCCAGCCTCCAATTGTATCTAAATCGCTATCATCAATATGTAGGCCAAACATATCATTTACTTCAGAAATGAGCACTTTCCCATCTAAAACAGTTAGCTTCGGCGTGCGTTTTTCAATCATAGGTGATTCATCCGCATCAAACTCATCTTGAATTTCTCCAATAATTTCTTCAAGAATATCTTCCATTGTTAAAAGTCCAGCAGTTCCACCATATTCATCCATAACAATTGCCATCTGAACGCGATTCTTTTGTAAATGTACTAACGTTTTGCGAATGGGAACAGTTTCAAATACAGTAAGTACTGGATGTATGTATGATTCAAGTGACTTATGAATGCCTTTCGTTTGATCGTGAAATACTTCTTTCGTATTGATCATACCGATAATATCATCTTTATCTTTTTCGATGATCGGATAGCGTGTATACTTTTCAGTTGCTACGATATCCATATTTTCTTCTAACGTATTTTCAGTAGATAAGCAAATCATTTCTGTACGAGGGACCATAATTTCTTTTGCAACTCGGTCGTCAAATTCAAAAATATTATTTACATATTTATATTCGGTTTGATTTATTTCGCCACTTTTGAAACTTTCTCCTAAAATGAGTCGTAGTTCCTCTTCAGAATGAGCAAGTTCATTTTCTTTAGCAGGCTCTAAACCGAGTAGTTTTGTGAAAAAGATAGCTGTGCTATTCAGTAGCCAAATGAATGGATACATAATTTTATCAAATAAAATAAGTGGTCGTGCAAACTTAAGTGTGATTGCTTCTGCTTTTTGAATTGCGAAAGACTTTGGAACTAATTCACCTAATACAACATGGAAAAATGTAATCACACTAAAAGCAATAATAAAGGATAAAGTATTCGCCATTGTTCCAGTAATATTAATCTTTTCAAAGAGCGGTCGTAGTAAATGTTCCACAGTTGGTTCACCAAGCCAACCAAGTCCTAAAGAAGTAATTGTAATCCCGAGCTGACAAGCTGACAAATAAACATCTAAATTAGATATGACACTTCTTGCAGCTAAAGCTTGTTTGTTACCTTCATTTGCAAGTTGGTCAATTCGACTTTTTCGTACTTTTACAACAGCGAATTCTGATGCAACGAAAAAGCCGGAAATAAGGATAAGTACAAAGATGAGAAAAATATTTAATATGTCCAAGTGTGTTCTCTATTCCGTATTTGGGAATAAAGATGTCACCTCCTGCGATTATGTTATACTTTTATAATAAATCCAAACGAAAAGAATAGTCAAAGAAAAAGGGTAAATATTGGTATGTTTCTGCAATAGTTTTTGAATGTGCTGTTATTTTGTCCGCTATACAAAAGGAATAACCCCCTACTTTCAGATTATAGAGGGTTATTTCAAATTAAGGTTTTGGAATACTTCTCGTTAAAGCGTATGATTGTTGTTTAACGTGGTTTGTCGTCCACAGTGTTTGAAGGAACGAGAGTATGCAATACGGGATATACAAAAGCAATAAGCTAATTGTAATAATAATAGGTGCATTCCCGCCGAATTGAACGATAAATTGCAGTAGTCCGCTTGCATGAAAAACGCATTCCATAAAAACGAATGAAAGTATAATGGAACCTAAAATAGATTTGTGATTCGAAGTAAGTGCTAAAAACAATGTATCTACAAGGAAAGAAGATTGTTTTATTTCATATTCATTTGTGTTACTTAAGAACGGAATCCATTTTTTTATGGCTTGCATAACGATAATCATGGAAGTACTACAAACGATGATAAAAGATGAGTAGTAAGGAAGTTTTATAAAGTTTGCTATGTATAGGAGTAGTAATAAGACTGAGCATTGCAATAATACAGTACAAAAAGAGTAAGGTATCCATCTTAATAAGGAAGCGAACTTTTTAACCGAATGAGGTGCTTTAAAAAATAAATGGCCGATCCCTAAACTGATGAAGAATCCGATTGCAAGAGTAAAGGTAAAACGAACGATCGATAAAAAATATATTTCCCATATGTAAGGGAATAACGGTGTTGAATGATTCGAAGTATGTACCATCTGATTTACTGAGAAAAAGATAGATTCGTGCATCCAATCAATCTTTGGAACTGTCATAGAAGAAAGTTGTGCGAAGTTATGAAAAATGCTTATAAAGCCAGTTATGTAAGAGTATTTATGTGTAATGAATAATGCCGGAATAGGACTGATGATAAATATAATGAGAACACCAACGATAAATTTATATATATGTGAGCGCAATAAAGACATGTAATCACCTACTCTTTGAATATTCAGAAAATTATTATTCTTATTTTAGCTTTTTTCGGCGTAAGTTACAATATATTTTTCTTAAAGAAGTTTAGTATTGTACGGGATATAAGTGAATGAAACGTGAATAAATTATGACAAGAAAATGAATAATTTTCAGAAAAGTAAAATAAATTATTTATTTTTTTCTGAAAATATAATATAGTTATGGCACAGAAAGTATTTTAACATAAGGAGGCTGTTTATGAGGATTAAAGGGAATTATGTACCGAAAAGGGAAGTTTTATTTTGCTCAAGTTCAATTACAATAGGGGAGGCACTGGAGCATTTAAATAAAACTGGTTATCGTTGTGTACCGGTTTTAGATGAAAAAAAAGAGAAATATTTAGGGAATGTATACAAAGTAGATATTTTAGAATATAAAGGTTCGCTGGAAGAGAGCGTCATACAATTATTAAACGATAAAGAAGGTTATGTTAGAGAAGATTCTTCGTTCTTTAAAGTATTTTTTACAATAAAAAAATTACCTTATTTATCAGTAGTTGATGAAAAAGGAATCTTTCTTGGAATTTTAACACATAAAAAAGTTTTCGAGTTATTAGAAGATGCTTGGGGCGTTCATTCTAGTAAATATTCTGTCATGATTGGGACGCAGGATTATAATGGGGCCATTCAAAAATTATCCACTGTATTAAAAAAATATACAGGTATTCAAAGTTTGATGACTTTTGATAATGATGCCTTATTAGTTCGAAGAATTATGTTTACATTAGGAGAAGAGTTTAACGACGATGAATTAGAGACGTTATTGAAAGATTTAGAAGATCACGGATTTAGAGTTGTATATGTGGAAGAGATGAAAAATCCACGTGAAATTGAAACGATAGAGTAACATGCAAAAGCCATCTAATTATGTTGGATGGCTTTTGCATGTTACGTGTATAAAATTATTTAAAAATAATGATGAGGTAAAAATTGAGATTGTAACAAAATTTGTGTAAAAGAATAAAAAAAGTAGATAATTTTGATTTTCAAAAAAATCAATTTGAAAATATGTTTTTATTTTTCAACTAAATATGTTACTATATGTGTGATAAAAACAAAGAGGTCTGACAACTATACTCCACGCAATACCACTCTAATGAGTTAAATATTCAAAAAAATCAAAAAAATAGTTGGAGTAAGAATAAGGGGAATGGAGAAATTATGGAGAAAGACACTGCTTTGTAAGGGGCATATTTTATCAGCTTGAGCAGAGAGGAGGATGCATAGCATATTGTGAAAATAAAGATAAACAATGAAAAAGTGCTATGCAAATGAAAAGTATGAAGGGACGTTTAAGGCCAGGTGATACGGTAGCAATTGGTTTAATGTTATTTGCACTATTTTTAGGAGCAGGAAATTTAATTTTCCCACCAGTTTTAGGGCAACAAGCTGGAGAGAATGTTTGGATTGCTACAATTGGATTCCTAGTAACGGGAGTCGGATTACCCCTATTAGCTGTAACAGCTGTCGCGTTTGTAGAGGGGGACTTGAAAGCGCTATCTTCTAGAGTTCACCCTTTATTCGCGTTTATTTTCCCATTGATTAGTTATTTAGCAATTGGACCATTTTTCGCGATTCCGCGTACTGGAGCCGTTTCATTTGAAATGGGTATGAAGCCATTTTTATCAGAGGCACTGGTTTCCGAGTGGTACATGCTATTTCTTTTCACTATAATTTTCTTCGGAATAACGTGGTATTTATCATTAAATCCATCTAAATTAGTGGATTGGTTCGGGAAATTTCTTACACCATTGTTAGTATTGATTGTTGCTGTAATTGTCGGAAAGGCAATTATTGATCCAATTGGAGAACCGGCTGCGCCGCTAGCAGCTTACAAAGAAAATGCTTTCTTTGGTGGATTTATTCAAGGATATTTAACGATGGATGCAATTAGTGCACTTGTATTTGGAATTGTCGTTGTACAAGTTATTCGCTCTAAAGGAATAAAAGAAAGTAGTCAAATTGCAAAAATAACAGTAGTATCAGGTATTATTGCAGTACTTGGTTTAACGTTAATTTATTTATCACTTGCTTATCTTGGTTCAACAAGTACATCACTTGGAGTATCAGAGAATGGTGGACTTATTTTAACGAATGTTGTAAATGAGTTATATGGAACAAGTGGTAAAATTTTATTAGGGCTCGTTATTATCCTTGCTTGTTTAACAACTTCGGTTGGATTAACATCAGCTTGTGCGGGCTTCTTTACAAATTTATTCCCTAAACTTTCGCATAAAGCGATTGTAACAATGGTTTGTGTGTTTAGTTTAATTGTATCTAACCTAGGTTTAACACAATTAATCGCAGTTACATTACCAGTGTTAATGATCATTTATCCAGTTGCAATCGTATTAATCGTACTTTCTTACTTCCATAAATGGATTGGAAAGCGTAATACCATTTATATTGGAGCTATTTTAGGTGCATTGTTAATTAGTTTCTTTAACGGTTTAGAAAGTGCAAATATTAAAATTGACGCGATTTCTAACGTACTACAAATGTTACCATTATATAAAGAAGGAATAGGATGGTTAATCCCATCATGTATTGGCGGGATTCTCGGTTTCTTCTTCTATAAATCAAATGAATCAAGTGAATTGCAAAAGAAAGGTGCTTAGGCGCCTTTCTTTTTTAAAAGGGAATTTTTTTGTTTTGTCTAAGTAATAATTGGGAGGAATGAAAAAATGGCTAATTTTGAAGATTTTTTAAATTTGGATGTAAGAATTGGAACGGTAACACGTGCAGAGGAATTCAAGGAAGCGAGAGTTCCAGCGATTAAACTAGAAATTGATTTTGGAGAGCTTGGAAGTAAGCAGTCAAGTGCTCAAATTACAAAAAGATACAATCCAGAAGATTTAGTTGGACAACAAATCGTTGCAATTGTAAACTTTCCACCGAAGCGCGTGGCTGGTTTTAAATCAGAAGTACTTGTGCTTGGCGGAGTACCTGAAGCGGGTGATGTAGTATTGCTTCAGCCTAATATGGAATTACCAAATGGAACAAAAATTAGTTAATGTAAAGGCAGGGGTAACATGGATATCGGACGAGAATATTTACAATGTGCCATTTCGAATTTTGAAGCAACAAAGAAACAAGGGGAACGGGTGCTGTCACAATTATCATATGAACAGCTTGAATGGTCTTCTCATGAAGAAACAAATAGCATAGCAATTATAATTAAGCATTTGCACGGTAATATGCGTTCTAGATGGACGGATTTTTTAACATCTGATGGTGAAAAAGTAGATCGTAACCGAGATGCTGAATTTGAAGGTGGTTATTCTTCTAAGGAAGAGGTTCTCATAGCGTGGCATGAAGGATGGGAATATGTTTTTAAAACGATGAATATGCTAACGCCGGAACATTTATTACAGACGGTATATATTCGCGGTGAAGCGCAAACTGTTATGCAAGCAATTGAAAGACAAATTTCTCATTATGCTTTGCACATAGGCCAAATGATTTATGTCGGTAAAATGTTAAAAGAAAATGATTGGGAATGTTTAAGTATTCCTAGAGGGAAGTCTAACTTTCATTTAGAGAAAAAACGTTCAACATAATAATATGAAAGAAACCGATATAAAATTGGAAGTAAGAAAATAAGCCAAATGATAGATGGCTCTGCAGTCATAAGAATGTTACCAACAATCAGCCCATATATAATAAGAAAGAAATTAATAAGTGTATTCACAGGGATAAATCGTGAGATGAAAACTTGCTGTCGTTTAAAACAATCACTATGAAATACATAAAAGCGGAAGTACCATGTGGTAGTAATAAGATCTTTCTTTCGCGTAATTCTTTTTTTGCAGTTATGACAGATGAACGGTGGTCGCATTTCATTACGCTCCATTTTTTATATTTTTAATAATGTAAGACAAAAGTAGGTATAAGGTGTATATCCCTATATATGCTCCTGAAATAAGAAAAAATGGATTTAATAAAATTCCATGAATGCTTGTCATAAAAACTAAATCTTGCATTAAAACATCATATATATGAATAGAAATAATTGTACCGAGTACATAAAGTGTTAAGTACGCTGAAATATGTAACACAACGCGGGCTGTAGGATGCTTAGCGAGCCAATAAAAAATAAATGATAGTACAATGGGTAATGTTCCTATTAGTAGCTTCAATTCATTTCACCTCATTAACAATATAGCCGGAATTTAGACGGTCTATTCTCTAGAGCTTGTACATAACTTGAAATAGAGAGGTGATAGTATGAATCGAGGCTTTTTTTATGTGAAATTCACGAGTGTACGTAAGTTAGTATTATTTATTATTGCTACAGTACTAGCGACTTTTTTTCTTATTAGTATGATGGTAACCTCTATGAAAGAGACAAAGTCAACGTATTTATATAATTGGTTAAATGAGTTATCGATGAATGGTTACATGTACGTTCTTGGGAAAGAGAATCATTATTTTACACAGGAATATCGAAATTTAAATCAAGATTTTTCAATCTCTTCGTTTCTCTTTTCTATGGCTACGAATATTCGTTTTAACGATGTACGCAGTTTTGTCGGCAAAGAGTTACCTGGTTTCGGTAAGTACGATACAGAAATTGTTATTGCGGGTGAAGGAACAAATTATTCTAACTTGCCTATAGAGTCGAGCGTTCCACTTGAAGAAGTAGTAAAAGAACGGACTGGAGAAGGTGGACAGGCTCAAAAGCAGGATACGAATAAAGAGAAAAAGCAACCAGCTCAAACGACAGGAAAACGCCAGGTTGCATTTATTTATCATTCGCATAGCTGGGAATCTTATTTGCCGTTATTGAATTTAACAAATGATCCAAATCCGAATAAAGCGACAAGTTCCGTAACGAATATTTCAATAGTCGGCGACCGATTTCGTGAACAATTAGCAAGTGAAGGGATTGGAGCTACTAACGACAAGACTGATGTCGGTCAAAAGTTGATTAGTAAAGGATTAAATAGTAATAGTTCTTATAAAATGTCACGAGAAATTGTACAAGAAGCAATGACTGGCAATAAAGAACTGCAATACTTCTTTGACTTACATCGTGATAGTGCTCGGAAAAATGTAACGACAAAAACAATTGGAGATAAATCATATGCAAAGCTTGCTTTCGTAATAGGAAAAGGAAATAAAAACTATGAAAAGAATTTACAATTAGCAACGGCATTACACGAGACAATTAATAAGAAATATCCAGGAGTTAGTCGTGGTGTCATTCAAAAAGGGTTCCAAACAGGCAATGGAGTCTATAATCAAGATTTGTCAGGGCAAGCAATATTAATTGAAGTTGGTGGTGTAGATAATACAGAGGAAGAACTAAATCGATCGATTGATGCACTTGCTAAAGCGTTTGGTGAATATTTCTGGCAGGCCGAAAAGGTGAATGGGTAAAGTAAAACAAAAATGAGTGGGAGAGTCTGAAAAAACGTAAGTGTAGTGCTTACGTTTTTTTGTAATTGATGAGACGTCACAGAAAAGACATAATTTATCGATGTTATAGTAATATCGAAATTTGTCAAATTATACTGGGGGATTTACAAAGGGATTTTCGAGAAAGTAGAGAAAATCTTTTTACAAGGAAAACTTTTTATTCTAAAACTGGTAGGGTGATTGAAGTGATTAGGGAGATCAAAATAGAAGATGCAGCACCATTTTTGCAATTAAGTAAGCAACTAGACGAAGAAACGAAATTTATGTTATACGAACCAGGAGAAAGAAAATTTACAGCCGAGCAACAAGAAAAAATGATTCATCGCTTTATAGAAAATAAGTATGCAACGATATTGGTAGCAGTTGAAGAAGAGAGGATAGTAGGGTTTATCTTAGTGAATGGAAATCATATTCAAAGAAAGAGACATGTAGCAAGTATTGTAATTGGTATTTTGCAAGAGTATAGCGGGCGAGGTATTGGCACGAGGTTGTTTAAAGAGGCTGAGAAGTGGGCAAGATTACATGATGTATGGCGTTTAGAATTAACGGTAATGGCCCACAATACAAGAGCTCAGGCACTATATAAAAAAGCTGGATTTGAGAAAGAAGGTGTCAAAAGAGCTTCTCTTATTATCGATGGAGAGAATATCGATGAGTATGAAATGGCCAAATTATTAAAATAAGAGGTCGTTATATGAAAAAAAGATGGACACTACTTGGTATCGTAGCGATGGTACTTATTGTTGGAGTAGCAGGAATCAATTATAAAATGTATAAGGATAAGCAGGCGCGCGAGGTAAATGTAAATAATATATTTCCGAAAGCAAAAGAAACGATTGCGAATATGGATGGTGATATTGCAGTAATTAGTAATCCGAATTCGATGCTTGTCCTTGTGAATAAAAGTAGGCGTTTGCCAGATGGGTACAGACCGCCAGATTTAGTTATTCCGAAAGTGCGCTACTCAAGTGAAGGTGATCAAGAAAAGAAAAAAATGAGGAAAGAAGCAGCAGGAGCGCTAGAGGAAATGTTTCAGCAAGCTGATAAGGAGCGCATTTTCTTATTTGCAGTCTCTGGATTTAGATCTTTTGATCGACAAAAAGCATTAAATACGATGTACAAAAAACAAGATGGAGAAGCAAAAACAGCGATGTCTAGTGCAGTTCCTGGAACGAGTGAACATCAAACAGGGCTTGCTATGGATATTACATCTCAATCTGCTAAGTTTCAGTTAGAGACCGTTTTTGGTGAAACGAAAGAAGGGCAGTGGCTTTCTGAAAATGCCCATAAATTTGGTTTTGTTATTCGATATACAAAAGAGAAAGAATCTCTTACGGGCTATCGATTTGAACCATGGCACGTGAGGTATGTGGGAAATCCACAAGCTACATATTTATATGAAAATCAACTGACGCTTGAAGAGGTAACAGAGTGAACAATTGAGGGGAGAGAAGGATTATGACGATGTTATATAAGAAAAAAGTACACGCATATGTGACAAGAGAAAAAGAGGGAGTTATGCAATTACTTGTTTTTAAACATCGTGATATACCTGAAGCTGGTATACAAATACCAGGGGGGACGGTTGACGAAGGGGAAACGTTAGAAGTAGCGATTTTACGTGAAGTACAAGAAGAGTCTGGATTACGTCATTTATGTATAGAGCGTTTTCTAGCAGATTATATTATACATGTGAAGGACAAACAGGAATATGAAAAACGTCACTTTTTTCACGTAACATTACTAACAGATGTAAAGGATACGTGGGAACATATTGTAAGTGCCGGTGAGGAAGATGAAGGTTTAGTATTTTGCTACGAATGGATTGATATTGCAAAATGTCCTGAATTAGCCGGGAAACAAGGGGAGTTTTTACATCTGTTAGAAGAAGTATACGTGCAGTAATAATTGGGTCTGAAGCGAAGGTGAACTCATTTCAGACTTTTTTTATTTTTCAGGAAATAAAAGGTTTTTACACTGGTAAATTGAATTCTTTTAAAGGGATTGTAGTTGTATATGCGAGGAGCGGAGAAAATGAAAACGAATAGGTACATGTAATCAATAAAAGGCTTTATCCCACTTTAATGGGCAGTAAGACCTCCACCTCAAAATGCAGCGAAAGCAAAGAAGTTAGGTGGGGGATCAACTGCCCATAAAAGTCCGATTGGTTCAACTAATAATCAGTGGGGGATGAAGAAAACCCCCACTGATTAAAGTTTCACTTTATAGAAGGAGAGTGACGATGGAGATTCAATTTAATGCACAATTAAAAAAAGAATTAACAATTCATGATATACAAGCAGCAATGGAAGCTGGGCAATTATCTTCAAAAGAATTAGTTATGTATTATCTTCATAGAATCGCAAAGTATGATCAAGATGGACCAAAAATTAATTCTATTTTAGAAATCAATCCAGACGCTATTTTTATTGCAGAAGCGTTAGATTATGAAAGAAAGATAAAAGGTATAAGAGGTCCATTACATGGTATACCTGTTTTACTTAAAGATAATATTGAGACGAATGATTCCATGCATACAAGCGCAGGCACGATTGCTTTAGAACAAAATATTAGTAGTGAAGATGCATTTCTTGTGACGAAACTGCGAGAAGCAGGAGCAGTCATAATAGGAAAGACAAATATGACAGAATTAGCAAATGCAATGTCTTTTGAAATGTGGGCTGGATATAGTGCAAGAGGTGGACAAACAATAAACGCTTACGGTACAGGTGAGGATGACATGTTTGTTGGAGGCTCAAGTACAGGATCTGCGATAGCAGTTGCTGCTAACTTTACAGTAGTATCTGTTGGAACTGAAACAGATGGTTCTATTTTAAGTCCAGCTGTTCAAAACTCTGTAGTAGGTATTAAACCGACTGTCGGTTTAATTAGTCGTAGAGGTATTATTCCGTTTACGTATTCGCAAGATACAGCGGGGCCATTTGCTAGAACAGTAACAGATGCAGCTATTTTGCTAGGGAGTTTAACTGGAGTAGATGAGAAAGATGTAGCTACTCATAAAAGTGAAGGGATAGCAGAACGTGATTTTACAAAATATCTTGATGTTAACGGTTTACATGGAGCAAAGATTGGAGTATATAGTAATGCACCAAAAGATTATTATGAAACTGGTGAGTATGATGAAAAATTGTTTAAGGAAACGATTGAAGTATTGCGTAGTGAGGGAGCAACAGTAGTAGAAAATATTGATATTCCGTCTTTTCATAGAGAATGGAGCTGGGGAGTATCGCTTTATGAACTAAAGCATAGTTTAGATAACTATCTTTCTAAATTACCTTCTACTATGCCAGTACATTCTATTTCAGAGTTAATGGCGTTTAATGAAAACATAGCTGAACGAGCTTTGAAATATGGACAAACTAAGTTGGAGAGAAGAAAAGATTTTCCTAATACGTTAAGGACTCCAGAATATTTAAATGCACGATTAGAAGATATATATTTTTCACAAGAACAAGGTATTGATTTTGCATTGGAAAAATATAATCTTGATGCAATTCTATTCCCTTCTTATATCGGATCCACTATATGTGCGAAAGCAGGTTATCCATCTATAGCGATACCAGCGGGATATATGGATAACGGGAGACCATTTGGAGTTACGCTTGCAAGCACTGCTTTTTCGGAGGGGACTTTAATTAAACTCGCATACGCTTTTGAACAAGCGACAAAGCATCGGAAATCTCCTAACTTATCATAAATAAAATAAATAGGGCAGGAAATCCTGTCCTATTTATTTTGTTCATTAAAGTGAAATGTTTTTTGTTTTGTCTTATCATATTTTAATAAGTTAAATGATAAACAAGCAGAGCACAATATAAGGAGTGAAGCGAGAATATAAATCGTACGAACACCGAACAAATCGGTAATAATGCCAACACTCAGCATAGAAAGACCAGAAGCTGTCGAGAGGAGTGCACCATGAGCTGTATACATTTTTGATAGTAAAGTAGGAGCGACACTTGTTTGTAGCACGGTCGTTTGAGAGATATCTCTAATTTGATAACATGGACCCATTAGAACACATAGGAATAGCGCAATAAACCCACTACTCGTCATACCATATAAAAATGTAAGAATACTAAACAGAAGAGAGCCTATCGCCATAGAACGTATTAAATTATTTTGAATGTATGTACTCATTTTCCACGCTAAAATTCCTCCAATTAATGTTCCGACATAATAACTTGTATTAATATATCCCCACCATTCTTCTCCTTTATGAAGGACAGTCGTTACATAAGCCATCGTAATAGCGCCAATCCAAATCGTCCCTGCAAAAGTTTCCATTAAGTCCATACATGTGACGGTACGGAGAGATGGGTTTTGAAATAAGAGTTTCCAACCTTCCAATAAAGCAGCACCTTTTGAAGAAGAAGGCTCTATTACTCGTTCATTATGTATGGAACGCAATGAAACGTGTAGTGCAATACATCCAAAAATCATCAAAATGTTATTCATCATGAGTGTAGAGGTAGCGCCGATAAGGAGAACGATAACACTTGTAAATGAATAAGCAGCGGCTTGCGCAATTTGTGTGGAAAAGGAAAAAACACTATTTACTTTTACTAAATTTTCTTGTGGTGTAAGGCGCGGTAGAATACCGTAAAGTAATGGAGCGCTCCAGCCACTACATAATGAAATGAAAAAAATGAAAATGAATAGCGATACAATGTTTGTGGACAGGGATGGGAATAATATCATTAATAAAAATAAGAGAGCTGTTTTTGTCCATTGTAGTGTAAAAAGTAATGAATAAGATGAAAAACGATTCATGATAAGTGGTGCAGATGTATTTGCTATAAGATTAGTTATGACCTGGAGTAATGGAAACAGAGCAGTTAATGTAGCTGATTTTGTTGTGATATACATATGGGTTGTAATAATCATGATGTATACGATGTCAGCGAGAGTAATACATATTTTCGATCCTAAATAGTAAGTTAATGAACGATTTTGCAATAAGCACACCGCCTTCCTAAAAATAATATTTCAGTATTTAAAATAATTATAATTTGAAAATTAAATTTTCGGAAGAATTTCATTTTTTGTCACTTTTTGAAAGGAATTTTCATGTATAATGAAGAATATATTAATATAGTATTTTAATAATACTCATTATAACAGTGAATATGTACAATAGCTCGTAGTAAGCGCCCACGTATTAGAAAGGGCGGATAAACCATTCTTTTCTTCATATACATATAGAAAATGAGAAAGAAAGTGAGGGTTGCATATGGCTGCTTGGGTAATATGGTTTATAATAGCTGGTATTTTATTTATTGCAGAAATGTTGTCGATTACATTTTATATGCTTTGGCTTGGAATTGGGGCTGTTGTCGGAGGTCTAATAGCTTTGTTTGCTCCCGAAGCACTACTGTTACAAGTTATTGTCGGTGCGATTGTAAGTTTAACATTGACTTTCTTTACGAAAAGAATTTCAAAAAACTTTCGAGAAGCAAAAGGTTTTACAGATACGGTAGATATGCTAGTCGGTAAAAAAGGGACTGTCATGCAAGCGATTACAAATAAGGCGAATGGTATTGTGAAGGTGGATGGAGATACTTGGACAGCTACCGCAGATGATCCAATTGATGCTGGAGAAAAAGTTATTGTTATAAAGAGGCATAGTACTATATTACAAGTAAAAAAGGAGAGTGAATAAATATGGTAGTAGGATTAACATTAACCATTATTTTCGCACTAATTGTTGTTACATTTATCGCGTTAACAATTAAAATTATTCCACAGCAAAAAGTTGGAGTCGTTGAAAGATTTGGTAAGTTTCAACGTGTTATGCAGCCAGGATTAAATTTATTAATCCCGATTGTAGATCGAGTTCGTGTATACCATGACTTACGTATTCAACAAACGAATGTACCACCGCAAAAGGTAATTACGAAAGATAATGTACAAGTAGAGATTGATACAATTATTTTCTATCAAATTGTGGAACCGGAACTTGCGACATATGGTATTTCGAATTATGAATATGGTGTTCGTAACATTACTTCTGCAACGATGCGTCAAATCATTGGTAAGATGGAACTGGATGAAACGTTATCAGGTCGTGAAAAAATTTCAACAGAAATTCGCTTAGCACTTGATGAAGCAACAGAAAAATGGGGCGTTCGTATTGAACGTGTTGAAGTTGTTGATATTAATCCGCCGAAAGATGTGCAAGCATCAATGGAAAAACAAATGAAAGCAGAGCGTAATAAACGTGCAATCATATTAGAAGCGGAAGCCGCAAAACAAGATAAAGTCCTTCGTGCTGAAGGTGAAAAGCAAAGTAAAATCCTAATGGCTGAAGGGGATAAAGAAGCACGTATTCGAGAAGCGGAAGGTATTAAAGAAGCAAAAGAATTAGAAGCGCAAGGGGAAGCGAGAGCGATTGAGGAAATTGCAAAAGCAGAACAAAATCGAATTGAATTACTTCGTGCAGCGAATTTAGATGAGCGTGTACTTGCTTATAAATCATTTGAATCATTGATTGAGGTTGCGAAAGGGCCAGCAAATAAAGTCTTTATTCCATCTAATGCAATTGAAACACTTGGTACTCTCGGGGCAATTGGAGAAATTTTTAAAGAAAAACAGGCGAAGAGATTGCCTTCGTCAGATACACCAAACGAACAATAAGAGTGGAAAGAGAAATGGTAAGCCGTTTCTCTTTTTATTTTTGAGCTGAATAAAAAATAGTAGCATCTTTGCTACTATGGATAGGACTTTTTTGTATGGCCCGTTTGAAAGAATAATAAGTTTAGACTGCTTGGAAATGTTAAGTTGAACAACTGTTATAGAAAGCTATTTTGTTTCGGAAGATTAAGAATATGGTATAATGAGATTTTATGGATATTGAACAGGGGAGTGGAGAATACATGCAAATACTACTAATACGCCACGGAGAATCAGAAGCTGATATCTTAAACGTACATGAAGGACGAGCTGACTTTGAATTAACAGAAAAGGGAAGGCAACAAGTGCAAAGGCTTGTACGGAAGGTGAAAGCAGATTTTCCGCCAGATTTCATTTGGGCAAGTACATTAAAACGTGCTTGTGAAACGGGTGAAACATTAGCGGAAGGAATTGGGTGTCCAATTCAATTAGAAGAGGAATTAATGGAGTTCAATAATGGAGTACAAGCAGGTCTTTCATTTGAAGAAGCAAAGAAATATCCAGAGCCAAAGTTTCTGCATGATCGTTATGAAAACGGGGAATCGTTTATTGAATTTAGAATGAGAATAGAAGGAATCTTTTCTAAAATCGTGACAGAGAATACATATGAACGAATTGCTATTGTTGCACATGGCGGTGTAATAAATAGCCTATTACGTGCGTTTTTCAAAATGCCCATTTCAATGGATTATTATTTTAAAATGGGAGATACGGGAATCAGCTTACTTGAAATGGATGGCGAACAAAAAACGGTACATTTTATTAATGATAAGAATCATTTAGACGGGATGTAAAGATCAATGTATAAAGTAGTGTTCTTTGATGTTGATGGTACTCTTTTAAGTGAGATTGACAGAAGTATGCACGAAAGTACAAAAGAAGCGATACAAAGATTAATAGAAAAAGGGATTCACGTAGTTGTTACAACAGGGAGACCATATAGCTTATGCGCGCAATTTAAAGAGATGGGCATACATACAATTATTTCAGCAAATGGTGCGCATATTAAGTGTGGAGAAACTGTTATACATAAATCGGTACTTTCAAGTGAAATCGTTCATGATATCTCAGAGTTTGCAGAATTACATGGTCACAGTATTTCTTATTTTACTGAAGGTTTTGCAATGAACGGAATAGCTTCAAATAATGAGCGTGTAATACAAGCGCTTAGCGAGACGTTACATTTAAAGGAGTACCCTGAAAAAAGCAAGGATTTGTCTAAAGAGATTTATTGTTTATGTCTGTATGCGGATGAAATGGAATCTCAAAAATTTATTGAAAAGTATCCAATGCTTACATTCGAACGTTTTCATGGTTATGTGATAAATGTATTGGAAGATAGTAAAGTATCGAAGCTAACTGCAATTCAAAAAGTATTGGAGCATTTAAATATTTGTAAATCAGAAGCGATTGCTTTTGGTGACGGTAGAAATGATATTGAGATGTTGCAGTATGTAGGATTAGGTATTGCGATGGGGAATAGCGGAGAAAAGTTAAAAACAAGAGCTGATTTCGTTACAAAGAAGGCGAGCGAAGGTGGTATTTTGTGTGCCTTAGAGAAATTTCATGTTGTCTAACATACCTTTATTGAAATAAAGGTATGTTAGGATCTTTCATATGCTCACATAGTAAAATATGAATTTGCCCACGATGATGATAAAAGTGCGCAACAATTTCAAGCAACCATTCAAAGCATGAATAAGAAATACCCCAATAAGCAGTCTTAATTTCTGCTAATTGTTCATTGGAATAGGATAAAAAAGTTTTAGAAAGTAAATCGTAGCCCTGTATCATCGTTTGTTGCATTTGCGTAATTGTTTCGGGTGTTTGTTCTTTATAGAAAGTATGTAGTTGTTTTTCTGTAATACCATTTAAAATGAGTAGATCTGCATGGCAAATAAGAGAAAGATGTGCACACATTTCAAATACAGATCGCTTTGCGTGAATGGGCTGTATTTTTAAATCGGCTTCATTATATTGGTTAAACATTTGAATAGAAGTATCAACAGCAACTTTAAGTTGATGCAAGGCAGATTCTACAAACATTGTAATTCTCCTCATCTCCGTATATAATAATTTCTTAAGGGTATTATATCATACTTAAAATTCCGAAAATTCTAGTAGTTTGACTAGCATATTGAAAAGTATTATATTGTAAAAGGTCATATGAAACGTGAAATAGAATGGAATGCAATTATTGAGTTAGGAGTTAGACCAATGAGTTTGAAATATGGAAGAGATACAATTGTTGAAGTTGACTTAAATGCAGTAAAACATAATGTAAAAGAATTTAAAAAACGAGTGAATGATGAAAATATTGCAATGATGGCTGCTGTAAAAGCAAATGGGTATGGCCACGGGGCAGTTGAAGTTGCGAAAGCTGCTATTGAAGCAGGAATAAATCAGCTTGCAGTTGCATTTGTAGATGAAGCGATAGAGTTAAGAGAAGCAGGAATTAACGTGCCGATTTTAATTTTAGGTTATACATCAGTAGCAGCTGCGGAAGAGGCAATTCAATATGACGTTATGATGACTGTTTATAGAAGTGAAGATTTACAAGGTATAAATGAAATCGCAAACCGTCTTCAAAAGAAAGCGCAAATTCAGGTGAAAATTGATACAGGAATGAGTCGTATCGGTTTACAAGAAGAAGAGGTTAAACCATTTTTAGAAGAATTAAACCGTATGGAGTATGTAGAGGTAGTAGGAATGTTTACACATTACTCTACGGCAGATGAAATTGATAAATCCTATACGAATATGCAAACAAGTTTATTTGAGAAAGCTGTCAATGCAGCAAAAGAATTAGGAATTCATATTCCATATATTCATAGTTCAAATAGTGCAGGATCGATGGAACTTAGCAATACATTTCAAAATATGGTTCGTGTAGGTATTGGAATTTATGGAATGTATCCTTCAAAAGAGGTAGATCATGCAGTCGTTTCTTTACAGCCTGCGTTGTCGTTAAAATCAAAAGTTGCTCATATTAAACATGCGAAGAAGAATCGTGGTGTAAGTTATGGGAATACGTATGTAACGACTGGTGAAGAATGGATTGCAACTGTACCAATTGGTTATGCTGATGGCTATAATCGTCAGTTATCTAATAAAGGGCATGCATTAATAAATGGAGTTCGAGTACCTGTTATTGGACGTGTTTGTATGGATCAGCTCATGTTAGACGTTTCAAAAGCAATGCCAGTACAAGTAGGAGACGAAGTAGTATTCTACGGTACACAAGGTGAAGAAGAAATTGCGGTGGAAGAAGTAGCGGATATGTTAGGTACAATTAACTATGAAGTTACATGTATGTTAGACAGAAGAATTCCGCGAGTTTATAAAGAAAATAATGAAACGGCTGCTATCGTAAATATACTAAGAAAAAACTGAATCGTTATGATTCAGTTTTTTTATTTTTGACAAATGAAAAATGCTCTATTTGTACCGTGTAGTTGAATGTTTTTAAAATCTACAGATTCCAACGAAGATATTATTTCTTCATTGGTATAACAAGCTTCTTCAAAAGAAAAGTCACTTCTCGTCCAAGTAGTATCTATGTCATGCTGAAATAGTATAAAGTTCATTACTGCTTTTTTATTTTCATTATCATATGTAGAATCAATCGTACAGACATATTCTTCCGCTGAAATATGAAACGAAGCAACCCAATTTTCAAGAAAACCTTTCTCCATATTCATATCAAATACGAATATACCTTCGCTATGTAATACGGAGTAAACATTATGAAAAACATTTTTTAATTCATCTAATTTTAAAATATGGTTTAAGCTATCGCCAGTAGAGATAACATAGTGAAATTGATCATTTATATTGAAATAACGAGCATCATCGACGATAAAGGTTGCGTCTGGCGCGTTTTGACGTGCGTATTCAATCATTTGAGCAGAACCATCTATACAAGTTACTACAAAAGTATTATCAATTAATTTCTTAGTAAGGTGACCAGTCCCGCAGCAAAGATCTAAAATATGAGAATGTGGTGGTGCATATTGTAAAACGAGTTTTTCCAAAAGAAGATAGGACTGTTCAGCAAAATGTCCCCAATGTTTATTATAGATGTCTGCAAAAATATCATAATCAGAATAAATTATTTTTTTACACATATGTATTCACCTCAAGATTCATTATATTATAATAGTCATGCTTTGTTTTCATTTCAAAACCACATTGTGTATATAGTTTTAAAGCATTTTTATTTTTCGTTTCGACGTCTAATTCAATTGTTGAAATTCCTTCTGTAATAAGGGTATGTACCATATAACTAAGAATATCTTTTCCGTACCCTTTATCTTGATATGAAGGGTGAACGGCGAATCCTGATAGTATAGTAGATTGCTCTTGCTTAAAAACTGTAATCGTTCCTATCACTTTTTCGTCGATAAGAGCACTATATACTTGATGAGAAGGTGAATTCATCATTTTTTGTAACCATATAGAGGTATTTTCTACTGAATCTCCAAAGGCTTGACTGGAAAGGTCAATAAGATCAAGAAGTGATTCTGAAGATGCAAGAGTGAGCTGTATAGTATTCTTTGTTGGTTTTTGCACTTCTTTTGCTTTGAACTCCATACTATATTCACTATATAAATAAGGTAACTTCATACGCTTTGCAAATTCTTTCCCAGAAGCAGAATCCCCATTCATAATAAGAAGTGCTTCATCTGCCTCTCTTTTTCGTATTTCTTTCATTGCAGATTGTAAAAGAGTGGTGCCTATATGTTGTTTCCTATAGTCCGGATGAACAAACCCTATTAATTCTAGTTTTGTCGGTCTTTCAAAGTCATACATACTTAATGCACTAATTAATTGAGTATTATCATAAAATAGAAAATCATATATATCTTCATTATTGCGAGCGGTTAAAAAGTTTACATATAAATCTGAAGAGTAATCAATTTGATCGTATTGGCTGCAAATATGAGCTAAATCTTTCATTTGCTGAATTTCGTTCGCTGTTAAAGATTGTTTTTGTTCAATATTCATTTCATAATCCCTCTCATTCTTATTTAAAAATAGGCTGGATGACTTAGCCACTTTTCTAACTCCACACTGCCCTGAACAGATAATAACCGGTACAAATATCGATAGGGACGTCTACATTCTACAAGATGAGGAATGGGCATAACGGTTTCGTATCCTTGTTTAAAAGCGCGAGCTTCTTTTTTTGTAAGCACATATTCTAAGCCGATAAAATCAAACTCCCGGGGAGCAACTGCGTAAGCTTCTGTATCTACTAAACCTGTAATAGTTGTACCATCTGATAAAAACTGAGTAGGGTCCATATCAATTAAAACGAGCGTTGATTCCTTTGGTGCTGGTAAGGAAGAAAGTTGTGATTCGAAAGTAGGAAATGCATTTTGTATGCTTTCATTATCGGAATAAAACATATTTACAAGCTCTTTACTGACTTTTAATATGTGAGACTTAAATTCTTCTAGTGGAACTTGGAAAGTACATGATGGATTTCCTATATAATCGGCATTACATTTATGTATTTCTGCAAGCCCTTTTCCGAGACTAATTAAAACAGAATCTGGTTGTCCGATAAAAGATTGAACTGTACTACCTGTTAACTTTTCGACCACAACGAATTCACGGCCATTTAAAATATGTTTTTCTAATATTGTTGGGATGGGGAGATTCGTATATTCTTGCAGCAATGTATGAACTGCTTCTAAATGATGGACATTCCTTGGATCAATTCCAAATAGTTTTTTGCATCCCCACCAAAAATCATTATTTGGTTCTTCATTCATTTTAGAAGAACGAACGATGACTTCAGCATCTTCTGTTCGGACGAGAAACACATCGCTTGCATGGTCTTCATAACCTGGGTGTAAAGCTTGAACAGATAAAATAGGTGAAGTGAATAGATGTTGTAGCATGAAGTCACTACTTTTTCTGTAAATTCTATAAATTCATTATATAACAGAATATGTTCCAAGTGGATAATGATAGGAATAGCATTGAACTTACATACATTCATGGTGAGAAATCAGTGTGTAAATTATATTTTTCTATTTTTGTGAGAATTATCAAAATAATTTCCTGTTAATAAATCTATAAAAATACCCGAATGTAAATCTCTTATTTTTCAGTAAATGAAGAGTTAAGTGTTCTTTTATGAGAGTTACAATGTAGGTTATGAAAAATATTTCTCAATAATAAAATGAAGAGAAAAGTGTGAAGAGATAGAATAGATTCCTTTATAATAGTTTTAAATTAATTAATATAATTAATTATTAATAATATTAGATAGGAGAGAATATGATGGCAAACGTACTCGTAATAAATTTCCCTGGAGAAGGTCATATAAATCCGACTTTAGCTATTGTAAGTGAGTTAATTCGGCGAGGGGAGACAGTTGTTTCGTATTGTATTGAAGATTATAGAAAGAAGATTGAAGCAACAGGTGCACAATTCCGAGTGTTTGAGAATTTCCTCTCTCAAATTAATATTATGGAGCGAGTAAATGAAGGTGGGAGTCCTTTGACGATGCTGTCTCATATGATGGAAGCATCAGAACGTATTGTTACTCAAATTGTAGAAGAAACAAAAGGGGAAAAGTACGATTATTTGATATATGATAATCATTTTCCAGTAGGACGTATTATAGCTAATGTTTTAAAATTACCTAGCGTTTCTTCTTGTACAACGTTTGCTTTTAATCAATACATTACTTTTAACGATGAACATGAATCAAGAAAAGTAGATGAAACGAATCCATTGTATCAATCTTGTTTAGCGGGAATGGAAAAATGGAACAAACAGTATGGAATGAAATGTAATAGTATGTATGATATTATGAACCACCCTGGTGATATTACGATTGTATATACTTCAAAGGAATATCAGCCGCGTTCAGATGTATTCGATGAATCGTATAAGTTTGTCGGCCCATCAATTGCTACGCGTAAAGAAGTAGGCAGCTTTCCTATGGAAGATTTAAAAGATAAAAAATTGATTTTCATTTCTATGGGAACAGTTTTTAATGAACAACCTGAGCTATATGAAAAATGTTTTGAAGCGTTTAAAGATGTAGAAGCGACAGTCATTTTAGTTGTTGGTAAAAAGATAAATATAAGTCAATTTGAAAATATTCCAAATAACTTTAGGTTGTTTAATTATGTGCCGCAATTAGAACTATTACAGTATGCTGATGTATTCGTGACACACGGTGGTATGAATAGTTCAAGTGAAGCGCTATATTACGGTGTTCCGTTAGTTGTAATTCCGGTAACAGGAGATCAGCCTTTAGTTGCGAAACGAGTGAGTGAAGTAGGAGCTGGAATAAGGCTTAATCGTAAAGAATTAACTTCTGAATCGTTACGTGAAGCTGTAGGGAAAGTAATGTATGATGTAACGTTTAAGGAAAATAGTCGTAAAGTTGGAGAGTCACTTCGAAATGCTGGTGGGTATAATAGGGCAGTTGATGAAATCTTAAAAATGAAAATGAATTCATACTCAAAACTTAAATAAATGTTTGGAGCACACTTACTGTAATATGTAAGTGTGTTTTTATAAATAAATTACATAAAAAATCACTGTAAAGGTGAAACTTTTGTGTATATAAACTCATATCTTTGAATTAGTAGTAAAATTACGTTAAAATAATACTAAGAAAATATATAAGTTTTGGGGGTAATGGATGAAAAGAGTATTTGAATACATATTATTAACGATTGGATCGATTATTGTAGCCGGTTCATTAGAGCTTATTTTAGCTCCTAATGGATTAGTAGATGGCGGGGTAACGGCTATTGCTATTATGGCAAATAAAGTTGCTGGATTACCGCTTTACGGGGTGTTCTTAGGAATTAATATCCCGATTTTATTATTTACTGCAAAAGTAATGGGAAAGAAGTTCTTTATCCGTACATCCTATGCAAATGTAGTTACAACACTCGGATTAATCTATTTAAAACCATTTCCAGCAATTACAACTTCTGAATTGTTAATTGTTCTTTATGGAGGAGTCCTATTTGGTGTTGGTGTAGGGATCGTAGTAAAAATGGGCGGAGCAATAGACGGATCAGAAATGTTAGCAGTTTGGATGAACAAACATTTTAAAGTGCCGATTAGTACATTTTTACTTGCTGTAAATGCAGTTATTTTCACATTTGTAGCGATTTTATTTTCAATCGAACAAGCGATGTTCTCATTAGCAATTTTCTATATTGTTACGAAGATGATTGATTTCATATTAGATGGTATTAATCAAGGAAAGAGCGTTATGATTATTTCTGGTAAAAATAAAGAAATTGGCGATCTACTTATGAAAGAATTGCAATTATCCGTTACGTATCTACATGGAGAAGGTGGTTTTTTAGGAGAACATAAGAGAATCATTTACTGTATTACAAACCGTTTCATTTATCCAAAAATGAAAGATCTCGTTCTCTCTGTAGATCCAACTGCTATAATTGAAGCTTCTTATTCAACAGAAACAACTGGTGTTAAGCGTCCAGGAAGGGCTGCGAAATCAGAAAAATAGTAAATAAAAATAGCTCCACGTAAGTATAACTTGCGTGGAGCTATTTTTATTTAGGAAACCAGGCCTTTTTCAGTAGTTGGACAACAGTTTTGATACGATCTTCTGGAATACTACCAAAACCGAGCAATACATAAGAATCGTCCTTTACATTATGAACAGAATCGTATGTGGAGAGAGGGTATAACTTAATGCGTTCTTTTGCAGCTACACGAATAAGTTCTTGTTCGTTCATCCCGTTATGAACGTGAAGTACAATATGGAGTCCGGATTGTTCACCTAGTATATGAACGTTATGTCCCATCTCGTTTGTAATACATTTAATTAAAGAAATATGTTTTCTTTTATATAACGTACGACTTCGGTTAATATGACGTTCCCAATCACCATTTTGAATAAAGGTGGAAAAGGTAAGTTGCTGCAGCATAGAAACTGTTTGTTTAAACATACCACCAAGTTCTTTATAGATTGTTAAAAGGTGAGGTGGTAAAACGATATATCCCATTCGTAAAGAAGGTAAAAAAGATTTCGAGAAAGTTCCCATGTAAATAACACGTTCATTTGAATCTAGTCCTTGTAAAGAAGGGATAGGTTTTCCTATATAACGAAATTCCCCGTCGTAATCATCTTCAATAATATAGCCCTTACAATCATCCGCCCATTTTAATAACTCGAGTCTTCTAGATAACGGCATTATGATTCCAAGTGGAAATTGGTGAGATGGAGTGACATACGCTACATTAGAACCCGATTCACGTAAATTAGAAATATGAATACCTTTATCATCTAAAGGGATAGGGTGAACGGGAAGATTAGAACTTTGAATCATAGCAGGTATACGGTGAAACCCAGGATTCTCGATTCCGTATTCTTTTTTTGAACCAAGTAGTTGAATTAGTAGCCAAAGAAGAGGCTGCGTACCTGCTCCAATTATAATTTGATCAGGCGAAGAATGTACCCCGCGAGCATGATATAAATACTTTGAAATATGTTCTCGTAGAATGAGCTCACCTTGTGGATCTTCTTTAGCAAATAATTCATTTTCATATTGAAATAAAGTTTCCTGTAATGCTTTTTTCCAGCTTGTTATCGGAAAAGCTTGTTGATCAATAAGCCCTTGGCTACAATCATAATCATATTGTTCGTTTTCTTTATTATTAGCACTGTTTGACGTAATTTGCTGTTTCTTTTGAATGACATCAATATCGACATTGGCAACAAAAATCCCGCGTTTCGGTTTGCTTTCTACATATCCTTCAGCTAGTAATTGTTGATAAGCAGATTCAACTGTAATACGGCTCACATTAAGTTGCATAGCTAAATTTCTGTGAGAAGGTAGGCGTGTACCGGCAAGTAGTGACCCATGAGAGATTTCTCGTTTTATATATTGATAAATTTGTAAGTAAATGGGTGTTTTACTTTGTAATACTAATGGGATAGTCAGATCCATGTATAGACGCTCCTTTTTAAACTGGCCTTATAAAAAAGAATAGAACTGTCACTTAAGCTAAGGGAAGTTGCTTTCTATAATGATGATATAACATTTAGAAAATTTTATAAATAGTAAGGGGAGAAGCATAATGCATATTAAAGAAGTAGTAACAGAAGTGGATTTACATGATGTATTTCCCGTATTACAGCAGTTAAGAACAAAACTATCAAAAGAAGAAGCGAGTTCTTTATTTCAAAAAATGAAAGAAGAAAATTATAAACTGTTTTCGCTACGTAATGAAGAGGATGAAGTTGTGAGTCTAGCCGGTGTAGCGATTTGTACGAATTTTTATAATGAGAAACATGTTTTTGTATATGACCTTGTTACAGCAGAAGCACATCGTTCAAAAGGGTATGGGAATGTATTACTCTCCTATATAGAGAACTGGGGAAAAGAAAACGAATGTGAGTCCATCGCTCTTACATCAGCGTTTCCTAGATTAGAAGCTCACCGCTTTTATGAAAGAGAAGGCTATGATAAGGTAAGTTTTTCTTTTTATAAAGAATTATAAAGAAGGAAAGGTTCTATATGACATAATATATAGAACCTATTTCATTTAGAAAGGTTTATAATTTATGTCGTTGAATTATTTTTTTGTAAATAATACAGAGAATGATTGGAGCGCTTACACTCGGAAAAAATAAAGAAACTATCAATCTCTAATGATGTTAGAGTAATCGTAATATCTGATATTCCAGGATATGATTTAGTTAAAAGAGGTGGAATAGAAGGATGGATAGAGAAAGGGATTTTAGTTGAGATAGAAACGATGAAATAGGAGGTATGGAGCCTTCTATTTTTTTATAATCAATATTTGTTTTGATTTTTCTGAAAAAATATTATAATTATATATGAAATAAAGAGGAGTGTAGGAGGAAATTATGCAAAACGTAATAGTAAAAGGGGATAAAGTTACAATTCGTACAATTGAAGAATCAGATATAAAAACATTATGGGGTCTCGTATTTAAAGAAGAGAATCCAGAATGGAAAAAATGGGATGCACCATATTTTCCGTTTTCAATGCAAGAATATCCGTCTTATAAAGAGAGGATGCAAACGCGTTTAAAAGAAGAACCTCTATCTAATTTAATTATAGAACATAACGAACAAATTATAGGTACGGTCGGATTTTATTGGGAGCATAAACCGACGCGTTGGTTGGAGATGGGAATTGTTATTTATAATCCAGATTACTGGAATGGTGGATACGGTACAGAAGCGTTAACGTTATATCGAGATTTACTATTTGAAAATATGGAGATTGGTAGAGTAGGAATCACGACTTGGTCTGGCAATGAACGAATGATGAAAGTAGCTGAGAAAATAGGAATGACTTTAGAAGGTAGAATGCGAAAATGTCGTTATTATAACGGGACGTACTATGATTCTATTCGAATGGGAATGATTCGTGAAGAATGGGAAGCACTGAGAAATTAAAATTAATTAAGGTAAATTATGAAAATGGTTCTGCCATTTCTTCTAGTATATTAGCAGAATATAAGTTAAAGAGAATGGAGACAACGAGATGACATATGTAATTAGAGAAATGAAGCAAGAAGATATTCACGCTGTACAATCAGTAGCGAAAATAGCTTGGCACGATACATACGAAGGAATTATCCCGAGAAAGATTCAAGACAGTTTCTTAGATGAGGCTTATTCTGATGAAAAAATGAAATATCGTCTTGAAAATACACATTTATTCGTTGCGGAAGAAGAAGGAGAAGTTATTGGCTTTGCAAATTTCTCTCCTGTTAGATTACAAAACGAAGCAGAATTAGGCGCGATTTATTTGTTACCAGATCAGCAAGGAAAAGGGATAGGAAGTGCATTATTACAAAAAGGGTTAACGGCATTAAAAGGAATTCGAAAATTATACATTCATGTAGAAGCAGCGAATGAAAAAGGAAAACGTTTTTATGAAGCGAAAGGTTTTGCACAATTAGAGGAATTTGAAGAAGATTTTGAAGGACATATGATGCAGACCGTAAGGATGGTTTTATATGTATAAGGAGGACTAGAAATGAAGATATTTGATTTTAGTGAAAAAGTAGGAAAACACATATTAGCATTTCAATCTAATTTCATAATGTCGAAAATATTAAAACATACAGGAAATGTACATATTGGTGCTATGCATTTACGAGAGAATGGAATAATTGGATATCATGAAGCAGTTGTATCGCAACTGCTTCTTATTGTGGACGGCGAAGGATATGTATGTGGGGAAGATAAAGAAAAAGTGAAGGTGAAAGCGGGACAAGCTGTGTTTTGGGAGAAGGGCGAATTTCATGAAACGAGTACGGAAAAGGGATTGATGGCAATTGTGATTGAGTCGGAGGAACTTGAACGAGCAATATTAATGCCGGGGAGTTGTGAGAAGTGATAATTAAGGCAAATCAAGAAGATACAAATGAAATATTAAAATATGCAGCTCAATCGCTTTTTGAAGGGACAAGAGGGAATTGTCGGTTAAGTATAGAGAAAGCGATTGAAATTACAAAGCCAATAGTGGAAAAGGGAGCATATTATCTAGTCGTTAAGGAAGAAAACAAAATGATGGGATGGATATTAATAGGGGAAAATACGGACTATTTTTCTCATGAAAAACTAGGGTTTATATACGAATTGTATGTTTTTCCAGAGTACCGCGGGAAAGGATTATCAAGAAAATTAATGGAGGCTGGTATTAAGGAATTACAAAAGAATTATTCAGAAATTCGTTTGAATGTATTCGCTGGAAATTTTGCAAAAGAGATGTACGAAGAGTTTGGTTTTGTTGAAAGGCAGGTAATTATGACTTTGAAGTGAGAACAATATTGTGGGTGGGAGAAAAGAAAAATGAAAAAAGAAAGAGAATATATTTCGTATTTATAAGGGGTGTATCCAGCATTACAAATAGTATCAACTTACATAAATGAAATAGGATAAAACATTGATGTATTAATTATAAATGATGAGATAGTATTCCATTTTCCTGAATATGAAAAAGCATTGAAAAATTTTGATTAGAAATAAAATAGTAGATTTATAGAGTATGCTTAAAAAATAAGTAAATTAGTATTATATAATATAATGTTTTTATAGTAAAAGAGAAATTTTGGAAAAATATCATTTTTTTATTTAGAAATTTATAAATTATTGATATAATCAATTTGTAGAATTGATTTTTGGTTAATTTTACTATTTTTAAATTTTAAGGGGGATTTATTCATGGCAGGACAAATTCGCATGTCACCAGAGGAGCTTAAATCGAAAGCGACTCGATATGGACAAGGTGCAAATCAAATTGAGGACATTTTACGTCAACTACAAAACTTACAAAATGAATTAAGAGGAGAATGGGAAGGTCGTGCTTTCGAAGGTTTTGATCAACAGTTCAATCAATTAAAGCCAAAAGTACAAAACTTCGCACAGTTATTACAAGAAATTAATATGCAGCTTAACAAAACTGCAGAAGCTGTTGCAAGACATGACGAAGATCTTTCTCGTAATTTCGGTCTACAATAAGACAGATAAAAAAGAACTATATAATTTAGCCATGCAACGATCTGTTGTATGGCTAAATTACTTTAAAACTAGAGTAAGATACGAAGTCTTTAACTTAATAGACTCGCAGTCGCAGGAGTGATAAGTAGTGAAAAAGTTCAAGTGGAGCATCTTGTTGTTTATTATTTTAGCTCTTGTGTTATCAACAGGGGTCTCCTATTTAGCGTTAAACCAAAATGTTAAGAAAGCAAATGAGAACACCACGCCCAAAATGACAGTTGCATTGGTAAATGAAGATCAAGGTACTGTATTTGAAGGTAATAAAATAGCGTTTGGAGATCAATTTGTTAAAAATGTAAATAAAAATACGAAACAAGAATGGTACGTAGTGAGTCGCGGGGTTGCAGAAAGTGGCTTGAAAAATAATAATTACAATATGATGATTGTAATACCTAACGATTTTTCAAGAAAGGCTGTTGCGATTGATTCAGAACTTCCAGAAAAATTAACATTAAATTACAAGGTAAATGCAACTGGAAATAAAGATTTGAAAGCTGAGGCAGAAAATACAGCTTCTGCTATTTTAGAAGATTTTAATAAGCAAATCATCGATGTTTATTTTGCAAGTATTATCGGTAAGTTGCAAGGTGCACAAGATAATATAGGTAAAATAATTGAAAAAGGGACTAATCAAACGACTATGTATAAAAAAGATGTACATAGCCCGTTAGCGAATTACACAAATCAATTTAAAACGGTACAAGATTACACTGGTATTTCTGTTAATAGTTTTAAAGGATTCCAAGATGTTTTAAAAGGGTTTGGTCAAGCTTTAGATGAAGGGAATAAATCTAATAATACGTATTTAGAAGGATTTAATAACTTTCAAAAAATGCAAACTGATAATAATCTGTTAGCAAATAATTTTACAAATCAATTTAATCAGTATATGAGCGATATGAATTCAGGGGATACTTTAAAGCAGTTAAGCGCATTGGAATCTGCAAATAAAATTATCGCAAATCAATTTACGCTTTCAGAGAAAGATCCTAATATTTTAGCAGATGCTTCAGCAATACAAAAATATTTAACAGATGTAAAAAAGCAAGTGTCAGAATATGATACAGAACTTGCAGGGAAATTAGAGAGTGACATACAAGCGACAATCCTTAAACGATTACAAAAGTCTATATCAAATGATGGACAACACGAAGTAGTTATAAATTCGTTAATGAAACAACCAGATATTCGTATCAAGCAACAAATTGAAAATTTAATTACAAAGTTGCCTAGTATGAATATGGAAGAAATCGTTCAAAGTGATTTGCCTGATGTAACGAAATTACAACTGAAAAACGTAATCCAATTTACGAATAAATATAATAAAGAAAATAATTTTAATTATAATCCAGTCAATAAAATATCTTTAGGAAACTCAATTAAAGAAGTAAAAGAAAGTTTGGCTAAAGATGGAATTACATTCAGTGATACAGCGAAAGTAATTGGAATGGATTCTTCGCAAACTATGAATATAACTATTCCTAGTGGCTTTGAGTTATATGGTAGTACAGATTCACTATTAATTGATGGTGTGGACCGTACAAGTGAATTCTTGCAAAACGGAGCAGTTGCAATATCAGCACGTAATGAGGGAGATTTGAAAATTAGCCTTCATGTGAAGTTAGTAGATCCAAGTATCAATATAGATGTTTTCTCTCCAGTAACGTGGGAATGGAAATTGAATGGTAATTACGAGAAAGAAACCAGTACCGGAAAAGAAGAACCTAAAAAAGAAGAACCAAATAAAGAGAATGAAGGAACAAAAACAGAAAATAGCAAGGTAGAAAATGTAGTTAATCAAACGCAGTATGGAATCATGCCGCTAGTAAACACTGTTAAAAAGCCTATCATTCAAAAGACAGAACAGAATAATAATAACACCGGAGGAAACCCAGAAGGCGGAACGGGAACAGATAACGGAAACGGAGGAAACCCAGGAGGCGGAACGGGGACAGATAACGGAAACGGAGGAAACC
>NZ_JBYTEA010000007.1:52176-257800 GCF_058791995.1 Bacillus sp. EB106-04-02-XG92
GAACGGGAACAGATAACGGAAACGGAGGAAACCCAGGAGGCGGAACGGGGACAGATAACGGAAACGGAGGAAACCCAAATCAAGGTGGTGGCTCAACAGTTATTGAACGTACAAATAATTATATTGTACATCAAAAAACTGAGAAGTTAACAGATAATACATCTAATGTATTAATTAAAGAAGCAGTCGAGACCGTTCAAAGTTATCAAGGTTTAATAAGTCTGTATCAAATGTATTATGGTATTGATTTAAGAACGAATGATGTGGGGCCAAAGCTTGAAGAGGGAACTTTAGATGCGATTGCTACTGATCATTCATTGTACTATATGTTAAATAAGCAAAGTGTAATTGATTTAATCTCAAATCTTGTATCAGCTAGTATTACGAGTGAAGTAAAGCAAGATATGATAGGTTTAAAACAAAAAATGGACTCTTACCAACAGCTCATTACTAGTGCAGATCAAAATTCACTGCTACTAGCAGAGAAATTAAATGAAACGATGCAACAAGCAACTAGTATGAATCAAAATTTAGGGGAGTATTTAAAAGGTTTAGCGAAATGGCGTGAGAGTAGCTTAAAGTTAGTGGAAGAGCAACAAGTATTAACGACTAATAATGCTGGTGAACAAACAGCTGTACTATCGTTAGACTCTGGTATTAAATCTTTAACGATGCAAACTCAGTCATTAGTAGAGAGTTCGAAGCACAGTTTATCGACATCAGATGATGTGTATAAAACATTTGATCAAATTAATGGACAAGCAAAAGAAATTCAAGAAAGCGGAACGACAATTGTTTCGAAGGCAGATTCTTTATTGAATGATTTTACGAAGAAAATGGAAGACGATAAAGCATTCTCGAAGAACTTCACGAAAATTTTAGCGAATAGTCGTATTGGAGATCGTCAAAATGAGATGCTATATGAGTTTTTAGCTAGTCCAGTTCAGAAGCAAAATGATGGGGTAATTGTAGCTGGTAATGCTTTTACACCGTACTTAATCGTATTAACTTGTTTCATTGTTGCGTTATTTACTGCATATGCAATTGCGAATCAAGAAAAGAAACGAACGCAATCAGATCATTTTGAAGAGAGATTCTCTTTAATTGATATGAATGTACCAACTACAGTAGTAGCATTTGGAATATCGATTGTGGAAGGAATCAGTATAGGAATCATTTCAGGCCGTCTATTAAAGTTCGGTCAGGATCAAAGTTTACTATGGATTGCGTTTATCACAATCATTATGATGGCATTCGTATTAGTTTCAACATACTTATTAAGACAAATAAAAATGGTAGGGATGTTTATCTTATTAGTATTTTTAAGTATGTATCTATTTTTAACTGAAGCAGTTGGAAGTAAAGTAGACCAAATGTCTTCTGTAGGTAAATTGCGTCAATTTTCACCTCTTCAATATATAGAAGGTTTTCTAAATGATTTTATTAGCGGTAAAGATACAGGAAAAGTTATTTTTATCGTATTGTTTGTAATTGCCATTATAGGATTAGTTAGCAATCTATTTGTATGGCACAAGAAATGGGAGGAAAAAGAAGTAAATGATCAAACAATGGAGCATAGTGGTTAAGTTATCATTTATTTGTTTCCTTTTACTGTTTGTCGCGCAACCGATTAGGAGCGCGGCGGACAGTTATCTTGGTGATGATGGAAAGATCCAGTTTAAAGTAGACCGATTTGAAGATAAAGACCAAGAAAAAAATAAAAAGGAACATAAGGAAACAGAATTAGATAAAGCATCAATTGAGTTATTTAATACAGATGTAGAAGAAGAAATTCAAAAAAAGAAAGAGAAAGAACAAAAAGAGATGGAATCTTTAAGAGATTCTCTTTTTATAAAACAAAAAGAAAATAATCGTGTTAAAAATACGAAAAATAGTTTGTTTAGTAGTGAATACGTTGTAAGAAAAAGTGCTGATGAAGTAGCAAGTAATCAAACAATGAATGAAAAGCCAATTAGTACAACAATAATCATATTGTTAGGCGGCGGTGTTTTACTTATTTGCATCGGTATTTATACGGTTCTTCGGAAAAGTTGGAGGTAAAGTAATGGCAATACAAACGCATATTAATGTAACGGTAGATTTTAGTAAATGGAATGGAAATACATATGATTTACGTATACCGAATCATCAATCTATTAAATATTTATTGAAAAATTTATTAGATACGCTAAAGATTGATAATCATGAAGGTGCACATTTTGTAATGAAAGTGAAAAATAAGTCAATTGTTTTAACGGATAATGATCGTTTAATTGATCACCAAATAACAGACGGAGATATTTTACAAGTTTTATAAAGAATATTTCTTACTTTTAGTTTTTTGAAAATAAGTTATTACTGGTTATAAAGAAAAGGAGAAGAGGATAAACATGACGGAAAAAACAATTCAAATTGATGCAATGAACTATCAATTTCAAATAGAAAAAGAAAATTGGAAATTGGAGATGACAAAATCTCAAACGCGTATAAAAGACTTCCGTCAATTCGATATAATTACGGGCGCATCATCTGAATTTGTACCATTAACAATAGAAGAAACGGATGATATGTTTACGTTCCTATTTCAAGTGGACAAAAAATTACATAAGTGGGACGATCTTAGCCGTTTTGGAAGAAATGAGAAATTGAGACTGCTCCGAAATGTTGCGCAGTTTCGTAAATATTTAAATAAACGAATTACGTTCTTTTTACATCCGGACAATTTAGTTTTTAATGCAAATTTAATGCCAAGCATTATACATAGAGGAATTCGAGATATTGTTCCACCAACCCCGTTGTTAGAAGAGCAATTTTTAACACAATACAAGTGTTTAATTATTGCTTTATTCTCCGAAAAGCACAATTTTGATGATTTATATGCTGGGTTACTAAAAGATGCGAAAGAAACAACATTTGAACAGACAGTTGCTCAAATGGAAAGCTTAGATGCATTACTGCAGTTTCTAGATGACAGCTTTGAGAAGGAACAAATAAAAACAGAAAAAAATATGCAGTTAGTACCTAAAAAGAGCTATAAATCGTTTAAATATTTAGCTTTTTCCTTCATAGCGGCGACAGTTATTTTAGCTGCTCCTTTAATATATTTCACTTTTATAAAATTTCCTTATCAAAATAAATTATTAGAAGCAAATGCGGGTTTCATAGCAACTGATTATGACAAAGTAATTACGCAATTAAATGAAGAAGAATTTGAATCATTACCAGTTGCCTCTAAATATGAGTTAGCATTTGCGTACATTACAGTAGAAAAACTAGGTGAAGATCAAAAGAAATCAATTATGAAAAATATTAGTTTGAAAAGTGATGAAAAGTATTTGCTGTATTGGATGTATAACGGAAAAGGTAATTTTGATAAATCATTAGATTTAGCTAAGACACTGGATGATCCTCAGCTTATTATGTACGGACTGGTTAAACAAATTGAATCGCTGAAAAATAATCCGGATTTATCAGGAGAAGAGCGTGATCAAAAATTAAAAACATACGAGCAACAATTGGATGAATATAAAAAGAAATATGGCAAATCATCAAACGATAAAGACTCGTCGAACACAGAGAAAAAAGAGTAAGCACTTGATGAGACAGTTGAAAAGGAGCAGTGAACACGGATGGAGCAACTATTAGTATTGACTTATGGAGACAAAATATATAAGTGCACATTACATCCAAATGAGCAATCAATAGTGTCGATTGGAAAAGAGTGGACAAATGATATTACAAATCCAAGTTTAGAACAAGAAGTAGAATTAAAGTGGAATAATGAAGTAAGTGCTTGGATGGTAAAAAATCAATTAATAGAATTCAATAAGGAATTTGAGATTGGAAAAACTAAAGATGTGAGCTTGAAAATCTTTATATCTATTATCGGCACAACGAAAGTGTTTGATATCGGAACGAAACATTCTCTTACAATTAGTCAAAACAGTTACGATGATATTTCTATTACTGGGGCAAATGTAGATTTAATGCTATCTCGTGAAACGTTGTACGATTCTTTTAAAGTAAACGTATATGACGGGGATGTATTTCATAATTATACGAAGCTAAAAGATAGCGTAATGTTGGAAGCGGGAGACGTATTATATTTTGATGGTGTTTTAGTAGAGATAGGCAGTGAAGATATTCAAGTATTGTCTTCAGAAGAGAACGTTACATCTACGTTACCTATTTTAGTAGAATCCGAAACGAATTATCAAAGTGGTTATCCAGACTATCATCGCTCACCACGTATTATTTACCGTGAACCAGAAGAGAAAATGACAATTGCCAAACCTTCAAGTATGCCGTCAAAACCGACTGAGCATTTGGCGAGAATTATTGCACCTTCTCTTGTCATGATTGTCGTAACAGTATTACTTGCTATCTTTATGAAATATGGGCTGTTTATTATTGCATCAATTGCGATGACATTAGTAACGATTATTGTATCTGTCACATCTTATATAAAAAATTTAAAGCAATATAAAATCGACATTGTTGAACGTGATAAAAGTTATAGAGCGTATATAAAACAAAAAACGAAAGATTTACATGCAGAAAGTGAAAAGCAGCGTCATGCATTACAATATCATAATCCAAATGTTGAAGTGATACGTAATATGGCTATGCAAGTAAATCCACGTATATATGAAAAAACAATGTTACATCATGATTTCTTAACATTTAGCGTTGGAACAGGACAAGCTAATACAAGTTTTGAAATCCAATTTAATGAAGAAGAATTTAGTCAAACGAAAGATGAATTAATTGATATAGCACGTGAACTAAGACAGCGTTATCTATCATTGGAAGATGTACCTGTTGTAACAGATTTGATAAATGGACCAGTTGGCTATATTGGACAACGATCTTTAGTGTTAGAACAATTACAATTATTAGTTGTGCAAACCGCGTTATTCCATAGTTATTATGACTTGCAGTTTATTACTATTTTTCCTGAAGAAGAAAAAGAAAAATGGGATTGGATGCGCTGGTTACCTCATGGAAGTGTTCGCGATATAAATGTACGTGGATTTGTGTACCATGATCGTAGCCGTGATCAAGTGTTAAATAGTTTGTATCAAATATTGAAAGAACGAAAATTAAAACTAGATGAAAAAAGTTCAACGAATGAAAAAATGTACTTTGCACCGCACTATGTCGTTCTCATTACAGATGAAAAACTAATACTAGACCATGTTGTTATGGAATTCTTTAATGATGATCCGAGTCAATTAGGTGTATCACTTGTATTTGTACAAGATGTTATGCAAAGTTTACCGGAGCATGTGAAAACGGTAATAGACATAAGAGATGCAAAACAAGGGAACATCATCTTAGAACAAGGAGAGCTTGTAAACCGTCAATTTAAACTCAATCACGTACCGAAAGGGTTCAATTTAGAAGATGTTTCACGAGCATTAGCACCGTTAAATCATTTGCAAAACTTAAAAAATAGTATCCCAGAAAGTGTAACATTTTTAGAAATGTACGGTGTTGAGAAAGTAAAAGAACTGAATATCACAAGTCGCTGGGAGAAAAATGCAGCGCATAAATCTTTAGCTGTACCACTTGGATTACGTGGTAAAGAAGATATCGTAAACTTAAACTTACACGAAAAAGCACACGGACCACACGGGTTAATAGCAGGTACAACAGGTTCAGGTAAATCGGAAATTATACAATCGTATATTTTATCTCTAGCAGTCAATTTCCATCCTTACGAAGTAGCCTTTCTACTCATTGACTATAAAGGCGGCGGTATGGCGAATTTATTCAAAAACTTACCACATTTATTAGGAACAATTACGAACTTAGATGGAGCACAAAGTATGAGAGCGCTCGCATCAATTAAAGCTGAATTACAAAAAAGACAACGATTATTTGGCGAAAATGATGTAAACCATATTAATCAGTATCAAAAACTGTATAAAGAAGGCTTAGTAAGTGAACCGATGCCACATCTATTTTTAATTAGTGATGAATTCGCGGAACTGAAGTCAGAACAACCAGAATTTATGAAAGAGTTAGTTTCAACAGCGCGTATCGGTCGTTCACTCGGAATTCATTTAATATTAGCTACGCAAAAACCAAGTGGTGTTGTAGATGATCAAATTTGGAGTAACTCGAAATTCAAACTAGCATTAAAAGTTCAAAATACGTCAGATAGTAATGAAATTTTAAAAACACCAGATGCTGCTGAAATTACATTACCAGGACGTGCTTACTTACAAGTTGGGAATAATGAAATTTATGAACTATTCCAATCAGCTTGGAGCGGAGCAGACTATGTAGAAAACAAAGAGGATAAAGAACATTTAGACGCAACAATCTATGCAATAAATGATCTAGGACAATATGAAATATTAAGTGAAGACTTAAGTGGACTTGGTAGCAGTAAAGAAGTAATAAGCGTACCGTCTGAACTGGATGCTGTTATTGACTACATTCACGATTACGCAGAAATAAATGAAATTGAAGCGTTAGCTAGACCGTGGTTACCACCACTTCCAGAAAGCGTATATTTACAAGACTTACATGCTATTCAGTTCAAAGAGGCATGGACGAAAGAAAAGAAACCATTAAAAGCAACAGTTGGTCTACTAGATCAGCCTGAATTACAATCACAAACACCATTAACATTAGATATTAGTAAAGACGGACACGTAGCGGTCTTCTCAAGTCCAGGCTACGGAAAATCAACATTCTTACAATCAGTCATTATGGATGTAGCTCGTCAGCATAGTCCGGAGCATTTGCATGTGTATTTATTAGATTTCGGAACGAACGGTTTAATGCCATTAAAATCTTTACCACATGTGGCGGACATTATTACATTAGACCAAGTTGAAAAATGCGAGAAGTTTCTTCGTCGCATAGAAGACCTATTAAAAGATAGAAAGCAATTGCTAAGTAAATATGGTGTTGCGAGTCTTGAAATGTATGAGAGAGCTAGTAAAGAAGTATTACCAACAATATTAATTACGTTAGATAATTATGATGCTGTTAGAGAAGCTGGATTTGTCGAAGACTTTGAACGCATTATTGCACAAATTGTACGTGAAGGGGCAGCAGTAGGAATTCATTTAATGCTTACGGCTACACGTCAAAATGCATTGAGAGTACAAGTAAATACAAATATTAAACTACAAATTGCTCTATATATGATAGATGAGGCAGAATCTAGAGCTATTGTAGGAAGAACAGAGTTAAAAATTGAAGAATTAGCAGGACGTGGTTTAGTTAAAATTGACGAACCAACAATCTTCCAAACAGCTTTACCGACAAATGGAGAAGATGTACTTACTCGAATTGAAAATATACAAGCTGAAGGAAAAGAGATGGATTCCTTCTGGGATGGAGAAAGACCGAAAGCAATTCCTATGGTACCTGAAGTTCTGGAATACAAGGAATTCATTGCATGGCCAGAAACAAGAAAAATTATTGAAGCAGGCAAACTAACATTTGGTGTAGAAACAGAAAACGTTACGCCTCTCGAATTAGATTTAACGGAAGCGTCTAATATTGTTGTAGGGGGAATCAAGAAAGAGGAAGTTGAAAATGTAGTTCATCAATTCCTTCAACAGTTAGCAGACAGTGGACACTTTGACCTAGGTTTAATTGATACAAGAACACGAAATTTCTCAAACTATAGAGAGAGCGCTGCTTTATATGTAGCTGAAAAAACGGGAATTGAGAAAACGATTAAACAAGTTACAAACGCTTATAAATCGAGAGAAGCGGCGTTTAAAGAGGAGCAGGAAGCATCAAGTGAAACAGTGAACCCGGCAGAATTTATTAAGAAATTTAAGCCGATTGTAATCGTAATTGCAGATGTAAATGATATTTTAAGTAATTTAGAAGATAGCGATATATATAGTTTGGCGGAATTAATAACAAATGGTGCATTTATGGGCATCCACTTCGTAATTGGCTGTGATGTTGATTCAATTGACAGTCGATACGACTTAGTTTCAAAAACAATAAAAACGCAATCTCATGTTATTTTACTTAGAAAATCATCAGGCCAAATGGTCTTCGATGTATCTAATAAAGATTTAAGTAGTACAAAGTTAAACCCATTTGAAGGGTATTTTGTTGAAAATCGTTTTGCTACTAGAATTAAAGTGCCAACTATTTAAGGGGGGATTTGCATGGGGATAGAGGAATTAAATAGTCAAAAATCTGGTTTATTAAGTAGTATAAGTTATCAACAAGGGCAATTGGCTGAATTACAAATGAAACTAAGAAGAGTAATAACGGCAAAAGGGAACTTTGTAAATAATCTTGAAGCAATTAGACAAAATCAAGAGCAGTTTAAGTCTTTAGAAATAAACGAAAGTAGTTGGAAAGGGCAAAGAGCAACTACTTTTAAAGAAACGTATGAACAACAAGTCATTTCGAATTTAGGGAAATTTATCGGAGAACTAGGAAGAGTGCAAGAAGACATCGATCAAGCCATACAGCGGCTTGAAAGAGAAATCGCTGCATGTGAGTCAAGTATTGCTTCTTTAAGTAGAAGTGTTTCAATGGTTGACGCTAGTATTCAAGTAGAAGTACAGAAGGCGGGGAAATGATAAATGGGGGAAATTAAATTAAATAAAGGGGTATTTGATGCGAAAGTAAGTGAATTGAAAAGTAGTGCTAGTGATTTAGGTAAGACTAAATTTAATGGTATGCAGTTACATCGTACGAATTTAAGTAAACTGAAAAAATATTGTGAAGCGATTGAAAAGTTATCAAAAAAAGTGCAGCAATATGAACAAATACTACAAAAGGATATTAGTAGAATTCAGCAAACAGGACAAGAAATGGTTCAGCAAGATGAAAAGCTTGGAAAAGATTTGAAAGACAGTTCAGCTCACCGTGCTATGTAAAGGGATAGGAGGGGGAAAATATGAGCAAAATCATAGAGTTACAAGAAGTAAAAGAACTGCAAGAGCGGTTTAATTCAAGTGCTGAAGAGTTAAATCAACATTTGGAAACATTGCAGCAAAAAATAGAGGACTTTACACAAATTAACTCTTTTCAAGGGAAAGCTGCTGATACTATTAAGAATCATTTATCTACAGTTCATGGAGCTGTTATCACTGGATTTACAGTTACAACGGAAATGTTAAAAAGTCAATTTCAAAAAGCAATAGAGGAGTTTAACAGTGAGGTTGACAGTGATGCAGATGCAAAAATTCATGGAAGTTATTTGGATGATGTAAAGAAAAAAGTTAATGGATATAGTGAGGGATTTAGCCACTCTAATGAAGAGGCGAAAAAAACAGTAGGTACGATTAGTGACATCGTCGCAATTCAATATCCATCATCATCAAGCATCACTGAAGGCGCTGTAAAAAGCCAAAAAGAAATCAGTGAGACATTAGAAAAATTAGAGACTTATAATAGTAAGCAAAGTGACCTGCAAGAGTTTGATGAATTAATGCGTAAGATAGATGAGGGAATGAAGCAAATAAAAGTGAATAATGGGAATTTGTCTATCGCTTCAATAGGGAAGTTATTAGCTGACACATCAATTGGAAATATCATTAAGGGATTGGCAGATGGCATGACTAAGTTTGATATTGGGAACAAGGGAGCTAAGGCTACTTTAAATGCCTACATACGTATGCATTATGTTACAAAGAAATTGGGTTTGGAAGTCCTTTTTGATCCTAAAGGCCGAAAAGGTAAAGGGGCATATACATTATCGACTTCTAAGAAAGAAGATATGGTTTTAGCAGAAAGAATACTTAAAATGGATAATAAAGATGACGTTTTATTCAAATATTTAAAGGATAAATTAGAATTTAAATTCGAGGGTTTGAAAACAACAAAGGAACAAATAAAAAAGGCACGCAGAAATATTTATAAATTACCAGAGTTTCAAAATTACGCAGATTTTCGGATGGATCGGGAGAACAAAGGATTGCCTACCGCGATTGGGAAAAAAGGACTGAGTTCATTTAAAGCCGCTTGGGCAGACGGCTTAAAGGATATTAACCCTATGAAATGGAAAGAATCGTTTAAAGGTCTGGGTAAAGCAGGGGGGATATTGAAAGGAGCAGGTATTTTTGGAGCGGTTATGTCAGTTGGAGGTAATGTTGTTGATGCTAAAGAAGGCGGTTGGCAGTTAAAAGATGTAGTGGATATAGCAACAGATTCAGCTGTAGATATTGGAGCGAATGCTGGAGCAATGGCAGCTGGTGCTGTAGCAGGATCATTTTTCCTTCCGCCGCTTGGTACTGTGGTTGGGGCTGGTGTTGCAGTAGGTATTACAGCCGTAGCAAATATAAAATGGAAAAAATTCGGCGGGGACAGTGCGATTGATCTTGCTAAAAAAGGAGTAAAAAATGTAACTGAAAAGATAGAAGAAAAATTTAAAATAGGGGAGAAACTTAAATCTATATTTTGGTAATCAGACTACACGAAAGGTGCAGATAGATGATGTGGGATATAAAAGAAGAAGATTTAGATGGATTTCGAGCAACATGTAGCAGTCGTTTAAGCCCTGAAGGTGCTATGGTTTTCTTTATTGGAGGGATAGTTTATACTTCAGTATTTATGTTTTTTATTTTTATGGGGGGCTTGGAGTATTATAATACTTTCTTTGACAAAACAATTGTTAAAATTGAAATTGTGTTATATAGCTTACAAATAATGTTTTTAATTCTATATTCATTTCCAAAAGTGTGTTTTAAATTACAAAAACTACAAACTTTTGTAATATTATTATATGCATTTCAATTAGGTACTATAACATTCACAGCGTTGATTCTTCCTGGAATTTCGGAGGATTCAATTGACAGAATTACATTAATATATGTAGGTATGTTATTCCTAGGAGCAGTCATTGTTCACATTGTGACAACTATCGATACATTTAAACAAGCGAGTGAAGGTGCGTTCAGTAAGGATGAAAGATCTACCTCATTTTTTAGTAAAACAAAGGGGAATGTGATGAAGTGGGCTACACTATATGCACTAACCCTTCTTGTTTTAATTTATTTTCATACTAATTATGCGTTCGATGTTTTAGTCCTTTATGTAGTGGGTACTGTATTAATGTATACAATTGCTGTCGGTGCAGCTGAATTTCAACTATTAATGTATTGTAGATTTAATTTCCCTTCATTTAACATATCGTGGGAGCAACATAAAAGAGAGTCTCCAAGATATCAAAAGAAAAATAAAAAAGGTAAATCAAAACGTAAGGCGTAAAGGAAATGAGTATAGTAGATTTAAATGTTCGTCATTTACTATAATGTGGAAGGAATATGAAGGAGAGCGTAAGTGACATTTGAAGAAACATAAAAAATATAGCCAAGAGAAAGTATAGTAAAAGGAGTAGTTATTATGAAAATTCAATATAAAGCATTATCACTTTTAAATTTAATTAGTATTACTCAAATTGTAAAAAAAGAAGATTGGTTATTACCTGCTATCGCACTGAGAAATCAAGTTGTTCATAATGGAATATATGCAGTAGGTCCCGTTCTTTTTAAATATCAGCCATTGGAAAATGAACCTGAGTACGGTGAATATACGTATTCTGTTCCAGTAAATGAGCGTGTTAAATTAGGAGAGAATTCTGCATATGAATACGTTGATGGATTAATTATTGAAGAGGCATTAAGTGTTCGATTTACTGATGAAGATGGTGATATTGAGGAGGCTTATAATTTAATACATGAGTTTGCAGAACAGCATCATATTAAATTAGATAACGGTTTTTATCACGTATGTTTAGACGTATACGGTGACATGTGGCTAGATATTTATGCTCCTATTATAGAAGTAGGTGAAACAATAAAATGATAATTGAAGGACAAAGTATTGCATATACAAATGTTGTTTCGAAAGAGTACTATTTTCATTACGAAGATATGGAAGAAGCAATTGAACATTTTATGTCAGAAATTGCAACAGCGAATTTAACAGTAAAAGGTCCGATGTTTTATGCTTTGAAAAATATACCATCTGATGAAAATATGTACGTTGAATTATTCATGCCAGTGAATGAAGATAAAATTCCAGCATCAGAAACACTTCAATTTAGGAGCTATTATTATGTTGATGAGATGCTCATGAAACGATATACGGGAGATTATGAAAAATTAACAGAGCAGGTATATGGTGAAATGCTTCTGTATATGGAGGATAATAATCTGAATTTAGCCTCGCCGATTTATCATGTGTTTAGCGGTGATGAGTCTTTACAGTATGTTGAAGTGAAGATTGCTGTATTTAATGAAGAATAATATTTTAAGCTTGTGACTTTTAAAATATGGAAATATCATAAAAGAGATAGTTTTGAATAGGGTTTGGGGAAATGACATAAATAAAACCTTCTCTTCTTGTTAGAATGAGGAGGTTTTTTTATTCTAAAATCTATATGCAATTAATTGAATAGTTCGACATGAGATTTTTCAGTTGGGTCAATCTGTATGGGGAGTAGTTACGTTCGGCAGTTCGCTTTGTTCTTATTTTGAAAGGGAAAATTTATTCGAAAGTCAATTTGGAAAGAGGGAAAGGTGTTATTTTGGATGAAAATCGGAATATTTCGGAAACAGAGAAAGGTTTTTTTGAAAGGACAATAGTATCTATCTATAAAGCGTTAGAATTTATAGTGAAATATACAATGATTCTAATAATAATAATGTCAATATTTGTGATAATTGCTGCTGTTTATTTTAAAATATATGAGGGTATAGGGGCAGGTGTATTTCTCTTAATCTCGTCATTATTTGCATATGTGGTGTTTTTTAAGAAAAGTAAAAATGCCTAAATTAATAGTGAAAATAAAATTAAAAAGATTAACTATAATACGTTATTTCAAGAGGGAAAGTTTTGAATATGGCATGAATGTATAACAGCAAGAAAACCTTCTCTTTTCATTAAAATGAGAAGGTTTTTATTTTTAATCTATATGATTTAAGTAAAGGTAGTTAAAGGTGGGAAACTTGGATGTGGAATATAAAAGAAGAAGATTTAGATAAATTCCGGATGATATGTAAACATCGTTGGAGTCCTGAGGATGCTTTAGGATTTATGATAGGAACAATAAGGGAACGTAATGAAACTAAAAATGCCTAGAGTAACTGGTGACAGTATGAAGTTAAAGAGGAAAGCGAAGCAAGATTATGTGAATTATGAAAAGTCTTTTCATAATAATAAATCATTCTAAGGGAGCTGATTTGTTTTGAAGAATGGAAGATCAATTTGCAGCTAAGTTTAAAATGTGGCGGAATAAGTTGGGGGAATCATAGACGTAAGAAAAAGAAACCGAAACAAATAAGAAAAGAAGCTGTTCAGATAAAACCGATAGTAGAAGAAAAACCATTAAAGAAGAGTAGCAACAAGTTGGTTGATATTCTCCTAGGTATTCTTCTTTTCCCAATTTTTATATGGGCTGTCTTGAAAGGTTCTCCAACACAAGTAAGCAAAGAGAAGACTTTCCTTATTATCGTTTTCTTTATCTTAATTGCAATAGGGTTATCTATGATAGGAAACAAATAAGGGGGAGTTCAGATGTTTAAGAAGAAGGAGAAAAAAAGCATTTACGTTAGACTGGTAAACACACAAGGGGAAATCATTCGAGAGTTTAATTGTACAGAAAAAGACTTGCGAAAAGTAAAAGAAACTGGTGCTGAAATTCGTTTGGTTGGGGATAACTCATATGAGATGGTAGCAACCGATGAACAACTAGAAAAATTAGCAAGAGCTGAAGCAGAAATTGAAGCGGAAATTAAGGCATGGGAAGACGCTTTAAATGAGAGTTTGGATGAACGCGAAGAAAGAGAAGCGAGACAGAAGGAATTGAAAGAAAAGAATAAATGGAGTACAAAGAAGAAAGTAATCGTATTTGGACTCATATTCTTTGTATTTATTGGATTACCTATTATCGAAGGGTATCAAAATAGTAAATTAGTTGAAGAAGGTACATCATTAAATGCAGAAATTGTAGGTAGGCATGTAGAGAAGGAATTCATGTTTACACACCCCACATTAGTAGTTGAGGTAGATGGTAAAAAGCATAATGTATGGGTAAGTGAAGAGACATATAACGGAGCAGAGTGGTTAGGTAGACTAAAAGTCATCAAAACAAAAGATGGTAAAGTTGAGAAAGACCCTAGATATGAGGGGGAAGACTTAATTACGAGTTATTAAGCAGTATGTTTTTAATATTCGCTGCTCAAATTAAATAACATTATTATTTGCAAAAATCGAATCCATTAAAATAAAAAACAAATTTTAAATAACTGTAATAACCTCCTAGCATATTGTTGATGGGAGGTTATCACCTTTCTGAAGATAAAATTAAAGAGCTATATTATCTCGATACAATTGTGATGACAGTAACGTTTTTACTAAGTGAGTGCAGTTTCGGGGGAAACAAAAATAGAGTATGAGGAATATACTTAAGTGAAAGAGAGAAGAATATTTAGAGCTTTTGAGGAGAAAGAAGGCTATTTGAACTATCAAAAGCATTCTGATTATGTACGGTAATTAATGTAGTGAGGATATACATAAAAGATTATCTAAATTTAGTTACACAAAGATGAATGTACTTAAAAAATTAGGAATGTAATGGGATTTTAGTGAATGAAAATTATTTAAACTGTATAGAAGGTGAAAAACTGAATGTGGAATATAAAAGAAGAAGATTTAGATGGATTTCGAGTAACATGTAGCAGCCGTTTAAGCCCTGAGGCTGCTTTAGGTTTTATGATAGGAACCATAGTATATGTTTCAGTTATGATGTTTTTTCTTATTGGTACTTTAGTAACCTTTAGTTGGGACTATTATACTACTTTCTTTGAGAAAACAATCGTTAGAATGGAACTTGTGCTATATAGCTTGCAAATAATTTTTTTAATTCTATATTCATTTCCAAAAGCTAGATTCAAATTTCAAAAGTTACAAACGATTGTCGTGTTATTATATGCATTTCAATTAGGTACGATATTATTCACGGCTTTAATTCTTCCTGGAATGTCTGATTATACAATAGACAGAATTACATTAGTATATGTAGGTTTCTTATTTTTAGGAGCAGTGATTGTTCATATTGTAACGACGATTGATACGTTTAAACAGGCAAGTGAAGGTGCATTTAGTATGAATGAAAGATCCGCTTCCTTTTTTAGTAAAACAAAAGGAACTATGATGAAAGTTGCTTCAATATACACATTAATCCTTCTTATTTTGATTTATTTTCACAATGATTATGCGTTTGATACTTTAATTGGATATGTAATAGGTACTTTTTTAATGTATACAGTAGCCATTGGGGCAGCAGAATTCCAACTATTGGCGTACTGTAGATTTAAATTTAAGTCATTTAATATGACGTGGGAAGAGGATGAGAGAATGCGAAAGCGAAATACAAAACCTAAAACGAAAAGTGTATAAGAATGTAATGGTAGTGAATGAAAATTATTTAAACTGTATAGAAGGTGAAAAGTCAGGATGTGGAATATAAAAGAGGAAGATTTAGAAGAATTTCGGATGACATGCAGAAGGCGTTTAAGTCCTGAAGGTGCGACGGGATTTATGCTCGGAACGATATTTTATACTTCATTATTTATGGTTATTATTTTTGTGGGAGGAATGGATTATTATACTACCTTGTTTGATAAGGCAATTGTTAGGAGTGAATTAGTGTTATATGGTTTGCAAGTAATGTTTTTAATTCTATATTTATTCCCTAAAGCTCGTTATAAATTTCAAAAATTACAAACGCTCGTTATATTATTATATGCATTTCAACTTGGAACTATCGGATGCACGGTATTTGTACTTTCTGGGATGATAGAGCATTCAATGGATCTCCATACACGTGTTTATGTAGGTCTATTAGTATTAGGGGGAATTATTGTTCATATTGTGACAACAGTTGATACATTTAAACAAGCAAGCGAAGGTGCATTTAGTAGTGAGGACAAGTCAGCTTCGTTTTTTAGTAAAACAAAGGGACATGTTATACGAGGTGCTGTAATTTATGTGTTAATTCTTCTTGTTTTGATTTATATAAATAATAATTACTCATTAAACACAATGTTTGGTTATGTTATATGTAATGTTGTTATGTATGCAGTAGCAATAGGAGCGGCAGAGTTCCAGCTCTTAGTGTATTGCAGATTCAAATTCAAGTCATTTAATATAACGTGGGAAGAGAATGAGAGAATGCGTGGGAGAATGCGAAAGCGAAATACAAAATCCAAAACGAAAAGTAAGTAAGAGTGAAATAGAATTAAGTGTATGAGGATTATTTAAACTGTATAGAGGGTGAAGAGTCAGGATGTGGGATATAAAAGAAGAAGATTTAGATAAATTTCGAATAACATGTCAAGGGCGTTTAAGTCCAGAAGGTGCTACGGGTTTTATGGTTGGAACAATATTTTATATTTCAATATTTATGTTTATTATTTTAGTAGGGGATTGGAATTACTACAACAATTTTTTTGATAGAACAATTGTTAAAACTGAAATTGTGTTATTTAGTATTCAAATTATATTTTTAATTATATATCTATTTCCGAAAGCATGTTATAAATTTCAAAAGTTACAAACGCTAATCGTATTACTATATGCGTTTCAACTTGGAACGATATTATTTGTAGTTTCGATTCTTTCTGAAATGGCTGACAATTCAATTGGTAGGATGTATACCGGGCTACTAGTTGTAGGAGCAGTTATTATCCATATTGTAGCAACGCTAGATACATTTAAACAAGCAAGTGAAGGTGCATTTAGTGGTGATGAAAGATCCACCTCGTTTTTTAGTAAGACAAAAGGAGCTATGATAAAGGGGACTATAATATATATATTAATACTACTTATTTTAATGTATTTTCAAAATGATTATTCAATTGATTTTTTTGTTATGTATGGAGTAGGAACTGTTTTAATGTATGCGGTTGCAATCGGATCGGCAGAATTCCAACTATTGGCGTACTGTAGATTCAAATTCAAGTCATTTCATATGACGTGGGAAGAGAATGAGAGAATGCGTGGGAGAATTCGAAAGCGAAATAAGAAATTCAAAACGAAAAATAAATAATATATTAATAGAATTTTAGTGCGCGCAAAATAATTGAAACATATAGAAGGTGAAGAGCCAGGATGTGGAATATAAAAGAAGAAGATTTAGATAAGTTTAGGATGACATGTAATGATCGTTTAAGTCCTGAGGGTGCTACAGGATTTATGTTTGGAGGAATACTTTATAGTTCAATAGCCGTTTTTTCTATTATTGTATCAGGTGATTGGGATTATTGTATGGTTCTCCTTAATATAGGAATTGTTAAGCTGGAAGTGTTGTTATATGCTCTGCAAGTAATTTTTTTCATTCTATATTTATTTCCAAAAGCTCAATTTAAATTTCAAAAGCTACAAACACTTGTTGTATTATTATACGCACTTCAAATGGCTACTATATTACTTACAGTTTTAGTTGTTTCTGAAATAGCTAATAATTCAATGGATCGTATTACGTTGAATTATGTATGTTTGCTATATTTAGGAGCAGTAATTTTTCATATTACAACAACAATAGATACATTTAAATTGGCAAGTGAAGGTGCATTTAGTATGGATGAAAGATCCGCTTCCTTTTTTAGTAAAGCAAAAGGAACTATGATGAAAGTTGCTTCAATATACGCATTAATCCTTCTTATTTTGATTTATTTTCATAATGATTATGCGTTTGATACTTTTATTGGATATGTAATAGGTACTGTTTTAATGTATACGATAGCCATAGGTGCAGCTGAATTTCAGCTATTAGCATATTGCAAGTTTAAATTTCCGTCATTTAATAAAACGTGGGAGCAACATAAAAGAGAGACTCCAAGATATCAAAAGAAAAATAAAAAAAGTAAATCGAAACGTAGGGCATAAAGAAATTACGTATTGTAAGTTTTGATGATAAAAAAGTAATAACTTACAGGAGAGTATTTGAACTATCAAAAGCATTCGGATTATGTACGGCAATTAATGTAGTGATGATATACATAAAAGATTATCTAAATTTAGTTATACAAAAGATGAAGATACTTAAAAAAGTTTCGAATGTAATGGGATTTTAGTGAATGAAAATTATTTAAACTGTATAGAAGGTGAAAAACTGAATGTGGAACATAAAAGAAGAAGATTTAGATCAATTTAGGATTACATGTAGAAATCGTTTAAGTCCTGAAGGTGCGACGGGATTTATGATGGGAACAATCATTTTTGTTTCATTATTGATGTTTTTTATTTTCGTAGCACTAGTTACAGATGGTTGGGATTACTATTCAACTTTTTTCGACAAAATAATTGTTAGCATTGAATTAGTTTTATATAGTTTACAAATAATTTTTTTAATACTATATCTATTTCCGAAAGCTCGTTTTAAATTTCAAAAGTTACAAACGCTCGTTGTAATATTATATGCATTTCAATTAGGTACAATAACATTTACAGCGTTAGTTCTTCCTGGAATGACTGACTATTCAATTGATCGAATGACTTTAATTTGTGTAGGGTTATTATTTATAGGAGCCGTTATCGTTCATATTGTGACAACAATTGATACGTTTAAGCAAGCAAGTGAAGGTGCGTTTAGTATGGATGAGAGGTCTCAATCATTTTTTAGTGAAACAAAAGAAAGAATGATAAAAGATAGTATGGTATATAACTTAGTCCTTCTAATAATCATTTATTTCCATAATGATTATGACTTTGATACGTTAATTTTGTATGTAGTAGGGACAATTGTAATGCATGCAGTAGCCATCGGAGCAGCTGAATTCCAGCTCTTAGTGTACTGTAGATTCAAATTCAAGTCATTTAATATGACATGGGAAGAGAATGAGAGAATGCGTGGGAGATTTCGAAAGCGAAATACAAAATTCAAAACGAAAAGTAAGTAAGAGTGAAATAGAATTTAAGTGTATGAGAATTATTTAAACTGTATAGAAGGTGAAAAACTGGATGTGGAATATAAAAGAAGAAGATTTAGATGAGTTTCGAATGACATGTAGAGTAAGATTAAGTCCTGAGGGAGCTACAGGATTTATGATGGGGGGCATACTCTTTAGTTCAATAATTATATTTTCTATCGTTTTATCAGGTGGTTGGGAGTATTGTAAGGTTCTCTTTGGAATGGGAATTGTAAAGTTTGAGCTGTTTTTATACAGTGTGCAATTCATTTTTTTAATACTATATTCGTTTCCAAAAGCTCGTTATAAATTTCAAAAATTACAAACAATTGTCGTGTTATTATACGCATTTCAATTAGGAACGATTGGGCTCACAGCTTTAATTGTTTCTGAAATAGCTAATAATTCGATTGATGTTTTGACATTGACGCTTGCAAGTTTATTATTTTTAGGAGCAATAATTTTTCATATTGTGACAACAATTGATACGTTTAAACAAGCGAGTAAAGGTGTTTTTAGTATGGATGAGAGATCTAAATCATTTTTTAGTAATACAAAGATGAATGTACTGAAGGGAGTAATGATATACGTACCACTCCTTCTGGTTTTAATTTATTTTTGTAACGACTATGGGTTTGATGCTTTACTAATGTATGTGGTTGGGAGCATTTTAATGTATGCAGTAGCAATCGGAGCAGCTGAATTTCAGCTATTAGCGTATTGCAGATTTAAATTTCCATCATTTAATAAAACGTGGGAGCAACATAAAAGAGAGACTCCAAGATATCGAAAGAAAAATAAAAAAAGTAAATCGAAACGTAAGGCATAAAGGGAAATAGCATAATAAATTTAAATGTCTGTCATTAAATATAACGTGGGAAGAGAATGAGAGAATGCGTGGGAGAATTCGAAAGCGAAATAAGAAATTCAAAACGAAAAATAAATAATATATTAGTAGAATTTTAGTGCTCGAAAAATAATTGAAACGTATAGAAGGTGAAGGGCCAGGATGTGGAATATAAAAGAAGAAGATTTAGATAAGTTTCGGATGACATGTAATGATCGTTTAAGTCCTGAGGGTGCTACAGGGTTTATGTTTGGAGGAATACTATTTAGTTCAATAACAATTTTTTCTATTGTTTTATCAGCTGGGTGGGATTACTGCATGCTTCTCTTTAATATAGGAATTGTTAAGTTAGAAGTATTCTTATATATTATACAAATAATTCTTTTCGTCATTTATTCATTTCCGATAGCTCAATTTAAATTTCAAAAACTACAAACCCTTGTCGTATTATTATGTTCATTCCAATTGGCAACAATAGCTCCTATTGCTTTGACTGTTACTAAAATGGCTAATAATTCAATTGACTGGATTACAATACTGTATGCGGGTTTATTGCTTTTAGGAGCAGTAATTTTTCATGTTTTGACAACAATTGATACGTTTAAACAAGCGAGTGAAGGTGCGTTTAGTATGGATGAGAGGTCTGCTTCTTTCTTTAGTAAAACAAAAGGAAAGATGATGAAGTGGGCTACATTATACGCAGTAACTATTCTTATTTTGATATATTTTCATAACGATTATGGATTTGATGATTTATTTATGTATGTAGTAGGGACCTTTTTAATGTATACGATAGCCATCGGAGCAGCTGAATTTCAGCTATTAGCATATTGCAGATTTAAATTTCCATCATTTAATAAAACGTGGGAGCAACATAAAAGAGAGACTCCAAGATATCGAAAGAAAAATAAAAAAGGTAAATCGAAACGTAAGGCATAAAGAAAGTGCGTATTGTAAGTTTTGATGATAGAAAAGTAATTATTTACAGGAGAGTATTTTAACTTCTAAAAGAAAATTTAATTATGTAAGGTGATTAAAGTGATTAGAAGGTTATCTGATCGAAAATGTAGAGTGGGTAGTGTGATGATGAAATGAACACAAAAAAGGTTTCTAAAATGATTATTATCATAATAGCGACATAAGTGTGATAAATGTTTCATAAATATTTCTATTTGTAGTGGAAAGAATTTGAGGATAAACAGGTAGCCCCAATTGCTGGAGTAGATGCAACAATTGGGGCGTTTATCTATCTAAATTTAGCTTGAATACATAACATGTTTTAGTTAGAGTATTGCTCCGCAAGTAGTTTTTCCATCTTCATAATAACGGTGTGAAGTTTTTGTGTAATCGGCTTTTATTGCTAAGTTACAACTATTTCCTCTTATAGAGTACTTCTTATTATCGATACATCGTCCACATCCCGATGTCTTTAAACCCTAGACGTTTATAAATTCGTCCAGCAGCTGGATTGTTATAAAATAAACAAAGTGTTCGGCCTTCTTTCGTAAAGTCTTGAATCATTTTTTGTAATATGAGTGAAGTATATCCATTTCCGCGATAATTCGGATTTGTGCATACGCCAACTACCATAGCGGATAATGAATTTTCAGCGGAAGTAGAGGCGGATGCGATGATTGTGCCATCTTTTTCAATATAATAAGTACGTCCTGTATTTGTTTCGAGAGCTTGTCTTAATATTTTCTCTGATTCATTAGCAGTCCGGAATTCATCGATGCTACTTCTTAATTGCATAATTCGATCTACATCATCTATTGATGCAAGTTTAATCGTTTCATGAATAGGCGTGTCAGGTAAGTTGTTGCCATTTAGACATTCACAAAAATACATATCACTTTTGACACCTAGTTGAATAGCAGGAGAAGTTTCAAATTTTTCTACGATAGTTGACTTGCCAGATAGTTTAAGCGGCTTATACGCAGAAAGAAGTGCCTCATAGTCAGAGGTGGAAAATTCTTCTTTACTATATGGGATAAATGAATCGTGGAAGCGGAGTAAAATTGATTTTAATGTTCCATCCTCTTTAAATACTCCCCATAGTTCTTGGAAATCTGTATCATAACCGAAAGCTTCAATATCTCCAATAATAAATAAGTTAAGGGCTGCTTCTTCTTTTAGGTAAGCGAATACTTGTTCATGATCTTTCTTTGTTAATTTTCGCATCATAAAGAATCGACCTCTTTTTTATTTTTTCTAAATATTACAACTTAAGTTTTTTGAAAGCAATATAAAATTTTATGTTTAGTTCACAAACTTTCGGAAAAACTAGGAAAGATATGACAAAGGAGGTTATGAACGGTGGATCATCCAATTCAAGGATTAATGAAAGCGGCAATGGAAAATTTAAAAGAAATGGTCGATGTAAATACGATTGTTGGAGAGCCTGTTCAAACGGCTGACGGTGGTGTGGTGTTAACGGTTTCTAAAGTAGCGTTCGGGTTTGGAGCAGGAGGTTCTGATTTCCAAACGAATGATGGACAAAGAGCGAACGGTAACCCTGCATTTGGTGGCGGTAGCGCAGGTGGTGTTTCTATTACACCAGTAGCATTTCTTGTGGTGAATAAAGATGGAGTAAATATTCTTCATCTACAAAATGCGACACATTTAGCAGAAAAAATGATTGAATTAGCTCCACAAACAATTGATAAAATTCAATCGATGTTCCAAAAAGATGAAAAGAAAGAGGGAAATCATCATCCTCAAAACCCAGATGAAATCCTTTAAAAACGCCTGCTTACGAGCAGGCGTTTTTTCTTGTAATCACTATGTAATAAAACTCATGAAATTGTAAATAGTTTTTGAACTTTTTTCTATGTTTCTAAAATTTTTCATGTTAAAATATGCTATAGAATTGAAACATATAAAACGAAGGTGGCTAGGTGCTTTGTCTGGAGGATCTGACCAAGTAAAGAATATGATATATATTAATGGTAATCGTCGAGGTCATTGTTTTATCACATCAGGAATTACGTTTAAAGAGTTTGCAAGTAACATCCCTTCACCGCTTCATCAAGTGTTGCTTTTAAAGCACAACTTTGAATGGACAGATTTTCATTATCATACTTTATTTGAATATGTTGAGGAAGAAAATATACATAAGTTAATTCAAGCAGAGATTGATGAATTTGATGAATTTTGTTGGGTAGATTTTGATGATGCAAGCGATTTAGATGAATTAGAGCCAAAAGAAATTGCAGAGCTTTTATATTTGGCTCACAAAAAAGAACCACTTGCAAGAACATTCTTTCCGCTGTTGAAAAATAGATTTGTTTATTTTTCACATGATGACGGATGGTACAACAAAGTTTATTATCGTAGAATTGGAGATTTTGTAGGGATGTTAAGTAAAGTCATTCCTTATAAACTCGGTGCTTTCGGTAAAAAGCGTTTTTCTTTCTTCCAAAAATCAAAAATTTTCCCAGCAATTTCGAAAGAAGTAATCATGGGGCTTCTTCCATTAATGGAAGATGGTCTTTATATTGATTTGGCAGGGAAAATCGAGTCAAGAAGGGGTCTTGAAATTCCGGTATATGTAGTTGGTTCGTATGAAAGTACGGATGAGGTACTAGATAATATCGATGAATTGAAAGAAGAAGCAACAGAGACGGGTTGGCTTATTTTTGATAAGAAAGAACAAGAATGGCAATGGGTTGTGGACTAAGAAAACTTGGCGCATGAAGTCAAGTTTTCTTGTCATTTGAAAGGAGTTCAAATGAAGAAATATTATACAATTGTGGGTATTGTAAGTATTATTCTCGTGGCAATTTTACTTATTACTTGTCCGAAAGAATCAGATTTTAAAGTGTATGTAGAGGATAAGTATGAATTGAAATGTGATGAGAGTAGTTTTGAATGCACACAAAATGTAGATGGTAAAAAAGAAAAATTACAATTTGAAAGTACAGACGCACGAAATGGTGTCTTCTTTATGACTGTAAAGCAAACATTTAAAACTGAAGCTGGTGTTACGAAAGAATATAGCGGGGTAGGAATGTTTGGTACATTTCTTTTTGTTTCAGAGAAGACTTTCTAGTAATAGAAGGTCTTTTTTTTATGCTTATGTTCATATAGATGAAGTAAGACAAGCATAGGAGGGGTATTGATGAAGAAGGAATGTATTGTTTGCGGCGGTGAGGAGTTTTTCACTTCTACATTATATGCACGTACGAAACAAGATTGGGCATATGCGCCAAACATGTACCGTTTTGAAAAGGTGTTTATTGAGCATAGGGATGAAGAAAATTATCCAGTGTTTCAAGAAATTACAGCGAAACATTGCTGTGGATGCGGTCATATTATGTTGTATCACGAATGAACACACCAAGTATAACTTGGTGTGTTTTTTTAAAACGCTGACAAAGCAAGCGGATAAAGTAAAGTAAATAAAACAGAAAAACTACCAAAACCAATTGCTGTATATCCAAGTGTTCTTGCTCCAAAATTGACAGCTAATAAGCCGACTAAAATTGCAAGGGAACCGAGTGTAACAGGATAAAATGCAATTGAGAAAAGCGAAAGAAATAAAGCGACATAGCCTATCATTGCACCGGTATTTGTACCTTCTATTTCATTTGCAATTTCTTTACGTTTATGTCTAATTGGTATGCCAGCTGGTGATATTTCAGCTGCATACTCTTCGTTTTTTTCACCACTTTTAAAATGATGATTTCTCTTTCTTCGCATGTACATCCCTCTCTTTCAATTGGGTGTACCTATAGTATCTTACATAAAGAGAAGAACATGAGTATGAGTTAAACCCAAGTAAAGCAAAAATTGGAGAATAAAGATTCTATCGTTAGCATGTACATCTCCTAATGAAGATAAAGTGAAACTTTAATCAGTGGGGTTTTCTTCATCCCCACTGATTATTAGCCCTCACCAATCGGGCTGCCCATAAAAGCGAGATAAACAGGAATTTTGGAAAATGATGTAGAATGAAATGAGTGATAAACCGTGAAGGTAGGGGAATGCATGACGAAATTTAATTGGCATGAATCAGCAGAGAAAAAATGGGATAGTAGTGCAGAATTTTGGACTCAAAATAGTCAGGAGATGTGGGATAGCGGGAGTAGGAGTACAATTATTCCATTTTTTGAACAATACGTGAAGAAGGAAGCTCAGGTGCTTGATGTTGGTTGTGGAGATGGATACGGTACATATAAATTAAGTCGCGCGGGCTATAAAGTAGTTGGAGTAGACTTATCAGAAGTGATGATTCAAAAAGGGAAGGAGCGAGGAGAAGGACCGAATTTATCTTTTATAAAAGGGGATCTTTCTTCCTTACCATTTGAAAATGAACAATTTGAATCAATTATGGCAATTAATTCTTTAGAATGGACCGAGGAACCATTACGAGCATTAAATGAGATAAAGCGCGTTTTAAAAAGAGATGGGTATGCATGCATTGCAATTTTAGGACCAACAGCAAAACCTCGAGAGAACAGTTATCCTCGTTTATACGGCAAAGACGTTGTTTGTAATACGATGATGCCTTGGGAATTTGAACAGTTAGCGAAAGAACAAGGTTTTGAAGTTGTAGATGGTATTGGGGTATATAAGCGCGGAGTAAATGAGAAGATGTTGGATCAACTCCCTACAGAGTTACAACAATCGTTAACATTCTTATGGGTATTTATGTTAAAAAACGTATAAAGAAATGAAAGAATTTTTAGGAGGTAAATAAGTGCAGAAAATACAAAAAACTGATACAATATCATCAGAACCAATTAAAGGGGGACTAGGGTATATGACAACTACTACAACAGTTAAATCCGACATTGAAATCGCACAAGAAGCGAGCATGAAGAAGATTCAAGAAATTGCAGCTGAATTAAATATTTTAGAAGATGAATTAGAGCCATACGGGCATTATAAAGGTAAGCTATCTCTTGATATTTTTAAGCGCTTACAGAATGAGAAAGACGGTAAAGTTGTTTTAGTAACAGCAATTAACCCAACTCCAGCTGGAGAAGGTAAATCAACAGTAACAGTTGGTTTAGGTCAAGCTTTTAATAAAATTGGTAAGAAAACAGTAATTGCACTTCGCGAACCATCTCTTGGACCAACGATGGGACTAAAAGGCGGGGCAGCAGGTGGTGGTTTTTCACAAGTTGTACCTATGGAAGACATTAACCTTCACTTTACTGGAGATATTCATGCGATCACAACTGCCAATAACGCGTTAGCGGCGTTTATTGATAATCATATCCAACAAGGAAACACACTTGGAATTGATACGCGTAAAATCGTTTGGAAACGCTGTGTTGACTTAAATGATCGTGCCCTACGTAACGTAGTAATTGGTCTCGGTGGACCAGTTCAAGGTGTACCACGTGAAGACGGTTTCGATATTACAGTGGCATCTGAAATTATGGCCGTATTCTGCCTTGCAACAGATATTCAAGATTTAAAAGCGCGTCTATCTCGCATCGTAGTTGCTTATAACTTTGCAAATCAACCTGTAACGGTTAAAGATTTAGGTGTAGAAGGTGCGTTAACGTTATTATTAAAAGACGCATTAAAACCAAACTTAGTGCAAACGTTAGAAAATACACCAGCTATCATTCACGGCGGACCATTTGCGAATATCGCTCACGGTTGTAACAGTGTTATCGCTACAACAATGGCAGCAAAATTAGGTGATTATGTTATTACAGAAGCTGGATTCGGTGCTGATTTAGGTGCAGAGAAGTTTTTAGATATTAAAGCGCGTGCAGCTGGCATTAAACCAGAAGCTGTTGTTATTGTTGCGACTATTCGTGCGCTTAAAATGCATGGCGGCGTAGCAAAAGATCAATTAAAAGAAGAAAATGTAGACGCATTAGCAAAAGGTATGGAAAACTTACAGAAGCATGTTGAAACAATTCAAAGCTTCGGTGTGCCTTTCGTAATTGCAATTAATAAATTTATTACAGATACAGATGCAGAAGTTGCTTACTTACAAGAGTGGTGCAATGAGCGTGGCTATGCAGTATCCTTAACGGAAGTTTGGGAGAAGGGTGGCCAAGGCGGAGTGGACCTTGCTGAGAAAGTGTTAAAAGAAATTGAAAAAGGTGAAAACAACTACGCGCCACTTTATGAACTAGAATTACCATTAGAAGAAAAAATTCGTACAATTGCTCAAAAAGTGTACGGCGCAAAAGATATTGAATTTGCTCCGAAAGCACGTAAGCAATTAGCTCAATATGAAGGAGAAGGGTGGAGTAACCTACCAATTTGTATGGCGAAAACACAATACTCTCTTTCTGACGATGCAACAAAATTAGGTCGTCCATCTGACTTTATCGTTACAATTCGTGAGTTAAAACCATCTATCGGTGCAGGATTTATCGTTGCGTTAACAGGAACAATGTTAACAATGCCAGGCCTTCCAAAACAGCCAGCAGCACTGCAAATGGATGTAAATGAAGATGGAAAAGCAGTAGGTTTATTCTAAAAGGTTGTAATTCATCTCGTTTATCTGTAAACTATATATACATCAAGTGGCGCCTTTCCATCGAAAGGCGCCTGTTTTTTGGAGGAAATTATGTTTGATCCAACTGCTTTTGATAATTTAAAAGTAATCGTAGAAGGCGCTGTTTATGATTTTGATTTACATGGAGATATTCTTGTAACAGATCGAAAAGATATGATGGACCTTGCTTCATTAAGTCGTATATATCATATTTCATTTCAATTAACAGAACCATTCGAACCGTTAGTAGAAGCAACATTTTCACTATCTGTAGATGCAAAGAACTTGTCTGGTGAAATATTAGAAGTACCACAATTTACACCAGGTTGTGAAATGAAGTTAGCATTTTCATTCCCGATAGAAAAGCCAGAGGTAGCGTGCGAAGAAATTGAAACTTTCATGCATTCTATATGGGGAAAAGAAAGAATGATTACGCAAAAACTTTCATACGAATATAATAAGCAAGCGATTTCATATCATAATAAGGTAGAGGTTCTATTTCAAAAAGCGATTACAGAAGACCATGTTGATGATTTAATAGCTGTTATTTCACACATGATAGAAACGGTGCGAACAATACAACATTTTCTTCAAAAATAGAGATAAAGGAGAAAAACAAATGATAAAAGATATGCAACCATTTTTACAACAAGCTTGGGAGAAGGCTGGTTTTAAAGAATTAACTGAAATTCAAAAACAAGCGATTCCAACTATTTTAGAAGGACAAGACGTTATAGCTGAATCTCCAACTGGAACAGGAAAAACATTAGCGTACTTATTACCCCTTTTACATAAAATTAATCCTGAAGTAAAACAGCCACAAGTTATTGTTTTAGCGCCAACACGTGAGCTTGTCATGCAAATTCATGAAGAGGTTCAAAAGTTTACAGTAGGAACTGAAATTTCAGGTGCATCTTTAATTGGTGGTGCAGATATTAAGCGTCAAGTTGAAAAATTAAAGAAACATCCGAGAGTAATTGTTGGTTCACCAGGACGTATTTTAGAATTAATTCGTATGAAAAAGCTAAAGATGCATGAAGTGAAAACAATTGTATTTGATGAGTTTGATCAAATTGTAAAACAAAAGATGATGGGCGCTGTACAAGATGTAATTAAATCAACGATGCGCGACCGTCAATTAGTATTCTTCTCGGCTACAATGACAAAAGCTGCAGAAGACGCGGCACGTGATTTAGCAGTTGAACCACAGTTAGTACGTGTAACTCGTGCTGAGTCAAAAAGCTTAGTTGAGCATACGTACATCATTTGTGAGCGACGCGAAAAAAATGATTACGTAAGAAGAATTATGCATATGGGCGATGTAAAAGCAGTTGCTTTCTTAAACGACCCATTCCGTTTAGATGAAATTACACAGAAATTGAAATTCCGCAAAATGAAAGCAGCAGCTCTTCATGCAGAAGCAAGTAAGCAAGAACGTGAAGCGACGATGCGTGCTTTCCGCGGTGGTAAATTAGAAATCCTACTTGCTACTGATATTGCGGCACGCGGTATTGATATTGATGATTTAACACATGTAATTCACTTAGAATTACCAGACACAGTAGACCAATATATCCACCGCTCAGGACGTACTGGACGTATGGGTAAAGAAGGAACTGTCGTATCTCTTGTAACACCACAAGAAGAGCGTAAATTACTTCAATTTGCGAAAAAACTAGGCATCGTATTTACGAAGCAAGAAATGTTCAACGGATCGTTTGTAGAAACGAAACCGAAAGCACCAAAGAAAAAGAAACCAGCATTTACTGGGAAGAAAAAGCCTAGATAATGAATGGGAAAGACGTAACTATTTGTAGTTACGTCTTTTTTATTTGCAATTGAATAATACAGCAGTTTTATTAATGGTTATTAATATGTAGCTGTTATCAATTTTTCAATCAACATATGTACAAGGAAGTAATATAAAGAGAGTCGAATATTAAACTGGTGCGAAATAATAAAAAGAAGGTACATATATGGATAGGAAATTAGGAATGTTTTTAAATACGAAATATATTGAAGTAAACGAGGGAATACAAAAAGCAAGGGAATGGGATTTAGAATATATTCAATTATATGCTATGAATACAAACTTCAACTTAGCTAATATTCCAATGGTAGAGTGGAGTACTTTAAAGAAAAGCTTATCCTTTAATGGAATAAAGATTCCGTCATTAGCAATTAGCTTTGGAGAAAATGGAATTATGGGAATAGAAGCTGAGAGTGCAATAAATCAGTTTAAATATATTACTGACAGAGGTTTGGAGCTTGGGGCAAAGATCATAACAGCTCATATTGGGAAAGTTCCAGATGATGAAAAAAGTGCCTACTATGATAAAATGGTACGGGTTTGTTATGAGATAGGAGAATTAGCATTCAAATTTGGGGGATTCTTTGCTATTGAGACGGGATCTGAAAAAGCAATAGTATTAAAACGATTTTTAGAAACTGCAAACTCGAAAGGACTAGCTGTTAACTTTGACCCAGCAAATTTAATAAGTGATGTAAATGAAAATCCGGGAGAAGGTTTATTACTATTAAAAGATTATATAGTACAAACTCATATTAAAGATTGTAAAGAAGTGAAAAGTGATCGTTCAACTAAGTATATAGAAGTAGCAGCAGGAAATGGTGAAGTAGATTTCGATATATTCTTCAAGGTATTAGATGAAATTGGATTCGATGGTTATAACATGATTGAAAGAAATGATTATTTTGACGAACTGGACGGGATGAATCAGTCGATAAATTTTGCAAGGAAGTACATACCAACTCAAAAGGAATAACGATAGCACTTGTAGAAACCTACATAGAATATAAAAACCATTAGGGGGAAATGAAATGATTCATAAAGTTGGACAAATTATGTTATATGTAAACAATCAAGATGAGGCAGTACATTTTTGGACGGAAAAGGTAGGGTTTCATGTAGTTTCAGAGGAAGATAATAAGCAAGGAATGAGATGGATTGAAATCGCTCCGAAAAGCGGTGCAGAAACGAGCATTATATTACATAATAAAGAAGTGATTTCTAAAATGAGCCCAGAATTAAATCTTGGTACACCATCCTTAATGTTCTTCTCAGAAAATCTTGATCAATTATATACAGATTTAACAAATAAAAATGTTACTGTTGGCGAAATGGTAACTATGCCTTCTGGCAAAGTATTTAACTTTGCTGATAGCGAAGGGAATTATTTTGCGGTTATGGAGAAGAACCAATAATAATATTGCTATGTGAACATCCCCCTCAAATATATTGAGGGGGATTACATGTTTGAAGTGGATTTTTCATTAGAGAGTTGATTAATATAAAATACGCCTTTTTCAATAGCTGTCTCAATATAACCAACGATTTGATTAAACGTAAACACCTGTAAGTCTTCGTGCAAATGTTGCTCGGGATACAACATATCTTCAAAAAGATACTTTCGAAATTCTAAGACGTTTTCTTTAGTAACTTCTTCAATATCCACGATGTGAGCCTCTTGATTGAGAAGAGAGAATAGCTGCTGTTCTTTATCATAATGATGAAGCAACTTTGCATTTAACAATTTAAAATCGTTATAGTACATAGGTGCGATCGTTTCGTCATTTTCTATTCTATTTTTTAGCCAAGGTAGAAAAAAGCCGCTTAGCCAATTATCATCGGCAATGAGGTGGGTGTAATAGCCTAAGAGAAAAGGGGAATCCATTTGAGCTTTATATTTTTGAAAAAAAGAATTGAAATCTATCCTTCTCGTATAGTTTTTCGTTGTACCAGCGTAAAAGTGTGAAGTTCCTTTTTCTTCTGCTGAATGAACCGCATCAGGGGCTACACCTCCAAGTATGAAAGAAGTTTTATCTTGGATATATAGTTTTTCGGCAATCTTGATAGCGATAATAGCATGCATAATTCGTGATCCCATGAATGACACCTCGGTTTCAAGTATTCATTTCAGGAAGAGGACTGAACAGTTAGTATTACTTTCCCTGTACTTTTTCTACTTTCGACCCATTCATGTGCTTTCCCTGCATCTTGAAGCGGAAAAGATTTCGTTGCTTTTACTTTTAGACTGCCATCACGTAGATAACGGAAAACTTCATTTGCAGTTTCTTGGAGTAGTTCAGGACGTTTTTTTCGTGTAGTGCCAAAGCTAAAACCGAGTATAGAGCGGCAACTTGCGTGTAAATCTTTCGTTTGGAAATTACCAATTTCACCGCTAGCATTACCGAAATGAATGAGGCGACCGTAATAAGCGAGACAATTTAAACTTTTTTCTGAAACCGTTCCAGAAATAGAATCTAAAATTACATCAACCCCTTCACCGTTTGTCAGCTCGTTTACTTTCTCTACAAAATCCTCATCTTGGTGACAAATAACATAATCAGCTCCAGCATTTAAAGCTATTTTTCTTTTTACTTCACTGCCGACAGTACCAATAACGGTTCCAGCCCCTAATCGTTTTGCAAGTTGAATAGCTGTTGTACCAATTCCGCCAGCCGCAGCATGAATGAGTACAGACTCGCCTTGTTGAAGCCTTGCCACATTTGCGAGTAAATTATAGCTTGTAAAAGATACGATAGGGCATGCCGCTGCAGTTTGAAAATCGACTTCATCAGGTAAAGCGAAAGTAAGGTTTTCGTTTGCGACAACGTATTCTGCGTAAGAGCCATTTTGAGGAAAAGCAATGACACGTTGTCCAGGATAAATATTTTTTACATGAGAACCGACTCGTTCTACAATACCAGCGACATCTATCCCTGGAATAAAAGGTGGTGCTGTATTTCCTTTTTTACCATAACGGGATTTAATATCAGCGAAATTTACACTTGTAGCAACAACGCGAATTAAAACTTGATTTTCTGAAATAGCTGGCACATCCACATCTGTATATTTCATCACTTCAGGACCACCGAACGACGTTACAACGATAGCTTTCATTATATGTCCTCCTAAATTTGACTATATAAATCATTTTAAATGTTCATTAGAAATTGGGAAATTATATAATAGTTATGCAAGGTTATAAGTGAAGCTTATGAACGCATTGAATCATTATATTAATTTATATAAAAAAACTTTTTAAAAAATCGAACGAAATAGTAATTACTTGCCAATATATAGTGTAGGACAAAGGAGGGATTGTATGTGAAGGATGAAACAGTGTATACAAATTTAATCCAATTGACTTTATCAGGAAATAAAGAAGCGTATAGCGAATTGTATGATAAAACGATTCAAGAAGTTTATAAAACAGCACATTTTTTAATTGAAGATAAAACAGATGTAGATGATGTCGTTCAAGAAATATACATACAGCTATATGAATCGCTTCGTAAGTATGATAGCGAGAAGCCATTTCGTCCTTGGCTAATTGGACTTGCGATTAAACAAATACATTCTTATAGAAGAAAGAGGTGGATGCGACTACGCATTATAAAAAAAGCAGAAGAGCAAAGAAAACCAGTGCAAATTGATTTTTCTAACGATGTTGTAAGTAAAATATCAAACCAAAAACTAATTGAACTCATTCATAAATTACCGTATAAATTGAAACAAGTTATTATCTTAAGATACTTACATGATTATTCACAAGAAGAAGTAGCACAAATATTACATATTCCAATTGGTACTGTGAAATCTAGAATTCACGCAGCATTAAAGAAACTACGTCAAAAAGAGCAAGTAGAAGAAATCTTTTTAGGAGAGGTAGGGAATGTGAAATGAGTTTAGATTGTAGAGTTAGAGAATCTATACAAGAGGAAGCGAAGGGGATTATCGCCCCGCCGGAGTTAAAAGAAAAAGTAATTGTTCAGATTAAAATGAATCGCGGGGGGAACAAAAGAAAGAAGCGTCTTATTGCAGGAGTGCTTACGGCAGCATTTTTACTCCCAACGACTGGTTTTGCGTATCAATCTATTATGGCGGATGGTATATACGGATCGTTTGAGAATTTAAAAAAACATGCTGGAGCCATGACGTTAGAGGCGTACATGCGTTTAAGTGCAAAGTTATCAGAGGCGAAAGATGAAATGGGTGCGAAAGAATATGAAGAGTTTACAAAAGAACTAAAAAAATTAACAAATGCAAAGCTTGCGTACGGAGATTCAAACGGTAATATTGATTATGATCAATTATCACCAGGAAAAAGAGAAGAAATGAAAAAGGTAAGTATGAGCCTTCAACCATACTTTGATAAACTAAATGGTCATAAATCTAGTAAAGAGGTATTAACACAAGAAGAATTTGACCGTTATGTAGAAGCTTTAATGACATATGAAATCGTACAAGTAAAGACAAAATCAACTGGTGGAATGAAAGTAGAAGAAGTACCTGAGGCGTACAAAGAAAGATTTATTCAAGCGGAGCAGTTTATGGAGTATGTAGATGAAAAGGTGAGATAAGTAAAAAAGCTCAATACTTTAGCTTTGAGCTTTTTTATTGAAACAAAAAAAGAGTGTTCAATTATATTTTTTCATATTTGCAGTATCTTTTTGTATAAAACAATCTAAAAGTGAATAACCAGCTATTAAACTTATTATCGTAACAAAAGTTGTATTTATTAGAATAATATTAACTAAATAAGGTAGGTATTCTGCAAGTGGTGAAAAGAGTAGTGCTGGGGAAAAGGAAATGAATAGTGTAGGCACGGTAATAGCAATAAATTTATCTGGTTGAAAGCGCCAGTTTTGTTTACTCGTTTCACGATTAATAGATTGAAGGAATCGTAATAAAATGCCAACTATAAGAGGGAAGAGTGTAAAGTAGAATAATCTTGGATAAACGTTAAAGTTTGCCTGCGCATCTGTATCTAAATAAAATTGAATTTTCACTCCGACGAATAATAATAAGACGATAAATAATGTAAAGCAGAGGTATAGCATCACTTTTTGCATTGCATTCCACCATCCTTTATTAAAAATATATTCAAAGAAAAAAGAGATATACAATAACTACTGTTGTATATCTCTTTTTTTACGGTTAGTTAATAGTGGAGTTTGCTTTTTCTTGCTTCGTGAAATAATCTATAATGCCCATCGCGCTAATTTCTATATCTAGATGTAAAATGTTATAAACGGAATGATCTGCTGGAACGTTTAACTTTGTAAGGTGGGAAGAAATCTTGTCCATTAATACAGTTTGTAAAGCTTTAGTCGCTTCATCGAAATCATTATACTGTTCAAAGACCTCTTTACCAGTATGAACGAAAATAGGTAACCAATGTTCAAGCTGGTTATATACTTCTGTAACGTTGGATGATGCGCCGTAATGGCCGAAATAAATACTATCTACATTCATACTTTGAATGTGATTTTTAGAAGCAATCATCGCATCGGGTTGGAATTGTGAAGGGGATGTTGATGGTAAATATAGTTCTACACCGACGTCTGCGAGTTCTCTATAATAAATGCCGATTGTATCGCCAGTAAAAATGCCGTTTGTTAATGAATCGTGAATGCTAATATGGTGCTTTGCATGTCCTGGTGTATCGTAAAATGTAAGTTTACGGTCTTCTGCAATTTGTAATGTATCACCATGTTGTACAATACGAACACGTTCTTCTTCTATAGGAAGAATGGGATCGAAAAGTTTGTCGAAATCTTCTTTGTATACAGCTTTTGCACCCAAAATAAGCTTTGTTGGATCAATCATATGACGAGCACCGCGAGAATGCACATATAAAGTAGCATGTGGGCATTTTTCCATCATTAAACCGGCAGCACCGGCGTGATCTAAATGAACATGTGTAACGATAATATTTTTTACATCGTTTAAATCAATATGTAATTGTTGTAAGCCGTCTAAAATATACGGAAGAGAAGGGGCTGCACAAGTTTCAATTAAAGTAATACCGTCACCTAATAAAACGTACGTACCAGTTCGCTCATTATGTTGTAAATCAAAATCATCAATAAGATATAGGTGAGAAGATAATTGCTCTACTTTTTTCATATTTACCACTCCTTATTTACTGTATGTTTCTATTATACGCTAAAATAGAAAAAAGGCAGAAAACGAAAACTCGTCTTCTGCCTTTTGTATTATTCTTATCTCGTTTGTTCTTTATTGATAGACATAACGAACAGTCCAACAATCCCGCCAACTAATGGAAGCATAATCTCTCCGGCTAAATTAAAATAGGAGCTTAAGAATAAACCATTTACATCGATTACCCAACCAATCACATACAATAACATCATATATAGTACGAAATAAAACTCGCGATTTGAAATCGTTTCATGTTGTGCAGTTTTCATAATGAACACCATCCTTTTCTTTTATAATGGAATATAAACTGTCACATTTTGTTCACAATTCAATTGTAAAACTTTCCAACATAAAAGTCTAGTAGTTTGTGTCGAATTTTTGAACAGAAATAAAGCGCTATCATTTATGAGTTTAAGTACGTAATAAGAGCTGTATATTCACGAATGTAGTATAGTATATACATAGAATGATAGTGAAGATAGGGGGAAGAACAATGACAGTTTATGATTTTTCAGCTAAAACGATAACAGGAGAAGATAAATCGTTAAAAGATTACGAAGGAAAAGCGCTTCTTATTGTAAATGTAGCTAGCAAGTGTGGTTTTACACCGCAGTATAAAGGGTTACAAGAAGTATATGATAAATATAAAGACCAGGGACTAGAAATACTCGGCTTCCCTTGTAACCAATTTGGAGGACAAGAACCAGGTACAGAAGCAGATATTACTAGTTTTTGTGAATTAAACTACGGTGTAAATTTCCCGATGTTTGCAAAGATTGATGTGAAAGGCGATAAGGCTCATCCCCTGTATACATACATGACAGAACAAGCACCAGGTTTACTAGGTATGAAAGCAGTGAAATGGAACTTTACTAAGTTTTTAATTGGAAAAGACGGGAAAGTAGTAGGACGTTTTGCGCCGCAGACGAAACCGGTGGATTTAGAGGTTGAAATTGAGAAGGTACTTGGAGAATAACTAGAAGTTTTACTTTATTAAAAACGCCTCAAAGAACTATATTGTTCATTGAGGCGTTTTCTTTCAACTCACATTATCAAGATTAAATCGCTGAATGGAAGTCATTTGATTTAGGCGGAGAAGCTGCTTTTTTTATAAGGATTTCCCATAATTGTACGGATTTTTCCCATTCTGCTGCGGCCTGTCCCTTTTGATACATAGCGTTTTCATAACTGAAAGTAAGCTGTTGCATATCATTCGAGTTGTAAAGTGTATCGATATGGAGAGCATATTCTCGGAACGTTTGACTTTCCCCACGTGGTAAACCGATTCGTACAAATTGTTTCAAAAGTGCGCTGTAAGCTTTGCTATAGACAGCATCATCTTTTCGATATTTATAGAAAAGAATGATAAAAAATGTAATCCATTTCATTCTAGTAGCGAAGAGAGTATAGCCGATAATACTAATTGGTATCGTAGAAAGGAATACGTACCACCAAGAAAATCTATTTTTAGAAGTTGTAATCTTTTTAGTAGGAGTTTCTTCTGTATCTTCTATTAAACTTTTAAGCTTTGCTTCATTGTTTCTTTGGTGCATTTGCGCGTTTTGAGAATTAGTTTCTTCGCTATTTTGTATAGTAGGAGCAGGAGTATTATTTGTGAAATTATAGGGATTCGTAAATCCTTTTGTTGGTTCGAATGGAATCCATCCGTATCCAGGGAAATATACTTCGACCCAGGAGTGTGCGTTATCGTTCGCGATTTTATAAACATCCGCACCTTCAGCACCCACAAGCGTATTATCAAGAGTTCCTTCTGTATAACCTTTTACCCAGCGAGCAGGAATCCCAGCAGAACGAAGTAACACGATCATAGACGTTGAGAAATTATTACAGTAGCCGCTTTTTGTATCGAAAAGAAATTGATCAACATAATCTTGGTTTTTGGCAGGGAACAGCACATTCATTGTTTCATATACGAAAGAATGGTCAGTGAAGTAGTTTTCAATAGCCAATACTTTATCATATCGGTTGTCTTTATCGTTTGTTAGATTAGCAGCTAAGTCTCTTACTCGCTGCGGTAATGATTCGGGAAGTTGCGTGTACTTTGTCATGAAATAAGGATTTGTTTCTTGACCTTCATTCATTTTTATAGCTTTCAAGTTTTCTATGGAAAACTCCGGGACCTCATATGTTACTTTATATGAATGTAAAGTAGTAGAAGAATTTCCGTCCATCGTATAGATTTTTTCTGAAAATGGGTCAACACTGTATGTTACATCTGAAGAAGCTGCAACTGATACTAACCCTGTTGGATAGGTGAGGTGAGGATAACTTTTTTGCATGGTAATTGTCGCCTCAGTTGTCTCTGTTTTTGTATTTTGTTCGTACCAGCTCACGACGTCGTTTTTATTTTTAAAAGAAATCTTTTTTTGATTTTCAGAAACTTCCCAGCCTTTACCTGTATAAAAATCTTTCGTTTCGACTCTCCAATATTGTTTGTTTTCTGTTTGTGCTGTGAATACAATTGTAGGGTCTGACTTAAAAGGACCACCTAATTTCGAGTCATCTAAACCATACCCAATTTTAGAAACTTCTTGCTTTTTACTTGCTTCGGATGTGTTGAATTTTAAAAAATCCATTGGGTTTGGCCATTGAGGACCAAATTTTGGAGCGAAGTATGCGATAGTTGCTGACAATACAATAAATATTGTAAGAGGTTTAAGTAATTTTGAGATTTCTCTAGCATAATTTTGTAAGTGTTCCATCTCTTTTATTCGTTCTATGCGAAGAAGACTAAGCATAAAAAAGCCGATAACAACAGTACGAATAATAGCATAGTTAGCATTATATAAATGCAGGTTATGAAAAATAGTAATATAAATAATAGTCAATATAAGAAATAACAACCCACGTTTTTTATGAATCATCCAAAAAGAGATGAAAGCACTCAAAAACCAAAATGATAAAAAAAATAAAAGTGTTGGAAAAACTGGAGAGATATCCAGCAAATTCCCCTGAAATAACAAGGAGGAATTACGAGAAATATCAGTAAAAAATTTCGTTAACCAAGATGGATTTATAAAAGCATTTTTATAATACAGGAAATGAATGATGAATAAAATTGTGACAATCTTTATAGGAATCTGCCATCTTGTTTGAAAAAAAGAGAGAGTGAAGCAAACCCCTATAAATATTACAAAAATATCTAATCTACCTACGTTTGTAATACCTATAAGAGGCCTTAGCCATTCTAGTAAAAGTAGAAATGCGCATGCATGCATGAAAAATCTAGTCATATCCAATTGTTTTTTTGCCTGTAATGTTATCATTTGCTCACCTCAAAAAACACGTTTGTATACTGGTTTCCATAAACCACATTTACAAATATTTTTCGTTTTTGTAGAGTTTCTAGAATACTAAGTTCTCGATGTGAGAGTTGATTTGCTTTTTCTTTCACGACAAACACTATTAATTTTCTATTTTTTATAGCAGCAAAGTCAGCTGTTTTTTGAATATCGGGAGAAAGATCGCTTGTCACGAGTATAATCGTGACAGGCTCATAAATTTTTCTTAATTCCATTTCAACACTCCGGGAGAGCGGGAATGCGCTGTCCGCTTGTACTTTCGCTAAATGACAAAAGATTTGATGTAACTGACTATCTCCATTGTCTAAAGGGAAAAAAGTTCGCTCTTTTCCAAAAGACACGAATGACGCTGGTGAATTTTGTTTCAAGACAGCTCTAACAATAGAGGCAGTAAATGTGACGACTGATTCGAATAGAGGGGATGAGGTTCTGTCCATGAATATCATAATATTATGGCTGCGCTGTTGTTCAAATTCTTTCGTCATAATGTTGTTTGTTCGTGCAGTTGCTTTCCAATCAATCCACGAAAAGCGGTCACCAGGTTTATAGTCTCTCACACCGACAGAAATGGTAGAATCTTTTACTAAATTTATATTTGCTGAAAGTGCTCCTTGTTCGAAATGATTTTCCATTTGTCGATACGTTATATCTACATACTGAGGATAGACTAAAAATGTATCTGGAACTGAGAAAGTTATTTCTTTCTCCATCATACCGAATAGATCGCCAGTTTTGACGCGTACGCTTGAAAAAGAGTGCTCACCTCTAGGGATTGTGTCAATTGCATATTGAAACGAAATATTTCGTTTCAATCCTGGAAAGAGTATTACTTTATTCATTTTCGTTTGTTTATAATTTGTAAATTGTGATGGTAGTTCATCTTCTATAATTAAATAAAGCAAGGGAAAAGGAGATTTTCTTTTTATTGTAATGGTGCTTAAAAATGGTTCTCCTGCAACATATTCGTCTTGATTTGTTATTCGTTTTACTTCGGCGTCCCGTAAAGCATAGAAGGGGAGTAATAATGAATAAAGACCAATAGGAATCATACTGTAAAACAAAAACCAACTTACAAATCCTCCTTGAAGCATAGCGTATACAAATGTTAAGACTAGGCATAACGGAATGAGTGATAACTTAGTAAAATGATAGAGTGATCGTAGTATTCGTTTCATCAAAGGTTCATCTTCCTTTGAGTCGGTACGGTAGTTCGTGCAATGATTTTTCCGATAACTTGTTCTCCTGTAATTCCTTCAAATTTTGCTTCCATTTTTAGAATGAGTCTGTGAGCCAATACGTAAGGAGCTAAAAATTTAACATCGTCTGGGATAACATAATTTCTTCCATGGATAAAAGCATAAGCTTGTGAAGCTTTCATTAAAGCAATCGAGCCACGCGGACTTGCACCAAGCTGTATAGAACTATAAGAACGAGTCTGACTAACAAGCTTTACAATGTAATGCTTGATTGCTTTGTCCATACTTACTTCCCGTACGCTCTGTTGTAAATAAAGTAATTCTTTTATTGTTGTAATTGCTTGTAAATGGGAGAGAGGATTCGTTTTTTCCATCCTGTTTAAAATTTCAAATTCTTCTTCTGGTGTAGGATATCCCATTTTTAGTTTCAACAAGAAACGATCGAGCTGGGCTTCTGGTAAAGGGTATGTTCCCTCATATTCGACCGGATTTTGTGTAGCCATTACAAAGAACGGTTTTGGTAACGGTCTTGTCATGCCATCTATTGTAATATTGCCTTCTTCCATACTTTCAAGTAAAGCAGACTGTGTTTTTGGAGATGTACGATTAATTTCATCAGCCAGTATAAAATTCCCCATAATTGGTCCAGGCTTGAACTCAAATTGGAGCTCTTTCGGATTATAAATAGAAACACCTGTTACATCTGATGGAAGTAAATCAGGTGTAAATTGAATACGTTTGTAATCAGCATCAATAGATTTAGAAAGTGCCCGTACTAACATTGTTTTCCCAACTCCAGGAACATCTTCTAATAGTACATGACCTTCAGCTAAGAGAGCTGTCAAAGCTAAGATCGTTTCTTTTCGTTTTCCGACCATTAACTTTTCAATATTGTTGATTATTTTTTCTATAATGGGATGTAATGAATCAAGCTGGTGCATCGTAATCCTCCTAATGTTATTATTGTTTTCTAATCTATTTAGTGAAAAATAGCATGAATCTATCTAATTGTGGGCGGTAAAGATTTTATCTTTAATTCTAAGAATATTCAGATTATTTATTCTGATTACATCTAGTATAATTGTTTCCGTAACTTAGGGCAATATGGTAAATAATGATTTCTCTTTTTATGTGAAGTATGTCTTGATATAGAATAGTATCGTCGGTAAAAATAGAAGAGGGGAAGGAAAGATTGACCTCAATGAGCAAAATAAATAGCGTAGGAAACCCTACGCGTATAGTTTGGAACATATATTAATACCCCTTGTGAATAAAAAATAAAGTCGACTTCACATGAAGAGACCAGCTATTTAAATTATTACACTCCTTTATTTTGTATCTTTCTTATATTCTTTTCGTTTATTTAACCAAATATGAATTAATTCTACCAATTCCATTGTTTCAATCTCACAATATTCTCCTTTACCATCTTCGGCTAAATTGTCTAATATAGTAGTTGTGTCGTTCTGAATTTCTAAACCGCAAATGTTGCCATTTACTACCACATAATTTTTTTCTCCGTTTAAAATACTATGTATTTCTTCTAAAATCCAATCTCCAAAAGCTGCAACTTCAATTCCTAAAAAAGTTTCAACAAGTTTAATTTCTTTAGGAAGTCTCATAACTAAATCGCCACTGTTAAGCACTTCAAAACTATATGGATATTTCATGACTATTTTATTCCTTTTACTTCTCTATTAATCTCATAAGCTCTATTAAGGTAATAAATTCTTATACTATCATCTCTATTTTCCTACTTAAATTATAGTAAAAGTAAATTATTATTAAACTTATCTATCCAATATTTCTCTGCTGTAGGTATGAATTCAGTGAAATCTTCATATGTACCACTCCAATCTTTTGGTACATAGTTTTCGTATGATGCCGGTTCTGGAAACATTGAATATAGTATTTTATTATCAAAGTTAATTAATAAGATTGGACTAAAATCTAATAGATCTTCTCCTGCATTTTTCCTTTTAATATTTTCAAGTAGTAAATAATTTAATTCTTCTTTAGTTGTTTTATATTGATTAATCTTTACTAAAAATACTTCTACATTTTCATGATCTAATACTTTTATTCCATTTTTTTCTTCCGTTTCGTCATTATCTTCAATGCTTATACCTAAATTTTTATATGCATGATCTAATTTATTATAATCTAAAAACCATAGTTCTTTATCTGTTACATACCATCTAAACTCATTTTTATATATGACGGCTACTATAATGTTTTCTGCATAAAGCGGTTCTAATTTCATAATATACTCCTTTTATTATTATCTTAAAATCCTGCCATTCTTGGTGTATTCTTCTATTGATTCAATCCAAATTGCTGGAAATTCATATGGATTTCCTGGGGTTTTTTGTTCAACTATTTTCAGGATAGTTGCCCTTGATATGGTGGATTTAAAGTATTGTATTTTCATTTATTAACTCATCTAACGATTTAGTTATATCGAATTTAACTACTCCCAAATTACTTCCTCTATTATATAAGAAATTTTTTTGCAAGCTCATTATTATCTGTACTTCATCTTAAACTTTGCTAGAAGTAAGGAAGTAATTTAACAGTCAGTGAAGGATGTGAGCCCTCTACAATGATTAGATTTTCACTTTTTTATATGTTTTCCGGAATTTTTGACAATCTCTTGAACTGTGCGAAATGTCACATCTGAATTTTACAACCTCTCTTATAGTAAGGGTATGTAAGAGAGACGTATTAAAGGAGTGAACAGTATGAAGAAGAAACCTTCAGCACTAATGAGACGTTTAAAATATTTTTCACCAATAGATCGTTATAACGATAATCATACACAAGAAACATATGAAGATCGTGAATGGGAGAATGTGTACAGAAAGCGTTGGCAGCATGATAAAGTAATTCGTTCTACACATGGCGTAAACTGTACTGGTTCATGTAGTTGGAATATATATGTGAAAGATGGAATTGTGACTTGGGAAGGGCAGGAACTTAACTATCCGACTACAGGTCCTGATATGCCTGATTTTGAACCACGAGGATGTCCACGTGGAGCGAGTTTTTCTTGGTACATTTATAGCCCGCTTCGTGTGAAATATCCGTATGTACGTGGTGTTCTTTGGAATATGTGGCAAGAGGAACTGCAAAATAACGAGTCACCATTAGACGCATGGAAAAGCATTGTGGAAAACCCTGAAAAGGCACGTACGTATAAGCAGGCGCGTGGTAAAGGGGGATTCATTCGTACGAATTGGGATGAAGTGTTACAACTCGTTTCAGCTTCTTTACTTTATACAGTAATGAAATATGGTCCAGACCGAAATGTTGGTTTCTCGCCAATTCCAGCTATGTCAATGTTAAGTCATGCAGCTGGTAGCCGTTTTATGCAACTTATGGGTGGACCGATGCTTAGCTTCTATGATTGGTATGCAGATTTACCACCAGCTTCTCCACAAATTTGGGGCGATCAAACAGATGTACCGGAAAGTAGTGATTGGTATAACTCAGGTTACATTATGACGTGGGGTTCAAATGTACCGATGACGAGAACACCAGATGCTCACTTTTTAGCAGAGGTTCGATATAAAGGAACGAAAGTCGTTTCTGTTAGTCCTGACTTCGCTGAATCTACAAAGTTTGCGGATGATTGGATTAGTGTGAAACAAGGTACAGATGGTGCACTTGCGATGGCAATGGGGCACGTAATCTTACAAGAATTTTACGTAGATAATCAAGTGGAATACTTCACAAAGTATGCGAAGCAATATACTGATTTTCCTTTCTTCGTCACATTGAAACAAAAAGGAGATCAATTCGTTGCTGATCGTTTCTTAAACGCTTCTGATATTGGGCGCGAAACGAAGTTAGGAGAATGGAAACCTGTACTTTGGAATGAGAACACGAATGATTTTGCAACACCTCATGGCACAATGGGGTCACGCTGGGATAACGAAAAGAAATGGAATTTACGTTTAGAAGATGAAGAAACAGGTGAAAAGATTGATCCACGTCTTTCTTTACTTGGAATGGAAGATAATGTTGGAACTGTGCAAATTCCGTACTTCTCTGATGATGGAAACAAAGTATTAGAACGTACAATTCCAGTGAAAAAGGTTATGACAGAAGAGGGCGAAGTGTTCGTTACAACTGTATACGACTTAACGTTAGCAAATTACGGTGTGAACCGAGGGCTTGGCGGACAAGAGCCGAAAGATTTCAATGATGATGTACCGTTTACGCCTGCATGGCAAGAGAAGATGACAGGAGTGAAACGTGAGCTTATTATTCAAATCGCTCGTGAGTTCGCACAAAATGCTGTTGATACGAACGGTCGCTCAATGATTATTGTCGGAGCTGGTATTAACCATTGGTTTAACTCTGATACGATTTATCGTGCTGTTTTAAATCTCGTTCTTCTCGTTGGGGCACAAGGTGTAAACGGCGGTGGTTGGGCGCATTACGTTGGACAAGAAAAATTACGACCAGCAGAAGGATGGCAAACGATCGCGATGGCAAAAGATTGGCAAGGGCCACCGAAATTACAAAACGGTACATCTTTCTTCTATTTCGTAACAGATCAATGGCGCTATGAAGATACACCAGTTGGACATTTAGCATCACCAGTAGAAGGCAACTCTCGTTATCAACATCACGGTGATTACAACGTATTAGCAGCGCGACTTGGCTGGTTACCTTCGTATCCAACATTCGAGAAAAATGGAATTGAATTATATAAAGAAGCTGTTGCCGCTGGTGCAACAACGCAAGAAGAAATCGGAAAATACGTTGCGCAAAAATTAAAAGATAAAGAACTGAAATTTACGATTGAAGATCCAGATAATAAAAATAACTTCCCGCGCAACTTATTCGTATGGCGTGCAAACTTAATTTCGAGTTCTGGTAAAGGACATGAATATTTCTTAAAACATTTATTAGGTACAACGAACGGATTAATGAATGATGATAGCGATTCGTTGCGACCAGAAGAAATTAAATGGCATGAGGAAGCGCCAGAAGGGAAGTTAGATTTACTCATTAATTTAGATTTCCGTATGGCTGGAACTGCTCTTTATTCTGATATCGTCTTACCTGCTTCAACTTGGTATGAAAAGCATGATTTAAGTAGTACAGATATGCATCCATTTGTACATCCATTTAATCCGGCAATCGGTTCACCGTGGGAAGCGCGCTCTGACTGGGATATTTTCACTTCTCTTTCTAAAGCCGTGTCTGATTTAGCAAAGAAAATCGATCTTGAACCAATGAAAGAAGTTGTGGCAACACCACTTCTTCACGATACACCGCAAGAATTAGCGCAACCACTTGGCAAAATTAAAGACTGGAGTAAAGGTGAATGTGAACCAATTCCGGGTAAAACGATGCCACAAATTCATGTTGTCGAAAGGGATTATAAAACGATTTATGACAAGATGACTGCGTTAGGACCAAATGCCGGAAAACAGCCGATTGGTACGAAAGGGATTTCTTGGTCGGCGGAAAAAGAATATGAGCAATTAAAGAGCCGATTAGGAGTCGTTCGAACAGATACTATTGCAAAAGGTTGCCCAGACATAAAAGAAGCAATCAATGCTGCTGAAGCGGTATTAACACTTTCTTCTACAACAAACGGTCATATGGCTGTAAAAGCATGGGAAGCACTTGAAAAACAAACAGATTTAAAATTACGTGATTTAGCAGAAGAGCGTGAAGAAGAATGTTTCACATTTGAACAAATTACAGCGCAGCCAAAAACAGTAATTACTTCTCCAGCCTTCACAGGTTCTGAAAAAGGTGGACGCCGTTACTCACCATTTACAACAAATGTCGAACGTCTCATCCCTTGGAGAACAATTACTGGACGACAATCTTTCTATTTAGATCATGACATGATGAAAGAATTTGGTGAAACGATGGCAACATTTAAACCAATTCTGCAACATAAACCGTTCCGTAAATCACGACCTGAAGTAGAAGGAAAAGAGATTACGTTAAATTATTTAACGCCGCATAATAAGTGGTCGATTCATAGTATGTATTTCGATTCATTACCGATGTTAACGCTGTTTAGAGGTGGTCCAACCGTTTGGATGAATAAAGAGGATGCTGCTGAAGCTGGCGTTGCAGATAATGATTGGATCGAGTGCTTTAACCGTAACGGTGTTGTTGTAGCACGTGCTGTTGTAACGCACCGTATACCGAGAGGAATGGCATTTATGCACCATGCGCAAGATCGTCATATAAACGTACCTGGTACGAAATTAACAAGTAACCGCGGGGGAACGCATAATAGTCCAACTCGAATTCACGTAAAACCGACACATATGATTGGCGGATATGGCCAATTAAGTTATGGATTTAACTATTATGGTCCAACTGGGAACCAGCGTGACTTAAACGTTGTAATTCGCAAACTGAAGGAGGTAGATTGGCTTGAAGATTAAAGCACAAGTCGGAATGGTAATGAATCTAGATAAATGCATCGGCTGCCATACTTGTAGCGTAACATGCAAAAACACCTGGACAAATCGTCCAGGTGCTGAATATATGTATTTCAATAACGTAGAAACGAAACCTGGTATTGGTTATCCGAAACAATGGGAAGATCAGGAGAAATATAAGGGCGGTTGGGAATTGAAAAATGGTGAAATTCAGCTGAAATCCGGTTCGAAAATGAAGCGCCTTATGAATATTTTCCACAATCCAGATCAACCAACAATTGATGATTACTTTGAACCTTGGAACTATGATTATGAAACATTAACAAATAGTCCACAGCGTAAACATCAGCCAGTTGCTCGTCCGAAATCAGCAATTACAGGTGAATTTATCGATAAAATTGAATGGGGTCCAAACTGGGAAGATGATTTAGCTGGTGGACATATAACAGGATTACAAGATCCGAACGTAAAGAAAATGGAAGAAGAAATTAAAACAGATTTTGAAAATGTCTTTATGATGTATTTACCACGTATATGCGAACATTGTATGAATCCATCTTGTGTATCTTCTTGTCCATCTGGTGCGATGTATAAACGTGAAGAAGATGGCATTGTTCTTGTCGATCAAAATGCATGTCGTGCATGGAGATTTTGCGTATCTTCTTGTCCATACAAAAAAGTGTATTTTAACTGGCAAACGAATAAAGCTGAAAAGTGCACAATGTGTTTCCCTCGTATTGAAGCAGGTATGCCAACAATTTGTTCAGAAACATGTGTAGGACGTATCAGGTATATTGGGGTAATGCTATATGACGCTGACAAAGTAAAAGAAGCGGCTTCTGTTGAAGATGAAAAAGATTTATATGAATCTCAGCTTACTGTTTTCCTAGATCCAAATGATCCAGAAGTGGCAGCAGAAGCGAAAAAACAAGGAATTCCTGAAGAATGGATAAAAGCGGCACAACAGTCGTCAATCTATAAAATGATTATCGATTGGAAAATCGCTCTACCTCTTCACCCAGAGTATCGCACTATGCCAATGGTTTGGTATATTCCGCCGCTTAGCCCAATAATGAACATGGTGGAAGGGAAGGGGAGTAACTGGCAAGCAGAAGAGATTTTCCCTGCCATTGATAATATGCGTATTCCAATTCAATATTTAGCGAATTTACTCACTGCAGGAGATGAATCACATATTCGTCTTACATTGAAAAAAATGGCTGTTATGCGAACGCATATGAGAGCACTTCAAATTAATAAAGAACCAAATGAAGCGGTATTAAAAGAACTTGGCTTAACGAAACAGGATGTAGAAGATATGTATCGTCTTCTTGCTATTGCGAAATATAAAGATCGCTTCGTAATCCCAACGTCTCACCGCGAACAAGTTGCAGATTTGTATAACGAACAAGGAAGCTGTGGTTTATCCTTCGCAGGTGGCCCAGGTTCTTGCACGACAATTTCTTAAATAGTGGGGGCGGAAACATATGAAACAAAGTTTACAAACTGCTTTTTCATGTTCTTCATTCCTTCTCTCCTACCCAGAAATCGGGTGGAGAGAAGCTTTAACTGAATTACAAGATGAGGTTAAAGAAATTGAACAGGACGATGTTAAAGCGTCACTTACAGTATTTATAGAGCAATCATTAAATAAAACGAACGATCAACTCATGGATGGTTACGTATATACATTTGATTTTGGCAAAAAGACTAATATGTATCTTACTTATATGAACACCGGTGAACAAAGAGAAAGAGGTATTGAATTACTAGAGTTAAAGCAGCATTATAAAAAATCTGGTTTTGAAGTAACAGATAAAGAACTACCTGATTATTTACCGCTACTACTAGAGTTTTTTGCAAATGCAAATGAACAAGACAGTGAACCAATTATGAGTAAATACAAGGAAAACATACAAGCATTACACGTTCAATTAAAAGAAGCGGGTAGTATGTATGAACCAATTCTTGCGGCTGTTTTACTCGCTATCGATACATGGGGTGTACAGGCAAATTAGAAAGGAGAGTTGTCAAAATGATGGATCAATTTCTATGGGTGTTGTTTCCCTATATCATTTTTGCAATCTTTATCGGTGGACATATTTTCAGATACAACTATGATCAATTTGGATGGACATCAAAATCTAGTGAACTATTAGAAAAGAAAATGCTCCGAATCGGAAGTCTATTATTCCACTTTGGGATCATGTTCGTAATTGGCGGTCACGTTATGGGGATTTTAATTCCAGAGGCTGTATATCGCTCAATAGGTATTTCTGAGCATACGTATCACATAATGGCAATTAGTTTCGGACTTCCGGCTGGTATTGCTTCTATCATCGGTTTAATTATATTAACGTACCGCCGCGTAACAGTAAAACGTATCATCGCAACGAGTACAAAGGGAGATTATATTGCGCTTATATTATTACTGATCGTAATGCTAGCAGGACTTTCTTCAACATTTTTAAATATCGATTCAAAAGGGTTTGATTATCGTACAACAATCGGTCCTTGGTTCCGAAGTCTCTTTATTTTTCAACCGAATGTTGAGTATATGACGGGAGTGCCAGTATGGTTTAAAATTCATATAATTGCAGGTATGGGTCTGTTCGCAGTATGGCCATTTACAAGACTTGTACATGTTTTTAGTGCCCCAATTAAATACGTAAGCCGTAGTTATGTAATTTACAGAAGACGAATTCCAAATGAATTGAAAAAATAATGTTGTTTTATATGTTTAGTAACTTATAAAGAAAGCCGAGATCTAATTGGAGACCTCGGCTTTCCTTATAAGTATAAGTTAATCAATACTACAAACAGAAGCAGAGCAATCTTCACAAGCAATTTCACATTTTAAAAATTGTAAATCGTGAATGGTAATCTTTCCTTTATGAATAGAAATTGTACCTTGCTTTTTTAATTCATTTAACATCCGATTTACGCTTTCACGTGAAGTTGCACAGAAATTAGCTAGTTCTTGATTCGTTAACGGTAAATCGATGAGAATGCCATTTTCTTTTAATACACCGTAACTATTTGTCATTCGAATGAGAGTAGAATATAGGGCACCTTTTTTGCCGTGTAATACTAAATCTCGGAACTTCGTTTGCATTCTTCTTAAATGTTCACTAATCCATTTCATAAATTCAAATACAAGAGCGGGTTTTTGGAGTAATGCTTTTTCTAACGCTTCACGCTTTATTACACCTACTTCAACATCTTCAAGACATTTTGAGTTTAATAAATATTTTGCATTATCCGTGAACAACGTTAATTCTCCAATAATGTCATATTCCGAACAAATTCGAAGTGTTAATTCTTGTCCGTCAGCACTAAGTTTACTAATTTGTACTTTTCCTGAGTGGATAATATAGAGTTCGGTTGCCTCCATACCTTCTTGAAAAATAAAACTACCTTTTTTTATCTGCATTTTATATTCAACAGATGCAAGTAATTCCTTTAAATCTTGAGATAATTTCATACTGTTTGTCACAGCAATCACCTTTCTTCTTATAAGCAATACATTTCCTATTTTGAGTGTAAATATGTTGAAAATGCAAGAGCTATTTTAAAAATATAGTAAAATTTCAATGACCGTAAGGAGGAGAGACTGAAGATGTGAACAAAATGCGAACAGATTTGTGAAGAATTTTTGAATGGGGAAAGTGATGTGAGAAAAGTCACATTGAATTTGCAACTTATTTTTTATAATAAAGGCAAATAAAAAATTGAAAGCTTACTAAGGATTGCAGCAGAAAAGAAGGGATATAGATGCACGAAAAAATGAAAGATTCATTAGAACGGCCACTTCAAGATTTACGTATTTCAGTTATTGATCGTTGTAATTTTAGGTGCACATACTGTATGCCTGCTGAAGTGTTCGGACCTGATTATGCTTTTTTGCAGGAAGAGTTTTTATTAACGTTCGATGAAATAGAAAGATTAGCAAGATTATTTATAAGTATGGGAGTCAATAAAATTAGGCTGACTGGCGGTGAACCGTTATTGCGTAAAGACTTACCTCAGTTAATCGCAAGGCTTACAAAACTAGAAGGCTTAAAAGACATTGGGCTCACAACAAACGGAATTCATTTAGCGAAACAAGCTAAGGCGTTAAAAGACGCGGGATTAAAGCGTGTAAATATTAGTTTAGATGCGATAGAGGATCACGTCTTCAAAAAAATTAACGGAAGAAATGTAAGTACAAAACCTGTACTGAAAGGAATAGAAGCAGCAAAGGCTGCTGGATTAGAAGTAAAGGTAAATATGGTCGTAAAAAAAGGAATGAATGATAGTCAAATTCTTCATATGGCTCGTTATTTTAAAGAAAAAGAAATTCAGCTCCGTTTCATTGAGTTTATGGATGTAGGCAGTACGAACGGATGGAATTTTGAACAAGTGATTATGAAGGAACAATTAATAGAGAAGATTAATCGCGTATATCCGGTTGAACCTGTTACACCTCGTTATTTTGGAGAAGTTGCGAAATTGTATCGATATGTAGGGAGCGATGCAGAAGTGGGATTTATTACTTCAGTATCTGAGTCATTTTGTTCTTCTTGTACGAGAGCTCGTATTTCGGCAGACGGTAAGTTTTTTACGTGTCTATTTGGAACGAAAGGAACGGATTTGCGAACGCTTCTTCGAGAAAATATTTCTGATGCATCACTATTAAAAATTTTACAACATACATGGCGATATAGAACAGATCGATATTCAGATGAAAGAACGGCGGATAGTACAAATAAACGTCAAAAAGTTGAAATGTCTTACATTGGCGGATAGGGAGAGGAGGATTTCCTATGCAAGAGCGATATTCAAGGCAAGTATTGTTTTCTAGAATAGGTGAAATGGGTCAAAGAAAAATAAGAGAAAAGCATGTACTTTTAATCGGTGCGGGTGCACTAGGAGCTGCGAATGCAGAAGCATTCGCTAGGATGGGAATTGGGAAATTGACAATTGCCGATCGTGACTACGTCGAATGGAGTAATTTACAGCGGCAACAGTTATATACAGAAGAAGATGCAAAGCAATGCAAACCAAAAGCAATTGCAGCAGCAGAACATGTAAGAAAGATTAATTCTGAAGTGGAAATTGTACCAGTTGTAACAGATGTCACAATGCGAGAAATAGAAGAGTTAACAAAAGAAGTGGATCTCATCATAGATGCGACTGACAATTTCGATACGCGCCTACTTATAAATGACATTTCACAAAAAGAAAATATACCTTGGATATACGGTGGATGCGTTGGAAGTTACGGTGTAACGTATACAATTCTCCCTGGGAAAACACCATGTTTTCGCTGTCTGATGGATCATCCTATGAGCGGTGCAACATGCGATACAGCTGGAATCATTCAGCCAGCGGTACAAATGGTCGTTGCTCACCAAATAACAGAGGCGATGAAAATATTGGTAGATGATTATGAGTCGCTAAGAGGGACGATGTTATCATTTGATATTTGGAACAATCAACAGCTCTCATTAAAAGTAAATAGACAGAAAAAAAGTACATGTCCATCTTGTGGGAAATTACGAACGTATCCAAGTTTAACATTTGAAGCGCAAATGAAAACGGAAGTGTTATGCGGACGGAATACAGTTCAAATCCGTTCAGGAATAAAGAGAAATCTTAATTTAACCGAAATTCAAAAACGATTACAAAAGAGTGTACATGTCAAAAAAACGCCTTACTTACTATCATTTTTAATTGATGAATATCGTTTCGTTTTATTTATAGACGGTAGGGCATTTATTCATGGGACAAATGATGTGAAAATAGCAAAACGATTATACGCAACATATATAGGGTGAACAGAGAGCGTTTCTCCTTATTAAAACGAGGTGAAAAAGAATGTTAGAAAAACGTATACCAATTCCAGTGGCAGAAGCAGTTGCGCGTATAATGGAATATGCCTACCAAGGTGAAATAGAAAAGGTTTCTCTTATAGAAAGCTACGGTAGAACACTTGGAGAAGATGTTATTGCAGATCATGATGTTCCGCATTTTGATCGCTCTCCGTACGACGGATTTGCGATTCGAGTGGAAGATACAAAAGAAGCGAGTAGCAGTAATCCTATTCAGTTTGAAGTGATTGGCGCGATTGGAGCAGGCTTTGTTTTTACAGGAGAAGTGAAAGAGTTTCAAGCTGTCCGTATTATGACAGGAGCAGCAATTCCGAAAGGGTGTAATGTGGTTGTTATGTTGGAGCTAACGGAAGGGTTTGAAGAAAATGAAAAGACTTATATGAAATTGAAACGCTCCTTTATTGCTGGGGATAACATTTCTTTTAAAGGAGAAGATGTAAAACAAAATACCGTCCTTGTGAAAAAAGGTACTGTTATTAATCCTGGAGTAGCAGCACTTCTTGCTACGTTTGGTTATAGTTCTGTACACGTTATAAAACAGCCGGTTATTGGAATTGTAACGACAGGAAGCGAACTGCTTGAAGTACATGAACACTTAAAGCCAGGGAAGATTCGAAATAGTAACTCCTATATGATTGCTGCTCAAATTGAACGAGCTGGCGGAGTTGTACAGTATTATGGACAGTTCGCTGACGATTTTGAGACGTGTTATAACACTGTAAAAAAAGCGATAAAAAAAGTCGATATTTTAATTACAACTGGTGGCGTTTCGGTAGGAGATTATGACTATTTACCTGCTATTTATGAGAGATTACAAGCAAATGTACTTTTTAACAAAATAGCGATGCGACCAGGAAGTGTGACAACTGTAGCTGAGGTAGAAGGAAAACTACTATTTGGTTTATCTGGTAATCCTTCTGCTTGTTATGTCGGTTGTGAATTATTTGTTCGGCCAGTTATTCGAACATACTTGCATAGAAAAGATTCGCATGTATTTCGTGCAGAGGCGATTTTACAAAAAGACTTTCCAAAAGCAAACCCATTCACTCGTTTTGTAAGAGGAAAAGTGGAAATTGTAAATGGAAAATTGCAAGCGACACCAGTTGGTTTAGATAAATCTAGTGCAATTTCTTCACTTGCAGAGGCGAACGCATTTATTGTCCTGCCGGGAGGAACAAGGGGGTTTGAAGCAGGAATAACTGTTTCGGTACTGTTATTAGAATCAAACGCTGGAAGTCAGTGGCCATGGGAAGAACCACTTCGGTCGTACAAATGATAGAAAAATAGATTGCTAACTTATATGAAGATAAGAGGTGCAAGATGACACATACGTATTATGAAGTGATTGATACACCTATTTCAATTGAGGAAGTTACAAACAAAGTAATTTGTCGTGAGTGCGGCGCAGTTACTACTTTCATTGGTACTGTTAGAGAATTTACGAAAGGCCGTCGTACGCTATATTTAGAGTATGTAGCATATAAAACAATGGCAGAAAAACAGCTTGAGAAAATTGGTACTGAAGTAGGAGAGAGGTGGCCTGGGACATTTGTCGCCATTACACATCGCATTGGTACATTACAAATTTGTGATCTTGCTGTTGTCGTCTCTGTTTCTACACCACACCGGAAAGCAGCTTATGAGGCGAACGAATATATTATGGAGCGTATAAAACAAATCGTTCCAATTTGGAAGAAAGAATTTTGGGAAGATGGTGAATCATGGATAGGTGATCAGTTAGAAAAGGTAGCATATGAGAATGATGAGCCTGGAAAGGGGATGAGAATATGATTGAAGTACTATTATTTGCACATTTACAAGAAGAAGTAAGTAAGCCAGCATTACACATAGATTGTGAAAATATTACGGTTGCTAAACTTAAGGAAGTGCTCATTAAGAAATACGACGTAGCGATTTCAAGTGAGATTATGGTTGCTATAAATGAAGAGTATGCAAATGAGGATGACATCATTCAAACTGGCGATGTTATAGCAATGATTCCGCCAGTGAGTGGTGGTTGATTCTTTTCAGCCTAATCATGTTAGGACGTGATCAGGCTAGAGGGAATGAATATAACTATGCATACATAGGAGGGAACAGGATGAAAAGTCCTAATTTTCAATTAAGTTTACAAACTTCTAATCTAGTTATCGGTTTTATGGTATGGGTCATTTTATCATCATTAATGCCTTATATTAAAGCGGATATTCCATTAACTGCGGGACAAATTTCTATGGTAACAGCAGTACCGGTTATATTAGGTTCTGTTCTTCGCATTCCAATTGGTTATTGGACAAATCGTTTCGGAGCAAGAAAATTATTCTTCATTAGTTTTATTCTATTATTATTTCCTGTCTTTTATATTAGTGTTGCCAATTCAATGATGGATTTAATTATTGGTGGTTTATTTGTCGGAATCGGTGGTGCTGTATTCTCTGTAGGCGTAACTTCTTTACCGAAATACTTTCCGAAAGAGAGTCACGGTTTTGTAAATGGTATATACGGTGTCGGTAACGCAGGAACAGCAATTACTTCGTTTTTAGCACCAGTTATCGCAACTTCAGTTGGCTGGAGAACGACAGTACAGTGTTATTTAGTTTTACTCGCAGCATTTGCACTTATGAACTTTTTATTAGGCGATCGTAAGGAGAAAAAGGTGAATACACCATTAATGGAACAAATAAAAGGTGTATATAAAAATGAAAAACTTTGGTTTTTATGTATCTTTTACTTTTTAACATTCGGATCTTTCGTCGCATTTACTGTATACTTACCAAACTTTTTAGTATCTCACTTCGGATTAGAAAAAGTGGATGCAGGTATGCGGACAGCAGGATTCATTGTACTTGCAACAATTATGCGGCCAATTGGCGGTTGGCTTGGTGATAAATTTAACCCATTTAAAATATTAATCTTCGTATTTATCGGTTTAACACTTTCAGGTATTATTTTATCATTCATGCCTAGTATGAACGTATATACTTTTGGTTGCTTACTAGTCGCATTTTGTGCAGGTATCGGTAATGGTACAATCTTCAAACTCGTTCCAATGTACTTCTCAGAACAAGCTGGTATTGTAAATGGACTCGTTTCAGCTTTAGGCGGACTAGGAGGGTTCTTCCCGCCGCTAATTTTAACATTATTATTCCAACTAACAGGTCATTATGCAATTGGATTTATGGCATTATCAGAAGTCGCACTTGCTTGTTTAATCATTACAGTGTGGATGTATAGTCAAGAAAAGCTGTTAGTGATGTTAAAGAATCATTAAAAAAGAAAAAGAGCCGTCCCGAAGTATTTTGGGATGGTTCTTTTAGTAATAGACTTCAACTTGTTTTTTATTGATATCTTAACAAATGTTCGTTTTCTAAAATATTGTGGTTTTTAAATGAAAAACAGAAGGGTAATGGAATTTTATGTTAAAAATAGATATCAGATGTTATTCAATTAAAGGGCAGGTTAGCTCAGGCACAAAGATTAAACTAATTTTTAGAAAGCAAATATATCGAGAATGAAAATAATAACTTTTGAATTAAACGATGACTATTGATCGCTAACGAATCGATAAATAGTCGCTCCTTTCTAAAAGCTATCTATTAATATGTATAAAAATATATCAATAGCTTGAAATGTTCCGAAATTCAAAAAACATATAAAGGTATCTATAACAAGAAAAAACTGCATATTTTTTAGGCCCGATTTTTGGGTAAGGCTAATGGATATTGTGAAAAAGTACACTTAAAATAAAGAATACAGTTAGGTTGATAAGATAAAATTATGAATTTGTATAAATAATTCATAATTTTCTTTGCGAGTCATATTTGATATGTTAAAGAAAAGAGAGCGTTTAATCCAACTAAAATATATGTAGAATGAGGTTTTAAATGTTTATTTTCATTATATTAGACGTAATAGTACCAATATTAATATTGATGCTAATTGGTGCAATCTTACAAAGGAAGTTCCAATTTAACTTAAAGCAGCTATCTACACTTATTAATTATTGCTTGATGCCAGCGGCTGTATTTGTGAATATATATGATATTAGTATAGAAACAGGTTTGTTGCTCCAGATCATGTACTATTTAATGTTTTATAGTCTGAGTCTAATGCTAGTAAGTCATTTTATTTCAAAAACATTAAAGTTAGAAAAAGGAGAAAGTGCAGCTCTAAAAAATAGCATTTCGTTAATGAATTCCGGTAATTATGGATTACCAGTAAGTCAATTGATTTTCAGTCACAATCCAGTGGGGGTTTCCATTCAGATTTTCATTGTGATTTTCCAAAACCTTTTAACTTATTCATATGGGATATATAACTTATTATCAGCAACAAAAACAATCGGAGGTATTATTCAATCATTTATAAGACTGCCTGTATTTCATGCGCTCGTACTAGGGGTTCTCTTTCAATCGTTTACAATTCAAATACCTAATTCTATCTTTCTACCTCTTAATCAGCTTGCGAATAGTTTTGTTGCCATAGCACTCATATTGCTAGGAGCACAATTAGCCAACATTAAGCTTAATTTTTTCCATAGAGTCATAACATGGTCTTTAATTGGAAGGTTACTGATGGGGCCATTATTAGCACTTTCCATGATCTACCTCTTAAACATTGATGGAATTGTTGCACAATCATTATTTATTGCAAGTTCTTTTCCTACTTCAAGAAATACATCAACTATTGCTATGGAGTATCAAATAGAGCCTGAACTACATGCACAAATCGTTTTATTTTCAACACTTTTCAGCATTATTACAGTAACTGTCGTTATTTATTTGTCATATATTTTGTTTTGAATATACGTTTAAAACCGAATGGATTTGAGGCGGTAAATGATGGATGGAAATCCCATTGATATGAGAGGAAAACAGTCTTTGATATATTAGGTGTCGTTTACAATTGTACTATGTCTGATAATCAAGCGGCTTAATTCAAAAAAGAAACCAAAATAAAAAGAACAAACGCTTCTAAAAAACGTTTGTCCAAAGGTAATTACTATTTTAGCTAAGAAATAGATTATAATTTGTGAGTACGAGAAAGCTTTTTTATAAGTTTAGGAAATATAGATGTTAGTTCCTGCTTCATACGCTTCGTAAACGATGGATCTTTACCTGAAGTTGAAATAGTGAAAACATATTCATCATGTCGGATGACGCCAGGTGTGTGAAAAGATGATTCTGTACCATCACTTACAACGTTAACCCACTGGAAATCGTGGGCGGCCTGTTTAACCATCAGATTTACAGCATGTTGATTTGTAGCTGCATAAATAAGGTGAGCATCTTTAATATCATCATTACTAAAAGTTTTTTGCTTCCAAGTAATATAAGGGAGTTCCTTCATTTCCGCGCAAATTTCTGGGCTAATAACGGTGACAAAAGCTCCTGTATCTTTTAATCCAGACGCTTTTCGATATGCGATTTTACCTCCACCAATAATAACGACCACTTTTTTATTTAAATTAAGCATAAGAGGGTACATGTTATACATACACACATTCCTCCATTCGTTCTAATAATGTTAATTTCATATATGTATCAAACTGAAGACAGTTACAAGTCGTAATGTGATCATATTTTTTCGTATGCAACTTAATTTTTTGAAGCAACAACCCGGTAAAGAGAAGATATGGCATGACGTATACGTGAGGCGCAGACGATGTTATCTTCTTGAGCTCAGCAGTAAAAGAGGGCGTTCCTTTCGTTAAAAAGGAGCACGATACTGGCATACCAAGTTTTCGTTCGGCAGCTGCTCCGATTTGTTGTAACTCATGTATCGGCTGTGGATCACTACTACCTCGTCCTACGAGTAAAATACTACTACCTTGCATTGGCGTAGCTTCACGTATTCTTTTTACTACAAGTTCCACCATATGTGGATGCGTACTAAAAGGAGGTACAACTGAAAATGATATTTGTGGAAATTTCTTTTGTAGTTGCTCTATTTCAAAAGGAATATCACGTTTATAGTGAGCTGCTGCAAATAATAAAACAGGTACAATCATTATTTCAGTTGCGCCCTCTAGTATCGTTTCTGTAACTGCATCCAAAATGGTAGGTGTTGTTAGTTCTAGAAAAGCTATTTTTTGAATCCCTTCGTTACGTTCTGTCATAACAGAATGAATAAAGTGAATGAATTGTTCATTGCCTTCTTGCAAGCGACTCCCGTGTCCAACATATACAATACCTTTCATCGTACCACCAAATCTTTCTTCATAATCATGTTTTGTAATTGCTCATCTACATGATGAAATCCGACCTTATTCGCATAGTGTAAAGTTGGAATGTCGGTATACGAGAAGGGAAGAGTAAGAATATCGCTAAAGCCAAGTCGTTTTATTTCTGATAAAAATGTATCAATAGAGGCACGCCCTTCAAACACAATACTATCCCATGAGAATTCAGAAAGCATACGAGAATGCACTTCATCGAAGCGATGGTCAATTGTATACTCATGAGTCATCATGTATGACCCGGCACCAATTTTCTCTTGAATAAAAGCAATTCGATTAATATTTCTTCCTAAATAAACAGTAGTATCGGAAGAGTACTCTGCTTGTTTACATAGTAGCCCATATTGCATAATTTTTTCTTGAGTGGCAATGTTCATATATTGCAGTTGCGCGTGTAAAGAACGAATATCTTTCTGATGTTTACTACATGATTGCATCAGTATTTCTACACTTTTAGCTGAACAAAAAACAAGACGATCAACTTTAAAAATTTCATTGATTTGTTCAAGTGTTAATGTGTATTCTACCTTTTTGAAAGTTGGAATTTGATATATTTCTGCACCGGCTGCTTGTAACTTTTGCACCATTGAACTTGTTTTATTTGTTGCGGATGCAAATAAAACTTTTTTCCCATGTAATGGTTTACGTTCTTTCCAAGCGATTTGATCTCGTAATGAAACGACATCACCAACAATTGTCATAGATGGATTAGAAATATTTTCGTTTTTGACGATAGAAACAATGGTTGAAAGTGTTCCTGTGACAACGCGCTGCTTTCCGGTTGTACCCCATTCAATGACTGCTACTGGCGTATCTTTTTTCTTTCCTGCTTGTAGTAAGTTTTCACAAATTGTAGGTAAGTTTTTTATACCCATGTAGTAGGCGATTGTATCGCTATTGTGGGATGAATTATATTTTCCATGGTCGGTTAAAGGACCTTTCGCATGCCCAGTTAGTAAAGTGACGCTATTACTGTAGTTACGGTGGGTGAGGGGGATACCTGCATAGCTACTAGCGGCGATGCTAGATGTAATACCTGGTACAATTTCATATGGAACGTTCGCTGCTGCTAAAGTTTCTGCTTCTTCACCGACACGGCCAAAAATAGATGGATCTCCGCCTTTTAAGCGGACAACGATTTTTCCTTCTCTCGCAAATTGAAGGAGATGGGCGTTAATCATTTCTTGTCGCATAATATGATTCTTTGGCATTTTTCCGCAATAAATAAGTTCACATGTTTCTTTTGTATAGCGAAGAAAGGAAGGGTTTAATAAACGGTCATATAAAACGATATCTGCACGCTTTAAACAATCTATCGCTTTCTTTGTAATAAGCCCTTCATCACCTGGTCCTGCACCAACTAAATATACATATCCGTTCATCATCGCACCTCATCAATTTTTATTTAAAAGGAAGCCAGAGGAGGCTTCCTTTCGTAAATTACATGTATATATAAATGTCACCATCAATAACTTCTACTTCATACGTTTGAATACAGCCGTCATCAGGTTTTTGAACTTCACCTGTTATTAATGAGATTTTCCAATCATGCAGTGGACAAAAGACGAATTCTCCAGATACAATGCCTTCTGCTAACGGTCCGTTTTTATGAGGACAACGATTTTCTACAGCTCGAATATCACCATTTGACAGGCGAAATAGAGCGATAGATATACCTTTCATTTGTACTTCTTTACCGATTTGAATAGGAAGGTCTTCCGCACGCATAACTTTTATTTTTTCTTTCGTTTGTATCATATAGATCACAGCTCCTTATTTCACAGTTTCGACTTCATACATCGCTTTTAATGACTTCGTTTTTAGTGCTTGTCCCCATGCTTCCGTATATGTACTACGAGCTGTTTGGAAACGTTCATTTAATGTAGTAACCATACTTTCATCTTGAAGTATTTCCCTTATGTGATCGAAGCCTAAACGTTCTGTCCAGTAGGCAGTACGCTCTCCGTAAATACCAGTTTCACGATAATATTGCATGTAAGCTGTAGCGATGCGAAGGACATCATCTTCAGTAGGGACGATCATTACAAAATCAGCTTCGCGTACTTCTGTACCACCATTTCCGCCAATATAAAGTTGGTATCCATTTTCGACACATACAACGCCAAAATCTTTCGTCAGTACTTCCGCACAGTTACGTGGACAGCCCGTTACTCCCATCTTCATTTTATGAGGTGTATCTACCATTTCTAATGATTGTTCAAGTAACATACCAAGTCCTAATGAATCTTTGGTGCCGAAACGGCAGAAGCGAGAACCAACACATGATTTTACATTACGAAGCGATTTTGAATACGCATATCCAGAAGTCATATGTAAGTCAGCCCATACGTTAGGTAAATCTTGTTTCTTAACACCATATAAGCCAATGCGGCTCGCACCTGTAATTTTCACAAGAGGAACATCATATTTTTTCGCAACTTCAGCAATTTTCATTAAATCATCTGCTGTTGTAACGCCTCCGTACATACGTGGAATAACAGAAAATGTACCATCGTGCTGGATGTTACCGTTCATTCTTTCATTAACGAAACGGGAAGATTTATCATCTTCATATTCTTCTGGAATCGCCATCCGTAAATAGTAGTTCAAAGCAGGACGACATTTCGAACAGCCGTCTTCATGTGAAAAACCAAGAACATTTCGTACTTCTTTTTGCGATTTTAAACCTTTCTCGTGAATGGCTGCTACGACTTCATCACGTGATAAAGTTGTACATCCGCACATACCAGTAGACTGCGCAGAAGCATCAAAAGCATCTCCAAGTGTATGAGATAAAACTTGTTCCACAAGCGGGCGACATTTACCGCAAGATCCTGCGGCTTTCGTGCATCCTTTTACTTCTTCAAAAGTAGTTAACTCTTGTTCTAAAATGGCATGAACGATTGTACCTTTCGTAACACCATTACATCCACAAACCGTGTCATCCGCACTCATTGTAGCAACATCGAGTTCACTTTCTTCACCAGCTTTGTGAAGAAGGGAAGCGGCTGTATATTCTTGTATGTCTTCTTCTTTCTTTAACATGCTAAAGAGGCGTGTACCATCAGCTGTGTCACCATATAAAACGATACCGACGACTTTATTATCACGAATTAATACTTTTTTATAGGAACGTTTACATTCATCAAATATTGAAATTGCTTTCGTCTGTTCATCTTCATAAATTTGGCCAGCAGAGAATAAATCACAACCAGCAACTTTTAATTGCGTACCAACGATACTGCCCGTATATCCATCAGTTTGTAAATTCGTTATATGTTTCGCTAATATTGCGCCTTGTTCATAAAGAGGGGCAACAAGTCCATATGCGATACCATCATGTTCTGCACATTCGCCAACTGCATAAATGGATTCATCATTTGTTAGCATATAGTCATTGACTACAATACCTCGGTTGACAATTAGACCAGCATCTCTTGCTATTTGCGTATTTGGTCGTATTCCGACAGCCATTACGATTAAATCACAATCTACAACCTCACCATCTTCAAATTGAATGCCCTCAACATGATCTGTACCAAGAATTTTTACAGTTTTCTTTTCCATGAGAAACTGCATGCCTTGCGCTTCTAAATCTTCACGCAGAAGAGAAGCTGCTTTCGTATCTAGTTGTTGCTCCATTAAGCTAGGCATTAAATGAACAACATGTACGTCCATTCCTAAGTCAATTAGACCTCTTGCGGCCTCTAAACCAAGTAACCCGCCACCAATGACAACGGCCTTTTTCTTTTCTTTAGCGGTATCCATCATAAATTGTGTATCTTCAATAGTTCGAAATCCTGTTACACCAGGAAGAGTGGAACCTTCAACAGGTAAAATAAAAGCACTAGAACCTGTTGCGATAATGAGCTTGTCGTATGTAAGAGTACGATTTTTTTCAGTAGTAATAATTTTTTCTTCTCGGTTAATACTTTGAACTCTTTCGTTTGTATACAAAGTTATTTCGTTTTCTTCGTACCAACTATATTCATTCATAATGATATCTTGCATATTTGTTTTGCCCTGTAATACATGAGAGAGCATAATACGGTTGTAGTTCGGATGCGGTTCATCTCCCAAAATAGTAATCTCATATGAATCACTATTATGTTTTAAAATTTCTTCCATACAACGTATGCCAGCCATACCATTTCCGATCATAACTAAACGTTTTTTCATTTTCGTTTCCCCTTTTTATGTGAAATGTTGAACAAAGGATTATATTTTTATTATAGAAAATCAAATAAGGGGGAGATGTGATATTTATCACATTTTTATAATGATTCACAAATTGTTAAAATTCGGTTTTATGTGAAGGGGATGTGGATATTTTTCGCAAAACGAAAAAGCAGGACATAAGTATTTACACTCATGTCCTGCACTTAATTTATGCTCTTGTAATGGCACGTGGAAATAAAATATTATTTTCTAAATGAATATGCTCAAATAAATCAGATTCTAGAGCTTCAAGACGTTGGTAGACAAGTCGATAAGTACCGCAAGCGCCTTCTGGAGGCGTAAAGTCATTTGTTACTTTACGAAGTTCTTTTATAATATTTCCGGCATGATTGTGCTCATTTTCTAGTTCATCTACTACTTTACGTAACTTTGCATAATTTTCATCAGTTGGATTTTGTTCAAATTCTAAAATTAATGGGAAGTCTTCCGTTTCTTCTTTAATTAAATGCTGTTCTAATTCCATTTTAAGTTCATGAAATAGCTTATGAATTTGAGCTAAATGAGGCTGATTTGCTCCATGGACGCGTAATACTTTCGTCACATATGGACTTAACTGCGGTAACTCTTCATTTAAATAACGATGATGCTTATGAATTACATAATCAATCAATTCACGATAAGAAGCACTTTTCCAATCAATTTCAGATTCATTTAATTGTTTCGTATTAAGATAAAGCGTATTTAACTCTGTAATTATTTCATCCGCCGATAAATTTCTTTCATGAATTGCATCAATAAGTGGCTTATTACCACCACAACAAAAATCTATTCTATATGATTTAAAAAGATCACTAGCTTTCGGAAATTGTGTAACAATCTCACCAACAATTGAAGTTTCAGTAAATGTATGTTCCATATGAATGCCTCCATAAAGTTTAAATGTAATATCTAAATTAAGAATAGCGATAATTGAAAAACAATGTAGTGATTGAAATCACTTATAATGTGTCAGTTTTGAGGATAATAGGAGTGGTATTTAACAGAGTACATTAATATTTTTAATAGACTGATGAACATTTATTTGTATATAGGAGAAAATGGATATATTTCCTATTACATTTTTATATTAAATCCATAAAGTATAATATAACGATTGAAAGGAGGAGATTTGAATGGAGTTCCAATTGTTGGTGACTTGTATATTACAAGAAGGTAATGCTTTCTTTTTAGTAACGAAAGTAGACGATGTTATTACGTTAAAAGTACCGATTACTGCGGGAGTAGCAGGTGTATTCTTAGCTTTAGGTGTACCAAGATGTTCTTAATTTAAATTTCTAGAGTAGAAAGAGGAGAACAAGCCTCTTTCTACTAATACATAATTATTTTATGTAAACTGAAGTATTCTTTTTTTAATAGCACGTTTAAAATGGACATGCATATACTATAATGTTTCATTGGATGTTTGTGATGAAAGGTAGTTTTAAATAGTACATTCAGTGATCTTTTTTTAGCTATGAAAATAAAAGAGGTGCTATTATATATGAAAAGAAGAACATTTGATATTCCAGTCACATTACGAAGAGAGTGGTTTTTAATAGAATTAGCCCATTTAACAAAAAAATATGGAATTGAAATTGCAACTAGCAAAATGGAAGCTGCACCGTTTTTAAGAGATCAAGTTACGGAATCAAAAATAGGGTCAGGGCTCCAATACGATAAATATGATGATGAGTATATAATTGAGAATTAAAGGGTAAGAGCAAAACAAATTTTTTTATAACAAAATATAAAATAAAGCAGATTCTAAATATGGAATCTGCTTTATTATGAAATACTTCTAGTCAACTATCCTCTTTCTAGTGTTTTTCCTACATATTTTTCTTGTGTTATTCCGAAAGATTCACGAAGAATGCGAGCGTAATCTTTTGATTCTATTGGTCGTTTATTTTTGATGCCTTTATAGGTTTCTGTATAATTTTTATTTGTTAATGATACGTGCCCATAATCAGTTAATTTACAAGTAATAGCCCCTTTATTAAAAGGAGATTCTTTATGCTCTACAATCACTTTTTGAATGTTATTCACCTTTTTCTCATCTATTGAATCTAAAGTAAAGGCATAGCCTATTTTCCATTCGTGTGAAGGTTCAGATTGCAAGAAATTTGTAGATTCCCCGTTAGCTCCTTTTCTCATTTCTAAAATGTGTGTACCTTTTCGGGTAGTTCGTTTGCGAATTCGATATTCTCCCGTTTGAGAAGAGATGACTTCTCCGGTAAAAGGGACTGGATGTAAAGGTAGATGAGATGCAAAACCTGCGTCTATAACATAATCTTTATAATTATGATTTAATATGATAATGACATGACCATCATCGGGTTTCCATTTATTATCGTAAAGATCATAAACAGTACCGGCTACTTTATATACTTGAAACCCACAATCCATTAAAAAGTAATACAATAAGGAGTTTAATTCATAACAAAGACCGCCTCGTTTTTGAATTAGTAACTTTTCTACTAAGTTATTTTTTGAGATGTTTTTAATAGTACCAGCCATAATATCGAGATTTTCATAGGGGAGAATCAAGCCCATTTTCAAGAGAATTTCATCTAAATCATTAAATGTTATTTCTTTTTCAGGAATTTTTAGTCGTTTAAAAAACTCCTTTTGTAAATTGGTCATCATAAAGCATTCTCCTTTCTTTTTACAGAATTTTCTTCTGCTCACCGATAGGTTAGTACTTCTAAAAGTTTAATTCAAGTCTGCGAAAATTATCATAATATATGTTTCTGGACACCTTACTATCTATTTAGAAATTTCAGTTTAATATTTAATCGTAGGAAAGTCTTACAGTATAAGCTTTTATTCGTTTGTTTTGAATTAAATTAAATAAAAGTACATATCTTCATTAATCTTTTTTATAACTAGGTGGTAATAAAGTGTTTTTTTACTAAAGTTTTTTCAAGATTTGTATACTTTATATAAACAATAATGATTTAGAGATATTTGGATTTAGTACGGTTCACAATTATTGAGAAACTTTTTTATAGTGTTCTCTCAAAAGGAAGAGATAGAAACAAAGAGAATAACGTGTGTTAAGGAAGAAGGGGTACTAGTAATCTCGTGGGAATAGGGACAAGATTTTGTTTAAGTAAAAAGATTATCTAGTATTAAGAGAGAAGATAAAAAAATATTACAAAGAGCACCTTCTTTCAAAAAAAGTGGGGGGAATAATATGCGATTGATGAGAAGATGTGTTGCCTTACTAATTGTATTTTTTATCGTGGTTCCAATGATTAGCACAAATGTGCGAGCAGAAGTTGTAAAAGAGCTTAAAACAGGCTTTCCAGATCAAGAAGCCTTTACACCTGGAGAATGGTTTTTAGGTCAAAAACCTGCTAATTATGATGAGAATAGACCTCCAATTCTCTTTGTGCAAGGAAGGAATGGGAATGCTGATAGTTGGTATGGTAAGACAGTGTATCACGATATGAATGATATGTATGACTATGCTTTGAAAGCAGGCTATCAAACAGTATTTATACAATTATATGATGCTGCTGGAAAAGGGTCAGCTAGTCAGTGGGACAACGGAAAATTGTTAGCACAAAAATTAGAAGAAATATATAATCACTTCGGTAAAAAAGTTAATATTGTAGCACATAGTAAAGGCGGTATCGATACACAGGCTGCATTAGTAGGATATGGTGCAAATCGATTTGTCGGAAATGTTATTACACTTGCGACGCCACATCATGGATCAAACTTAGCGGATTTATCATATAGTTGGTGGGCAGGATGGCTTGCTTCTATATTAGGTCAAAAAGATGATGGTACGTATTCATTACAAATGGGGGAAATGGCAAAATTTCGTTCAACGATTGATAATAATCCAGCAGCTAAATTAAATCGTTACTATACGGCTACTGGGACTAGCTGGGGACCAGTATTTTCTGCTTTATCTATGGGCGGTCTCTATTTGTCATCATACGGTTCAAATGATGGATTAGTAAATGAGTGGAGTGCTAAGTTACCGTATGGAACGCATTTATTTACAGATTCCAAGTTTGATCATGATAATATACGAAAAGGATCTGCTGTTTTCTCTCGCATTGAACCATATTTACGTACATCAAATGTAGCTGTACCAGCCTTAGTAGCATCCAGCACTAGTTCAAATGAAAATATAGAACAATTAAATACAACTTCAAATCAAACCATTTTAGGAGGAGAATTGCCACAAAATCAGTGGATTGAGCAAACAGTTACAGTTGATAAAAAGGCAGAAGGAATCGTTTCTATATTAACTGCTTCGTCTGATGTAGAAGTACAAATGATATCTCCAAAAGGAAAAATGTTTACAAATAAGGATAGCGTTATAACTAATGATGAAGGGGAATCTTTCTTTGGTGGCGCGACAATTAAAACATTTAAATTTGATAAAATGGATGTAGGAGAATGGAAAGTTAAAATGATGGCGAAGCAGTCGAAAGATGCATATTTAGTTGTAGGCGATTACAAGAGTGGCGCGCCATTTGTTCTTCAAATGCCTACAAAAGTTAAAGCGAATAAATCCGAGTATAAACTGAAAAAATCACCTGTAGCACCTGAAATGAAAGGGGATCTTTCCATAACAGTAAGAGTCGTGAATAAAGAAGGGAAACTAGTCTCTGAATATAATGAATTACAAAATGTTAATAACAATACATTTACTGGTGCTTTGAAGGACATAGAGCAACCAGGAGTATACAACGTTACGATGGATATAAAAGGGATGAATAAAGAAGGACAACCCTATAGTCGTACAATTGTTAAGTCAGTTTATGTGGAGAAATAAAAAGGAATGAGAAGCTTTTAATAAAAAAAGTACCGAACTTTTGCAGTATAAGAGTTCGGTACTTTTTTATGTTTACTAGATTAACAGAAAAGCATTATTCAATAAAAAAAGATGCTGAAATAGCATCTGAATGTGAAGATGATTATTAACTTAGTTTAATAACTGTTAATTCAACTGAATTGATACCATTATCACAAGTTGCAATACTTTGACGATTGAAACCACTATTATTTTTCAATTGAAGAGTTGAATTAGCGGGTACTGTAACAATCGTTTCACCTGCTAATTGAAGGCATTCGTTATTTGATGAAGTATTCATTTGAAAAGCAAAGTCACCTTGACTATTAGCAAGTGGATTGTCATTTAGAAATATAGTCATGACTGGAATATGTGGAAACACAGGATTTACAGTAGTGTTAATCGTTGAAATGAAAGAAACTCTATAATCACCCGCTTGACTAAATTGTATAGTAGTAGGATTTAGTAAGGAAACTCCTCCTGCTATAGGGCCAACGTGATTAAATGGAAAAGGCTCTCCAAACGGAACAGTTATAAACTCAGTTTGCCAAAAAGTACCGTATGCCGGACAGTTTTTTTTATGTGAATGGTCGCATGAACATTTTTTATAAGAACTAGAAGAGGAGTTGCACGAGCATTTTTTATATGAGCTGGAAGAAGAGTTGCATGAACATTTTTTAGTGGAGTTTGAAGAATGATAGTATGAACCCAATATATTCCCCCCTATTATGAATGAAGTGTATACTCATAGTATTTTATGCTTGTCTTATATAAAAGGTGATAGATTTGGAGTATAAAGTGCTAATACGATGAAAGAAATATAGTAATAGAATAGAAGATGTGACCATTTTTGAAGAAGAAAAGGTTAATGATTTGGTGAAAAAATCAAAGGAGTCTCTTGGTAGGTTTAATAGAGGCTTAAGGTTACACCTGTATAAGTAAAACCAGTATCCTTGATTGTTTGTATGTTTGTATATTAGAGTTTATAGTCATTGCTCTTTATTTACGTAATAGGGCAGGAAGAAGACAAAAAGTATCGAATGAATGTACATATGTAGTATTGTTTGCTTTTGGTGTGAATAGTAGTTAAAGATACGTTGAAATATTTTATACGGTAACAAAAGAGTAATTAAATAATAGAGGGAGCAACTTATATGGAAAATATATTAAAGGTATCTTCAAAATCAAGCCCAAATTCAGTTGCAGGTGCAATAGCAGGTGTACTAAGAACAAGTGGAAATGTAGAAGTTCAAGCGATTGGGGCTGGTTCTTTAAATCAAGCGATTAAAGCAATAGCAATCGCAAGAGGATTTGTTGCTCCAAGTGGTATTGACTTAGCCTTTGTTCCAGCATTTCAAGAGGTTACGATTAATGATCAAGAAAGAACGGCGATTAAATTGATTATTGGTCCTAGAAAGAAAAGGTAACTGCAGTAATTCACTATTGAAATGATATTTAACATAACAAACCAAAAGTGTCACAAATGCTTATAAAACAGGCATTTGTGACACTTTTTTGTTTTATTTAAAATGAAATGAACACCCCTAAAACTGCTCATTCTTCTCCCAAGATTCCACAATATAATGCGCAATCGTCGGATTAAAGCCTTTCCCAACTAAAAACATAATAGCAGCAACTTCTGTTAAAGCGTGTTTATGTGATGTATGTTTTGATTCATTTAAACCGTAGTCTACCCAAGGTTTTACGAAATCTAATACAGGTTTCTTTAAAGGTAAAAACTGTGTACCGACAACTTGCTGGATTTGTTGTTGCGTTGGTTCTGTAATCGGTCCAGGTGGTAAGATTTGCGGTTGTGTAATATCAAATGTTGGTCCAGGTGGTAAAATTTGTGGTTGTGTAGGATCGATTGTAGGGCCAGGCGGTAAAATTTGTGGTTGCGTAGGATCAAGTGTTGGTGGTTTAGGCGGTGAAACACGCGCATCATAGTTTGGTTGATACATTTGTGGCTGATATTGTGGTTGTTGAGGTTGTGTTGCATATGGATTTTGTTGATATTGTTGTTCTTGATTTTGTGGTGCTGCATATGGATTTTGTTGATATTGTGGCTTTTGATTTTGTGGTGCTACATATGGATTTTGCTGATATTGTTGTTCTTGATTTTGCGGTGCTGCATATGGGTTTTGAGGGTATTCATAATTTGGACGTGTGTCGTATGCGTTTTGCTGATATTGTGGCTCTTGATTTTGCGGTGTTGTGTATGGATTTTGTTCATATTGTTGCTCTTGTTCTTCAAATTGCTCTGTGTATCTTTGGTCCTGTTGCTGAGGGTAAAATGGTTGTTGTGGATAAGGCGGTTGATTATTATAGAACATGTTTATTCCTCCTTCATGATGATGCCTACCACCTAGTGTATGGGCGGACAAGAAAATATGTGATGAAAAAATGCGGGCGTGTTACAATAAGTAATTGGGTGAAGATAAAATGACAAAACAAGAAAAGATCCAAAAAACAATTACTTTTGTAAAACATATTTTAGAAAAAAATGCGAGTGGGCATGATTGGTATCATATTGAGCGCGTACATAAACTGGCGATTTCTTTATCCGAGCAAGAAGGAGGAAATCGTTTTATAATTGAAATGGCAGCATTACTTCACGATGTGGCTGATGAGAAGTTAAATGAAAGTGAAGAAGCAGGAATGAAAAAAGTTTCTGATTGGTTAGAAGAGTTACATGTAGAGGAAGGGGAAAGTAAACATGTTCTTCATATTATCGCCAATATGTCTTATAAAGGTGGTCATGGCGGTAAAGTGGAGTCACTTGAAGGGAAAATCGTTCAAGATGCAGATCGCTTAGACGCTCTTGGAGCAATTGGAATAGCCCGCACATTTGCGTATGGTGGTGCGAAAGGGAGATTAATGTATGATCCAACTATTCCACCTCGTGAAGTGATGACGAAAGATGAATATAGAAAAAATAACGATCCATCTTTAAATCATTTTTATGAAAAACTTTTAAAACTAAAAGATTTAATGAATACGAACGCAGCAAAACAAGAGGCGGAAGTTCGCCATCGCTATATGGAACAGTTTATTGAACAATTTATGAAAGAGTGGAATGCACAAATATGAAAATGTTAACTGTGGAAAACTTATCAAAATCGTATGGAGAAAAACCGTTATTTGATGGATTATCATTTAGTATTGCAGAAGGACAACGTGCCGGAATTATCGGTGTAAACGGTACTGGTAAATCAACGTTATTAAAAATTATTGCAGGGGCAGAAATTGCTGATACAGGTGATATGACTCATTCACGTGGGTATACAATTAGTTATTTATCACAGCAACCAGAGTTTGATGAGCAATTAACAGTATTAGAACAAGTCTTCCATGGTGATACACCTTTAATTCGTCTTCTTCGTGACTATGAAAAGGCGCTATTACATATCGAAAAAGATCCAAGTAATGAAAAGGTACAGGAACAATTATTTGCAGTCCAACAACGTATGGATGCGATGGGCGCATGGGAAGCAAATGCGAATGCAAAATCGTTATTAACGAAATTAGGAATTACTGATTTCACAGCAACTGTTGGAAATTTATCTGGTGGACAGAAAAAACGTATTGCGATGGCGCAGTGCTTTATTGAAACACCGGATCTATTAATTTTAGATGAGCCTACGAACCACCTTGATCATGAGACAGTAGAATGGTTAGAGGAATATTTAGCACGTTATACAGGTGCAGTATTACTTGTAACCCATGATCGTTATTTCTTAGATCGTGTGACGAATCGTATTTTCGAATTAGATAACGGAAAACTGTATAGTTATGAAGGGAATTACAGTACGTTTTTAGAAGCGAAAGCACTTCGTGAAGAACAAGAACTTGCGCAGGAATCAAAACGTCAAAACTTATATCGCCGCGAACTAGCATGGATTCGTCGTGGTGCAAAAGCTCGTTCGACTAAGCAAAAGGCACGTATTCAACGTTTTGATGAGTTAAAAGGTCAAGAAGGCCCAGCTGCAAAACAGTCTGTTGATATTGCACTTAGTGGTAGCCGCCTTGGGAAAAAAGTACTTGAGTTAAAAGATGTAACGAAAAAATTTGGTGGTAAAACTGTACTGAACAATTTTAATCATATTGTGAAACCAGGCGATCGTATCGGGATTATTGGAGCGAATGGAAGCGGAAAATCTTCTCTATTAAATATGCTTGCAGGTAAAATATCTCCTGATAGTGGTGAAATTGAAGTTGGGCAAACAGTAAAAATCGCTTACTATACACAAGAAAATGAAGAAATGAATTTAAATCAACGTATGATTGAATACATTAAAGAAATCGCAGAAGTCATTCATACGACAGACGGAAAAGTAATTGGTGCATCTCAAATGTTAGAACGTTTCTTATTCCCGCCACATTCACATGGTACACCGCTTGGTAAATTATCTGGAGGCGAGAGAAGACGTTTATACTTATTACGTATATTAATGGGAGAACCGAACGTACTATTATTGGATGAGCCTACGAATGATCTAGATACACAAACATTAACAGTGTTAGAAGATTATTTAGAAGATTTCCCTGGTGTTGTTTTAACTGTATCGCATGACCGTTACTTCTTAGATAAAGTAGTTGATGAATTGTTCATCTTTACGGGAGAAGGAGAAGTACACGAATTTCTAGGTAGTTATACAGATTATTTAGAAATGGAAAAAACGAGAGAACTTATTGAGAAAGCAGAAGTTCAGAAAGAGAAAAAAGTAGTAGAAGAGGCACCGAAACATCAACGTAAGCGTAAACTCTCATATAACGAGCAGCGCGAATGGGAAACAATTGAAGATACAATTGCAGGACTTGAAGAAAAACTTGAGTCAATCGGAGAAGAGCTTGCGAATGTTGGTTCTGATTTTACGAAAGCTCAAGAATTGTCTGAAGCACAACAAAAAACAGAAGAAGAGCTAGAAAAAACGATGGAAAGATGGAGCGAACTATCTGATATTGTTGAAGGATTAAAATAAAAACAAGCTGCATATATTGAAAAGTAAAGAGAAAAACTTTACACTATTGGTAGAACCTATTTTAGGAGGGAAAAAATGAGAACATCTAATCCAATGTTGAAAAAAGAGGCATTCCGTAAAGAGGGAGCAAGTGCTTCTGCGATGACTATTGGCGGAACAGTAGGCAAAACGTTTATTATGCTTATCTTGCTACTTGCAACGTCTGTCTATTCATACATACAGATGATGCAGGGGACGATGAAGATGCCAGTATTAATTGGTGCTTTAATCGTTGCGGCAATCATCGCATTTGCGTCTATGTTCTTCCCGCGTATTTCACCTTTTGGTGCACCAATCTATGCGGCGGTAGAAGGGGTTGTATTAGGTAGTATTTCAGCGGTTTATACAATGAAGTTTGGCGATTCTATCGTTTTAAACGCTGTATTACTAACAATCTCAATTCTATTTGCAATGTTAGTGTTATATGCAACACGCGTAGTAAAAGTAACGGATAAATTCCGTACAGGCGTGATGGCAGCGACACTTGGAATTATGGTTATGTACTTAGTCGTATTTCTACTAAACATGTTTGGTGTAACGGTTCCGTACATTCACCAAGGCGGTACAATTGGTATTATTATTAGTGCGGTTGTTATCGTAGTTGCTGCATTAAACTTATTACTAGATTTCGATTTAATCGAAAATGGTGTACGTAGTCAAGCTCCGAAATATATGGAGTGGTACACTGCAATGGGACTAATGCTTACATTAGTTTGGTTATACTTAGAAATTCTTCGTTTCGTTTCTTACTTTACGAAAAATGACTAATAAAAAATCCTGCATGAAAAATGCAGGATTTTTTTATTTTTAAAGGTAAATTGATGATATGGTATAATATGGATGGCGGTAACTTGAGTTCAAGCGGGATAAATTTTGAAACCTTACATGTTTAAAATATGTAAGGTTTCTTTTTTTCTTTTATAGCATAAAAAATAATCTTTTTTACTTTAAAATATATTATTTTACGCTTTTTACCCTTCATACATTTTTATTTACAATGAAGAAAAATATGTGAGGTGGTATAACTTATGATGAATCGAGTTGTATTAATCGGTAGATTGACAAAGGAGCCAGAATTATACTACACAAAGCAAGGTGTCGCGTATGCACGAGTATGTGTTGCTGTGAATAGAGGTTTTCGAAATAGTTTAGGTGAACAACAAGTAGATTTTATTAATTGCGTAATTTGGAGAAGGTCAGCTGAGAATGTAACTGAATATTGTACGAAAGGTTCACTTGTTGGAATTACCGGACGTATTCATACGAGGAATTACGAGGATGATCAAGGAAAGAGAATATATGTAACGGAAGTTGTGATTGAAAATATTACATTTTTGGAGAAAAGGCGGGAGGGTGCATCATAATAAGATGGGACTTGAGGAATTTAAAGTATGATGGTGGAAAGAAATCAGCAAAATAAAGCATCCCAGTAGGAGTATAGAGTGGTAACATGTTACAATACAGCTAAGAACATGCAATAAAGGAGAGTTTTTTACGTGAAGATTAAAGCAATTGAACCGACGCCAAGTCCAAATACAATGAAAGTTATTTTGAATGAAGTATTACCATCAGGAGCACGTAATAATTATACAAATGAAAATAAAGAACAAGCGCCAATGCAAGTGCAAGAAATTTTGAAAATTGAAGGCATTAAAGGTGTATATCATGTAGCCGACTTTTTAGCAGTGGAGCGAAATGCGAAGTATGACTGGAAAGTTTTATTACAACAAGTTCGTGCTGTATTCGGCGAAGAAGTAGTAGAAGAAAGTGAAGAACAACAACTTGCTCATTTTGGGGAAGTGAAAGTGTTTGTTCAAATGTTCTTTACAATTCCAATGCAAGTAAAGTTAACAGATGGAACGACAGAAGAACGTGTTGGTTTACCAGATCGTTTTAAAGAATCAATTATGAAAGTGCAAATGTCTGCACCAAACGTTGTAAAAGAACGTAAATGGGTGGAACAAAGTACACGTTACGGTAACTTTGAAGAAATCGGAAAAGAAGTAGTAGAAGAAATTGTTGCTGCTTATTCGGAAGAACGTGTAAATGAAACGGTTAAAGAATTATTAAATCAGGCAGGTGCTGTTGAAGTAACGATTCAAAAGCGTGAGCCATATAAAGTAACAGAAGAGATGATGAAAGATGCTGACTGGAAAAATCGTTTTGCAGCATTAGAACAAATGGATCCTACTGAAGAAGATATTCCAGTGTTGAAGATGGCGTTAGATGATGAAAAAGTTTCGATTCGCCGTTTAGCAACAGCGTATTTAGGTATGGTAAAAGGTGATGAAGTATTGCCGTTATTATATAAAGCGCTATTAGATCGTTCAGTAAGTGTTCGCCGTACAGCGGGCGATTGTTTATCAGATGTAGGTGATCCAGCAGCGATGTTCGTTATGATTAAATCTCTGAAAGATTCAAGTAAATTAGTACGTTGGCGTGCAGCGATGTTCTTATTTGAACTTGGAGATGAAAGTGCAATTCCGGCATTAAAAGCAGCGCAAGATGACCCAGAGTTTGAAGTAGCGATGCAAGCGCGTCTAGCATTAGAGCGTATTGAAGGCGGAGAAGAAGCAAAAGGTTCTGTATGGAAACAAATGACGGAGTCTCGTAAAGGGGAATAATGTATGATTGTTTTCTATGATAGTTGGTGTCCGATGTGTACGGCGGTTGCAGAACGTACGAAAAAATTAGATAAAAAGGGTAAGATGAAATTTGTTTCATTTCGAGATGAAGATGTAGTTGAGAAGTATGAACTTTCTCAAGAACTACAAAGCAAGATGGAACAAAGATTGTATATTTTAAAAAATAATAAGTGGTATGACGGAATTTATAGCATACATGTATTAGCAAAGGCCGTTCCATCTTATTGGTTTGCCGTTCCTTTTATAAAACTATCTATCGCACTCGGATTTGGAAGTAAAGTATACGATTATATCGCTAACAATAGAAAACTTGTCCCAGTTGGACATTGCCGCGGTGGGGTTTGTGAAATCCCTACAAAAAAATGAAATCATCGTAATCTTTCTTTTGCACCTAGTAATAGAGCGTGATATGATGAATTTGGAATGAAAGTTGAAGGAGAGATTACAAGATGTCAAATGCTTATGAAGAATACATGCGCCAAATGGTAATTCCAATGCGCCAAGAATTAGTGCGTTCTGGATTTGAAGAGTTAACTACAGAAGAAGCTGTAACAGAATTTATGGAAAACACGACAGGTACAACTTTAGTAGTTGTAAACTCTGTTTGTGGTTGTGCAGCTGGTTTAGCACGTCCATCAGCAGGTCAAGCAGTTGTTCGTGCTGAAAAACAACCTGATCATCTTGTAACTGTATTCGCAGGTCAAGATAAAGATGCTACTGCAAAAATGCGTGAATACTTCGGAGAAATTCCTCCATCTTCACCATCTATGGCATTATTAAAAGGAAAAGAAGTTGTTCACTTCATTCACCGTCATGAAATTGAAGGTGCAACTATGGACGAAATTATTACGAACTTAGAACAAGCTTTCGAAAAGAATTGCTAAAGAAGGGGGAGAGTAAATCTCCCTCTTTTCTTTATATAGAGGTGAAACAATGATCGTAACAACAGCAGGAAGAACAAATAAAGAAATGACAGATTATGCAAACAAGGTAGCGGCAGAATTAAATGGTTCATTCGTTAAACGTAATGATATACCAGTACATAAACTACATGAGCAGTATGAACAAGATGTACTTGTTGTAGGGAAAAACCGGTTAGCTATATATCCAAGAGGAACGGAGGAGTCGTTTTTCTTTCATCCAAACTCAGCGATGTTTCGTGTGAAAAGATTAATGCGCGGAGAACACGATCCGTTTGTACAAGCCGCGCAATTAGAGAGCGGAATGACAGTGTTAGATTGTACGCTCGGTATGGCATCAGATAGTATTGTAGCTAGTTATATTGTCGGTGAAAGCGGAAAAGTAACGGGACTTGAAGGTAATGAGTATATGGCTTATATTATGGAAAATGGTTTAAAAACATGGTCTTCATCCGTTTCTGAAATCGATGAGGCGATGCAACGAATTGATGTGAAGCAAACGGAGCATTACGCATTTTTAAAACAATGTGAAGATAGTAGTTATGATGTCGTTTACCTTGATCCAATGTTTGAAGAAACTGTTATAGAATCAGATGGAATAAAAGGATTAAAACACTTCGCTTTGTATCATGATATTACTGACGAAACAATTGCGGAAGCGAAGCGTGTGGCGAGAAAGCGTGTCGTTCTGAAAGATCATTTCCGTAGTTCTAGATTTGAAAAACATAATTTTCACGTATACAAAAGGAAAAGTGCTAAGTTTCACTTTGGTGTAATTGACCCTTGCTAATTGTTTGAAAAGATGTATAATAAGCAATAATTAATTAAATATACTGTCGGTGATGAAGAGAGTAGTCTTTTTTAGAAGGAAAGCGAGCTAGGGATGGTGTGAGCCTAGTGCGGAAGGAAAAGATGAAGCGCACTTCGGAGATGCTTCTTGAACGAATAGTAGAGTAAGCCGAGGCCCCCTGTCCTCGTTATAAACGGGAAAGTGGTTCGTAATGAACAACAAGGGTGGTACCACGGGTTTAAACTCGTCTCTTTTTTAGAGACGAGTTTTTTGTGTTTAAAAAAATAAGGAGGTTACATAGTATGGATTATAAAACGCAGTTTGCGGAAAGTTTATCCGATATTTTTACGAATGAATTAACGCAAAATCAAATTTTAGATTTAATCGAAACGCCGAAACAAGATGAATTCGGTGATGCAGCATTTCCATGTTTTTTACTTGCGAAGCAATATAAAAAATCACCAGCTCTAATCGCAAAGGAAGTTGCGGAGAAATTAGATGATCCATTTTTTACGAAAGTAGAGGCCGTCGGTCCATATGTAAATGTATTTTATAATCGTGAAATTGTAAGTGATGTAGTATTAAAAACGGTATTAGCGGAGAAAGAAGAGTACGGCCAAAATCATTTTGGATGTGAAAAGACTGTAGTTATAGATTATTCCTCTCCTAATATCGCGAAACCTTTTTCAATGGGGCATTTACGTTCTACAATGATTGGAAATTCACTGAAACATATCGCTGAAAAATGTGGTTATGAAGTTGTAGGAATTAATTATATTGGAGACTGGGGCACACAGTTTGGAAAGTTAATTACCGCTTATAAAAAATGGGGAAATGAAGCAGTAGTGAAAGAGGATCCAATACGAGAACTATTTAAGTTATATGTGCAATTCCATGAAGAGGTAAAAGACGATGAAGAATTAGAAGAAGATGGACGCGCTTGGTTTAAGAAGTTAGAAGAAGGTGATGAAGAAGCTGTTGAGCTTTGGAATTGGTTCCGTCACGAATCATTAAAAGAATTTTCTCGTATTTATGAACTTCTCGGTGTTGAATTTACTAATTTTCAAGGGGAAGCTTTTTATAATAATTTAATGGAAGATTTTATTGGGATTTTAGAGGAGCATGATCTGCTTGAAGAGTCAGAAGGTGCGTTAGTCGTTAATTTAGAAGAAGAGGGAATGCCGCCTTGCTTAATTAGAAAATCAGATGGTGCGACGATTTACGCAACGCGTGACTTAACGGCAGCGTTATATCGTCAAAACACATATGCGTTTGATAAAGCGTTATATGTAGTTGGACCGGAGCAAAGTCTACACTTCAATCAATTTTTCACGGTATTAAAAAAGCTTGGATACAATTGGGTTGACGGCATGGAACATGTACCGTTTGGGTTCATTTTAAAAGATGGTAAGAAAATGTCGACACGTAAAGGAAGAGTTATTTTACTTGAAGAAGTACTTGAGGAAGCAATTGACCTTGCAAAACAAAATATTGAAGAGAAAAATCCGAACTTAAAACAGAAAGAAGAAGTAGCAAAGCAAGTAGGTGTTGGCGCAGTTATCTTCCACGATTTAAAAAACGAGCGTATGCATAATATCGAATTCTCATTAGAAAACATGCTGAAATTTGAAGGTGAAACAGGACCGTACGTACAGTACACACATGCACGTGCGTGCTCTATTTTAAGAAAAGAAAGTGTAGAATTTGAAACGTGTACGTTTGCATTAAAAGATGATCATAGCTGGAGCGTCGTAAAATTACTGAATAAGTTCCCACAAGTAATTGAAGCAGCCTTCAACAAAAATGAACCATCAATCATTTCAAAATATGTATTGGATGTAGCACAATCGTTCAATAAATATTACGGAAATGTGCGTATATTGGAAGAGAGCGAAGAGAAAGACAGCAGACTCGCATTAGTGTATGCTGTGACGGTTGTATTAAAAGAGGGGTTACGTTTACTTGGAGTGGATGCTCCTGAGGAGATGTAAAACAAATAGGTATACGTATCATATTAGATATGTATGCCTATTTATTTTTATAGAAAATGTGAAAGTAGAAGTTTTATTTAATTAAATCTAAACTTTTCTAGAATTGATTCAAGTATAGGAATGTCCGCATTAAATGGAGAATTGTAATGTCATATATAAAGGAGGCGCTAAACTTGGAAACATACGATTGGAACAGTAAACTAACATATTTAAAAAACACGAGAGATTTATATTACAATGACGATTATGTAAGCTTTTTAGTAAATACAGTTTGGAAGATTACTAAGCCAGTACATATTGTTGATTTCGGTTGTGGATATGGTTATTTAGGCTTAGTACTAATGCCATTACTTCCAAAAGGTTCAAAGTATACAGGCGTTGATAGTGGAGAAACATTACTTGCTGAAGCGAAAGAGTTGTTTCATTTACTACCATATGAGGCAGAATTTCTTGAGGGAGATGCTACAGAAATTGAATTGAACGATACATACGATATGGCAATCTGTCATGCTTTTTTATTACATATGAGTTCACCAAAAACGATGCTACAAAAAATGATACATTCAATTAAAAAGGGCGGAAAAATAATCTGTTTTGAACCACATTGGATATCAAATATGTCTTCATACTTTTTAGATGGAGAGAGTCAATCGGAAATTATTAGGTTAGGCACTTTGCAGAATCTATTTGAAAGTGACACGCAGAGAAGCGGAAGAGATGGAAATATTGGTATGAAAATACCGATGTATTTAAGTGAACTAGGCGTAAAAAATATTCAATGTAGAGTAAGTGATAAGGTGAACTTTTTAGATTCTAATATGCATCATAATGATAAAGAAAAGTTGTATCACTCATTAAAAGAAGAGGGGATTGCAGGAGATCCAGGTGATAAACAGCGATTTATAGAACGTTTAATGATTAGAGGATTAATATATGGTGATGCACTAGCTCAATATGAAGCTGAACTCAGATTTTTTAGATCGTTTCATCTACATTCCTCTTTAGTATATGCTCCGAATATGAAAATTACATTTGGTGACGTAGAATGTTGAAAGATAGCTGTGTGTCGGAGTGTGTAAAATTTTGTCGATAAGTCGATATCCGCCGTATAATCGCTGATATATTATGAAAATCGTCGATATATTTCAAGAATCGCTGATATATTTAAATTATCGCCGATATAATTTTATGTACTGAATTTGGCTTCCAAAAGATAAGACCCGCATGTAACGTTATTGTATTTAATTAAACAAAATACAGAGAAAAACAATCATTTTTACTATATTTTGTTATAAATTCGAATAATATTAAATAATACTATCCATTATAGGAGATTTTAGTTGAATACCTACAATATGATGTGTAAAATCTAAGCAAGTAGCAGTATAAATAAATATTCGAGGTGAATACATGCTAGATTTTAAGCAGTTAGATGCTTGTTTGAAAGACAAGAGATTTATAGATGGATTACAGGAAATAAATAATGAAATTTCATATATAAAAGAAAAGAATACTTTATCTTATTTGAAGAGTTGGCTTGCTAATATTCCTTCCCATGAGGAGTTTGATATATTAATACGTCTTACTGATGAAGGGCTTATGCACCAATACAGTTCATTCCTCATTCGCTACGCTTATAAAAAATTCCCAAATATGAGAACGCTCTCTTTATATTGTGATGAGTTAATTGATGAGCGGAAAATACTTGAAGTAGAACAGTTGTTAAAAGATTCATTAGAAGAGGTAAATAAAGAAGAAATAGAAGTGGATCTTTTAGCGAAAACATATTTTACGTTAGTACGATGTTTGTTAGAAATGAAACGAAATGAAGAAGCGCTTTTTTATATGCAAAAGGCAGAGGAGTATAGTGCACGTGCCGTATTTGATAAATGGGGTTACGTCTATATGCATACAGGTGAATGGGAGAAAGCAGAAGAACAATTTATAGCCGGCATGCAGCATAAAGATTGTGAAGAGTTATCTACTTATTTATTAGCACAGTTATATGCAAATAAAGGGGAACAAAAACGTGCATTACAGCTAATTGATGATGCAATTGTAAAGTTCCCGCAAGTACCATATTTTCATTTTGAAAAGGTGAAATATTTATTAGATTTAGGGAAGTATGAAGAAGTGTTAGACGTAATAGATAACATAAATAATCAGCTTCCTTATCATGCGTATAAAACTTACTTCGTACATTTACGTGCTGAAGCACTTTACAAAATGAATAAACTTGTAGATTTACAACAGTTATTAAAAGAAGAAAAAAGTTTAAAAGAGTCTTTATATCATAATTTAGAAAAAAATCCAGATGGCAAAAAGGTTCACTTACCGATAGTTCCGATTGTACAAAAGGATAATTATTGTGTGCCGACAAGTTTAGAAATGATGTTGCACTTATGGGGAGAAAAACGTACGCAAGATGAAATAGCAGAGTTCATTTTTGATATGACAGGCTCAAAGTTTTCAGATACTGTTTCGTATTTAGAAGAATTAGGTTATGAATATCGTTATTTTAAAGGGAATGAGGAAATATATAAGAGATTACTCGGTGAAGGAATTCCCGTTTTATTAAGTATTGATATTGAGCATGCTTCACATGTGCAAGTGTTAGCTGGGTATGATGATACGTTACAAGCTTTTTATGTTCAAGATCCAAACTTTATCGAACCAGTCATTGTGGAGTATAGTAAGTTACAAGAAAAATATCGTTATACAGGGTGTTTAGCGATTACGTTTGTTCCGAAAGAAAAGAAGGAACAATTATCATTTTTAGATGAAGAAGAACATCATTATTTTAAATCCATTTTTTCTTTAACGGATCATTTAGATGAACAAGATAAAGAGGGAATTCATAAGCTAGTACAATTTTTAAAAAAGACGAGTGATAATCCGAATACGTGGTTGTATACGGTAAAGCACTTAGATGTTGAAGTAGATAATGAGTTTATTATATGTTGTATTGAAAAGTTAATGAAGAAGTTTCCGAACTCAGATTTTGTTAAATTGCATGGTGCACAGTGCTTTATTCGCCTTGAAGAACTAGAAAAAGCGGGGCAAATGCTTGCGAGTGTTGAGAAGAAAAATAATCGTGCTTTATATCATTTAATAAACGGAAGGTATGCTTTTGAGCAGGAAAGTTATATAGAAGCGATTTCAAGTTTTCGTTCCTCGTTACAATTAGACGCGGATCAGCCGATTGCTTGGAGTTTTCTCGCTTTATCATATATGTATATCGATCAATCTGAAAAGGCGTTGCAGTTTTCTCAAGTCGCCTTGGAACGTAGCCCTGAACGATTCACTTTAACGAATCACGGGTTAATATTAATAGATTTAGAAAGATATGAAGAAGCGTATGAAATCTTTAATGATTTGTTAAAAGAATATAAAAATGAAGCACATGTATGGTATGAGCGAGCGAGATGTGCGCATCATTTAGGGAAATTATATTTAGCGATAAAAGGGCTTAAAATAGCAATTCATTTGGATAGTAATGCACCATACATTTATACGAAACTTGCGGAAATATACGAATCTGATTTGAAGGATGAAGAAAGTACGAAAGAAGTTTTATTAAAAGGTATTGAGAATTGTGACGATAAGGCACCTCTATACGTAAAACTCGGTGATTACCATTTCCAAAATGATAGTCTGGAAGAAGCAGAAACATTGTATACCCGTGCTTTGGAAGAAAATCATGATGATGTATACTCTCACTTCGGACTTACGCAAGTTTATATGGCAAGAGAACAATATAAGGAAGCAAAAGAATATATTCTCAGTATTGAAAAACAAATTGAAAAGAGTCAAGATTTCCTTATGAACGCAGGGATGGTTTTATGGGATGCAGAAGTTGAACTTGGTGGGAATGAAGAAGGATTTAAAGTAGCGTTGACTAAGTTAGAGAGTGGTATAAAGCAAAGCGAATATAATGTAGCAAGTGCGTTAGATGAATATGTGAATCGAATTAAAGGAACAGCATTTGTACAACGAGGTATAGCATTCTTAAGAACGTTACAGAAAGAAAGAAATGAAGTAAGTGAATACGGTTGTTATACAGGTATTTTATATGAATCTATTGGACAGTACGGCCAAGCGATGAAAAGATATAATAAGGCGATAGAACAAAAGGAAACGGCATTACCGTATTACCGAATTGGTGAAACACTTATGCTATTAGGGCAATTGACGGAAGCAAAACAAGCGTATGAAAGATGTTTAGAGCTTGATGGGAATTTCGTTGGTGTACATTTACAGCTTGCGGAAATATACGAAAAAGAAGAAAATCGTTCTAAAGAACAAAGTCATATGGTACAGGCGATGAAAGAAGAGCCATTGCATATTAATATGGAATATTTGGCACAGCTTTCAGTAGAAATGAATCTACAGGAAGAATTGCTGACTGAGCTAGAACAATTAGCAGACGAAGTACCTGAAATATGGAGATTAGATGCGGTTGCATATGTGTATGGAGCGATGGATGAAATAGATAAAGAACAAGAACAGATTGAATACGCACTACAATTAGATGGTGAGCATACAGAAGTTCTATATCATTATGCAAAAGTACTAGTGAAAAATAGAAATGCAAAAGCAATTGAAATTGCCATGAAAGTGATACAAAAAGATGCAAATAATGAACGTATATTTGATGTATATGTAAAAGCGATAGAACAACATAAGAAATGGTCTAATATACGAGATTTTCTTCATACACTAAAAGTGAAAAAGGCAGAAAGAAGTATGGCATTTATGTATGCTGCATCTGCGGTTACAGAAAGATGGATTGAACGTCAACAAAATGACCAGCCGAAGAAATCCATAATTACGAGAGCTTTTTATCGCATGAAAAACCGTGCGAAAGAAATTTCGATTATTACTACAATCATTGATTTATATGAAATTTCGTTAAAGTTAAATCCAAAAAATAGTATGGCAGCGCAGCGATTTGCACTATTTTACGAGAATGTGACGATGAACAATGAGGCGATAGATGTATTGCAAACATCGTTAGAAAATAAATGGGATTACGATGTAGCGAAGCAGCTTGTAAATGTTTTCATAGAGTGTGAGGAAGAAGATATGTTACGGGATGCTTCAGAATTAACGAAGCAAATGGTTCGAGAATTACCAGATGATTATGATACGCTTCTTTTACAAGCACAAGTATTATTTAAAGCAGGGGAAGAAAGAAAAGCAGAAAAGATTACCTTACAATTAACGGAGCAAACACCGTTTGTAAATAGAGCGTTTCTTGTTTTAGGAGAAATATATCAAAGTCAAGAACGGTTTGAAGAGTCAATTCATGTATTAGAAAATGCTTCTATACATCATCCAAATGAAACAGCGATTCTTCTTTCGTTAGCATCTGCATATCATGGTGCCGGCCAAACACGAAAGGCAGAGAAAATAGCGAATGAAGCATTAAAAATTGATGCGAATGATTTGTTAGCGAGATACGATCGTGCTTGTTATTTAGCGCAGTTAAACAGAAATGAAGAGGCGAAGGAAGAACTTGAAATTGTACTTCGTGAGGATGAGTCGGGATTTTTTGCTGAACTTATCGAGGATGAAGAAAATTTAGCAGCATTGCGAGAATTTGAAAAGTAATTGTATAAGAATAGGAAAAAAGGGTATAAATAAAATATATTTAGAATTAGTTGACAATTTATTGCAAAATGGCATAAAATAGCTTTTAACAAAGTATACAAATCTGAAGACGAGAAAGAGTAAAATAGTGTACTGTTCCCCAGAGAGCCGGTATGTAGCTGAAAGCCGGTGTGCAGACGTTATTTGAAAATCATCTCCGAGGAGCCGAGGCTGAAAGTGAGTAAGCCCGGACGGATGTCTACCGTTACAAAGAACACGTATGATAGTACGTTGCTAAGTGCTATTAGTGAAGAGCTAATAGAATTAGGGTGGTAACGCGGGTAAACCCGTCCCTACTTTATAGGGACGGGTTTTTTGTGTGCTTTAAAACATTCAAAGGAGTGATTGTAGATGAAGAAAGTAGATGTAAAAGAGTCAGCTGTAGGGAGAGAAACACGTATTCGTAAGCAGTGGAACGAGCAAAGTATTTTCGAGCAATCAATTCAGAATCGAGAAGGCGCACAATCGTTTGTGTTTTATGAAGGACCACCAACGGCGAATGGATTGCCGCATGTAGGTCATGCACTTGGACGGACAATTAAAGATGTAGTTGCAAGATATAAAACGATGGCTGGTTATAAAGTGTTAAGAAAAGCGGGATGGGATACACACGGTTTACCTGTAGAATTAGGTGTGGAGAAGCAACTCGGTATTTCTGGTAAACATGAAATTGAAGAGTATGGAATTGAGCCATTCATTCAGAAGTGTAAAGAAAGTGTATTCACATATGAGAAGCAGTGGCGTGAATTCACTGAGAGCATCGGTTATTGGGTCGATATGGATAATCCATACGTTACGTTAGAGAATCCATATATCGAAAGTGTATGGCATATTTTAGGAACGATTCATGAAAAAGGATTATTGTATAAAGGGCATAGAGTTTCACCATACTGCCCAAGCTGTCAAACTTCACTAAGTTCACATGAGGTTGCACAAGGGTATAAAACAGTAAAAGACTTAAGTGCAACAGTTAAGTTCAAAGTGAAAGATAGTGAAAATGAATATTTCCTAGGTTGGACAACAACACCTTGGACACTTCCGGCAAATGTTGCGCTCGCTGTACATTCAAATATGGAATACGTGAAAGCGAAACAAGAAGGTTATGTATACATTGTTGCGAAAGAACGTGTACAAGATGTATTAAAAGAAGACTATGAAGTATTATCTGTTCATAAAGGCGAAGAATTAGTAAATACATCTTATATGCCGCCGTTTCCAATGAAGGAAGTTACAAATGGTTACCACGTTATCGCAGCGGATTTTGTCACGGCTGATAGTGGTACAGGACTCGTTCATATCGCTCCAGCATACGGGGAGGACGATTATAGAGTCGTGCAAAGTGAAGGATTGTCATTCTTGCATGTTGTAGATGAGAAAGGCGAGTATACAGAAGCAGTTCCATTTTTGAAAGGGAAGTTTGTAAAAGAATGTGACGTGGATATCGTTCGTTATTTAGCGAAGGAAGGCTTACTATACCATAAAGAAAAGTATGAACATAGCTACCCACATTGCTGGCGCTGTGATTCACCACTTCTTTATTATGCAGGAGAGAGTTGGTTAATCCGAACAACTGCAATTAAAGATACATTTTTACAAAATAACGATTCTGTTACGTGGTATCCAGACCATATGAAACATGGACGCTTCGGTAAGTTTTTAGAAAATATGGTGGACTGGAATATTAGTCGAAATAGATATTGGGGAACACCATTAAACGTATGGGAATGTGAAAGTTGCGATCATCAATTCGCACCGAAAAGCATTGCTGAATTAAGAAAGAATAGTACGAAAGAAACACCTGAAGATTTAGAATTGCATAAGCCTTATGTAGATGAAGTGCAAGTATGCTGCGAAAAATGCGGAAGTACAATGAATCGTACACCAGAAGTAATTGATGTTTGGTTTGATAGTGGTTCCATGCCATTTGCGCAATATCATTATCCATTTGAAAATAAAGAGTTATTTGAAGAACAATTTCCAGCAGATGTAATTGCAGAAGGCATTGATCAAACACGCGGATGGTTTTATAGTTTATTAGCAGTATCAGCACTATACACAGGAAAAGTGCCTTATAAACGAGTATTATCACTAGGGCATGTTCTAGACGAAGAAGGACAGAAAATGTCTAAAAGTAAAGGAAATGCACTAGATCCAGTTGATTTAGTAAATCAGTTTGGTGCAGATGCTTTAAGATGGGCGCTTCTCGTTGATAGTGCTCCGTGGAATGCGAAGCGCTTTTCTGAAAGAACAGTACTGGAAGCAAAATCTAAATTTGTAGATACGTTAGTCAATGTGTATAGCTTCTACGTTTTATATGCAAATTTAGATGAGTATAATCCGAAAGAAACGTATGATGTAAAGCGGACGAAATTGGATGAATGGGTATTATCAAGATTGCATAGCACAACGAAACAAGTGAGAACTGCACTTGATAATTATCAATTTACGAATGCAGCTCGTGAAATCGCGGCACTTGTAGATGAAGTAAGTAACTGGTACGTAAGACGATCACGTAATCGTTTCTGGGAATCTGGTATGAATGCTGAAAAAGCAGCTGCGTATGAGACACTTCATGAAGTACTTGTGACAATTAGTAAATTAATTGCACCGTTTACACCGTTTGTCGCTGAAGATATTCATGTGAATTTAACTGGAAATAGCGTTCATTTAGAGGATTATCCAGTCGTAAATGAATCGCTACTTCAGCCTAAATTAGAAGCGGAAATGGATGCTGTTTTACAAGTTGTTGAACTTGGAAGAAGTAACCGTAATCAGCATTCTTTAAAAGTAAAACAGCCGTTAGCAGAACTTGTATTACTAGCACATAATGAAAATGATATGGATTGGGAATCTTATCGTGATATCGTCATGGATGAGTTAAATGTCAAAGCGTTCCATGTTGAACTCGATGAAACGAAATACACGTCCTATCAATTAAAGCTGAATTTTAAAACAGCTGGGCCGAAGTTTGGTAAAAATGTGAATGCATTAAATGGCTGGCTAAAACAATTATCAAAAGAAGAAGTACAACACTTTGTATCTACAGAAAGAGCAGTTTACAAAGCTGCACTAGGAGAAGAAGTAGTGGTAACGGCTGAAGATGTATTAGTAGAGAAAGTAGCAAAATCAGGATTTTCTAATACGACTAACGGACAATATACAGTTATGTTAGATACGAATGTAACGGAAGAATTGTTACAAGAAGGAGTAGCACGTGAATTTATTCGAGCGGTTCAAGAATATCGTAAGCAACTAAATTTACCGGTTAATTTACGAGTCGATGTTATTCTTGATACAGAGGAAGAACTAAAGCGAACATTAACGAATCATAAAGATTTATTGGAAGAAAATTTACTCGTTAAGAGATTTGAATTTGGTCATTTAACGAATGAAGACGAGGAACTATCTTTAGGTGAGACAAAAGTCCGTATTAAATTAAGCGCGGCTCAATAAAGAAAAAGGAAGTTGGAATGATTCCAACTTCCTTTTTGTATGATTCCAACTTCCTTTTTGTATGATGGAAATTTATCCGGCTAATGTCCTCATAATCCATTTGATTGATTCCACTAGTAAATTCTTTCTCCACACCACGCTAATTAAAATACTGTGCAAATTTCTTTCTAAAGTATTGTTTTCATTTTACACATAAATATTGAGAAAATTTCACTCACCCTAAATGGAAAGGTAATAGAATTGTTTATAGAGAATTACTCGTAGATTCAATTTTTATCCCATTTTGTGGGGAATGATTGCCTAGTGGTAATGGGGTAAGGTTGAGCTACTTTATTAGGGGGAGTGGTTCTATGTTTAATAAAAAAATGGTGGCAATGGCAATGACTGTGCCGTTAGTAATGGGGACGATTTCGACGGTTTCAGCACTGGAAAAACAGCAGCAAGTAAAGCTAGAAGCTTATTCGCCGCAGAAAAAAGCAACGGAATATTTAAAAGCAAATGCTGCTCAGTATGGATTAAAAACAGACCTTTCAGACTTACAATATATTTCTACAACAGAAACGTCAGTAGCTTCATATGTTAGGTTCCAACAAGTTGTAAATGGTGCACCTGTATTTTCAAAACAAATTACAGTTACTCTTAACGGAGAGGGAAAAGGAGTGCTTGCTGTTTCTGATTATCAATCCGTTAAAGGTGTGAAGGAAGTAACGACAAAAATTAGTGAAAAAGATGCAATACAAAAATCAATGGCATATGTTGGAGAAGCAAGTGAGCAAAACTTATGGGCTCCTACAGAGAAAGAATTCGGATATATTGTGGAAGAAGGAATTGCTCGTCCAGTATATAAAGTTGTAGTCCATTCTAATAACCCGTTTGGTGCATGGGAAACATTTATTGATGCGGAAAACGGAAAGTTAATTAAAAAGGTTGATATAAACCGAAAAGCAGAAGGATCAGGAAAAGTATTTTTACCTAACCCTGTTGTATCAAGCGGGAGTTTAGCAGGATTAAAAGATAATAACGATGCAGATTCAACTGCGCTAACGAACCAATTGAAGACTGTTACGTTAAAAGGTTTAGATGGGACAGGATTTTTAATTGGAGAGTATGTAACGATTTCTTCAAAAGCGAGAACGAAATCTACAAACTTACAATTCAACTATACACGTGCAAATGATAGCTTTGAAGATGTAATGTCATATTATCATATTGATACATTGCAACGTTACATTCAAAGTCTTGGGTTTCAAAACATTAACAATCGCTCCATTAAAGTGAATGTGAATGGAACGACAGCTGATAACTCATTTTACTCTCCGACAACGAAAGCTTTAACTTTCGGTACTGGCGGAGTAGATGATGCAGAAGATGCTGGTATTATCGCACATGAATATGGGCATTCGATTCAAGATAATCAAGTACCTGGTTTTGGTAGTTCAGCAGAAGGCGGAGCGATGGGAGAAGGATTTGGTGACTTCTTAGGTGCTACGTATGAAGATGCTGTATCGACTACAGGATATGGAAAAGCATGTGTTGGAGAGTGGGATGCGGCGGCTTATTCTAGTTCAGATCCAACATGCCTGCGCCGATTGGATACGAATAAAGTGTATCCGAAAGATATTACAAATGAGGTACATGATGATGGTGAAATTTGGGCACAAGGTCAATACGAAATGGCACAAGCATTTGGACGTGACGTAGCAACGAAAATTATTTTACAATCACACTGGTCATTAACACCAAACTCTAAATTCAGTGATGGAGCAAAAGCAATTAAGCAAGCGGATGCTCTTTTATATGGCGGACAACATGCTGCTGATATCGATCGTATTTGGGCAGCGAGAGGAATTAGTACGAATTAATATAAAAAGTCGTGGCATTTATAAGCCACGACTTTTTAATTTGCTTATGAACTGGTACTAGTAAAGTAAGCAAAATGAATGGTAGTGTGAATTTATCCCGCATTTAACGGGCAGTAAGACCCCCACCTCAAAATGTAGCGAAAGCAAAGAAGTTAGGCGGGGGGCGGGCTGCCCATTAAAGCCCGATTGGTGAGGGCTAATAATCAGTGGGGGATGAACAAAACCCCCACTGATTAAAGTTTCACTTTATATGCATTTGTTTATTTTTTCTCGTCTTTAAAAACAAAATGCTCTTTAAATTTTCTAGACTCCACTTTTTGACCGTTTCTCATGGAGCGGAAAGGGTGTTCTTGCCAAGTAATGATTACATCAACTACATCTGCTTTTGTAGCAACTGGGAAATTAGCATGTTTAAATCCAGTTTTTCCACTTGCTAAGCGACTTTCCTTCCGTGAGAAAAGTTCATATTTCGTTTTCGTTTTTGGCTCATTGCGGAATACTTCGACTTGTACGTTATATACTTCACTGTTTCCGACATTTTTAACTGAAAATTGATATGTTTGAAATTCATCTTTTTTAGCTTGAAGCATATTTTTATCTATGTTCTTCGGTTCATCAATATTCACTTGCCATTGATCAGAGTTTTGGGAGATTGGTAAAGATTTTGGTGAATAGGCATATGTTTCATTCACTACAATTAGGCATAACAAAAGAAGAAAGAAACTAATCGCTTTTTTCATAAGAACACCTCGCTACAAAATTTTTATCCCGCATTAACGGGCAGTAAGACCCTCCACCTCAAAATTGAGGGAAAGCAAAGAAGTTAGGTGGGAGGCGGGCTTACCGTAACAGCCCGATTGGTGAGGGCTGATAATCAGTGGGGAGGAACAAAATCCCCACTGATTAAAGTTTCACTTTATCAATATGCGTAAATAAAACGGAAATTATGTAATAAAATGGAAAAAGTTGATACTTTGATTCGGATGAATTTGAAAAAATTTGAAGAGGTAGTAGGTGGAGAAGGATTACGAAAATCATTTCATCATATAGATATACATGGTGTCTGCATAGATTCTAAAAGCATTAAAGAAGGAAATTTGTTTGTTCCAATCATTAGGGTGAAAGATGGACATGATTATGTGAAAGAGGCAATAGATAATGGAGCTGTCGCTTCTTTATGGAAAAAGTCTCACGGCACTCCGCCAAAAGGAATGCCAGTTATATTTGTAGAGGACACTTTGCTTGCTTTGCAACAATTGGCACAATTTTATCGTAAAGAGCTAAATGTAAAAGTGATTGGAATTACAGGGAGTAATGGCAAGACAACGGTAAAAGATATTGTAAGTATGATTTTAGGTACAACTTATCGTGTGCATAAAACAAAGGGGAATTTAAATAGTCAAATCGGTTTGCCATTAACAATTTTAGAAATGAAACGAGATACAGAGTTTTTAATACTTGAAATGGGAATGAGTGAAAAAGGACAAATTCGAAACTTATCAAAAATAGCAAAGCCAGATGTTGCGGTAATTACCATGAGTGGACAATCGCATTTAGAAACGCTTGGATCAAAAGAAGAGATTGCGAACGCTAAATTAGAAATTATTGATGGCTTAAAAGAAAATGGGTTGTTTATATATAATGGTGATGAACCATTGCTTTTGCAAAATAAAAATCTACCAAGTATAAATTGTAAGGCATTTGGTGAAAAGTATACGAATGATTTGTTTCCAACAAACGTGGAATTAGATGGACATGGTGTTCATTTTAGATTAAATGATTCAAAAATACAGTACGATGTTCCTTTACATGGAAAACATAATATTTTAAATACGATTGTCGGCATCGCTGTAGGTCAATTTTATAAAGTCCCTTTAGAAACAATAAAGGAGGCATTGCGGCAAGTTACTATTACTCAAATGCGCTTTCAATTTATAACTGCTAAAACAGGTTTTACGATTATTAACGATGCATGGAATGCCAGTCCTTCTTCAATGAAGGTTGCAATTGAGACGTTACAGAAATTAAATGCCTATGAGAAAAAAATTATAGTGATTGGGGATATGTTGGAGTTAGGAAAGAAAGCTGAAACATATCATAGAGAAATTGGCAAAATGTTAAATCAAGAGTGTATTCAATATGTATTTACTTATGGAGAGTTAGCTGAAATTGTAGTGGAAGAAGCAAGAAAGAACTATGATACGGGAAAAGTACAGTCATTTAATAACAAAGACAAGATAGCAGAGGAAGTATTAAAAGTTATAACGGAAAATGATGTTGTACTATTAAAAGGCTCACGTGGTATGGCTTTAGAGGGGATTGTACAAAATTGGATATGAAAAATGAAAATGTATGTAAAAAGGCTTGCTTTTTATAAAACAAAGAGATAGAATACTCTGTAAATATAAAAAGTGATGATCAGGAAAAGTACATGATGCAAAGGTCTACAGAGAGCAATCGGTTGCTGAGAAGATTGCGATACCGCGTGATGGAAAGACACTTGTGAGTGTTGCTTTGAACGTGATAATTAGTAAAAGCAAACGGTACCTACCGTTATCAGGGCTAAGATGGTCATTTGACAATTTGGGTGGTACCGCGGAAAAATCCGTCCCTATTTATAGGGGCGGATTTTTGTATTCTTTGAAGGGAGGTGAGTGACCGTGGATGATGACGATGACAACAACAATAACGTAAATAAATATAAATTTACTGGAGGGAAATGTGATGAAGCGTTCACTCACAAAAGAATGTACGGAGCAAAGCGGAAAGGTTGTATTACTTCAAGGATGGGTAAAAAAGATTCGTCATCTAGGTAATGTTAGTTTTTTATTATTACGGGACAGAACAGGAGTAATTCAATGTGTATTAGAAAACGAGTTAGCTGGATTCAGAGTCGATGTAGAAAGTGTTGTCCACGTAATTGGTGAAATAGTTGAGACGTCAAAAACAGAGTTAGGAGTTGAAGTGCTTGCTCACGAAGTGAAAATATTAAATGGCGCAGAACCACTTCCGTTTGAAATAAATAAAAAGAAGTTACAAGTTGGTTTAGATCAACTACTGAATGGACGGGTATTATCATTAAGACATGAGAGAATCGCGGCGATATTTAAAGTGAAATCTACACTCGTTCAGAGCTTTAGTGAATTTCTTATAGAGAACGATTTCACACGTATATTTACTCCGAAAATTGTTTCGCAAGGGGCAGAAGGAGGAGCGAATGTTTTTAAGCTTCCATACTTCCAAAAAGAAGCTTATTTAGCACAATCACCTCAGTTTTATAAACAAATGATGGTAGCTGGGGGACTCGAACGTGTTTTTGAAGTTGCACCTGTTTACAGAGCGGAACATCATAATTCTTCCCGTCATTTGAATGAATATATATCGTTAGACGTAGAACTTGGATTTATTCATGATTTTTATGAAGTGATGCAACTAGAAACGGATGTTTTACGATATATGTTTCAACAAGTAGCAGAAAACTGTGAAAAAGAACTACAACTATTACAAATAGAAGTACCTGTTATTATAGAAATACCGAAAATTACATTGTTACAAGCGCAAGAAATTTTGAAAACTAAGTACCAGAAAGAATCGCCAATTGGGGATTTAGATACAGAAGGTGAGAAGCTGTTAGGGAAATATGTGAAGGAAACATATAAGAGTGAGTTTGTTTTCATTACACATTATCCGAAAGAAGCTAGGCCGATGTATACGATGCCAAATAAAGAGAATCCATCTATTACCGATTCATTCGACTTACTATATAAAGGACTAGAAATAACTTCAGGGGCACAGCGCATTCATGATTATGAAATGTTACTCGCTTCTTTTAAAGAAAAAGGATTACATCCAGATACATTTCAATCTTATTTAAATACATTCCGATATGGTTGTCCCCCGCATGGTGGTTTTGGAATTGGATTAGAGAGAGTTGTATACAAACTATTAGAATTAACAAATGTACGAGAGGCGAGTGCTTTTCCAAGGGATTGTACAAGACTTATCCCTTAATAATAGGGGGAGGAAATGTATCCGTTGTGCTATTTCATAGTACAACGGATTTTTTAGTTCGTAAAATTCAGCAATTTCTCACCAAATTTTAATGTAAGCTTAATTGTTCTCTCTTTTTTCACCTTTAGTATAAGCCTTAGAAACGAAAGAGATATACAAGGTGAAGGGAGAAATATTACATGCGTATTTTAGTTGTACCATCAGGATTTAAAGAAAGTTTAGGGGCAAAGGAAGCTGCTGATGTAATGAAAGAAGGGATTTTAAAAGTAATGCCGTTAGCTACTGTAGAGACTTTACCAATGGTTGATGGCGGGGAAGGTTTTACAGAGGCAATTATAAATATCACTGGTGGAAAAATGTATAACGTACAAGTAACGGGACCTGTTGGAGACGAGATACAATCTTATTTTGGTATTTTTGAAACGAGAAATGGTGAGCGTACAGCTGTTATTGAAATGGCTGCAGCAGCTGGGCTACGCCTTGTACCAAGAGATTTACGTGATCCTAGAAAAACGACTACTCATGGTGTTGGGCAGTTAATAGAATTAGCTTTAAATAAAGGTGTAAATCGTATATTAATAGGGTGTGGTGATTCAGGTACGTCTGACGGAGGAGCGGGTATGGCTGAAGCGTTAGGTGTAAAGTTTTTAAATGAAGATGAAAAAGAAATACAAATTCAAGGTGGCACCTCGTTATTACAAGTTTCAAAAATAGATACATCGCAAGTAGATCCTAGGTTAAGGCATGTTCAAATTGATGTTGCCTGTAATTGGTTTAATCAATTATGCGGCGAACATGGAGTAGCGCGAGTGTTCGGTCCGCAAAAAGGTGCAAATGAAGCACAAGTAATAGAACTAGAAAAAGCACTAGAGCGCTATGCTTCTGTTATAAAAAAAGATATAGGGATAGATGTACATCATACACCAGGAAGTGGGGCATCAGGCGGGCTTGGTGCGGGACTGCAAGCTTTAATTGGGGCAACGCTTCATCCGAGATACGATATTATTATGAAGTATATGGATTTAAATAAACTATTGTTATCGTGTGATCTTGTATTTACTGCGGAGGGAAGTATAGATTTTCAAACACCACGTGGGAAAATTCCGGCTGAGGTGGCTAAATGTGCAAAAAAATATGGATTACCAGTAATAGCGTTAGTAGGGACAGTTGGTAAAGGGGCACGTATTAATTACGATTATGGAATTGATGCGTATACAAGTATATTACCGATGCCATCTTCATTAGAAAATGCATTTTCTAATGCGGAGAAATGGCTTCGTGATTGTACAGAGAGTACGATGCGTACAGTTTTAGTCGGTTATCAAATCGCTTCTCGTTTGAATAAAAGTGGGTACGTATCATGATTGAAAAGAATGTAGTGGAATTATATGCGAATAACAATGATACTCCGAAAATTAAGTCATCCTGGGTACTGTCTGTAGCACTTATATTAATTGTAGAAATCGTTCTTTTGCTTCCATCGTCATTAACGATGGAAGCAAAATGGAGTTTGTTTGGATTTTGCTGTGCAATAATATTATGGACAACAACAACGATAAATTCAGCTTATATTGCACTCGGTTCTGTCTTATTTCTAATTATTTCAGGAACAGCAAAGCAAGATCTTTTATTTGATTCTTTAGCTTCAGATGTCATTTGGCTTATGATCGGTTCATTTATTTTAGGAAGGGCACTTCAAGTTACCGGTTTAGCTGAGAAAATGACGTACTTTGTTGTAAATCGTGCTCGAAATATTTCGGGCTTGTGCGGGATTTTGACAATGATTATTCAAATACTCGCTTTTTTTATTCCATCTACATCGGGACGTGCAGCGGTTGTATTACCTGTTTTTCAAGCTATATCTAAAGAAATAGGAAGTAGAAGAATTACGAAAGCATTAGCAATTTTAATGCCTACTGTAATTTTAGTTTCAACAAGTTCTACAATTATTGGGGCAGGCTCACATTTAATCGCCCTAGATATGTTAAAGGAATACAATAATAAAAATATTACATTTGTTGAGTGGTTAATATGGGGATTCCCATTTGGAATCATAATGAGCTTTATAAGTTGTCGCGTAATATTATTTTTATTTTTAGATAAAGAGGAAGTAAAAACAAAACTGAACCAGAAAAGAATTAAATTTGAGTTGTCGCGAAATGAGAAGTATACAATCAGTATTTTAATAGCGATGGTAGCTTTTTGGTTAACAGAGTCGCTACATGGTTTGGAAATTGCAACTGTTACGATAAGCGGAGTGTTTTTATTAACTTTACCAAAAGTCGGTGTGATGCAGTGGAAAGAAAGTTTAAAAGGTGTCTCGTGGAACTTAATTTTATTTGTTGGAGCAGCAATTGCATTAGGGAAATCTTTAATGGAGAGTGGTGCAGCGCAATGGATTATGCAAAAGTTATTTTTAGTAACTGAACTTATTAATAAGCAATCCATTTTCATCGTATTACTCGTAATTGTTCTTCTTTCAGTTACATCACATTTATATATTACATCTCACACTACGAGAGCAGTCATTTTTATTCCGCCACTACTATATTTTGCAAGTAGTCTACAATTAAATGAAGTAACTGTCTTATTTTTAGGTATTGTTGGAATGAATTATTGTTTAACCTTTCCGGTCAGTTCCAAAGCTTTACTTTTATTTCAAGAAAGTGATAGAGAAACTTTTCAGCCGCAAGATTTATTAAAGTTAAGTAGCTATTTAAGTGTTATATATATGCTTCTAATGGTCTTATTTTATTATGCATATTGGCAATGGGTTGGATTGTCTCTTTAACAATCAGGAATATATTTTGTTCCTGATTTTTTTCATTAAGTCGGACAGAATATTGGGTATTATTTCTTTTGGAGGAAAGTATTACTTGTTATACTAAAATGGTGCAAATATATATTATAGGAGGCTTTTATGGGAGAAAGGATTTTAATCGTCGAGGATGAAGAAAAAATTGCTCGTGTTGTGCAGTTGGAATTAGAGTTTGAAGGATATGAAAGTGAAATTGCAAAAACAGGTACAGAGGCAATGGAAAAGTTCGGCAATGGTAACTGGGATTTAATATTACTTGATGTAATGCTTCCAAATATAAGTGGGTTAGAAGTTCTTCGAAGAATACGTTTGAAAAATGCTGTAATACCTATTATTTTATTAACTGCTCGTGACTCAGTTGTTGACAAGGTTAGTGGTTTGGATCAAGGAGCAAGTGACTATATTACAAAGCCTTTTCAAATAGAAGAACTTTTAGCGAGAATTCGTGCTTGTTTAAGAATTTCAAATGTAAGAAAAGAAGAGGAACATAGTAGTTATCAAATTGCAGATTTATATTTAGATGAGAAAACGAGAGAAGTGAAAAGAGGTAATAATCTAGTCGACTTAACACCACGTGAGTTTGATTTATTACTCTTTTTAATGAAGCATGAAAATCAAGTGTTAAATCGAGAACAGATTGTAACGAATGTTTGGGGATTTGATTATTATGGTGATACAAATGTTGTCGATGTATATATTCGATATATACGTAAAAAAGTAGATTGTAATGTGGACGTACCACTTATTCACACTGTTAGAGGTGTTGGGTATGTCTTAAAGGTGTAATATATGAAAATTAAAAATAAAATATATTTATTCTCTACAGTATGGTTACTACTTATTTTGTTACTTATTAATAGTTCTATATATTTTTTGTTTTATAAAGTTACAACGAACGGGGAGTTAGAACGATTAAAACGTGAAGCAGTACATATTATAGAAGGAATGAATGTAGAATCAGCAAAAGAAATAGACGCAGTAAATCTGTTGCAACCATATTTACCTTCAAACGGAATGATTAGAGTTATTAATGAAAATTCAAAGGTAATGATTAGACAAGAAGTAGATAATACAAAACCAATACCAGCAGTAAATACGAAATTTGAAAGAAAAGAATCAGCGGGAATTTATGAGAAAAATGGTGGGAAATTCGCTTATATAAAAATGCCAATCATTTGGAATGATGGGAAAATCGTTTCGTTAGAAATGACAGAACGTTTAGATAGTTTGCGAGATAATTTAAATATGTTAAAAAATGTATTAGTTATTGCATCACTTTTCGTTTTAATTCCGTCTTTTTTTGCGGGAAGAATGTTAAGTAAATTCATCTTAAAACCTGTAAATTCTTTAATACAAACGATGGAGCATATACAAGATAGAGGGATTTTTAAAAAAATACCACTTGAGAAAAAATCAAAAGATGAATTGCATAAAATGGGAACGACATTTAATAAAATGATCGATTTATTACATCAGAACTTTGAAAAGCAACAGCAGTTCGTTTCAGATGCTTCACATGAATTGAGAACACCGTTAACTGTTATTGAAAGTTATGCAAAATTATTAAAAAGATGGGGAATGAAAAAACAAGATGTTTTAGAGGAATCTGTAGAAGCGATATACTCTGAGGCAGTAAGAATGAAAGGTATGACAAATCAAATGTTGCTGCTTGCCAACAGTAGTGCAGAGTGGAAGTTGGAAACGAAAGAATCAGATTTAGTTCGATTATGTAATAGGACTGCGGAACAACTAGAAAAAACATATAATCGGGATTTTCGTATTGTTACAAATGAAGAAAAGGTTGTTGTAAATATTGATGAACAAAAAATAAAACAAGTATTAGTAGTATTATTGGATAACGCAATGAAATACAGTAAAGATTCAATTGATTTGACAGTAGGAATACAAAAAGAAAAAGTCTTTTTTTCTATTCAAGATTACGGTATGGGAATTCCAAAGGAGGATTTAGAGAAAGTGTTCGATCGCTTTTTTCGAGTTGATAAAGCGAGGAGTAGGGAAACAGGGGGTACCGGTTTAGGATTATCGATTGCCAAGCAAATTATCGATGCTCATGAAGGAAATATACTACTTGAAAGTGAAGAGGGAGAATGGACGAAAGTTACTGTATATTTGCCTCGTTTTTTATAAAGAGATAGGAGATTGAAAATGAAAAAGAAATGGAAGGTAGCGTTGTTACTTTGTTTTGTACTTGTAAGTGTAGCGTTTGTATCACAACGTATTGTTTCTAAGCAAGGAGAAAAAATATTATCTAAAAAACAAATTCAGAATATTGTGTCTGAACAGTATCCTGGGAAAATAAAAAATATGAAATTAGTAAACAAGGGGGAACAAGATATATATACAGTAAATCTTTCAAATGAAAAAGGCTCATATGAAATAATAGTAGATGCTCAAAGTGGTAACATAAAACGCGCAAAAGAAATATCGTTAAATAGTAATACGATAACGAAAGAGAAAGCGGAAGAAATGGCACTCCAGAAAGTGCAGGGAATCATTAAAAGAACTATATTAGAAAAAAGAAATGGGATAGAAGTGTTTGTTATAACGGTAGAAACAAATGCTAATCAAAGTACAATAGTTGAGATTGAAAAAACAACTGGTAAAATTCAATTGTTAGAGAAACCGATGACAAAAATTACAGAAGAGCAAGCAAAAGAGATTGCAGTGCAGCAAGTACCAGGGAGTGTAAAAGGGATAAAACTAGAGCAAAAAAACGAAAAAAATATATATGTAATAGAAATAGAGAAAAGTGCAAATGAGAATGTAATAGTAGAAATTGAAGAAAGTACAGGCGCTTTTATTGGTACTTCACAAATACAAAAAGTTATAACAGAAGAGCAGGCGAAAGAAGTGGCGCTACAAACAGTACCAGGTGGATTTATCGAGAAGGTAAGTGTAGTTAATATAAATGGTTTGGCTACTTACCAAATTATAATAAAAAAACAAACAGAAACGGTTGATGTAAGAGTACATACAATAACAGGAGAAATTATATCAACTACATCAGTAAATAACACTATTCAGCACAAGGAGTCATCACAGCAACAAGATGACGATGATCAAGAAGAGGGAAATGATGATCAAGATGATGATGGCGAAGGATAATCACAATAATAAACGGATTCTCGTTAAATTTTAATATATCCCTTGACAGTTACAAATATAACCGATATACTTCATATTAATTTCAAAAGAAAATATATTCTAAATATTTAATTGTGTTGAATAGGAGTAGTAAGGTCGTATATTTGTACAGAGAGCTATGGGTTGGTGTGACATAGCCAAATGACATCCTGAACTCGCCTAGGAGCAGTAAGGTGGAACGGAATCGCATTCTTAGTAAATCTTAACGGTTAACCTTCGATATTAGGTTTGTAATCAAACGATTACTACTAAGGTGGATTCATAATGGAATCAATAAGGGTGGTACCGCGTTAAGTAAATGGCTTAGCGTCTCTTTATATAGAGACGTTGGGCCATTTTTTTATTTTATGGAAATAGAAATGGAGGGTTTATTCAGATTGGTTTGTAAAATTTAATTATTTATATAAAATGATTTAATTAGGAGGAAAATAAGATGAAACAGACGGAGCAATGGACTTCGAAATTAGGTTTTATAATGGCTGCAGCAGGATCGGCAATTGGACTTGGCGCAATATGGAAGTTTCCTTATATCGCTGGGAAGAGCGGGGGAGGAGCGTTCTTTCTAATATTTATATTATTTACTGTACTAATTGGGCTGCCGTTACTTATAGCTGAATTTATGATTGGACGCAGTACGCAGAAACAAGCAGTTGGCGCATTTAAAAGTATCGCACCTAATACAGGATGGCACTGGATTGGACGCCTTGGTGTTGGAACATGTTTTATACTACTTTCGTTTTATAGTGTTGTAGGTGGATGGGTCTTAATTTATTTATTCAGAGGACTAACGGGACAACTTATTACTCCGGGAGAAAATTACGGAGCATTATTTACTGAAACAATTGGAAATCCCGCTTGGGCAATTATGGGCCATTTCGCTTTTATGTTCATTACGATTTGGGTTGTATCAAAGGGAGTACAAAACGGGATTGAAAAAGCAAGTAAATATATGTTGCCAGCATTGTTCGTTTTGTTTGTCGCTCTTATTGTTCGCTCACTAACACTTGATAACGCAATGAAAGGTGTAAAGTTTTTCTTACAACCAGACTTCTCAAAGATTACTTCAGAAAGTATTTTGTTCGCAATGGGCCAATCATTCTTTGCGATTAGTATCGGTATTTCGATTATGGTCACGTATAGTTCCTATTTAAATAAAAAAGAAAGTTTACCAAAATCAGCAATAACAATTGTTGGATTGAATTTATTTGTTTCATTATTTGCAGGTCTTGCTATTTTTCCGGCCGTATTTTCATTAGGAATGGAGCCAACAGAAGGGCCTGGATTGCTATTTATCGTATTGCCATCAGTATTTAGTCAAATACCATTCGGTGGGGTTTTCTTAACAGTATTTCTTGCACTATTTACATTTGCGACATTAACATCGGCATTTTCATTATTAGAGACAGTTGTTTCAGCAGTGACAAATGGTGAACAGGAAAGAAGAACGAAATTATCATGGATGATCGGTTTCTGCATTTTCTTAGTAGGTATACCATCAGCGTTATCATTTGGGGTATGGAGTGATATTACGATTTTCGGAAAGAATATTTTTGATGCAGTAGACTTCTTATCTAGTAATATATTAATGCCACTTGGTGCACTATTTATTAGTATCTTCGTTTCATTCAAAATAGAAAAGAAGGTATTAGAAGCAGAGTTTTTTGTAGGTGGTAATTATGGAAAGAAAGTATTTACTTGTTGGGCATTTTTACTTCGCTTTGTAGCACCGCTCGCAATCATCATCGTCTTTTTAAATGTAATAGGGATTATTTAACAATTAATGTTATAATATTCAGTAAAAAAGAAGGTGATGATCATAAAGGCGAATTTGATAGAAGCAGGGAAATATATGAATATTAGAGGGAAAAAGCTATACGTTGAAACGCATGGAGATCCTAAAGATAAACCGGTTCTATACTTGCATGGTGGACCGGGAGAAAGTTGCTATGATTTTTCATTTCATCAAGCGGAACGTTTAAAAGATTCTTTATATATAATTATGATAGATCAAAGAGGTGTATGTCGCTCAGAAGAAATTACCGAGGACGAAGCTTTTGGATTAAAAGATTTAATTGAAGACTGTGAGGAACTAAAAAAAGTATTACAAATTGAGAAGTGGTCTGTAATTGGACATTCTTTCGGCGGATATGTAGCGTTGCTATATGCGTCGATATATCCAAGTTCAATAGAGAAAATAATATTTGAAGGGCCAACTTTCGATTTTGCGTTAACAAGTAGAGCTTTGTTACAAAAGACAGGGAACTTATTAAAAAAGTATGGAAAAGAAGAAGTAGCAGAAGAGTCTCTTGCTTATTCATCTAGCAATGCTAGTTCAGAAGAGTTGTTAGAAGCTTATATAAGATTAAGTGATGACCTAGAAGAAAAAAGAATGGAGATTTACAATTATAAGGAAGATGTGACAGACGAGAGTTTATATAGTGATGAAGAGTGGGAAGTATTTTCAAATCGCTCCAAGATCCATTTTGATAGATTAAAATTAGAGGGAGCAGTTCATACTTCATTATTACCTAAAATAAAAGATTTACAAAATCCAATGTTATTAATAGTAGGAAAACATGATGTAGTAACTTGTGAAAAACAAATTGAAATATTTAGTAAAGATGCTCGAAACGGTAAGTATATCGCATTTGAAGAGAGCGGTCATTCACCTCATTATGAGGAAGCAGATAGATTCGCAGAAACAGTCCTACATTTTTTGAAATGAAGAAAAGGGTGCTTCTATAAATGAGAAGCACCCTTTTCAAATTTATGAATATGTGATTGTGATCTTAGGCCACTTACTTTGCCAATTCTTTTTAATAACTCTGTTTTTGTACATAAGTATACGCTCTTTCGATTCAAGAAAATGAGTTGTCGGTCTCACTTGTAAGGAAATCACATCTTCAATACCGCATGGAGCTGTTAATATGACTTTGTTTAGGTCATCAAGTGTAACTCCTAAAGCCGTTGCAGTTTCAGGAAATTTAGAAATAGCATCAACAGAAGAAGAATACGGTGGCATATTATTCACTACATGCATACGAGCTTGATTTTTTACCGACCAAGGGATTGTAGCATCAATATTCTTTAATTTATTTTCTAATGATTGTTCGTACATCTCATCTTTATGTAGACTATCATAATAAATTACATCAACATCAGGCATAGCTGTTCGAACTTCGTAGTTATGTACAGTATCCCAAATTTTAGAACGGACAAACCCGGCACAAATCCACCAATCAGGTAGTTGTAGTGATTTTGCCATTTGTAATACATTCATCATCCATTCATCGTTTTCTATTAAGCGAATTATATCTTGCTCTGTTTGTATATTCATTGATACATTCACCTTTCTAGTAAATTAATGTAGTAGTTCAATAATCCATAAAATCCAGTAAGCACCTGGTACAAATAGTAGTTGAGCTAATAACGTACCGAAAAGTCTAGAAATCATTAGCCAACCGTACATTTTACTCATAGACTCAGCACCATTCTCTGATTGTAAAGCACGCTCTGTTAAAAGAGCGATGCGTGGATCGAGTAGTACGGTTAATAAAATTGTAGCAAAACCATTTACTAGACCAGAAGCTGTACTTGCGTTTGTTGCATAGTCTGGATTTAGAAATGAAGCGTAAAGGGCAGAAAGAACACCAGCTGTATAAATAGCAGTAGCAAACATGTTAATAATCATAATACGTTTTGGAATACCACCGATACGCAGTCTATGAATCATTTCTAATTTTGGGAAGCGTACATATTTTTTTGTATACTTTAATTTTTGAATGTTATTCGTTTTCATCATTCGAATGAAAGAACCGTCTGTTTCAAAGTTTTGTATGACGTATCCAAATAGTTTTGTTAAAGTTGGATACAGTATAATCGCAAGTAATGTACCGATAGAGGCAGATAATAGTACAAGTCGTATAATATGCTCTAAATTAATAGAAGAATCTAGTTTTGCATCATCGACAATGCCACCTATTAAAAAGGCTTGTAGTAAGTTTGATGTTCTTGAAATAAGCAATACCATTCCTACGACAGATAATGCAACAGCGATCTTTTTCAAACGAACCCCTGCTAATCGAATACTATAAGAACTTGTTTCGACTGCGTGAATTATAATTGTAAAGGCCATAATAAATATTAATGTAATAGACATTTGTTTCACCGATTTCTATTAAAATAATTGTAACTTTTTTACTTTATCATATATATCATTTTTTGTAACTGAAAGTATGTGACAAAGGAAAAGGAATTTTCAGAAAAAAGAATAATGATGGTATAATAAAGATATGGGAAATAATGCTATATATACAGTGGAATAAGTGGGGGAAGAAAACATGTATACAACATTTCTATTTGATCTAGATGGAACATTGACTGATCCGAAAGAAGGGATTATTAATTCAGTACTGTATGCATTAAAAAAGGTTGGGATTGAAGAATTACATATAAGAGAGTTAGATTCATTTATTGGACCACCGATTCAGCAATCATTCATAGAGAGATATAATATGGGGGAAGGAGAAGTTGAACGAGCGGTTTTTTATTTTCGTGAGTATTTAAAGCAGCGTGGATTGTTAGAAAATAATGTATACGATGGTATTCCAAATCTTTTACAACAATTAAAAAATACCGGAAATCGTTTATTTATAGCAACTTCAAAACCTACTGTATTTGCAAAACAAGTACTAGATCATTTTCAATTAACGAATTATTTTGAAGATATCGTTGGAAGTAATTTAGATGGTACAAGAATAAAGAAAGAAGAGATCATTGCTCATATTTTACAAACAAATGAAGAACTTAATAAAGAAGGAATTGTTATGATTGGAGATAGAAAGCATGATATAATCGGTGCGAATTATAATGAGATTGCTTCAATTGGTGTTTTATACGGTTATGGTAGTGAAACAGAATTGACTGAAGTTGGTGCGACTCATATAGTAAATGATGTAAAAGAATTACATTATTTCTTGGTAGAAAATAGTTTGATAAAGAAGTAAATATAGAGACTGAAAATCCCTTTATAACGTATGACAATGAAATCGTTTATGTTTAAAGGGATTTTTCATATGTAATCGAATACTTATAATTAGACATTTTTAGCATGAAAAATTTGTATGAATTAGAGGAGGGATGTCAGAAATAAAAGATTAGTAGAACTATATCAATAAAAGTTTGAATTTTCAGTTTAAAGGAGGGGTATAATTGGAGCTAGTTATTATATTATTAGCACTTAGTTTACTTATGTTTGTAGCGTATAAAGGATTTTCTGTTATTTTATTTGCACCGATATTTGCATTATTTGCAGTATTTTTGACAGAGCCTAGTTTTGTATTACCTTTCTTTTCGAATATTTTTATGGAGAAAATGGTAGGTTTTATTAAACTGTATTTTCCTGTATTTTTACTTGGGGCAATTTTTGGAAAAGTAGTAGAAATGTCAGGAATTGCAGATTCGATTGCAAAGACAATTATAGAGTTAGTTGGTGAAAAACGTACAATATTAGCGATTGTATTAATGGGTGCTATCTTAACGTATAGTGGTGTTAGTGTTTATGTAGTAGTGTTTGCTGTATATCCGTTCGCAGCTAAGTTGTTTCGACAAGCGAATATTCCAAAACGTTTAATTCCTGGAACAATCGTTCTTGGAGCGGTCACGTTTACGATGGATGCGCTACCTGGATCACCACAAATCCAAAACGTAATACCTACAACGTTTTTTAAAACAGACATTTATGCTGCGCCGATACTTGGTATTGTAGGGGCAATTTTTGTACTTACGTTAGGATTACTATATTTAGAGAATAGACGTAAGAAGGCGAAAGCAGCAGGAGAAGGATATTTTGGTTTTAACGATGGGAATACGGAAATGGCAGCTTCTTTACAAGCAGAACAAAAAGATATGCCGCTGGTTAAAAATATTGAAATTACAAGAGCACAGCAAGTGATTGCTTTTATACCACTTATTTTAGTAGGTGTAATGAATAAAGTTTTTACTATTATGATACCGAAGTGGTATCCAAATGGTTTTGATTTTTCAGCTATTGGTATGAAATCATTTGGAAAAGTAGAATTAAGTGCAGTAGTTGGAATCTGGTCAGTAGAATTGGCACTTATTATAGGTATAGTAACAACGTTATTATTATATTGGAAACGTGTAGTAACAGGATTTCAAGCTGGATTAAATACAAGTATTGGTGGAGCGCTACTTGCAACGATGAATACAGGAGCTGAGTTTGGATTTGGTGGTGTCATCGCAGCACTTCCAGGATTTGCGATTATGAGAGATGGTATTTCTGCCACATTCACAAATCCTCTTGTGAATGGAGCAGTCACGACGAATATTTTAGCTGGAATTACAGGTTCTGCATCAGGAGGAATGGGGATTGTTTTAAGTGCGATGGGAGATAAGTTTATTGCAGCGGCCAATCAATTCGATATTCCATTAGAAGTAATGCATCGTATCGTGTCAATGGCATCAGGAGGAATGGATACATTACCACATAACGGAGCAATTATTACTATTCTTACAGTTACAGGTTTAACACATAAACAGTCATATAAAGATATATTTGCAATTACTGTTTTGAAAACGGTTGCTGTATTTTTAGTTATTGCATTCTATACAGTAACAGGAATTTATTAAGTCGATATTTTATAAACTAAAATATTAATTAGGGTAAGAAGGGGTGGAGTACTTGCAAGAAGTTGCTGAGTTTCGTATGCCGAAGTCTGTATTATATGGAAGAAATTCGCTTGAAAAGCTGGGGGAACAATCTAAGAAGTTGGGGAAAAGAGCGTTTATAGTTACGGATACAATTATGGAGGAGTTAGGATATGTTGAGAGGTGTATACAACAACTAAATACGAAAGGTATTACAGTTATTACATATAATAAAGTAAATGCTGAGCCTACCAATATACACGTGTTAGAAGCGTTAACTATTTGTAAAGAAAGAAAGTGTGATTTTATTATCGGTATTGGTGGTGGAAGTTGTATCGATGCAGCGAAAGCAGTCGCGGTGTTATATACTAATGGTGGAGAAGTGGAAGATTATGTCCAAAAGGATATGGAAATAGACAATGATCCGCTACCACTTATTGCAATCCCAACAACTTCTGGTACTGGGTCGGAAGTAACAAGTGTAGCAGTAATTACGAATAAACGAACACATGTAAAAATGATGATGAAACATCCAAGTTTTACCCCACAAGTAGCGATTATTGACCCAATTTTAACGCGTTCGGTACCACCTCATATTACAGCAGCAACAGGGATAGATGCTTTATGTCATGCAGTCGAAGCATATATTTCTAGAGTTTCACAATCACTTACAGATGTACTAGCTCTTTCCGCCATTGAAAGTATTATGAAATATTTACGTATTGCATATGAAGACGGAGAGAATATGGAGGCAAGAGAAGCGATGATGATAGCATCCTTACAAGCTGGAATCGCATTTTCAAATGCATCTGTTACATTAGTTCATGGAATGTCAAGACCAGTAGGAGCGTTATTTCATGTACCACATGGTATATCAAATGCGATACTATTACCTACAGTTTTAGAATATACAAAAGTGAGTGCAGTAAAAAGACTAGCGGAAATTGGACGTTGTTTCAATAAAGATATGTATTCCTATTGTGATGATGAAGTAGCCGACTACACGCTGAGGGAAATAAAAAAACTTTGTTTTGATCTTCGTATCCCAAACTTAAAAGAATACGGAATTGGTGAGGTTGAGTTTGAAAAAGCTATTTCTAAAATGGCGTCTGATGCAATTGAAAGTGGAAGTCCAGCAAATAATCCACGTGTGCCATCATATGATAAAATTAAACAGTTATATCGAGAATGTTTTCATTATCAATATGAAGATTCTATAAAAACATTAGATAATTAATTTCAGAATATTCTTATAAAATTCCCTTGGAAATAGTTAAAACAAGACTTTATATTTTAAACGTAAAGTCTTGTTTTATTATGTATAATATATATAATAAAATGTTTTAATTAGCTAAAAAATAGTGTGAGGTAGGTGTATGTTTTTATGAAAACAATAGGTTTAATTGGTGGTATGAGTTGGGAATCAACGTCTGAATATTATCGGATCGTAAATGAAGAAATAAAAGAGAGATTAGGAGGATTACATTCAGCAAAATGTATGATTTATAGTGTGGACTTTGAAGAGATTGAACGATTCCAGTCTAACGGAGATTGGAATGGCGCAGGAGAAGTATTAGGGAATGCAGCATACGCGTTACAGAGCGGTGGAGCGGATTTTATAATTATTTGCACGAATACAATGCATAAAGTAGTTGAGAAAATAAAGGAGAATATACATATTCCAGTTTTACATATCGCTGATGCAACAGCGAAAGAAATGAAAAGGAAAGACATTCAAACGGTTGGTTTGCTTGGAACTAAATATACAATGGAGCAAGATTTCTATAAGTTACGCATAGAAGAAAATCATATAAATGTAATGATTCCATCAAAAAAGGATAGAGAAAAGATAAACGAAGTAATATATACAGAATTGTGTTTAGGAAAGGTAACACCTCAATCTAGGGAGTATTATAAAAGAGTAATAGAAGGTCTAGTACAAGAAGGGGCCCAAGGGATCATATTAGGTTGTACAGAAATAGGATTATTAATAAAGCAAGAAGACGTATTAGTTCCAATATTTGACACAACTCATATACATGCAGTTGAAGCAGTTAATTTCGCTTTACGAAATAGATTATAATTATATTATGTAACTTAGTTCGTGTATGTGGAAAACATTCAGAAAATATTTTATAATGTAAGTGGTTACATTTAAGGGGGAATGCGTATGTTTTCAGTTCAACCAATCGCATTTGTACATAATGAAAGAAAGGAAATAAAAGATGATGAGTGGGGAGAAGTAGGATCCTATATTACTTTAACTGAAATGTATACAGAAGAAAGTATACAAGGGATTGAAGATTTTTCTCATATTGAAGTTGTTTTTTATTTTCATAAAGTAACGGATGAACAAATTCAATATTTTGCTAGACATCCTAGAAATAATAATGATTATCCTAAAGTAGGGATTTTTGCACAGCGCGGGAAAAATCGTCCAAATCGCATAGGAGCAACAATTGTAAAGGTGATCAAAAGAGAAGGTAAATCAATTATTGTTGAGGGGTTAGATGCTATTGATGGCACCCCTATATTGGATATAAAGCCGGTAATGAAAGAGTTTATGCCGAAAGAAGAAATTGTACAGCCTAAATGGGCAACGGATATAATGAAACAGTATTGGAAGGGGAATGGAGTAAAATGAGAATATATGAGGCAACACTTGCAGATTTAGATGGACTAGCATCAGTTTTTAATAACTATCGTATGTTTTATAGACAAGATTCCGATATAGACGGAGCAAAAGTATTTTTGCGAAATCGAATCGAGAGAAAAGAATCCGTTATTTTCGTAGCAGTTGAAGACGGTGAATATATAGGCTTCACACAATTATATCCATCATTTTCTTCCATTTCGATGAAAGAATTATGGATTTTAAATGATCTGTTTGTACAAGCTACTAAGCGCGGGGCAGGAACAGGAAAAAAATTATTAGAAGCGGCTAAAGAATTTGCCTTAGAAAATGGTGCAAAGGGTGTAAAATTACAAACAGAGATCGATAATTTATCAGCACAGCGATTATATGCTGAAAATGGATATTTGAGAGATAATCGTTATTTCCATTATGAATTAACGTTTTAAAAAATCATATAAAAAGAGACGTTTTCACAATGAAAACGTCTCTTTTTATATGATTATAGTTGATTTAAAACCCAATTTGTAGCATCTTCAAAGTTTTCTGCAATGTAGTTTGGCTCAATATGTGCCCATTTGTCTCGGTACGTATGTAAAGCGTCATGTCCAGCGCCTGTTTGAACTAATATCGTCGTCGCATGTACAGTTGCTCCTGCAACGATATCAGTCCAGCGATCACCAATTACAGCGCATTTTGTTAAATCAAGCCCATGTTTTTCTGCTGCTTGTAGCAGCATACCTGTACTTGGTTTACGGCATTCACAACCATCACCGTGTTTGTGAGGACATACGTATATATCATCAAAGCCGAAGCCTTTTAATTCTTGTGCAAAATCAGCAACAGTCGCTATCCCATCTGCGATACCTGGCTGATTTGTGAAAGAGAAAATTTTTATATTTTGAGCTTTTAGTTTTTGCAGAGCTGCTTTTGTAAACGGAAATAATGTAAAAGATCCCGGATAATGTATTGTAGTGTCACCACCAATTGTACCGTCACGATCAATAAAAATAGCTTCGATGTTTGTCATATTTTTAGTCCTTTCCATTTATAAGTAGTTTAAAAATGTTTTACAAATCGATATCCATTCACTTCATATCCTAATTTTTTGTAAAAAGGATGTGCTTCTAATCTTTTTGTTCCACTGACTAGCCATGTGCCGATACAATTATGCTTCTTTGCTAATTGCTCTGCGTAATCCATTAATACTTGCCCAATGCCTTTCCGTCGTATTGTAGAATCAACGCTAATAATTGAAATTTCCCCATAACGAGTTACATCTTCTAAATTTTCACGTATACGAAACCCAAGTAATCCACATATAGTGTCTTCTTCTTCATAAACATATAAAAAATCAAAAGGACTCATTTGTACGAATTGTAATCGGCTGTTCATATCTTCATACGAAATAGAGGAACCTTTTAGTTCTGTTGTTAAAGAGCAAAGTGCATCTATATCGTCTATCGTAGCTTCACGAATTTGAAAAGACATATTATCCACTCCAATTAAATGTAATCAAACATTAAGTATTCTGTTAAAAAATATTTATTCCTGCTATGAAAATAAATATTTTATAATGATATATAGATAGTTATATATTATTCTTTTCCTAGTTTGTATTGGAAATGGAAAGAAGGGGAATGTATGTTAGAAGTAAATATCCGTTCTGCTGGATATGAAATAGATGAAAAAACAATTCATGATATTGCCTTTTCGATTGAGCAAGGCGAATTAGTTGCTCTTATTGGCGCAAATGGTGCCGGGAAAAGTACAACGATTAAAACGATGCTTGGGTTACTTGTAAATGTGAATGGTGAAATATCATTTGGTGAAAAGAAAAATCCGTATGCATACGTGCCCGAACATCCAACTTATTATGATTATTTGACGCTCTGGGAACATATTGAATTATTAATGGCTGCTCGCGAGAACGAAGTAGGAAGCTGGGAAAGGAAAGCGGACGAGTTATTACATATGTTTCGAATGGATAAACATAAACATGATTATTTATCAAAGTTTTCAAAAGGTATGAAACAAAAATCGATGCTCATTTTGGCTTTTTTAACTGAACCAGATTTTTATATCATTGATGAACCTTTTATCGGTTTAGATCCAGTAGCTACGAAAGAGTTTTTAAGTTATTTATATAAAGAAAAAGATCGTGGTGCAGGTATATTACTTTGTACGCACGTATTAGACACAGCTGAAAGAATTTGTGAGAGATTTTTACTTATTTCACAAGGTACATTAGTCGCAGATGGACATTTAGAAGCAATCCAAAAGTTAGCAGAAATGCCAGGGAGTTCATTATTAGACTGTTTTGATGTAATTGTAAGGCGTGAACAACATGATTAAACAACAATTTTATAAAAGATTGCGTCATGAACTGGGGCGCAAATGGAAGTCCATAAGTTCTATAACGGATTGGACAGTTGCGCTATATATTATTATTCCAGCATTTATATTTATGGGGATTTATTATCGTTCACTATGGACGGAAGAATTATCGATGGGAGAGACTGTTTATTTCGGATTAGGTCTACTCGTATTTTATGTGATTACATATGGAAGAGGAGTTCGCTCATTTTTTGAGCAAGCGGATAGTTTATTTTTAATTTCGTATCCCGCTCACATGCAAAAATTAATCCAGTATGGCATGACATATACGTTTATTCGAATAGCAATAACGAATGTAGTAGTTGTTGTTGCGATGTTACCAGTATTGATGAAAAGTATTGGATTGACGAAGATACAAGTAGTATTATTTTGGCTATTCTTTACTGTATTTCGATTTCTGTTGTCGTTATTAACGAGATTTATTCATGTACGTGTGGGGAAACGATGGCTACTATGGATTATAAAAAATGTAATATTTTCTATAAGTCTATCCTTTTTCGGATTGAGTTTGTTTCTTATTTATAAAAATCCATTGTATTCTATACTATGTATCGGTCTAGCAGTTTTTCTAATTATCGTATTGATAAAAGAAAAATTGAGTTATAAAAATTGTTTTTTTAAAGAAGTTGCGAAAGAGAAAGAAGAAAGTATGCGCTGGACGAGTGGGATTATGCAAGTTGGTGGTCATTCAGCTAAACCGAGTAGTTCGAATAAAAAACCGTGGATGTTTCCGCGTTCTAAAAAGTTTTTAGGGAAGAAAAAGGATTCTCGTATTGTTGAATCCTTTTTAAAAGAATTTTTCCGTACAAGTAGTGCACGAATATTTTATATTCAAATTGTATGTATAAGTACTGTAAGTATTATTATGAGTCCGAAGTGGATTGCCGCTATCATTCTTGCATTTGCTTTAGTTGCAATTTCCCGTTATGCGCGCGACTATTGGAATGAATTTACGAAAAAAATGTTTCTTCATTTATATTGTGATGAAGGAAAATTACTATTGTTAAGATGGAAGACAGATCGATATTTATTACTTCCAGTAATCCTTTTATATGGGTTGGTTATCCTTTCTCATTTTTATTTAGTACCAGCTGCAATTGCCGGGATTATTTTTATAGTATGGATTGGTTGGGTTGTATTTTTACCATAAAAAAAGAGCCGGAAAATGGCTCTTTTTCTAATCTGTCACACATTGATAAAGAAAGTATGCTAAAACGAGTATGCTTGCGGCGGAATACATGACATCTAAAGACATATGATCGCCTCCTCATTGTTGTTGTATTTTATTGTATGAAATCTTACAATTTCATATTCAAGTGAAAAATATGTGAACGTTAACAAAATTGTAAAGTGCAAAAATTACAATCATTTTGTATAATAGAAGAAACAACTGTTATATAAAATATAATGAGTGAAAGGGGAGGGAACATACATGCCAAATTGGTTTAGAAAAACCTTAGTCGCCTTAATTACCGTATTTACATTTGGTTTAGTGACGCCTCCTTCCATATTGCTTGATAATGCCAAAGCTGCGGACAAGCCTACGAGCACAGCTGGGCAACAAAATTTGGAGAGTACGTCCTATACATATGAAGAAACGAATGACAGGTTAACCACCGATACTTTTATTACGTATGCAATGCAAGAAGCAGAGAAGCAGTCGATGCAAAAGTTTGGGACTAAAATTGGTCCAGTAATTGAAGATGAATTTAAAGATGTAATATTACCGAAAATTGAAGAGGCAATTGCTGAGCTTGCCAATGATGTACCAGAAGATTCACTACAATCATTAGCGATTTCCCAAAAACCAGCTGGTGGGAATAATGAAAAAATCTTTCACGTTTATGACACGAAATCAGGAAATGACTTATTGCGATTTCATGTAAGGAGAGATCATCCACCGCAAGATGGTTACTATTTTAATTTCCACTATCACCGTTTTGATGATGGGTACTCTGGACACTATGAGTTAGGGAATATTTATTGGAATACGAATGTACCACCAAAGTGGCTTTCTTAAAAAGAACAAGAGAAAATCTTGTTCTTTTTTTATGTGTATAGAAGGGTAAGACAACTACGGTGTTGAATAAGATAGGTTTAGAAAAAAGAAGAAAAGGGAGTATGGGAATGCAAAAATATATTGTTTTTGACTTTGATGGCACATTAGTAGATTCACAAAATATATTTGTACCAATTTATAATCAAATTGCTGAAAAGAACGGATATAAAATGGTAAGGGAAGAAGAAATTGAGTATTTACGTAAATTAACGATGCCAGAGAGATGTAAACAACTCGATATACCATTGTATAAACTACCGATATTAGCACTAGAGTTTTATAAATTGTATCAACCTGCCATAAAAGATCTTATTTTGTTCCATGGGATGAAGGATGTATTAGATGAGTTACATAAAAAAGGCTACGGAATTGCAGTCATATCATCGAACTCAGAAGAGCATATTCGGGCATTTTTACACAATAATGATATAGAAAATATACAAGAAGTATATTGTTCTAAAAATTTGTTCGGTAAAGATAAAATGATAAAAAGATTTTTAAAATCGAAAAAAATAACTGAGAAAGATATGTTATACGTCGGTGACGAACAGCGAGACGTAGCAGCGTGTAAAAAGGCTGGGGTGAATGTAATATGGGTATCTTGGGGGTATGATGTCATTGAAACAGTGAAAAAAGATGCACCAGATTATATGGTAAATACACCGATGGAAATTGTGCAAGTAGTACAAGGGGCGTATTCTTAATATGAATACACTTCGAGTAGGTATTCATCATATTGAATTTTGGGTAGCGAATTTAGAGGAGTCCATTTCTTTTTATGATATGTTATTTTCAATAATTGGATGGAGAAAGTTAAATGAAGTAGCATATAGCACAGGAGAAAGTGAAATATACTTTAAAGAAGTAGATGAGGAAATCGTAAGGACGTTAGGGCCTAGACATATTTGTTATCAAGCTATTCATAGAGAAGTAGTTGATGAAGTAGCAGATTTTCTTTCTAGTACGAAAGTGAAGGTAATACGTGGTCCAATTGAAATGAATCATTATTCGGAAGGTTACTATACGATTGATTTTTACGATCCGAATGGATTTATTGTAGAAGTTGCCTATACACCAAATGCAGAAATGTAAGGGGAATAAAAATGAAAACAATGACAGCATGGCAAAACAATATACAAATAGTAAAAGATGCAGTTAATATTGAAGAAATTTCTAAAGGTTTCTCACCTGATAAGAAATATATAGTTACGACAATTGATAATGAAAAATATTTGTTACGGATTGGCGATTTACAAGAGTATGAAAGAAGGAAGATAGAATTTCAAATTTTAAATGAAATGGTAAAACGTAACGTACAGGCACAAAAGCCGATTGAAATAGGTATATTGAAAGAAGAAGGTGTATATAGTATTTTCTCATATATAGAAGGGGAAGATGCGAAGAAGCTATTGCCTATGTATTCACCAAAAGAACAATATGAAATTGGTATAGAGGCAGGAAAAGATTTAGCAAAAATGCATACATATGAAGCTCCTAATGATATACTTCCATGGTATGAAAGAGCAATGAAAAAGCATCAAAAATATGTAGAGGCATATAAAACATGTGGAATAAAAGTAAAAAATGATGATAAAATCATGAAGTTTATAGATGAAAATGACATATATTTAAAGAATCGCCCAAATCGATTTCAACACGATGATTTTCATTTAGAAAATATAATTGTACGTGATGGGAAATATGTAGGTGTTGTTGATTTTAATGGCTACGACTGGGGCGATCCACTTCATGATTTCGTGAAAATTGCACTATTTGCAAGGGATATTAGTATCCCATACTCAATCGGACAAATAGAAGGATATTTTAATGGTCGAATACCAGAGGAATTCTGGAAATTATATGCAGTGTACGTTGGCATGACAGTGTTCTCATCAGTTGTATGGTCATTACGAGCAGCACCGCATATGTTAGATGATACGTTAGAACGCCTTACTATCGTTTTAGAGGATCATCAAGACTTTGAGCTATCGAAGCCAATTTGGTTTCAACCAGAAAAGATTGAGATGAAATAAAAAAGGTAGGTGTGATTCACATCTACCTTTATTTTTTTACCATTCTTCGTTTTGAAGTAGTTGTAATGCTAACTTTAAATCTACATCTTCTTGTATATGTTCCGGAGTCCATGGGATATGTATATGCGGTTGTATGCCAATGCCGGACATTCCTTCACCTTTATCTATAGTAGAAAGTCGTGAAGTCGGGTAGTAAAGAGCGAATGTATCTGCCCATTCCATTACGGCTAAATTAGAATAATCATTTAAACCAGCAGTTGGACGACCTATTACTTTTACTTTTAATGATTTTTTGGCAACTTCTACAAAAGAATCACCAGAACTTCCACATGTAACATCTGTTAATAGAACTACTCTACTAGGTGATTTTCTTCCGTGTATTTTTAATAATTGAAGTTCTTTTGGTAACCCAGAAGTATCAAATGTAACGAATCCTTTTTTATAATTCTTTTTTAAATCTTGAATAAATATATCTGTGAATAATTTGGAAAGTTCGTCTAAAGAATCATAATCTTCCCTTTCGATGTCTTTCATACGCAAATGAAAGTTTCGTTCTGTATGATTTAATTGCATTGTATCTGAAGAATCTAAAAGGAAAATCTCTTTGTCTTCGAATAAGTAAGGAAGTAATTTGAAAAATGCATCATCACTCCCGCCACGATTCAATCGCACATCTATTATTAAATTCGGAAAAGTATTAAGTTCATCTTTATGTGAGTCTAATAATTTATTAATAGCTTCAGTATTTGCGAAATCCGTCAAAGTAATTAAGAGTGTATCTTCATTATGCTGTTTAATTGAATAAATAGGCGTGCATTCGTTTTGTTTATATTTTTGTAAAGTAATGGTCTCGGTTACGCCATTTTCATTTATAAGTGTACAATTTGACGATTTTAATAAAACATAATCCCATTTTTCTCGTTCATATGTAGTTTCGTTTAAATACTTTTTATATTTTATTAATAGCTCAGGAATTTTCATATTATCTAATGCTAGTATAGACTGTCCTTTTTTCACTCTTATTTCTTGTGAAGTGGATGTAATATATAGGAAATCCTCGTATCTTTTCACTTGGAAACCAACACTGTTAAGAGGTGGATTGTTAGACTGCATTTTGAAAAACATATGATTATCTTTAAAATCTAGTAAGTAATCACTTACAATTTCAGTGAAATGAACCGGTGTCAGTTCTCCTTGTTTCTCTAATTTCTCGATTGTTTGTAAATAAGTAATAGGATTGTCCCATCCTTTCTTATCTATACAGGCTGAATAATCATGATGAGTAATCGAAACAACTTCTTTGAAAATTTCTGTGTACATTGCTTTTCCTCCTGGCAATTGAATTAGTTGAATAATAGAATTCTGTATTCTTTACGTATTATCCTTTTTTAGATAGAGAAAAGAGGGATGTGTTATCATCCCTCTATTAAAAATTTATTTAATTTTCTTAAATACAAGTGGCTGCGTACTTAACATAGCTGGTACATGTAACTGAAGGGATGGGAATTCACCACTCACATTCATTTCATAAGCAAATAATAAATTCATTTTCATTTGGAATAAGTCAACTGTAGCAGAGAATATGTCGTAATGATGATGCGCTAATTGAATATCCATCTCCATAAATTGTACATGTAAGGAATCTTCTCGTTTGTAAACTTGTAATGTCCCATAAGCGGGATGTTCAAAAGTACCAGTGTAGTCCTCTAACTTGTGAGAAGGTGTAGTCCCTTTCATTTGTTCAGGAATGGATTCAGTTGCTTCTTTCATCATTTCTTTCATTTTTTCAGTATCTTCTACAGCACGTTTATGCCAATCAATGGATTCTAATTCAAGTAGTTCGTCATAAATTTGATTAGCGAGATAAGTAGGAAGTAATGTGCCTCCAGCATTCGTTAAAATGACAAGGCCTATGTTTTCATTTGGTATGAATGAAACAAGTGCTGAAAATCCATCAATATTACCGCCATGGTGAATCACCTTATTACCACGATAAGCGCTAATAAACCAACCAAGGCCGTAACTATTTAATGGAGATTCAGGAAGTGATAAAACTGGTTGATCTGGAATGGAATTATGTGGTGTATACATTTGTTGTAATAATTCAGAGGAGATTAATTCGTGATCTCCAAATTTACCTTTGTTTAAGTGAAGAAGTACCCAATTTGCCATATCTTCAATTGTAGAATTAATACATCCAGCAGCGCCGACTGTATCGATGTTACGGAATGGAACTTCTTTTATTTCACCTTCATTTTCAATGTAAGGTAAAGCAAAATCATCTGTAGTTTGTGAATCTGTTACAGAGAAATTTGTATGTCTCATATTTAAAGGTTCTAAAATATGTTCTGTAGCGTATTGTTCCCACGTTTGATTTGTAATGTTTTCAACAATGTAGCTAATTGTTGCATACATTAAGTTGTTATAAAGAAATGCTGTGCGGAACGGTGCATCAAGTTGTAAATGTTTTATTTTTTCAACGAGATCTTTTCGAGATAAGGAAGAGCTGTACCAAAGAGCCTCATGACGACTAACCCCAGTGCGATGGGAAGCCAAATCTCGTGCTGTAACTTGTGAGCTAGCAAGTAGTTCAGATAAAGAGAAGTTAGGTATATAAGACTGGACAGGAGTATCCCAATTAAACTTTTTTTGCTGTGCTAATAAACTTAATGAAAGTGTGCCAAAAGCTTTCGTTGAGGAACCAATTGCGAACCGAGTATTCGGTGTAACAGGCTCTTTAGTCTCTATATTACGATAGCCGAAACCTTCTGAAATAATAACTTCACCGTCTTTTATAATAGCTACAGCAGCTCCAGGAACGTTTAAATCCTTCATCATGTTTTCAACCGTTGTTTGTAAAGAAGTCATAACAGGCGTTTCAATTTTAGACATACTTCTAACCTCCAAATATAAATTTTGTTCTACCGCACTATACTTTCGGTAATAGAAAATAAAAACCTTTATAAATGTGGAAAGTTAATAATTTTGTAAGAATGAATAAAATTATTATTTATTTAGAATTTTATTTTTATTATAATTAATTTAAATTAAGAAATAGAAAAGATGGTGAAGAAGTGTGCTAACAATAAAGAGGGTGCTTTGCGATAATAAAAAAAATCCAATTGGTATAGATTCAAAAGTTGTTACATTGAGTTGGCAACTTGAGTCGAGTAACCGAAATGTAAAACAACTTGCTTATCAATTGCAGGTTGCGAAGGATAGAGATTTTGAAATTATAATGTTTGATTCCCGAAAAGTAGAAACGGATCAAAGTTTACATATACCAATCAATTCATTTTCATACAGAGCAGAAACGCGTTATTTTTACCGAGTAAAGGTATGGGATAATTACCGAGAAGAATCACCCTGGTCAGAAGTAGCATTTTGGGAGACTGGATTACAAGGGCAAGATAACTGGAGCGGAAACTGGATTGCCGCGAAAAAAGAGCTAACGCAAGTTATGTCTTTTCATAAAAGCTTTTCTATTAAAAAATTAGTTAAAAAAGCACGTTTATATATCACAAGCTTAGGATTATACGAGTCTTCTATAAATGGTGAGCGTATTGGAGATTGTTATTTTACTCCTGGTTGGACAAGTTATGATAAGAGAATATTGTATCAAACGTACGATATAACGCATGTATTAAAGATTGGGCAAAATGATATTTCTGTACTGGTAGGTAACGGCTGGTATAAAGGGCCGATTACTATGCATCATGTGCGTAATTATTATGGGAAAAGACGAGCAATAATTGCTCAATTACATATAACGTATGAAGATGGAACGAAAGAAAAAATTGTAACGGATGAAACATGGAAGTTAACTTCAAGCCCAATTTTGTACTCAGAAATTTATGAAGGTGAAGTATACGATGCTAGGCTTGAAGAAAGTAGGCAAGAGCTAGAAGATATTGAAATAATTGAGTATTCCAAACAAATAATTGTTGCACAAGAAAATAAAGCGATTCGCAAAATGAAAATAATAAAACCAATTGCTATTTCAAAACTATCAAATCATGAATGGCTTATTGATATGGGACAAAATATGGTAGGATGGATGCGTTTTACAGTTCATCATGTTTATATTGGACAAAAGATTGAATTGCATCATGCTGAAATATTAAATAAAGACGGTAGTTTTTATACTGGTAATCTCCGAAAGGCAAAACAAAAGATAGTGTATATAGCAAAAGGAGAAGAGGAGGAAACGTTTGAACCTCATTTTACATATCAAGGCTTTAGGTATGTAAAAATAAGTGGGTTAACCCAGCCGCCTCAAATAGTAGATTTTGAAGGGGTTGTACTGCATACAGATATGGAAAAAGCGACTGAATTTGAAACGTCTAATCCATTAATTAATCAACTTCATCATAACGTGGAATGGTCTCAAAGAGGGAACTTTTTTGATGTACCAACAGATTGTCCGCAGCGGGACGATCGGCTCGGATGGACTGGAGATGCACAAATGTTCATTGGAACAGCTACGCAAATTATGGATGTACAATTGTTCTTTAAAAAGTGGCTCCAAGATTTATCACTAGACCAAAATAAAAACGGAGCTGTGCCTTTAGTTATACCAGATGCGTTTGGGAAAAGAGCAGATTTTGATCTGGATACTTCCGGTGGTTGGGGTGATGCAGCAATTATTTGTCCGTGGGTTCATTATTTGCATTACGGAGATGTATCAATTTTAAAAGAACAATATGACAGTATGAAGAAGTATATAGATTACATACGTTCACAAGGTGAGAACGAGTATTTATGGGATACAGGCTATCATTTAGGCGATTGGCTTGCATTAGATACGAAACCCGATATATATGAAGGTGGAACAGACAAGCATTTTATTGCGACGGCTTTTTATGCATATTCAACATCGCTTGTACAAAAAATTGCTGAGATTTTAGGTGAACAAACAGATGCTACGTTTTATAAAGAATTACATGCAAATATTGTTCAAGCGTTTCAAAATGAATTCGTTACACCAAATGGTAGGTTAAGTTCGAATACACAAACAGCCCACATATTAGTACTTCTTTTTGAATTAGTGAAAGATGATGTGAAGGAGAAAGTATTTATTCGGTTAATTGAGCTTTTAAAAGAAAGTAAAAATCATGTAACAACTGGTTTTATAGGAACACCTTATTTAAATTTAATATTAAGCAAGTTTAACCGTCATGACCTTGCTTGTAAGCTTCTATTTCATGAAGATTATCCATCATGGTTATACCAAGTGAAAAAAGGTGCCACAACGATTTGGGAACATTGGGATGGCGTGAAAGAGGATGGAACACTTTGGAATGATAGTATGAATTCGTACAATCATTACGCATATGGCTCTATCGTTGAATGGATATACCGATATATCGTTGGATTAGAAGTGGATGAAGCCAAACCTGCATATAAACATTTTTATATACAACCACATTTTGATTCGAATTTAGAATGGATGAAAGTAAAACGTGAGACAGCTTATGGAGAAATCAAGATTGAGTGGAGTTTAGAAAAGGAACAAGCCTTTTTACATATTTCTGTACCACCTAATACGAGCGCTACATTACGGATGGACGAAATAAGTTGGAAATCGGAACATAACATTGAAAGGGATTTAGGGTCAGGGGATTATATATTTACATTTTGTAAAAATATATGGAAGTAGAATTCAGTTTATATAGAAATATTTTTTATTGAGTTGAATTATTAAATTAACTGTTTTTCGTGTTATGATAAATTGCATATAAGATTGAAAGAAGGTTTTACTACATATGAAACATGCTGAAAATGAATACTTAAATTTATGCCGCCATGTAATGGAACATGGTACGAAGAAAGAAGATCGTACAGGGACAGGCACTGTGTCTGTATTTGGCTATCAAATGCGTTTTGATCTAAGTAAAGGTTTTCCTTTATTAACGACAAAGAGAGTGCCGTTTCGCCTTGTAGCAAGTGAGTTGCTTTGGTTTATGAAAGGTGATACAAATATTCGTTATTTATTGCAGCATAATAATAATATTTGGAATGAATGGGCATTTAAGAGCTGGGTAGAAAGTGACGAATATACTGGTCCTGACATGACCGATTTCGGTCTTCGCTCACAACAAGATGAGGAATTTAAAGTACAGTACGATGAGCAAATGGAATTGTTTAAAAATAACGTTTTAGAAGATGATGATTTCTCAAATAAATATGGTTATTTAGGAGACGTATACGGTAAGCAGTGGCGTGCCTGGAAAACGACAGCTGGTGAGACGCTTGACCAATTAAAAGATGTAATTGAAATGATTAAAAAAACACCAGACTCACGTCGTCTAATTGTATCTGCTTGGAATCCTGAAGATGTACCAAGTATGGCATTACCACCTTGTCATACGCTATTCCAGTTTTATGTAGCAGACGGTAAACTTTCTTGTCAGCTATATCAAAGAAGTGGTGATATATTCCTTGGAATTCCATTTAACATTGCAAGTTACTCGCTATTAACACATTTAATTGCACATGAATGCGGACTTGAAGTGGGAGAATTTGTTCATACAATTGGAGATGCACACATTTATACGAATCATTTTGAGCAAGTAGAAAAGCAATTGGCACGTGAACCACGTCCGTTCCCGGAACTTACATTAAATCCAGATGTAAAATCTGTGTTTGATTTTGAAATGGAAGATTTAACGATTGAGGGATATGATCCACACCCAGCAATTAAAGCACCGGTTGCAGTGTAATTGTAGAGGAGATGAAAAGATGATAGTTTCATTTATGGTCGCAATGGACGAGAATAGAGTAATTGGTAAAGATAATAATTTGCCTTGGCGTTTACCGAGTGAATTACAATATGTAAAGAAAACAACAATGGGTCATTCGCTTATTATGGGAAGAAAAAACTATGAAGCGATTGGTAGACCACTGCCTGGAAGACGTAATATTATTGTAACTCGTAATGAAGGGTATCATGTTGAAGGCTGTGAAGTAGCACATTCTGTAGAAGAAGTGTTTGAGCTATGCAAAAATGAAGAAGAGATTTTTATTTTTGGCGGAGCGCAAATTTATGATCTCTTTTTACCTTACGTAGACAAGTTATATATAACAAAAATCCATCATGCATTTGAAGGAGATACATTCTTCCCAGAAATCGATATGGCAAATTGGAAAGAAATTTTTGTTGAAAAAGGTTTAACGGATGAAAAAAATCCGTATACGTACTATTATCATGTATATGAAAAGCGACAATAATAATAGAGATTGATGTGAATATTCACATCAATCTTTTTATTTATATCCATCAATATTGGTTTATAGATGAGATTCGATAGTGCTATAATGAATGGTAGCATGTAAAAATGCTAAAATTTTCAAGAGTATTAAGATAGAAAGAGGAGGAGAATCAATTGAGAAAGATATGGGGGATTCTTTTTCTTTGCTTAACATTCATGTTAGTCGGATGTGGTAAAGAAGAAAAACCACAACAAGCATTTGATACATATGCAAAAGCATGGAATAAACAAAAATTTGCAGAAATGTATGATCAATTATCAGAAAAGGCAAAAAAAGATATTTCAAAGAAAGAATTCACTGAGAAATATGAAAAAATTTATGCTGGTATTGAAGTGAAAGATCTAAAAGTAGAAACAGGGGAAGTAAAAGAAGAAAAAAAAGATGAAGGTCCTGTTCCTTTTAAAGTAAGCATGGATACAGTGGGTGGAAAAATCACTTTCGGCCATGAAGCAAAGATGGTGAAAGAAAAAGATGGAGATAAAGAATCTTGGAAAGTAGATTGGACTCCTGATTTTATATTCCCAGGTATGACAAAAGATAGTAAAGTGCGTATGCAAACGACAGAGCCAAAACGTGGTGAGATATACGATCGTAATGGAAAAGGTCTTGCAACGAATGGGAAAGCTTCCGAAATTGGAATAGTTCCAGAAAAATTAGACGATACTGCTCCGCAAACGAAAGAGACAGTAGCGAAGTTATTAAACATGTCTGTCGAAGAAATTGATCAAAAACTAGCTGCTAAATGGGTAAAACCAAATTATCTTGTACCAATTGGAATTTTGCCTGAAGGGGCAACGCAAAATACGTACATTGATTTAGCAGGTGTTTCAACAAAACCAGTAAATGTTCGTACATATCCGTTAGGGGAAGCTGCAGCACATCTTACTGGTTATATTGGAAAAGTGAATGCTGAAGATTTAAAAACACTACAAAAGAAAGGCTATCAAGCAGATGATCCAGTAGGTAAAGCTGGTTTAGAACAAGTACTGGAAGAAAAGCTACGTGGTAAAAAAGGCGGCCGTGTCTTTGTAGAAGATGCACAAGGGAAAGAAATTAAAAATTTAGCAAAAACAGATGCTGTTGATGGGGAAAATGTAACTTTAACGATTGATAGTGCTGTTCAAGAAAAAACTTATAATGAAATGAAAGGCGAGGCGGGTTCAAGTGCGGCAATTAATCCGAAAAGTGGAGAAACACTTGCACTTGTAAGTAGCCCAGCATATGATCCCAACATAATTGCAAGAGGGACATCAAAAGCACAACGTGAAGCGTGGAATAATGATCCGAAAAAACCGATGACGAATCGATTTACACAATTATCAGTTCCAGGATCTGTATTTAAGCCGATTACAGCTGCTATCGGTCTTGAAACGAAAACAATTGATCCAAAAGAAGAGTTGAAAATTGAAGGATTAAAATGGACAAAAGATTCTTCTTGGGGTAATTATTATGTAACACGTGTAAAAGATGCAAATCCAATTGATTTTGATAAAGCAATGAAATACTCGGATAATATTTATTTTGCGCAAGAGGCTTTGAAAATCGGAAAAGATAAATTTATGAGTGAAGCGAAAAAGTTCGGATTCGATGAGAAATTACCAATTGAATATGGATTCCCAGCTTCTAAAATCGCAAATGATGGTATTAAAAATGATATTCAAATGGCAGACACAGGTTATGGACAAGGGCAAGTATTAATGACTCCACTCCATCTAGCATTAACGTACGCACCAATTGTTAATGATGGAAACATACCTTCTCCATATATTATTAAAACAGATAAGCAACCAAAAGTTTGGAAAGAGAATGTCATTTCAAAAGGCAATCAGGATATATTAAAAACTGCTATGACGAAAGTAATTAATGATCCAGATGGTACTGGGAAAATTGCTAAAATTGATGGAATGACTCTTGCTGGAAAAACAGGTACAGCGGAATTAAAAGTATCAAAAGAGGCCGAAGGAAAAGAACTAGGTTGGTTCGCTGCATTTGATTTAAATTCACCAGATATGGTCATTACGATGATGATTGAAGATGTAAAAGGTAGAGGAGGAAGTAACATTCCTGCTGAAAAAGTGAAACATATTTTTCAAAAATAGAAATTGAGGAAAACTATCTCCATGAAAAGTGGAGGTAGTTTTTTTGTTTTACGAAAAATGTATTGTAGACATTAATTATTAACTTACGAAAAAAAAGTAGCTATTTTTTATTGACATTAATCATAACTTTTTGTATTATACTTACATAAGGTAAGTTATTTACTTTCAAATTATAAATCTCAAATTAAAGATAAAACGTAAAAAAGGGAGAGACTACAATGACAAAAGTACTATTTATTACAGCAAATCCAAATTCAGCAGAAGGTTCTTTCGGAATGGCAGTAGGGGAAGCTTTCATCGAAGCTTACAAAAATGAACATCCACAAGATGAAGTGGTAACAATTGATTTATTCAACACTACAGTACCAGCAATTGATGCAGATGTATTTGCTGCTTGGGGTAAATTTGCAGCAGGTGAAGGATTTGAAGCTTTAACTGAAGTTCAACAACAAAAAGTAGCAGCAATGAACACAAACTTAGAAACATTTATGCATGCAGATCGTTATGTATTCGTAACTCCAATGTGGAACTTTAGCTATCCACCAGTAGTAAAAGCATACTTAGATAACTTAGCAATCGCAGGTAAAACATTCAAGTATACTGAAAATGGCCCAGTTGGCTTATTAGAAGGCAAAAAAGCACTTCACATTCAAGCAACAGGTGGCGTTTATTCTGAAGGAGCATATGCAGCTGTAGACTTCGGCCGCAATCACTTAAAAACAGTATTAGGATTCATTGGTGTAAATGAAACTGAATATATTGCAGTTGAAGGTATGAATGCAAATCCTGAAAAAGCACAAGAAATTAAAGAAGCAGCAATTGCTAATGCTCGTGAATTAGCAAAACGTTTCTAATATAGAATGCTTAAAAATGTCCAAACACTTGCTGTTTGGACATTTTTTCTTCTTTTTCCTTCGTTTGTCTAGTATAATGAAGGTCGGAATGATAATAGGTGGGGGTTCTGTATGATTCAAACGTTTTTTAAAATCTTTTATTTAATTTTAATCGTAATTGCGATTACACCGAGAATGTGGCGTCTGAAAAAGCAAGTAAATACGATGTCGCCACAAGAAAAAGATAATGCTGTGTATAAAACGACAAATTGGTTTGGTAAGAAAATGGTACAAGTTGCTGGTGGGGCAGTTGAAGTAAAGGGACTTGAAAATGTTCCGAAAGACAAACCAGTACTAGTTGTAAGTAATCACCAGAGTAATATGGATATCCCTGTTTTACTAGGTTACTTAAATAAACCAATTGGATTCGTTTCAAAAGCAGAGATTAAAAAGTTCCCAGTTGTACCAACATGGATGGAACTTATGAATTGTGTATTTATGGATCGTAGCGATCGTCGTCAATCACTTCAAGCGATTAAAGATGGAATCGAGCTATTAAAGAATGGACATTCTATCGTAATTTTCCCAGAAGGGACAAGAAGTAAAGGTGGCGAAATTGGAGAGTTTAAGGCTGGGAGTTTTCACCTTGCAGTAAAATCTGGTGTAGCAATCTTACCTGTAACATTAGATGGGACATATAAAATGTTTGAAGCGAATGGAAACCGTATGAAACGAGCTCATGCAACAGTAACAATTTCTAAGCCGATTACACCTGAAGAGTATGCGAATATGGATATTAAAGAGTTAACGAAGTATACACAAGATGTTATCGCATCACAATTACATAAGTAGTCAAAAAAGGTTTCAGCTTATATAAGCTGAAACCTTTTTTTATGCTGTAGGTAAGACGTAAAAGAGTACGCAGAAAAACATCATCGCACTACCACCTAAAACGAAAAGGTGCCAAATGGCATGGTTGAAAGGAAGCTTTTCCCAAAGGAAGAATATAGCCCCTACTGAATATAAAATTCCGCCCGCTAAAAGTAGTGAAAAACCGTGCCCAGTCAGATTTTCATAAAGTGGTTTAATTGCAACGATTATGAGCCAACCCATGATGATATAACATAATGTTGATGCTTTAATAAAGCGGCGTACAAAGAAAATTTTGAAGATGATACCTCCGATTGCTAGTGTCCATATTATAGCGAGTAACGTCCAGCCTAATGGTCCACGAAGCGTAATAAGTAAAAAAGGAGTATATGTGCCAGCGATTAATAAATAAATGGCTGAGTGGTCTAGTATAGTAAATAATTTTTCTACTTTTGGATGGTGGATGCTATGTAACAATGTCGAAAATAAATACAGTAAGAACATGCTTACACCATAAACCGTAAATGCAACAACAGCAGATGCGGTACCATGCTTAGAGGCATGAATAATCAATATGATTAAGGCAGGGATGCTTAAAATGGCACCGATACCATGTGTAATTGCATTTGCAATTTCTTCTTTCACAAATTGCGTCATTCGTGTCATTTTTTCAGTCATAATGGTAATCCTTTCTACTATCATAAAATAATATGTCGTTTCCCTTACCATATCATACACAAGAGCAATAGAAAATGAAATTTGTATAATTGATTATATTTTTGAATTTTTTTGACAAAAGACAATGGTTTTGTTGACGTTTTCAAACTTTTTTGACAAAATAAAATTATGCAATAGTAGGACAAGGAATCTACTAATAAAGGGGATGGAGAAATGTTTTCAAATATTGGCTTTCCAGGATTAATTTTAATTTTAGTAGCTGTACTTATTTTATTTGGGCCGAAAAAATTGCCGGAAATCGGAAAGGCTTTAGGGGAAACGTTAAAAGAATTTAAAAAATCAACGAAAGAATTGACTGATGATGCATTTCAAGAGAAGGAAAAGAAAGAAAAAATGTAATAAATTTTCCTTGTAATGGATAAATAAAGTGTGGTGAACGAGATGGAAGATCGGGAAATGAGCGTAGTAGAACATATAGTTGAACTTCGCAAACGAGTAATATATACAGTGCTATCCTTTGTACTATTTTTAATTGTTGGGTTTACTTTTACGAAGGATATTTATTTTTGGCTTGTAAAAGATTTACCAATGAAATTAACTGTTCTCGGTCCAAGTGATGTATTGTGGATTTTTTTCTCGATTGCTACAGTATTTGCTATCGTTTGTACAATTCCTTTTGCTGCTATACAAATTTGGCTATTTGTAAAACCGGGTTTACATCCAAATGAACAAAAGATGACAGTATTGTATATACCGGTATTGTCTATATTATTTATTGCAGGTTTATGTTTTGGATATTTCGTTGTAATGCCGTTTTTATTTCATTTTTTAACTACGATAGGTAATGAAATGTTTAATACGATGTTTACGACGGAAAAGTATTTTCATTTTGTTCTTAATTTAACAGTTCCATTTGCTGTAATTTTTGAATTGCCTGTAGTTGTCATGTTTTTAACGAGTATTGGAATATTGACGGCGGAATTTCTAATAAAAATAAGAAGGTATGCTTACGTAGCATTGATTATCATTGCCTCGTGTATATCACCGCCAGATTTTTTATCTCATAGTTTAGTTGCGGTACCACTTATTTGTATTTATGAAATTAGTATTGCTTTATCAAAGATTGTTAGTAAGCGAAAAGAGAAAAGAGAAGAAGAAATCCAGTCGAAAAGTGCCTCGTTATAAAGGCACTTTTTTTATTTATTTGTTATACTCTAGCTATAAACGTATACAATATAGAGAAGAAAAAAATTATAGAATCTCCAAAATTTAGACAAACTTTGCGCTTTTATAAGTTTATACTGAATATATTAAGCAATATACGGATAACGAGTCCTCGTCTTATTAGAAATTTAGGATGGGGGATGGATTAGGTGGAGATGAATAGAGTATAAATCTTCTAGCCATAAGAACTACAGAGATTGTCTAAGGATACTTTTGTATTCACAGGAGTCTCCACTTTAAACAACGTGTTACAGCGTAAAGTAGAAGAAGTTCAAAATCCAATGAAAAAGAGGATTGATATTGTGATTACGAAAAGTTTTTATTTCACTCATTCAACAGGGGATTGTATTAAAATATTTGAAATCCCTGTTCTACAGGCGCAGCATCCATTGTCGTTTCTAATTCAGTCTCGTCTTCAATTATTTATTGCAAAAATTCAAAAACAAAAACACCCAAGATTTTCGTATTCTTTCCGTGAATATTTACAAAATTGTTTGAAGTGGAATGATTATTTAAATGTATATAAAACAAATACTCTTGAAAAAAATGCATGATATAGAGTGTGGACAGGGTTAGGAGCTCTGTCTTTTTCATTTTAGGTATAAAAATATAATTAATTTGATTAAATTTCGTTCCAAATTGTTGAAAGCAATGGGAATACTAGTATAATAACAGGGAGAGCGTATTGGAAAGGGAAGAATATAATATGCAAAAAATTAAAATTGTAACAGATTCAACGGCAGATTTATCACAAGAGGTAATTGAGAAGTATGACATTCATGTTTTACCATTATCAATCTCTGTAAATGGACAAACATATTTAGATCGCGTTGATCTACAACCGGATGAATTTATTGAAGAAATGATTAAATCAGAAGAACTACCAAAAACATCACAACCAGCAATGGGTACATTTGTAGAAATGTATGACAAGTTAGGTGAAGATGGAAGTGAAGTACTTTCCATTCATATGACTAGTGGAATGAGTGGTACTGTGGCAACTGCAAATAGTGCTGCATCAATGACCGATACAAAAGTAACAGTTGTTGATTCGCAATTTATTACACATGCTTTAGCATATCAAGTAGTTGAAGCTGCGAAAATGGCAAATGAAGGACGCTCACTAGAAGAAATTTTAAAACGTGTAGATGAAGTGAGAAAGAATACTCGTTTATATGTAGTAGTAGATACATTAGAAAACTTAGTGAAGGGTGGGCGTATCGGTAAAGGAAAAGCGTTTATCGGTTCACTACTTAATATAAAGCCAATTGCTAGCCTTGAAGATGGTGTTTATAACCCTGTAACGAAAGTGCGTAGCCAAGGTCAAATTGTAAAAACGTTAGCTAAGTTATTTGAGGAAGATACAGCTGGAAAAGTGGTAAAAGCTGTTGCAATTCCACATGCGAAAGCAATTCCGTTAGCTGAAAATGTAAAAGCGGCTGTTGAAAAGGTGAGTGGATTTGCTCAATCAGAAATTTTCTTTACAACGCCTATTATTAGTACTCATACAGGTCCAGGTGCAATCGGATTTATGTATTTAGCAGAGTAATAAAAAAGCTACTTGAAATATATTTTCAAGTAGCTTTTTTATCTCGCTATTTACGGACAGTAGGACTCCCTACATAAAGAAAAGAAGTTACGCGGGAGATTAACGGTCCGTAAATGCCCGATTGGTGTGAGCTAATAATCAGTGGGGGATGAAGCCCCACTGATTAAAGCTTCACTTTATGTGAATAGAAAGTAAGAAATAAGAAGGGCTATACAGGTACTACCGCTAATGATATAGCGGGTCTGTAAATATTCATTCATAGAAAACACCCACTGATTAAAATTTCACTTTATGATTTTCTATATTATATGTTGGATATAGAAAATAAGTAGTTATGTTATACATGTAACGTTTCGCTTTTTTCATTTACCTGTTTATCATTTGTTACGTTATTATAAGTGAAAGTTTGACCTAAAAAGAGTACATGCAGTTGTTCCCACGGTAGCATACGTAAATTCCAATTGTTCCGAAGCCTTGTTATAGCCTCACGCGGTGTTTCATCGGCAAGGGCAAAAGCTCCGTAATGCATCGGTATAAAGTGTATAGCGTTTAAATCTAAATAGGCTTGCACTGCCTCTTCAGGTGAAACGTGAGATACTTTCATAAACCATTCGGGTTCATAAGCTCCAATTGGCATAAGAGCAATATCAATGGAAAAGCGTTTGCCAATTTCTTTGAAACCTTGGAAATAGCCACTATCTCCACAAAAATAAATAGTTTCTTTCGTTATTTCATTATTAATAATCCATCCACCCCAGTGAGAGGTATTCATATCAAATAACGATCTTCTCGTCCAGTGCTGAGCAGGGACAAAGTGAAAGGAAACATTATTAATGTTTGTATTTCCCCACCAATTATATTCTTCTACACGAGTGAATTTTTTACGAGTAAATAATTTTTTTAGTCCAATAGGTACTAGGTATAGAACATCATCATTTAGCTGGCGAAGCGTTGAAAAATCTAGATGATCATAATGACCGTGCGAAATGAGGACAATATCGATTTTAGGTAGTTCTTGTATAGAAAGACCAGGTTCAGTAAGTCTTGGAACTAATTTTAATTTAGTAGCCCATACTGGGTCTGTTAATATATTTAGACCGTTCGTTTGTATAAGGAATGTAGAATGACCAATCCAAGTCACAGTCGTCTTTTCAAAGTTGTTTTGTAGAAATTTACTTTGTTTAACAGGTGATTGTTCTACTAAAAATGAAAAATCCTTTTTATTTTGCTTTCGCTCTTTTCGCCAACGTATAAAGGAACGAATTGATTTTTTTGTGCTCACATTATCCATGTTTTCATAACGTTTTGTCATGAACATCACCTCATTTAAAATCGTTGTAATTGTATTGTACCGAAATGTTGTTAAGGAATACAGTGTATAACATGGATGAATGTTTAAGGAATTGTTAAAAAATAGGGGGATGGGTTTACAATAGTAACAATAAATTTAGTTTTTGCAACTTCTATTTAGAGAAATAATAGTAAAAAATATATTTTGTCTAGTAATTCGCTTGAAATAAAGAAGTAACATACGTAAATTCGTACGATTTCGTGAACAAATGTAGTAAACAATTTTCTCGTAGTGTTAACTTTTGTTATGATAAACATAACCTATTTAAATTTAGGATAGAGAAAAGAGGTTTATTAATGAAGCGTTATCAAAAAATAATTGGTCTTATGGTTGTATTTTGTCTCTTTGTACTTGCTGGATGTAGTGGATCAGGTTCAAAGCTTCGTAAACCATTGAATTGGGATTTAGAAACTTTCCAATTTACAAATCAAGATGGAAAGCCATTTGGTACAAAAGATTTAAAAGGAAAAGTTTGGGTTGCTGACTTTATGTTCACAAATTGCCAAACAGTTTGTCCACCAATGACTGCTAATATGGCAAAACTGCAAAAGATGGCAAAAGAAGAGAAATTAGACGTTCAGTTTGTTTCGTTTAGTGTAGATCCAGACCTTGATAAGCCGGAGAACCTGAAGGCTTTCATTCAAAAGTTTACAGAGGATACTAGTAACTGGAATTTGTTAACAGGTTATTCGTTAGAGGATATTACGAAGTTTTCAAAAGATAATTTCCAATCACTTGTAGATAAACCTGAGAATGGTCAAGTTATACATGGCACATCGTTTTATTTAATTGATCAAAACGGAAAAGTAATGAAAAAGTATAGTGGTATTAGCAATACGCCGTATGAAGACATTATACGTGATATGAAGCGATTAGCGGATTGAAAAGAAGGGTGCCGATGAAAGCACCCTTCTTTTTTTACATTAGTCTATGGATAAAATGTCATGTTGTTGTGGAAGTTTTGGTGCCCGAATTTCTAACACGCCATTTTGATATGAAGCTTTCGCTGCTTTTTTATTAATTGAGTATGGTAATTTAATCAATCTGGATGCTTCTGAAATGGAACGCTCTCGGCGATAATAGTTATGAGATGTTTCTTCTTCAGCCTCTTCAAGTATCTCTTCTTTTACAGAGACTTTTAAGTATTCACTTTGTATTTCAATTTGAATTTGTTCTTTTTGTATACCTGGTAGTTCAGCTGTAACAACGAGTTCTTCACCAACTTCGTATAAATCTACAGGGAATGTTAATAAACGGTTTCCTTTTTGGAAAAAATGATTTAAATCAGCAATTACATTGCGAAGTGGTGTTTGCTCGAAGAAATCATCAATTTGCTTTAAATAATTGCGAACCGGTGGGCGAGAAGAGTCTTTTTTTTCTTCACTCATGGTTATTCCCTCCTAGAAATCAATTTGCAATATCATATGACAAAAGCGGAGAAAGGTGATTGCCTAATTTTCATGTTTTCATAAAAAATTGTTAAAAATGTGAAATGGAGTGATTTTTTTATAGTTTTTGGTCGCCATATTCAGTTGATTATGCTAGTATAAATAGGGTTGATATAGTAGTATAGAGACAGAATGAAAACTGAAAGAGGGTAAGAAGTATGTGTGGTTTTGTAGGATGTTTATGTGAAAACCCTAGAGAGTTTTCAGAAACAGAAAAACATCAATTTGAAAATATGAACACGATGATTTTCCACCGCGGTCCAGATGACGAAGGATATTTTCGTGATGAACATGTACAATTTGGCTTCCGCCGTTTAAGTATCATTGACTTAGAGGCAGGACATCAGCCGCTAACTTATGAAAATGATCGATATGTAATTATTTTTAATGGTGAAATTTACAACTATGTAGAATTACGTGAAATGTTACTTGAAAAAGGTGCAACGTTTGCAACGCAATCTGATACAGAAGTTATCATTGCATTGTATGCACATATGAAAGAAAAATGTGTAGACTATCTTCGTGGTATGTTTGCATTTATGATTTGGGATCGTGAAGAGAAGAAACTTTTCGGTGCACGTGATCATTTCGGTATTAAACCTTTATACATTGCACAACAAGGTGATACTACATTCTTCGCATCTGAGAAGAAAAGTATTATGCATGTGATGGAAGATAAAGGCGTTAATCCAACGTCATTACAACATTACTTTACGTACCAATATGGTCCAGAGCCAGAAACATTAACAATTGATGTTAATAAAATTGAGCCGGGTCATTATTTCGTAAAAGAAATTGGTAAAGAGATGGAAATCCATCGTTACTGGAAACCTTATTTCAATGCTTCAAGTGCAACGAAAGAAGAACATATCCAAGCAATTCGTGATGTGTTATATGATTCAGTAAAAGTGCATATGCGCAGTGATGTACCAGTAGGTTCATTCTTATCTGGTGGTATCGATTCATCTATCATCGCATCTATCGCAAGAGAAATGAATCCGAATCTATTAACATTCTCTGTTGGTTTTGAGCAACGTGGTTTCAGTGAAGTTGATGTTGCAAAAGAAACTGCTGAGAAATTAGGCGTTAAAAACCATAACGTATTCATTTCAGCGAAAGAGTTTATGGATGAGTTCCCAAAAATCATTTGGCATATGGATGATCCTTTAGCAGATCCAGCAGCTGTACCATTGTACTTCGTTGCAAAAGAGGCGCGTAAACATGTAACAGTTGTACTTTCAGGTGAAGGGGCAGATGAGCTATTTGGTGGTTATAACATTTATCGTGAGCCAAACTCACTGAAAATGTTCTCTTACATTCCTAGCCCAGGTAAGAGCGTTCTAAAAGCATTAAGTGGTGCTCTTAAAGAAGGCTTTAAAGGAAAGAGCTTCCTAGAGCGTGGATGTACGCCAATTGAAGAGCGTTACTATGGAAACGCGAAAATCTTCCGTGAAGAAGAGAAAGCGGAATTAATGAAGTATTACAATGAAAGTGTTAACTATATGGATATCACGAAACCATTGTATAACGAGATTAAAGATTATGATGATGTAAGTAAAATGCAGTACATTGACATGTTCACATGGTTACGCGGTGACATTTTATTAAAAGCTGATAAAATGACAATGGCAAACTCATTAGAACTTCGTGTACCATTCTTAGATAAAGAAGTATTCGATGTTGCATCTAAAATTCCAACTGAATTTAAGATTGCTAACGGAACTACGAAAGCTATTTTACGTGAAGCAGCACGCGGAATCGTTCCAGATCACGTATTAGATCGTAAAAAACTTGGATTCCCAGTACCAATTCGTCACTGGTTAAAAGACGAAATGCATGATTGGGCTATCAATATTATAAATGAGAGCAAAACAGATCATTTAATCGACAAACAGTATGTATTAAACTTACTGGAAGCACATTGTGCTGATAAAGGCGATTATAGCCGTAAGATTTGGACTGTACTTGCGTTTATGGTATGGCATCAAATTTATGTTGAGCATAAATACGATACGAATAAGTTCCACGAAGAAACGAAACGTGCGTATAGCTTAGTTTAATAAGAAAAACCTTAAGATCGCATATGGTCTTAAGGTTTTTTTCATAAATAGGACGTATTATTGATACAATAATAGTAAAAGGATGGACAACATATGATTACGTTTGAAAAAGTAAATGTAGGAAATGAAAACGTTGTTAAAGAAATGTTTCGCTCACATAGTTTAACTGAGCATCAAGTACAGTACTGTGTGAAAGTTGATGATACATATATCGGTGTAATAGACTATAGTGTACAAGAAGATAGTGCGATTTTATCTCAATTAATTATTCACTTTGATTATCAAAGTTACGGTTATGGGACAAATACGTATTTTACATTTGAAACGATGATGAAAGAAAGAGATGTGAAAGAGATAAAGGTATTACAAACGGAATTAACAGAACAAGCGAGATCTTTCATAGAGAGTTTTGGATTTAATGTGGAAGACGGAATATATGTGAAGAAAATATAACGATGAGTAGTTATGCGGGATAAATATAAGGCAGGTGGATGTATGACGATGACTTCTGGTCTTGTATTAATTGGAGGCTGTTTTTTAGTAGCAGAGCTAATTCATATGTTTATTCGAAAAAGAATGAATAAGAAGAGAAAGCCGTATGAATTACAATATGCTCCAGTTTTTTTCCTTTTATTTAGTATGCTTATTACATTACAAAACATAACGAACTTTCCGCCACTTTTAAATATTTTTTTAAAGTTTGGCTTGCTGTATAGTAGCACTGGAATAGCCCTTTTATTTCTTTTATTTTGCATACGTTATATTCACTATCAATCGTATATATTTATTTTAAATTGGTTAAAGCAAAATGATAGAAACCGCCTTACATAAGGCGTTTTTTTTATTTGTACTTGTAATACCTGATATGTATTATTTACGTTATGTATTGACTGGAATTACAATTACTTTCTTATGTCCGTTTCTTTTTCATATGTTACGGTTAAAAAATATGGTTAACAAATAAGTAATAGTTTGAATAAAAATGAGATCTAAATTATATATATTGAAAAAGTTTTCTGATATACGTATTGACAATGTATGAGAGATACATTAGTCTTGTAAATGTAATTGAAAATCATTTTCAACTAGGAGGATTTATGACACGCACTAAAAATATTCTTATGCTTTGCGTTATGTTACTAATGGTCATAATTGCAGGGTGCAGTAAAGAAGAAGAGAAGAAAGATAAAGGTACATCAGCTAAAGTAAAAGATTCATATACGATAAAACATGCAATGGGCGAAACGACAGTAAATGGTACGCCAAAAAGAGTTGTCGTTTTAACAAATGAAGGTGCTGAAGCACTTTTAACTGTTGGAGTAACGCCAGTTGGAACGACAAAACCACGAGCTGGTGATGAATGGTATCCTCATTTAGCAAAAGAGTTAAAAGATACGAAAGTAGTAGGAACTGAGCGTGATATTAATTTAGAGGCAGTAATGAAGCTTCAGCCGGATTTAATTATCGGAAATAAAATGCGTCACGAAAAAATATATGAGCAGTTAAAAGAAATCGCGCCAACTGTATATGCTGAAACATTGCGCGGTGATTGGAAAGAAAACTTTACGCTTTATACAAAAGCTGTAAATAAAGAAAAAGAAGGGCAAAATGCTCTTAATGATTATAAAAAGCGTATTACATCAATAAAAGAACAACTAGGAGATAAAGTTAACTCTAAAGTTTCCATTATTCGCTTCGTCCCAGGTGATGTTCGTATTTATCAAAAAAATTCATTCTCAGGCGTTGTATTAAATGATATTGGGTTTAAACGACCAGCACTACAAGATAAAGATGAATTTGCGATAAAAGGAATTACAAAAGAGCAAATTCCAAATATGGACGGGGACTATTTATTCTATTTCACATCAGATAAAGATGGGGATAAGAATAATGAAGGAAACACGTTAGCAAAAGAATGGATAGAAGATCCGCTCTTTAAACAGTTACAAGCTTCTAAAGATAATAAAGTATTCCAAGTAGATGAAGTGATTTGGAATACAGCAGGTGGTATTGTAGCTGCAAACCGTATGTTAGATGATATTGAAAAATATTTTCTGAAATAGAGGAATGGCCCGGTACATCACTTTAAATGAGTGATGTACTTTTTTATTTATAAAAACACAGAAAATTCCTTCTTTTGAGTGTGAATAAGTTGTACAATTATACCAATCATGGAATAAAGGAGTGGGAAAAAATGAAAGCTACTCATAAAGATTGGATTTTATTTAACGGAAGAATTGTAAATACGAAGGAAGAACAGCCGATGATTCCATTAGAGGAGAGAGGCTTTCAATTTGGTGATGGTATATACGAGGTATTTAGACTATATGATGGGAAGCCACATTTATTAAATCTACATTTGGAACGATTCTTTAATTCTATGGAAGAAATAAAACTAATCCCACCGTTTACTAAGGAAGAGTTAGTCGAAGAGTTACATGAAATGATTGAAAAAAATCAATTTCAAGAAGATGGGAATGTATATTTGCAAATATCAAGAGGTGCTCAAGCACGTAATCATGTTTATGAGTCAAATATGCAACCAACTTATTTTGCAAATATTGTTTCGTTTCCAAGGCCGATTGCTGCTATGGAACGAGGAATAAAAGTTACTGTAGAAGAGGATATACGCTGGAAGTTTTGCCATATAAAATCTTTAAACTTGCTACCTAATATTATGATTAAAAATAAAATAAACGAACAAGGATATCAAGAAGCGATATTAGTACGTGATGGAATTGTAACGGAAGGCTGTCATTCAAATTTCTTTATTGTGAAAAATAATAAATTGATTACACATCCAGCTGACAATTTCATTCTACATGGCATTACACGTCACTATGTTATTTCATTAGCGAAAGAGTTACATATTGAGGTAGAAGAACGAGAGTTTTCACTACAAGAAGTATATGAGGCTGATGAATGCTTCTTTACAGCGACACCACTTGAAATATTCCCAGTCGTTCAAATTGGTGATGAACAGTTTGGGACCGGCGAAAGAGGAACAATTACAAAAAAACTCCAAGTTGCATATGAAGAAAGTATTCGTTTGTTTAAAGTTACGAACTAATATTGAAGAAAAAAGCTGGTATTCCTCCAGCTTTTTTTCATGATATAATTCAAGCATAGGACAAGATTTGAAAACGCTGTAAAAAGGGGATTTAATGTATGAATTATGAAGATTTTAAAGAAGTAATTCACGGTAGACGAAGTGTTAGGAAGTTCACAGAACAAGAAGTATCCATTAGTGACATAAAAGAAATTATTGATTGTGCTCGTTATGCACCGAGTGATACGAACTCACAAACATGGGAGTTCTTGGTCATTATGAACCGAGAGAAAATTAAAGAAATTGAGCAAATGACATGGGATGCATTACATAAACTTGCGGCAAAAGCCACAGAAAACGGAGAAGAGAAGGCAGGGAAATTACTTACCCGTTCTTTCGGACCATATGCAACAGCTTTCTCGGAGGCACCAGTATTAATCGTGTGTTTGGCAACGCCATATGAATCAAAATTTCGCGAAAAGATATTTGATCCAATTGCTTTTGTTCCAGATTCAGTTTGGGAAGAAGAAGGAATTAAGAGTAGCTGTTTAGCGGCACAAAACTTAATGTTGGCTGCACATGCCAAAGGACTTGGTACTTGTCCAATGACAGGACCGGTATTGTTAGCTCAAGATGAACTACGACAATATTTACAAATTGAGCCTGAAAAAAAAATAAACATGGTTATTTCACTCGGTTTTCCGAAAGATAAGCCAAAGAAACTTCCAAGAAAAGAAGTAGATGAGATTACAACATTTGTTTTTTAAAGCGTAAGATAAAAAGACATTGAATGAACAATGTCTTTTTATTTTGGATAGGTATGTAATTCATTTGTTGGGCTAAAATGATAGATAAGAAGGAATTACTATTTATTTCATAAAAAAAATTAATGTTCTATTAAGGAAAGTATGATACATTAATCGTGAGCAAGATTCTATTTGTTCATGAAAGTGTTGAAAATAGTCTTAAAATTAAAAAGTTATTTTTGTATAATAAATTATAATGAAATGACAGGGGGGATGAATTTTGAAAAAATTCATAATCACTGGATTGTCTGTATTGTTATTAGCCGGTTGTGGTGCTCCACAAGAAAAAGAGGATGCGCAATCAAAGCAGGAAGAACAAGTTGTAAACGCAAGTAATGAGAATATAGTTGCATTTCCTGAAGGAGCAGTACCAGTCGGAGAAGGAAAAGTAAAAGTCATTACACCGGATGGTACTTCTGAAAATGGCAATATACCAACTGTATTCATCAAAAAGGATACTTTAATTCAACATGTTGAATTAGAGCTTTCTAATTTTCAAAATGATAAAGAAACATTTATATTTGTAGATCAAGTGTATTCAGATAAACATCAAGTTACTAGTACAACACAGACAACAGTGCAATTAAAAGAAAAGACGCTTGAGACTGGTAGTCATACGATTACTGCAATACAGTATGAAAACAATGACCCAAAAGGAAAGGTTATTAGTTTAAATCAAGCAACATTTGAAACAAAACCAGCGTCATAAGAAGAATAAAAAGTACATTACTCAAAAAGTAGTGTGCTTTTTTGTTTGGACTAGCGGATGTAATAGTGAATAACTTGTTTCGTTTTCTAATACGATTAAGTAGGAAGAACTCACTTGTTATTACTAGGGCAGAGAAAGAGGTTGAAGGTGTGAATCGATGTATTCGTATCATCTTGATTAGTATAATGATGTCGGTAATTTGGTTTACGATACAAGAGGCCATTCAAATTCATGATTTGTTAATAGGAGCTATTTGTTTTATCATTATTTATCTTTTTTGTGATAAACTCGGATTAAGGTAAGTTTTGAGAGAAAAATATAGGTATTTCATTTGAAATGTCGAATAGTACATATGATGTCGTAATAACAAATTTTCTATTGTTTACTGTGAAACAGAAGAAGGGGAGATAGTAGTTATGAAACGAGCTCTTATTAATATTGATTATACATATGATTTTGTAGCTGAAAAAGGTGCTTTAACATGCGGGAAACCAGGACAAGAAATTGAGAAGGAAATTGTCCATATAACGAAGCGATATATTGAAAATGGAGATTACGTTGTTTTTGCGATTGATAAACATGAAGAAAACGATGTATACCATCCAGAATCAAAATTATTCCCGCCTCATAACATAGCTGGTAAAAATGGAAGAGATTTGTTTGGTGAATTACAAGATGTGTACGAAACATATAAAAATGCAGAAAATGTATATTATATGGATAAAACACGATATAGTGCATTTGCAGGAACAGATTTAGAGATGAAGTTACGAGAAAGAGGAATAGAAGAAGTACATCTTGTAGGTGTTTGTACTGATATTTGTGTTCTTCACACAGCCGTAGACGCTTATAATAAAGGATTTAAAATTGTAGTTTTTGAAAAGGCGGTTGCATCTTTTAATGAGCAAGGGCATGAATATGCACTAGGACATTTTCAATCTTGTTTAAACGCAGAAGTGAAGTGAAAAAGAGGCCTTTAAAAAAGGTCTCTTTTTTACGTTTAAATAGAAACGATATTTTGTTCGATTAGTTTTTTTATAAACGGACTTATTTTTTCTGGTAACGCATTTAAATCAAAAAATTGTACATGTAAGGATTCAAATCCATCAGCTTTCAACGTACCACCTATAATGTCTTTGCAAAGATATGCAATTGTTATAGGATAAAATTCATCTCCGTTTGGTAATTTCACAAAAAAGTCTTTTCCAGAAAATACGCTTATTAACTGTAAAGAGCCTATTTCAATCCCTGTTTCTTCAAGCACTTCTCGTCTTCCGGCTTCTTCTGTTGATTCGCCAAGTTCAACGAATCCACCGGGAACACCCCAAACACCATTTCGTCTTTGTTGTAGTAATATTTGTCTTTGTTCATTGAAAACAGCTACAGCAACGCCAGCTAGATTGGGTGGTCTTGATCCAATAACTTCTCTTAGTTCTTCGATATAGCCCATTGTTAGTTAACCTCCGCGAGTCAAAATATTTTCAAATGAACAATTCGGCGTTGTGTTAATATTCCCCTTTTTGTTTAGGTAAGTATTGAGGTCTTAACATAAAGTCATTTATAAAAAATTCTATTGTTATCTCCCTTTAGATAATAAAAAAGGGTATATTTATAGAAGAAAGTGTAACAAGTTTTAAGGAAATCAAAAGGTATGGCAATAAATTAGTTTTTCATGAAATTTTCATTAGTTAAGGGTGTGGATGGATGAGTTTATTAACGTATACTGAAGAATTTTTTAATTATGTAAGAGAGTTTTTACTTTTAAGATTTTTACTATTTGCTATAGTACTAATCATTATCTCTTTTGTAATTAATCGCATTATTGATTGGTTTTTTAGGAAATCAAGCTTTTTTGATGAAGAGGTAGAGCAAACAATTCAAAGTGTGATTCGATCTATTTTTAGATATATCATCATCATCAGTCTAATCATATATTTAATTAGCCAATTTGTAGATATAAAAAGTATCATTGCAGGTGCAGGGATAGCGGGTGTTGTTATCGGTTTTGCTGCACAACAGATGCTAAAAGATGTAATATTAGGCTTTGCGCGATTAGCGGACAAAGAGTTTCGTGTTGGCGATTTTGTTACTTTTAACGGAACAAATTCAGGAACAATTGAGGAAATTAGTATTCGTTTTATGCAAATTCGTGAATGGTCCGGAAAACTTCTTACGATACCGCATGGAGAGATTAGAACGATACAAAATTTTAATAAAGGATGGATGCGCGTAATTGAACGGATTACGGTAAGTTATCAGGAAGATCCTACAAGAGTTAAGGAATTGTTGGAAGAAGTTTGTGTGAATTGTAATGAAAAATTGGCCCCAAGTCTTTATAAAGTAGAGGATGAAGCTGTTGAGCCGTTTAAATATGTTGGTGTTACAGATTTAAATCCGAATCTTAAATACGTTGGATATGAATTTTGTATTACAGGTTTAATAAAGCCAGAAGATTATTTTGAAACTTCTAGACAAGTAAGATTTGAATTAATGTCTATGTTCCATAAGAATCAAGTGCAGATGCCAGCAGCAAATATGGTCGTTACTACTGAAAGCTTACAGCATGCCCGTGCTGGAAAATCTTTATCGGATAGTTAAAGTAGAACAGTTTGTTAACAAAAATTCTGCATCCAACATTGGATAGAAAAATAATAATAAAATGATTGAGATTAAGAAAGAGCCGAAGGAATTTGGCTCTTTTTAATTTGTAGAATTTAGAAATTTCTTAATGTTATAATGGTAGTTGGTGATGAAAATGAACTTTGAAGAAAAAGAGATGCATCGTTTAGAAGCATTAAAAGCAATTGCTGAATTATTAAATGAAGCAACAGACTTACAGGACATGTTAGAAAAAGTGTTACATACATTGTTACAAGTTATGAATTTACAAACAGGGTGGATATTCTTTATCGATGAAAGCGGAAAGCACCGTATGCTTGTAGATGAAAACTTACCGCCAGCTCTTACGTGGCAAGAGAAGAAGCCAATGTGTGAAGGAGACTGTTGGTGTGTAGAGCGCTTTGTGAATGGCAGATTGGAAAAAGCGACAAATATTATTGAATGTAAGCGAATAGAGGATGCGATTGAATGTAATTGGGGAGAGACCGAAGATGTAACGCATCATGCGACGATTCCCCTTAGGTCTGGATCGGAGAAATTTGGTCTATTAAATGTGGCCTCGCCTCAAAAAACACATTTTTCAGAGGAAGAATTAGCATTATTAGAATCGATTGCATTTCAAATAGGAACGACAATACAACGTATTCAGTTAGTAGAGAAAGAACGTAAATATGTAGTGGTAGCTGAAAGAAATCGATTAGCTCGTGATTTACATGATTCAGTAAAACAATTGTTATTTTCTATTATGCTAACAGCAAAAGGTACTCTAAATATGACGCAAGATAGAGACTTGCAAGACATGTTGAGTTATATTGGAGAGTTATCACAAGAAGCATTACAAGAAATGACACTTTTAATTTGGCAATTAAGACCGGAAGGATTAGAGAAAGGTTTAGCAGAGGCAATTAAAAATTACGGAAAGTTGTTAGGGATTCAAGTGGAAGTTCGAATTGATGGAATGGTTTCAATTGGAGATGAAATAGAAGAAGTTTTATGGCGTATTAGCCAGGAAGCTATACATAATTGTAAAAAACACGCTTCATGTGAAAAGGTAAATGTTCTTTTAAAAATAGAAAATAATCAGTTGTATTTTTACATAGAGGATAACGGAATAGGATTTATACAAGATCACGTAAGAGAGTCAGCGCTCGGTTTAAAAAGTATGAAGGAACGTATTCAGTTAATGAGGGGATCATTTCAAATAAAAACTGAGCTGAAAAAGGGTACGAAAATTGAAATTCAATTGCCAGTTTGAAGGGGAGAAGAAGGTTGAAGATAAAATTACTACTAGTTGAGGATCATCATATCGTTCGAAGAGGACTTGTATTCTTTTTGAAAACGAGAGAAGAATTTGAAATAGTTGGGGAAGCGGAAAATGGTGAAGAGGCATTAACATTCGTCCGAACGGAAAGACCAGATGTAGTATTAATGGATTTATCAATGCCGAAGATGGATGGTATTGAAGCAACAAAACGGATAAAACAATATGATGGAACAATAAAGATACTTATATTAAGTAGTTTTTCAGAGCAAGATTATGTTTTACCAGCACTGGAAGCTGGAGCAGATGGTTATCAATTAAAAGAAGTACAGCCTGAGCAACTTGTCGCTTCTATCATTGCAGTACATGAAGGAAATGCGAATTTTCATCCGAAAGTAACACCGGCACTATTAGGACGGTCAGCAGTCAAGAAAGAAAAAGAAAATCCTTTTTCCATGTTAACGAAAAGAGAGCAAGAAGTACTTCGTGAAATTGCGAAAGGGCGTAGTAATAAAGAAATTGCAGCAGAGCTTCATATTACAGAACAAACTGTGAAAACACACGTTTCAAATGTTTTAGCTAAATTGGAAGTAGATGATCGTACGCAAGCTGCATTATATGCGGTGAAACATGAGGGGAATCGTAAGTATGAATAACGGAGTACCATGTTATGGAAGAATATATAGAAGTATATAGAGTTAACCCGCTATTTGCGGGTTAACAATCAGTGGGAGATGTACAATACTCTCACTGATTAAAGTTTCAATTTATAGTAGTGCCAAATAAAGGTTTTTCTTCTTTCGATAATTAGGTACAATAAAGTTACGATGGAAGGGGAAGATATGCTATGCCAGGAACAAGAAGTGGTATTGGAAAGATTCAGGCTTCGTTAAACGGTTTATCACCGAAATTGCGAAGTATTGCAGAACATATATTGGAACATCCACAAGATGTTGTACATAAATCTATTACAGAATTAGCTGAAGTTACGAATAGTTCTGAAGCTACGATATTCCGCTTATGTAAGCACCTTGGATTTCAAGGGTTTCAAGATTTAAAGATTACATTAGCTCGTGAAATTGTACATACTCCTATGCAAAATATTCATGAAGAAGTATCGGCGGAAGATAGTATGGTAACCGTTGCTAAAAAAGTTTTTCATTCGCATATTACAGGACTGCAAGATACATTACATTTGCTAAACGATACAGCGCTAGAGAAAGCTGTAAAAGTATTGCAAGATACAAGCCGTATTGAGTTTTATGGAAATGGTGGTTCTGGTATTATTGCGATGGATGCATATCATAAATTTATGAGAACGGGTATTTCTTGTATTGCTCATACAGATTCACATTTTCAAATTATGGGTGCGGGTTTACTTACGAAAGAAGCTGTGGTCATTGGAATTTCTCATTCTGGTAGCAATAAAGGGTTACTGGAAGCGTTAGAAGTAGCAAAAGCAAGGGGAGCTCGCATTATTGCAATTACGAGCTATCAGAAATCCGCATTAAGTCAACTTGCTGATATTACATTATATACTTCAACACGTGAGACGGAATTCCGCACAGAAGCCAGTTCATCAAGATTAGCACAGTTAAGTTTATTAGATACTTTATACGTTGGGTTATCGTTACAGCGTCAAGAAGAAACGTTGCAAAATTTACAAAGTATACGTGAAACAATTTCGATGAAACGAATATAAAAAGTCCTTCAGATGAAGGGCTTTTTATATTGGTCAATGGTCTGTTATTAAAATTTGATGACTATAGATTTTCCTGTTTTGAAAAATCTGTATTAATGGAGTCTTGTATTCCCGCGTAGAGCTCTAATAAACTATATACATAGATGTAATTTCAGTTTTTCCTTCAAATAAATATTTGGTTAATAATTCAAATATTGTTCAATATTTAACAATAAGCTTTTAAAATTACATGTTATGATGAACGTGTAATGATGATTGAACATTTAAATTTGGCATAATGATGAGCCAAATCAGTGAAGACAGAAGTTTTGAGATGTACTCATTAAAATTCTAAAACACTAAAGGGGAGATCACATATGAAAGCAGTAGTAGTTAATAAAAATAGTAAAGCAAACATTGAAGTTATTGAAAAGGAATTACGTCCGTTACACTCAGGTGAAGCGCTAGTAGATGTAGAGTATTGTGGAGTTTGTCATACTGATTTACACGTTGCAAATCATGATTTCGGAAACACAGATGGCCGCATTCTTGGTCATGAGGGTGTAGGTATTGTTACGAAAATTGCTGAGGATGTTACTTCACTAAAGATAGGTGACCGTGTAAGTATTGCATGGATGTTCCAATCTTGTGGACGTTGTGAATATTGCGTAACGGGTAGAGAAACATTTTGCCGTGAAGTTAAAAATGCTGGTTATTCAGTAGATGGTGGTATGGCAGAACAATGTATTGTTACAGCAGATTATGCGGTGAAAGTACCAGAAGGGTTAGATCCTGCTCAAGCATCATCAATCACATGTGCGGGCGTAACTACATATAAAGCGATAAAAGTATCAGACATTAAACCTGGTCAACCTATCGTCATCTATGGGTGTGGTGGATTAGGTAACCTAGCTATTCAATATGCTAAAAACGTATTTGGTGCAAAGGTAATTGCAGTAGATATTAATGACGATAAATTAGCCTTAGCAAAAGAGGTTGGTGCTGATATGACTATCAATCCAATTTCTCAAGGCCCTGCTGATAAGATTGTTCAAGATAAGTTTGGTGGTGCTTATGCTGCTGTAGTAACAGCTGTTTCTAAAGTAGCATTTAACTCAGCAGTTGATGCAGTACGTGCTTGTGGTAAAGTCGTTGCAGTAGGTTTACCAGTAGAAACGATGGATTTAAACATTCCGCGCCTTGTATTAGATGGAATTGAAGTCGTTGGTTCTCTAGTCGGTACTCGTAAAGACTTAGAAGAGGCATTCATGTTCGGTGCAGAAGGAAAAGTAGTGCCAGTCGTTCAAACTTGTTCTTTAGATAAAGTGCAAAATATATTCGAAGAAATGGAACAAGGTAGAATTCAAGGACGTATGGTAATCGATTTTAAACAGCATAATTGTGATTGTAAATAATTCACATTAAATATAAAAAGTATGAGTCTAGCTAAAGACATGTAAAAAGTTAGACGCCAGAAAAGAGCTGATCCCTGCATTGAACAGGGATCAGCTCTTTTTATATCAATACCGATTCATGAGAGATGATTAAAGGTTCACTTTATCTGCAAACGAAAAAGAATCTTTACTTTTAACAAATTTCTTATGATCTGGAACGGTTTGAATTGCTACAACTTGCGAATCTCTTGCTTTCAGTGCATCTTGAATCCCGATTGTCATAAGCTTAATAAATAGAATCGTAATAAAGAATGAAGCGAGAGAATAAAAAATAATCCACCACGAAAGATTCATTTCATAACGATTTAATCCAATAAGGCCAGCCCAATCATTAGATAGAGAAACAGGTTTGAGCGCTCCATCATAGAGTTCCCGCATTTGGATCCCGCCAATTATAATATCAAGCAACGCTAAATGGATAACGAGTATGAGCGCTTGGACAATATGTTCCATGAATAACACAAATAAGCGATCAAGTAACAAGACTCGTAAGTGTTTTTTGATAATATGAAAACGGCTAGCCCCTAGCAATTGAGAACTTAAAATGTAATCTTGTTTCATAAATTCGTCAACCTCTGAGGATATATATAAAGAAAGTGTAGGCAGAGCGACGAATATAAGTACGAGTACTTGATAAAACGCAAATGAAATATTTGGATCTAATCTATCAGCATTTGATACGATTACAATATTAACGGGCTTGATGAGTATAAATGCGATAAATAAAGTAGGAATATAGTAAAAAACTTCTGAGCATGATTGGAAAAATCTCTTGAATTTTGAAGCGTATAAACTTAAGAGTATTCCTATACATGTTCCGAATAAAATTCGAAAGAAGCTAATTACCACGGCTAATAAAATGGTGAACTTTGCTCCTTCTATAATTTGTAAGAAAACAGACTCTCCAAAACGATCCGATCCAAAAGGCGGTATTAATGATGGTGGAAAGGGAGCCTTTCCAAGCAATTCGTTATTGTCATTGTAAAGTAAATGAGGAGCTTTTGGGATGGTCTCTTTAAAGAACCAACTATAAATAAAACTAGCTGAAACAAGTATGAATAAATAAGTAAAGCCAATTAAAAAGCGTTTTGATTTCCAAATAGATTTCATAAAGCTGCTCCTTTCAATTGCTTTTGCCATTTATTCATCATGAAAGAGATGATTTGAAAAATGGCGTAAAACGGTAAAATAATCATGACAAGTATGATAAATGCAGCTGGTGGTGAAATAAACGCCTTTTTAAATAAAAATTGAATAATGCCTTGCATATTAAAAACGAATTCTAAAATGAATAAGTTAGACAGTAAAAAAACAAAAATCGTTTTTAAATGGTGGAAGAAGTGGATAGATATATTTTTGAATAAATGAATACATAGTATATAACTTGATGAAAGGCCTTTGCCATATGCAACCTCCACGTAATGTTTTTCATGTTCTTCTTTTATGTATAACACCATCATCCGAAACATTTGTAATGTAGGTAAGACCGCTAAAGATAAAATAGGGAGTAAATAAGCTCGATTTTCATTAAAAGAAATAATGGTGACAGGTAATTCCCCGAATTTCCGTAGTAACCATATGAAAAATATTTGCAAACAAATCATCATCATCATATCAGGGACAGCTTCTAATATGAACACAATTCGGTTTATCCATTTTTTTATATAATCTTTTGCTAAAAAATAAAAAAATGCCATGCTAGATGATAAAAAGAGCGCAAGCAAAAAGGCTAAAAATAATATAGTAAATGAATATAGATAAGGTTCTAAAACAGTTGGAAATAATGGTGTTGTTTTTAAATGACCATACTTTGGGTCTGATCCTATAACCAACAATGATTCAGGGGAGAAAACCTGTTTTAACATAGTAACAATCTGATTAAAAAAATACATTGGTTGAAAGGTGAATCCTTGTTGAGTGATAAATAAGTAGGGTAAATTTAATAATAGTAAGAGTGATAAAAGAATGGATGAAAGCTTAATTGTGAATTGAGATATTTTTTGTAACATTAAATCCCTCCGACATCTTTTTACAACATTATACAATAAAGTCTAAAAATATTGTTTTATTTTTCTGAAAAATATAAAACTTTTAAATTTTATTGTATGGAATATATATTTACAAGTTAATAAGTTGATAGTAGGATACGTATTCTATATTTATTAAGATAAAAGGACGAGTGTTTTTCTTAGATTGATGTTAAGTACTCCCTAAAAATGAATATTGCTACTCAACTTTTTTTATGCAAATGAGTAGAACGTAAGGAAGGACTATGTATTGCTAATGAAAGAAAAAGAGTGTGTTGCGTAACGAATATAACGCAACTTTACCGCGGGGAAATTTAAATTTGGTATGTAAGTGAAATGGAATGAGGGGATATATTTTTTGTTATGAAAAAAATTTTCTTTTTAAAACTTGATTAAAGAAAAAATATTTTATATACTAATTCATGTAAACGGTTTACTAAATCGTATTTTGCTAGAAACGAAGGGAAGATTCGCATGGAAACAAGGGGGAGAGTAATCGGGATTGATATCGGTACCACAAGTACAAAAACGGTTGTGTTCACAGAAAAAGGAAAAGTCGTTGCGTCACATGCAGTGGATTATCCAATTATTCAACCGAACGTCGGATGGGCTGAGCAAGATCCTGATGTAATATGTGCCGCTGTATATAAAACTGTAAGCGTTGCCATCAAAAAAGGTAACGTCTTACCAGAGGATATTTCTTCAATTGGCATTAGTACTGCAATGCACTCATTAATTGCAGTAGATGAAAACGGTGCGCCGTTAACGCGCTCTATTATTTGGGCAGATAATCGAAGTACGAAACAGTCAGAAAAATTATTACAACATATGAATGGGCATGAAATTTATAGACGAACGGGTACACCAATTCATCCGATGTCGCCACTTTCTAAATTATTGTGGATGAAAGAGGAAGAGCCAGAATTATATGCGAGCGCATATAAATTTATTTCCATTAAAGAATATGTTTTGTATCAATTGTTTTCACGTTACGTAGTGGATTATTCAATAGCATCAGCTACTGGGTTATTTAATTTAGAAACATTAAACTGGGATGAAGATGTTTTAACGATGTTACATATGTCATCAGAAAAATTATCAACACCTGTGCCAACTACATATGTTTTATCGGGTATGAAACCAGAATTAGCACAAAAGATGGGCATTCGTGAAGATACTCCAGTTGTTATTGGTGCAAGTGATGGTGTTCTTGCGAATGTAGGAGTTGGGGCAATATCTCTTGGTTCAGCTGCAATTACGATAGGAACAAGTGGTGCAGTTCGAACAATTTCATCTAGTGTTAATACAGATGAAAAAGGTAGAACATTTTGTTACGCATTAACAGATGAGCACTGGGTGATTGGCGGACCAACGAATAATGGCGGAATATTACTGAGATGGTTACGTGATGAATTTGGTAGCCCAGAGCAAGAAGTAGCAAAGAAACTTGGCATTGATCCGTATGATTTATTAATTAAATATGCGGAAAGTGTACCAGCTGGAGCGGCTGGATTGCTATTTTTACCGTTTTTATCTGGAGAGCGTGCACCGTACTGGAATGCAAATGCTCGTGGTACATTCTTTGGAATAAACCTTCAGCATAAACGAGAACATTTTATACGTGCAGTCATGGAAGGTGTTTGTATGAGCGTATATTCTGTTGCACTCGCAATCAGAGATTGTACAGGTCCACTTACTGAAATACGCGTTTCAGGAGGCTTTGCGAAATCTGCATTTTGGAGACAAATGTTATCCGATATGATGGGAAAAGAATTGCTTGTTCCTGAAAGTCATGAAGCATCTGCGCTTGGGGCAGCAGCAGTTGCTTTATATGCTGTAGGGAAAATTGATTCTCTTGAAGAGGTAAAGGGTTGGATTGATATCGTTCATCATCATGTACCGAATAAAGAAAATACGGCTATATATTTAGAAATGTTTTATATGTATGAACGACTTTACAATCGCTTGAAAGAAGAATTTGATTGTATAGCTGCTTTCCAACGTAAACAATAGGGGGATGGGGAGAAATGGTAGTTGGAATCGTACTAGCGGCAGTTGTCATACTACTTTTACTTATTACGGTAGTAAAATGGCATCCGTTTGTCGCGTTAATTTTAACAGCAATTGGTGTAGGACTGGCAATGGGAATGCCATTGATTGGAACTTCACCAAAAGATCCAGGGATTATCGATTCTATTAAACTAGGGCTTGGTAATACGTTAGGGTTTTTAGCGATAGTATTAGCATTAGGAACGATGCTTGGAAAAATGATGGCCGAATCTGGCGGTGCTGAACGAATTGCTAACACATTAATTGATCGTTTTGGGAAGAAACGTGTTCACTGGGCAATGATGTTCGTTGCATTTTTAGTAGGGATTCCAGTGTTTTTCCAGGTTGGATTTGTACTGTTAATTCCATTAGTATTTACAATTGCGTTAGAAACAGGGGTATCACTTATTACAATCGGTATACCACTAGTAGCAGGTTTATCTGTTGTACACGGACTCGTTCCGCCACATCCAGCAGCGATGGCAGCAGTAGGTATTTTTAAAGCAGATGTAGGGAAGACAATTTTATATGCTTTAATCGTCGGACTTCCAACTGCAATCATTTCAGGTCCGCTTTACGGGAAATGGATTGGTGCTCGTATACATAAAGAAGTACCATTAGATATAGCGGAGCAATTTATTGAAAGAGATAAGAAGAAGGAGCTTCCTAGTTTCGGAAATACATTGTTTACAATTTTACTTCCAGTATTTCTAATGCTAGGTGCATCAATTGCGGAAGTAGCGCTAAACAAAACAAGTCAACTTGCGCAAGTATTGCACTTTATTGGAGATCCAATTGTCGCGTTATTAATTGCAACGATATACTCTTTCTTTAGTCTTGGTTATGCAAAAGGTTTCTCAAAGGATAAAGTATTACAATTTACAAATGATTGCCTTGGGCCTATTGCGAACATACTGTTAGTTATTGGTGCAGGCGGCGCATTTAATAAAGTATTATTAGATTCTGGAATTGGAACGACAATCGCAGAAATGGCGAAAGAATCTCATATTTCACCGATATTATTAGGCTGGGGAATTGCGGCACTTATCCGAATTGCGACTGGATCTGCTACAGTTTCTATGATGACAGCGGCTGGAATTGTAGCACCAATTGCAGCAAGTACACCAGGTGTAAATGTAGAACTACTAGCACTTGCAACAGGTGCAGGGTCATTAATTTTATCACATGTAAATGATTCTGGATTTTGGATGATTAAAGAATATTTCGGAATGACTGTGAAAGAAACATTATTAACATGGACGGCAATGGAGACAATATTATCTGTTGTAGCACTTGGACTCATTTCGTTATTAAATATATTTGTATAGAATGGGAGATTGATTAATATGAAACTAGGTTTAATTGGATTAGGAAAAATGGGATTCCCATTAGCGGAACACTTATATGAAGACAAACATGAAGTTGTTGTATATGACGTAAATAAAGAGCTTGTTGAAAAGGCTGGGGCTTTAGGGATTACTGCTCGTCATACATTAAAAGAAATGATCGCTGAACTAGAAGCCCCTCGTACAATTTGGGTAATGGTACCTGCGGGAGAAGTTGTTGAATCGGTACTAAGAGATGTATATCCATTATTAGAAGAAGGCGATATCGTTATTGAAGGCGGAAATTCATTCTATAAAGATACGTTACGTCGTGCTGAAGAAGCGAAAAGCTTTGGTTTACATTACGTAGATATTGGTACATCAGGCGGTGTAGAAGGAGCAAGATACGGTGCTTGCTTAATGGTTGGTGGAGAAAAAGAAATTTACGATCAATTAGAACCTTTATTTAAAGATTTAGCAGTAGAGAATGGGTATTCTTATGCAGGCCGCGTCGGAAGTGGTCATTTCTTAAAAATGGTTCATAACGGCATTGAATACGGAATGATGCAAGCAATCGCTGAAGGATTTGAAGTGTTAGATAAAAGTGATTTTGATTTCAATTATGAAGATGTTGCAAAAGTATGGGCAAACGGATCGGTTATCCGCGGTTGGTTAATGGACTTAACTGAAAAGGCATTTGCAGATGATCCGAAACTAGATGGTATTAAAGGTGTAATGAATTCTTCAGGAGAAGGGAAATGGACTGTGGAAACGGCACTTGAACTTCAAGCGGCAGCACCAGTAATCGCAATGTCATTATTTATGCGCTACCGTTCTCAAGAAGATGATACATTCCACGGAAAAGTAGTTTCAGCTCTTCGTAATCAGTTCGGTGGACATGAAGTTGTGAAAAAATAGGAAATGATTTTGAAAAGAAACTTGTGCAAAGGCGCAAGTTTCTTTTTTTATAGTGTAAGAAATTTCTAATTTATAAATACCAATCAATCATTGTTTTTTTATTACATATGATAGCTTCAATATGTATTGATTGAACAATGTGTTCTATATTTTCGTCTTTCGCTAATAAAAAAGTTGTAAAGGAATCAAACATACTCATGAATGCATAGTCCATGTTTTCATCAGTAATAATGAACTCACTATAGAAAAGGTCCCAAATATTTAAAGGGGTTGTATCATTTATCTGTAATGATTCGTTTGTATCAAAGATTGGTTCAGAGAAATATAGATTTTTTGCACCTTTCGAATCAAGGAGTTTTAGTAAATTCTGTAATAAAAATATAGATGTATAATCTTCCGTTGGATAATAAAGGTCTTGTTTAAAGTTTGAATGTAGCTTTTTAGCTAAGTCATCTCTTTTATATTCTTCTGAAAAGGCATTAATGGAAGTTAACATGGCTATTGCTAGTTCTGTGTATGAATTTAGTCCACTATAAGACATCATTTCCTCCCAAGAAACGGATTTCCCATTTTGCATGATTTCTTCAGCACTTGGATATATGTGCTCGTAAGATTTTTTTCTTACTGAGTGTTCCCACCCTAAAGGCATTTGGAAAAAAGGATGAAGTAATATAGCAGCAGACTTAAAGTTGCTTGGTAGTTGTTCTAAAATTGGTGATTTGTCATCTAGCCAAATGTAATCCAACAAAATGCCCCCTCTTAAACTATGGAATGTACGACTTTACATTTTACGTACTGTATGTTTATTTGTACTGATTGTATCAAATATATAGTGAAGCATAAAAGATGTCCAAATATAAAAATAAGAATAAATAAAATGAAGTTTTCATAAATAGTAAAAGGATGATTATGTCATCAGTGTAGCTATGAAATGGTGTTACATATGAAAAGAGCGTGTTAATAAAATATGAGGTGGTTAAATGGGAAATGAGAAAGTGAAGAATGCAGGGGAAGAAAAAAAGTTATGTCTTTGTATGATTGTTAAGAACGAGTCTAGAATTATGGAAAGATGTTTAAATGCTACAAAATCAATTGTAGATTTTGTTTCTATTTGTGATACGGGATCAACTGATAGTACACCTGAAATTATTGAAAATTGGTGCAAAGAAAATGATATCCCTGGAACAGTTCATCATGAACCATTTAAAAACTTTGGTTATAACAGAAGTTTAGCAGTGTCATTGGCGCAACAAACATATCCAGAAGCAGATTATTTATTAATATTAGATGCAGATATGATATTAGAAGTTGATCCGGGGTTTGATAAGACTAGTTTAACGGAAGACCATTATCTTACATTGCAATATGATATTCATATTAAGTATTGGCTTACACGCCTTTTGAAAGCTTCTTTACCATGGAAATCTGTCGGTGTTACTCATGAGTATTGGGATATAGATCGTTCTAAAGTTGGTGCGAATTACAATACAAGGGTAGCTAGGTTAGAGACGCTTGTCGTTAACGATCCTGGGGATGGTGGTAGTAAAGCTGACAAATTTGAGAGAGACGAGAGGTTATTGTTACAAGGGTTGAGTGATCCAGAAACAACGCCAGATTTGCATATAAGATATTTATTTTATTTAGCCCAAACTTATTTTCATTTAAGGCAATTTGAAGATTCGATTAAATGGTATAAAAAACGAGTGGAGGCAGGAGGATGGGTTGAAGAGGTGTTCTATTCGTTGCTGCGAATAGGATTTTGTTATGAACAATTAGCAAACAATGCAGCAAATAAACAACATGAAGTAACAGAAGCAGAGGAAAAAGAAAATGCGAAGGCGCAAGAAGAGCAATATACAGCATTAGCTATTCTTTATTTTCAAAAAGCGTGGGAATATAGACCAACTCGGGCTGAGCCATTATACCAACTGGCAAGAATGTATCGATTAAAATCTCAAAATAATATTGCTTTGATGTATGCCCTGCAAGGGAAGGAAATTCCTTTTCCGAATAATGATCTTCTATTTGTAGATTATCATGTGTATGATTACTTATTTGACTATGAAATTTCTATAAGTGCATTTTATATACCACATAAAAAACATTTAGGTGCAGTATCACAAAAATTTTTGGAATCGAAAAAAGAAGAGCTACCGTTGCATATAGCAAATATGGTTGAAAGTAATGCGAAATTTTATTAAATACATTTTCGGTTAAAGGAGTAGTGGAGTAATAATGGAATTAATACGATGGGCGCTAGAACTAGGGGAATCTGTGCATGGAAATACGTATGAAGAATTGATGCCACTACTAGATTATTATTATGATCGTGATCATTTAAAAGCGTATTGTATCGCAAATCTTCTTTTAGACATGGACGTAGCAGATGAGCATCGGCAAAAAATTGAATTAAGAAGGTGCATTGCTGCTTATTATGCTGGAATGTATAAAGTAGCAAAAAAACATGCAAGTGATCTTTTACTTAAATATCCAGATGTGGATTTATATAAAAATAATTTAAGACTTATGGAAGCTTATTTGAATAAAGAATATGATTATTGTCTTTTTATATGCCCAAAGACGTATGGTAGTTTTATAGATGTCGCGCGATCTTTGAAATGGAGATTGGAGCAGGAGGGAAATACAGCAATTATATCAGAAACAATACTAGAAAATGTGAAAAATACAATTGTTTTCGGAGCACATACATTTGCACATAACCCAAATCTACTTCCGAACAATGCGATTATTTATAATTTAGAACAGCTATATGAAGGAAGTCCTTATGCGCATCCCCTTTATTTAATGTTATTAAAAGATAAGGAAATTTGGGATTATAGCAAACAAAATATAGAATGGTTAAAACAAAAAGGCGTAGGAAAAGAAATAAAACATGTGGAAATGAACTATGCTCCAACTTTAGAAATAAAAAAAGAAGCATTTGAAGATGGGATAACTGAAGACATTGATATATTGTTTATAGGTGCTCTTAATCCGAGGCGACAAGCTATTTTTGATCAATTAAAAGCAGTTGCCCCCCATTTAAATATCGTTTTTAAAAATAATGCGTGGGGAATTGTCAGAAATGAGTTAATTGCTAGGTCTAAAATTATATTAAATATTCACTTTTACTTATCGGGCATTCTGGAAACACCGCGAGTTTCTTATGCAGTGGCGAATAAGAAATTTATTATTTCGGAAAATAGCAATCCAGAGGACGAGAAAGAGTGGCCAGGAATTGTCTTTACTCCGTACGAAAAAATGATTGAAAGTATTATGAAATATATAGCATTGCCAGAAGAGCGTATTCAATTAGCGGAAAAAGCGTATAACCATTTTGAAGCGAAAGGAAGCGTAAACAGACTGAGCAGTATAGATGAGGAAAAGTAATCGTGAAGAACTCATACTTTCGTATGAGTTCTTTTTTTCTTCTATCATACTATTTTATCAAGCTAGTTCCCTCTTTATATTGTGTTTTGTATAGAAATTTCTGATAATATATAAGTATAATTTGAAAACAAAGGGGAGAAATAATTATGAAACTAGTCGTTATTAACGGTACACCAAGAAAATTCGGTAGAACTCGTGTTGTGGCAAAATATATTGCTGATCAATTTGAAGGGGAGTTATACGATTTATCAGTAGAGGAACTGCCTTTATATAATGGGGAGGAATCACAGCGTGAATTAGAAGCAGTAAAAAAATTAAAGGCGTTAGTGAAAACGGCAGACGGTGTAGTATTATGTACACCTGAATATCATAATGCAATGAGTGGGGCGCTGAAAAATTCGTTAGATTACTTAAGTAGTATTGAATTTGTTCATAAACCTGTCGCATTACTTGCAGTTGCTGGAGGCGGTAAAGGTGGAATTAACGCATTAAACAGTATGCGCATTGTAGCTAGAGGGGTATACGCAAATGCAATCCCAAAACAAGTAGTGCTTGATGGACTTCATGTACAAGACGGTGAACTGGGAGAAGATGCAAAACCATTAATTCATGATTTAGTTAAAGAATTAAAAGCATATATGGGCGTATATAAAGAGGTGAAAAAACAACTAGGAGTGGAGTGATATGCCATCTCTGTATAAAGATTCACGCTTGTATTTCATTCTAGGAGCCAATAGTTTATCAGCTATTGGTTCCGGAATTGTTATGATAACGATTCCGTGGTTGTTAATTAAAGAGAGTGGAGGAGAGACAACGTTTGGTTATGTTTCCATCATCGCAACTCTTATTATGTTTTTATTAACACCTTTTATCGGGCAAAGTATTGATCGTTTTTCAAGAAAATCTTTATTACTATGTAATGAAGGTATTGGGATAATTGTTATAGGAATGATGGCTATATGGGGATTTGCTGGGCAACCTTATCATTCTATTCACTATATTCTTATATATATAGCAGGGTCATTTTACTATTTATTATTTTACCCTACAATGTTTGCGTTCAACCAAGAGATATTTCAAGCAGAACATTATAAAAGTTTAAGTGGAACAATGGAAATACAAGGACAGTTAACTCAAGTTATATCAGGAGCTGCTACTAGCTTCCTTATTGAAATCATTTCTTTAAAATGGATTTTGTTAGTAGATATGTTAACTTTTGCAGGAGCATTCGTCCTTTTCTTATGTATACCGTACGTAAAGAAAAAAGAAGTGAAAAAGAAAGTAACATTTAAGAAACAATTGTTCGAAGGGATTCACTTCATGCAAAAGCGTCCGAAGTTCTTTTGGTTTTTACTTGCGACTTATATGCCTTTTATCGGTGTTATGATGGCAAATTATTTAATCCCGGTATATATTTCAGATATATTAAAAGCTAGTGCCTCTGTATACGCAATAGAAGGTATGATGTATGGTGTCGGAGCGGTTCTTGCGGGAATAAGTATTCCAATTATGATGAAATATGTCAAAATAGAAATTTCAATCGTTATGACGATGTTCCTATATGTAATTTCAATTACCGTAATGATTGTTGAACCTTCCGTAATGTTGTTATATGCACTTGCAATTTTTCATGCAATTGGAAATGCGGGTACAAGAGTGGCGAGAAATGTATTGATGATGGAGGAAATTCCAAACGAAGTAATGGGAAGAGTGGATAGCTTATTTCGGTTAATTGGTACAGGAATTCGAATTGTATTGTTAATGTTGTTTACAGTTGGTGTTTCTAAAGTAGGTGTCATGGTACCGTTTTATTTACTAAGTTTCATATTGATCCTTTCGTTAGGAATTGCTATAAACTATGTAATCTCAAAACGTAAATTCGAAGCGAGTGTTTCTAATAAATCGATCGTTTAAAAAACACTTCTGCCTTCCTTTCTTTTTTTATATAATAAAAAGAAAGGGAGTGCAAATTGATTTATGAACAAATGGATCTTGCTTATAATTTTATTATTACCACCACTATACATTCTTTATATGACGTTTCGAATGAAGCAGGTTGCTCGTGAAAAATTGAGCTATCACTCTCCATACGTTCTTATATTAGGCGCGAAATTATTTGGAGATAAACCTTCTTTATCTCTTCAAAACCGTTTGGATGTAGCATTAGAATATTTAGTTTCCCATCCTACAGTGAAAGTAATTGTTTCAGGTGGTCAAGGAGAAGATGAAGATATACCGGAAGCTCATAGTATGAGAAATTATTTAATGGCGCGTGGTATAGATGAGAGTCGTATTTTAATAGAAGATCAATCTACAAATACGTATGAGAATGTAAAGTTTAGTATGGATTTATATGATGTGAGACATGCGGTAGTTGTAAGTAATACGTATCATTTGTATAGAACGAAAATAATTGCAAAGCGTTTAGGAATAAAGATGGAGGCACTAGCTGCTGAAACGCCAATGCGCTCTAAGAGAAAAATGTATGTACGTGAATATGCCGCTATTATGAAAACAATATTGTTAGACCGTTAGAGCTCAAATGTGAGCTCTTTTTTTGTAGAATAATGCGTATCATTTGAAATGAATTCCATCTTCCATCAAAATAAAGGAAACAACGATAAAGGAGTTGTATTTGTGATTCAGTTTAATCAAGTGTCAAAATCATATGAAGATGGCACAAAAGCAGTGGATTCATTGCATTTAGAAATTAAAAGGGGAGAGTTTTTTGTCCTTATTGGTCCGAGTGGTTGTGGGAAAACAACGACAATGAAAATGATTAATCGTTTAATTGAAACGACAGAAGGCTCAATTTTAATTGATGGAAAGAATATTCAACAATACGATATTAATGAATTACGCTGGGATATAGGGTACGTGTTGCAGCAAATTGCTTTGTTTCCGCATATGACAATTGCTGAAAATATTGCAGTTGTTCCTGAAATGAGAAAGTGGAGCAAAGAAAAAATAAAAACTCGTGTCGATGAGTTACTACAGATGGTCGGGCTAGATCCAGACGTATATCGCGATCGTATGCCTGATGAATTATCAGGAGGGCAAAAGCAGCGCGTTGGTGTCGTAAGGGCGTTAGCCGCAAATCCGAAAATCGTTCTTATGGATGAACCATTTAGTGCGTTAGATCCGTTAAGTAGAGAGCAGCTTCAGAAGGATATCGTACAATTACAAAAGAAGATTCAAAAAACAATTGTATTCGTAACACATGATATGCAAGAAGCATTATCACTTGGAGATCGTATTTGTATTATGAAAGAAGGAAAAGTAGTTCAATTAGATACACCAGAAGGAATTATACATAATCCGAAAAATGAATTTGTAGAAGAGTTCATTGGAAATCGTGGACGACCTTGGTATGAGGGGAAAAGTATAGAAGATGTATTGCCACTTGATAAAAGTATGCGAGTAGAAGGGGAAGCACTATCATTACATTCTTCTTTACAAGAAGCTTTAGTTCGTGTGCGAGCTGATGAAGTCGTTCCAGTTGAAGTAAATGGTCAATATGTTGGAGCTTTAACAAGTAGTCATATTGTCAATTATATTGTTGAACAAATGAAGGAAAGAGGCTAAACAGTGACTGATTTTATACAAACGTTCCAAGAACGAAAAATAGAATTACTAACTGCATTAAGTGAGCATTTACAAATATCGCTTATTTCATTATTTTTTGCAGTAATGATTGCGGTGCCGCTTGGCATTTTATTAACGAGAAAAGAACGAATGGCTGAATTTATTATAGGAACTTCTGCAGTTATGCAAACAGTGCCATCACTTGCATTACTTGGCCTTTTAATTCCGTTGGTAGGAATCGGAAAAATTCCAGCCGTAATTGCGTTAGTTGTGTATGCACTATTACCTATTTTACGAAATACATATACGGGAATAAGGGAATTAGATGAATCTTTAATTGAAGCAGCGAGAGCTATGGGGATGAATAGCTGGAGAAGACTGTGGAAGGTAGAGCTTCCTCTTGCATTACCAATTATTATGGCCGGTATTCGTACGGCGATGGTATTAATTGTTGGAACAGCTACATTAGCAGCTCTTATAGGTGCTGGCGGGCTCGGTAAACTCATTTTACTTGGTATTGATCGAAATGATCATGCGCTTATCATTTTAGGGGCCGTACCAGCCGCGTTACTCGCTTTATTCTTTGATGTAGTACTTCGAGTGCTTGAGAGTCCGAAACGCCCTTCTAAGCGTGTTATATTGACGATATGTATTATTTGTATCATGATTGCTACTCCTTTTCTTTGGAACACACAAAAGAAAGATATTGTTATTGCCGGCAAACTTGGATCAGAACCTGAAATTTTAATTCAAATGTATAAGCAGCTTATTGAACAAGATACTGATTTACACGTAGAATTAAAACCAGGCCTTGGAAAAACAGCATTTGTATTTGAAGCATTGAAATCAGGAGAAGTAGATATTTACCCAGAATTTTCAGGAACAGCTTTATCTACTTTCGTGAAAGAAGAGCCAAAAAGCACAAGTCGGGATGAAGTATATGAGCAGGCTCGCATTGGAATGGAAAAGAAGTATAATATGGTGATGTTGAAGCCGATGGAGTATAACAACACATATGCACTAGCTATGTCGAAAAAAATAGCAGATCAAAATAATATAAATACAATTTCTGATTTAGGAAAAATGGCACAAGATGCTAAAGTAGGATTCACATTAGAATTTGCGGATCGTGAAGACGGTTATAAAGGAATGCAAAAATTATATAACTATAAGTTTTCAAATGTGAAAACGATGGAACCGAAACTGCGTTATAGTGCTATTCAATCAGGGGATGTTAACGTAATCGATGCATATTCAACAGATAGTGAACTTGAGCAATACGGACTTAAAGTGCTAAAAGATGATAAAGGATTATTCCCACCATACCAAGGTGCACCGTTATTAAGAAAAGAGACATTAGAAAAATATCCTGAACTTGAAAAAGTATTAAATAAATTATCTGGAAAGATTACAGATGAAGAAATGCGAAAAATGAATTATGAAGTAAATGTGAATGGAAAAGGTAGTGAAGAAGTAGCGAAACAATTTTTACAAAAAGAGAATTTACTTCGTTAATTTTACAAGAAATATACAAATTTATATGTATGAAATGACCGTTCATTACAAAATGAACGGTTTTTTTGTGCATACTTATACATTTTTTCAAAAAAGTATTCCATTTTTCTTCATTTTCTTTTAGAATAAGTAATGTTTTCCTGAAAAAATATAAGAGAAACGTCTATTAGAGAAAAAGGTGACTTTAATAGTTGAACAAACATAACACCTAGAATGACAGATGGGGTGGTACAAATAGAAAAGAAGTTAGGTTTTTTTCCATTAATTGCATTAGTAGTCGGAACAATGGTTGGTGGCGGTGTATTTAGTTTACCGCATGATTTAGCAGTAGGAGCAAATAGTGGCTCTATAATAATTGGCTGGTGTATTACAGCGATGGGAATGATTCCACTCGCGCTCGTATATCAAACGTTAGCAAGAAAAAAACCAGAGCTTGAGGGCGGAATTTATAGTTATGCACGTGCTGGTTTTGGTGAATATATTGGATTTAACAGTGCATGGGGATACTGGCTAGCAGGGATTTTAGGAAACGTTGCAACAATTATGTTACTGTTTAGTACGTTAGGTTATTTCTTCCCGATTTTTAAGGGCGGAAATAGTGTTGCGTCTATCGTAGGTGCATCACTTTTATTATGGACACTTCATTTTCTAATTTTATTTGGAATTCGTGAAGCTTCTATTATGAACGTTATTGCAACGATAGGGAAATTAGTTCCAATCGTATTGTTTATTGTTGTAATGGTAACAGCGTTTCGCTGGAATACATTTACACATGATTTTTGGGGAGAAGGAACTATTTCAGTTTCCTCTATACTTGGTCAAGTGAAAAATACAATGCTTGTAACTCTTTGGGTTTTCATCGGGGTTGAAGGAGCTGTAGTATTATCTGGAAGAGCAAAAAATAGCCGAGACGTCGGTAAAGCGACAGTATTAGGACTTATTTTAGTAATGTCTATTTATATTTTAATTTCTGTCTTGTCAATGGGAGCGATGACAAGAGGAGAACTTGCAGTTTTAGAAACACCGTCAATGGGACATGTTTTAGAACATGTTGTTGGAACGTGGGGTGCAGTGGCGATTAACATTGGGTTAGTTGCTTCACTTGTAGGTACATTAATAGGCTGGTTTTTACTTGTTTCTGAAATTTCTCACGTAGCAGGAAAAGATGGCGTGTTTCCGAAAGTTTTTACGAAAACAAATAAAAAACAAACGCCGCATATGGCATTATGGATCTCAAATGGCGTTGCCCAAGTTATATTTATAATTGTTCTGTTTTCAGAATCAACATATCAAATTATGTATTTCATAGCGTCAACATCAATTTTAGTACCTTATTTATTATCAGCGTTATTCCAATTCAAATTAGTTATTACAAACGAACTAAAAGATGCAAAAGTAAAAAACGGATCGTTAGCGTTAATTGCTTCTATTTATTCTGTATGGCTTCTATATGCAGCAGGTTTGAAAAATTTATTACTCGTTTCAATCGTATATGGAATTGGGATTATTGTTTACATGTATGCAAGAAAAGAAAAAGGGAATCGTTGTTTTAGAGGTATTGAGAGATATGTAATGTGGGCAATTGTTATTGCAGCTATCACATCAATCTATATGTTGTTGACTGGAAATATAAAAATGTAAAAGTCCTTTTAAATAAAGGGCTTTTTTCTTTGTCTAGAGAATATTTAATACATAAGATATTCAGGAGGGATGAAAATGGAAGAAAAAGAACAGTTGACAAGAATTGTTGATTTAGCGAGTGAAGTAAGGAAAGTATTAGTGCAAGAATCTTTTTTTAATCATCATCCTGAACTACGAGGAGTGATTGAAAATTTAGCGAGTGCTGTAGAAAATTTGGCTGAATTACAGCAACATAAAGATGAAAACGCTGAAGATCGTTTACGATATGTACTTGCTAAAATGAAAATCGCTCATAATGCCATTTTACAAGAGAAAAATGCATTTCCATCTCATTAATATACGTTTTCATTTTGAACCTGGCGGATAACGTCAGGTTTTTTATTTCTAGTTTTTCTTTTCTTTCATACACTAAGAATAGCATGAAAAAAAGAAGGTGACGAAGGTGAAATTACATAAAGCTCTTCAGCCAAGTTTTATAAAACGAATGTACTATATGAGGTTTATCGGCAAGTTTATAAAAGCAGAGAAAGAGAAGAATGGAGAGAATTTCTTTGTACAATGCCTATCGCCAATGCCATTCACGTTACAAGAGCAATTAAAAGATGAACCATATGTATTTGAAGGGTTATGTAGTAATAAAAAGAATGAAAAGATCTTTTTAGAATTAAAGAAAAGAAAATTAGAAAAACAATTAGTTATGTTTCGACTCTATTATGAAAGAGGGCATATATACGCGGAATTAATTTGTACGGAAGAACCGCGAGAAATCGCAAATGGTTATAAAATGATTCCAGTACCTAAAGTTTCCAATTATAAAAAAGGAGAGTCTTTAGAAAGAAAACTTAATAATGGTTATTTGTCATTTCTAATGCCTAAATATCCGAAAGATTTTGAGCCTCCCGAATTATTATGGCACGATGGAAGGCTATATGGAAATATATCTTTAAAGTCATCATCAATTAGTTCAATCGCATATTTTGAACAGCAGCGGGAATGTAAGTATATAGACGTTAATGACTGGGTGAAGTATGTAGAAATAGCAGTAGAAGATCAATTATATTTTGTAAGCAATCAAGTGTATGAGCAATTAAAAAAACGAATGACTGAAGAAGGAAAGCATGTAGAAGTAGAGGAAATAAAAGTACAAAAGGATGAATGGGAATGGGATGAGCGTGAATCCGTCTTTTTACAATATGTAAAGAGTTTTGTACGTAATAAAGGGCTATATTTAGATGAAACGGACATTTATAATTTTCATATAAGTGCAAAAACCAATATGTTGACGATTCTTGGTGGTATACCGGGCGCTGGGAAATCACGTTTTGTGCAAGCTTATGCAGAAGCACTTGGATTACAATACGGGGAAGAATTGGTTTGGATCCCGATTTCACCATCGTATCAAGAACCACATGATTTACTTGGTTATCTTCACCCTAATGGTACTTTTATTGAAAGTGAAACAAAATTAGTTAGAGCGTTAATGAAGGCGAAAGAAAATCAAAATCAGCTGTATATAATCGTTTTTGATGAAATGAATATGTCACATATTGAGCATTGGTTTACTCCATTTCTATCTGTTCTTCAACTTGAAAAGCAAAATCGTATTTTAAATTTATATGAAGGTGTACAAGAAAAAGAAAATCCAATCCCACCATCAATTGAAATTGGAGAAAATATTATATTTGTAGGTACCATAAATTTTGATGAAACAACGAAAGAGCTCTCAGATCGATTATTAGATCGGACGAATTTAATAACGTTACAAAAGATTCCGTTTTGTGAGATGTGTATGGAACAAGAGAAAGTTGTAATACAACCTCCTCTGAAAGTAACCGCAGGAGAATTTCGTATAAATTGGATCAGGAATAAAACGATGATTGAGGTGTTTTCTGGAGAAGAGTTAGAACTGTTAGATAAGTTACATGCTGTATTGTCATCACACGATGCGTCAAAGGGAATTTCTTTTCGGTGTGCTAACGCAATCGCTTTTTATTTGCAAAATATACCATTCGAAAATAACCATTCCTATATGATCAGTAGAGAAGAGGGATTTGATTTACAAATTAAGCAACGTATATTGACGAAAATAAGAGGAACTGAAATGATGGTTGGATCGTTACTTTCTGAAGAAGTAAAAAGGGGAGCGACATTAGTACCTCTTTTGCAATCTTCACTTGCAAACAGAGTATCTACATTTGAACACTCTATAGCATATATAAGAGAAAAGCGTAGAGAACTGGAGCTGTATGGCTATGCAAAATGATGGGCGATACGAAACAGAAATCGTTGATACGAAAGAAACGCTTCCTTTTGTATTAAAGTTAATTATTGGAACGGAGTCAAAAGGAGAATATATTTTATTAAATCGCCTTTGTACATCTACTACAGCATTAGTTCAATGTATTTATAAAGTGCAAGAATTAAAACCAATTAGATTGCAATACCATTATGAAAATCCAATGAATATTACTTTTATATGGAATAAAGTATATGAGGGACAGAAGAATATAAAAGAGACAAAATATGAAATAAATGACAAAAAACAAAAGGTATTAATATATGAACATGGAAAAACAGAATTCTTTTATCCATGGCGTTGTGGTTTATATCATTTTGAGGTAAACATAGAAGATCGAACGTATTATGGCGCTTTTCAAGTCGTTCCGAAAAATTTTTTTAATGATCAATTTGAAATGATTCAAGACTATGTGAAGTCAATTTTAAATGAGTTGATTTTAGATAGAGGTTATTATAAAAAGACTTTCTCTGTGCTAAGTGATATTGAAGATTCTTCTTATTTAGTGTTACTTAGAAAGTTGCCGCAAAAAATGAAAAAGATAAAGCAAATTTTTAAGAAAGTAGAATCGAGTTCAAAGTTTATACATGAATATAAATGGGAAGAAAAAGAGCGGAAAACAACGAGAAAAGGAGCCGTAGTCGCGGAAAGAAAACCGTATGCAAAATATTATAATCGTAAGTTTATAGAACAAAAAAATAGTAAGGAAAATGCATTTCTTAAATTTAAAGCGATGCAATTTTATCTTTATTTACTTGAAGCTGAAAGTTTTTTGCGTCAAACAATTGAAATATTAGAAAGAGCGAAGAAGAAGAAATCAGAAGAATTTCAAGCTGTAAAAACGATTATACAAACAATTGAGCGTAATGGATCAGTGACCGATAGAGAGAAACAAAAATATAAAAATATACATTTACTAAAAGAGGCGGATTTACGAAAAAGTTCCATGAAGATACAAGAATATAAAATATTAGCTCATTTTGTACATGAAAGTGTACAATATTTTCAAACTTTAATGCATTCTCCATTTTGGAGAGAAGTTTCTGAAACGGGTAAGATGAACTCATATAATTTACCGATACCACATAAACAACTACTACAGCATTTAGATTTACTTCCACAATACACAGATCAATCTCCATCTTTATTGTTTGTTTATAAACCAACATTTTTAGTGTATGAATATTACGCTTTTTTTATCGTTATTTCTATGTTAGAACATATTGGTTTTGAGGCTAGAAATTCCATTCGAGAACAAATACAAGAGCATTTTTATGTAGATGGATTGCAAGATGGAACGACAGTAGTTTTACACCGAGATGAAATGAGAGTACATGTCGCATTTAATGATTTAATTGAAACGCATCCTCTTATTGCATTAAGTAAAGGGAGTAATTTTTATAATGGAGAGGACACGAAGAAGCCCGATATTCGATTAGACTGTTATGTAAAGGAAGAAGAGAAATATGTATATCAATCTTCTATTATTATTGAAGTGAAGTATAGCCCCATGTACAATATTTTTCAGCACGTTGGAAATACGAAAGCGACTGAGCAAATGTATAAGTACTGGTCTATAAAATATGTAGAAGAACAAGATGGAAAGCGAGTCTATCATCGAAGGGCTATTTATGAAGTCATTTGTGTATATCCAGGAAGTCATATGCATAGTAAAAAAATTGAATCTGGATGTGGTGTGTTCTTGCAATTATATCCATATAAAACGAAACAAGGGGAAGAGAAATTAGCTGGAAAACATGGAATGGTACAAATTTTTGAGAAGTGGTTAAAAAGCATAAAGAAGTAAAAGAAATCCTTTTTTATAAAGGATTTTTTTAGATTAAGAAGAATTATATGCAGTATGGAAGGCAGCTCTTTACGATATGAATTTAATAGTAATATAAATATGTTGTTAGCAGAACGCTACATGAGTAATAAAAGACGATTAAGATGGAATTTAATTCATTTTGCAGAATATAATAAGTCATAAATATTTTTAGTTGCATACGAAGATTTGTTCTTATATGATAGATAGTGAAAGCGTTATCAAAAACAGAGCGGCGATGGGAAAGGCGGGGAAATATGTTCCAGCGTGTTCAAACAAAGGAAGAACATTTTTGGTTCGAGCAACTATGGGGAGATTTTTGTGAAGAAAGAAACTTAATGTTCGTAGAACGTAATTTAAATCCATCACGATTTTTATTAATAGAAGATGAACATCATATCGGTACAGTAGAATGTATGAAGTATACGGTACCAGAGCAATCGAATTCTGAGTTTTTCTATCCGTTTTCTAAAAATGATCTAGTGAAAGATTTGAAAAATGTATATGAAATAGGCAAGTTAAGTATTGCAAAAACGTCTCGTGGGAGAGGGCATTTCAAAAGACTAACAGCCATTTTATTTATGCATGCATTAGAAACGAAAGCAGAATGGTATATTGCAGCAGTTACAAAAAGAATGTACATGTATTTATTAACACTCGGTTTTCCAATTGAACCGATAGATAAGCCATTTCAGTTTCATGATACTTTACAAGGTGTACCAGTACGAATTCATGCCCGAAAAGGGGCTACACATTTGTATTCTTTAAAAGAATTTCGAGATGTAATTCAAGGGAATGCTCATGCACAAGCATTAATCGCAGAATACAGTAAGAATATTATGTTAACTAAATGAATCAAAATGAATATGTATAATAAAGAGAATACTATTTTAAAATGAAATCTTTCTTCATGAAAAAAGACCCTTATTATTGTAATAAGGGTCTAAAAATCATAATCCAAAAATACTAAAAATCATTTTACGGCGCTTCGGTTTCTTTTCACGTTCATATGTTGGTTTTGTATCGGGAGTAATATATATTGGTTCTTCTTTCTTGAGGGCAGATTCTAGCTTTTGAATTCGCTCTAACATTTCTTCCATTTCACGGCGATGTTGTAAAAGTTGGTACGTAACAACATCATTCGCCTTATCTTGCATTTGTTCTTCCATTCGATCTAGCCTTCTCGTAATTGTGTTTAATTGAGCTGCTAATTGCTCAAAATCATGTGATGATATGTTTTGAACGATTGTATTTACTTGTGTTTTTAATTCTTCAACATCGTTTGATGATGTTTTTTGAATAGGGCGAGAGTTTTGAGACTGCTCTAATTGTGAAAGGTGGTATTCTAACATTTGATCTAAATCATCTTGTGTAAAAATAAAGTGACCATATTTATTTTTTTCTATCGTAAGATTTAATTGTTGTGCAATCCGAACAACAGCCTTAGGGCTAACACCTAATTTTTTTGCGATAAATGGTGTTTTATATTCCAAAATAATCCCTCCTATATATATCCTGTTGAATGATTTCGATCTATGAAGGAAGTTCCCTTCCAGTGTGACAAAAGAAGTGTGGAATCGGCAAAGAAAGTGTTTTTTCACGAAATGAAGCTAGGAAGAATATATCGTGAATATAAAAAACCTTTATCTTAAGATTTAGAATCATTTGACTGAGGGGAATGAATTAGATTATCATAATGATAAATATCTTTTTTATGTATGCATATAATATATAAAAAGGTGGTTGCTAATGTAGAATTTTGTTAGAGTATTAGAATGCTTACTTCACTTGAATAAAATTAAGTAGGAGGTGGCTTCCTTGCTTACAATGTAAGTAAGGAAAAGTATTTGGACATATATAGTATAAGTATAGTGATTGTTTTAATTGCCTTAACGGCATTTTTCGTTGCAGCAGAATTTGCAATTGTTAAAGTGCGAAGCTCACGAATTGACTATTTAATTGCAGAAGGAAATAATCGCGCAACATCTGTCAAAACAGTCATTACAAACTTAGACGAATATTTATCTGCTTGTCAGCTAGGAATAACAGTTACAGCTCTGGGAATTGGGTGGTTTGGTAAACCTGCGTTAAAGCAAATGTTTGACACGCTTTTTGTAAATTTGAACATTTCTTCCCAACTAGCAGACATTTTTGCTGTAATTTTAGTGTTTTTGTTTATTACATTTTTACATGTTGTAATAGGGGAATTGGCCCCAAAAACATTTGCGATTCAAAAAGCTGAACAAGTAAGTTTATTTGTTGCTAAACCGTTAATTTTCTTTTATCGTATGGCGTTTCCATTTATTTGGCTATTAAATGGATCAGCCCGAATGATCACGAAGTTGCTAGGGCTGAAACCACCGAAAGAGCACGATGAGGTTCATTCAGAGGAAGAATTACGGTTATTAGTTTCAGAAAGTTACAAAAATGGAGAGATTAATCAATCTGAATATAAATATGTAAATAAAATCTTTGAATTTGATGATCGTATAGCAAAAGAAATAATGGTACCCCGAACTGAGATGCATATTATTAGTAAAGAAATGCCTGCTGAAGAAGCTTTGCAAAAAATGTCTCGGGAAAAATATACAAGATATCCAGTTGTTGATGGCGACAAAGATCATGTAATAGGTTTTGTAAACTTTAAAGATATTTTCACAGATTTTGTGCAGCATAAGGCGGTAAGTAATAAGAAAGTAGAGCAATATATGAGGCCGATTATTTTAGTTATCGACTCAATCCCAATACACGACTTGTTTTTAAAAATGCAAAAAGAAAGAACGCATATTGCTATATTGATAGATGAATATGGTGGTACGTCTGGACTTGTTACTGTTGAAGACATTTTAGAAGAAATAGTTGGAGATATTCAAGATGAGTTTGATACAGATGAACAGCCAGAAATTCAACAAGTTAGTGAAACGAAAACGATATTAGAGGGAAAAGTGCTCGTAAGTGAAGTGAATACGTTGTTAGGATTAACGATCGATGATAATGGTGTTGATACAATAGGTGGATGGATTTTAACGAAGAATATAGAAATTGCCGAAGAGGATTTCATTGAAATTGAAAATTATAAGTTTTGCGTGAAAGAATTAGATGGACACTATATAAAGAGACTAGAAGTTACAAAAAGTGTAGAATCCATTGTTGTATTAGAAGATGAAAAGCAAATTTCATTACAGGAACAAATTAGTTCGTAGACTCTGCTATATGGCAGAGTTTTTTTGAGCATAATGTTTTTGGCAGAATAAGGGTTATGATACAATGACATAAGTCAGACCTTTCACTAGGTGAAGTATTATAGTATACATATATTTGAAAGGAGAAGAATTATGAAAAAGCATTTATATATAAATGGAGATTGGAAGTCTGTAAACACGTATAAACCATTATTCGCACCATATTCTGAAGAAACATTAGCGGAAATTGCACAAGGAACGGAAGAAGATGTACAAGAGGCTGTTACTGCTGCAAAAAATGCAATGAAAGAAATGAATACATTATCTGCATATGATCGTGCGAATATTTTAGAGAAGGTTGCACAAAAAATGGATGAAAGAAGAGAAGAATTTGCACAGATTATTGCAAAAGAGGCTGCAAAACCAATACGTGCTGCGAGAGGAGAAGTAGATCGTACTGTTCAGACATACAAATTTGCAGCGGAAGAAGCGAAGCGTATATACGGCGAGACACTGCCACTTGATGCAGCACCTGGTGCAGATGGGCGTATTGCATACACTATACGAAAACCAATCGGGGTTATAGGGGCTATTACACCATTTAATTTCCCATTAAATTTAGTGGCACATAAAGTCGGCCCTGCAATTGCTGCCGGAAATACAGTTGTGTTAAAACCAGCTGATCAAACACCGTTATCGTCTTACGCTTTAGTTGAACTATTTGAAGAGGCAGGATTGCCAAAAGGAGCTTTAAATATTATTTCTGGTCCTGGTTCAACTGTAGGAGAGGCGATAGTTACAAATGATGATGTTGCTTCTATTACTTTTACAGGAAGTCCGAGAGTTGGAATTGGAATTAAGGCAAAGGCTGGGTTAAAGCGAGTTACGTTAGAACTAGGGTCAAATGCTGCAGTTATTATTGATGAAGATGTAGAATTAACAGATGAATTAATTGAACGTGTACAATGGGGAGCATTTGTTAATAATGGACAAGTTTGTATTTCGGTACAACGTGTTTTTGTACAGGAAAAAAGAATGGATGAATTTCTTACAAAGCTAAAGAAAGCGATGGAAACAGTTGTTGTTGGTGATCCACTGCTTGAAGAAACGGATGTATCAGCTTTAATTTCGAAAAAAGATGTAGAGCGAATTGAAATGTGGGTGCAAGAAGCTATTAAAGAAGGTGCAACTGTTTTATACGGTGGTAAGAAAAAGGATGCAAGGATTTTTGAACCAACTGTATTAACAAATGTTCCAGAGTATGTATCTGTACAGTGCCAAGAAGTATTTGGCCCACTTATGACAGTAAATACATTTAAAGAATTTGATGAGGCGATAGAGCAAGTAAATCATTCACGTTACGGTCTACAAGCAGGCATATTTACAAATAATTTGCTTAAAGCTATGCGTGCAATTGATGAGCTAGAAGTGGGCGGTGTCATGATAAATGATATTCCAACGTTCAGAGTAGATCATATGCCTTATGGTGGTGTGAAAGAAAGTGGAACGGGGCGTGAAGGAATTAAATATGCAATAGAAGAAATGACTGAAATGAAATTAGTATGCATTAAAAAATAAAGTATAGGAAAACTTAAATATCGCAATAAAAAAACGAGTAGGAAATGTTTACGATTCCATACTCGTTTTTTTATTGTTTGTTTTACGTTTCTCAAAATGATTTCATTTAATCAAGTGTACCTTTTACTTCATTTCTTGTTTGAAAATAGCATCTTCTACATATATTTGTTCTTTATCGACAGCAGTGCTATGAGATAATACTAAACCGATTGGTGTTTCTGTCCCTTTATTTTGAACAATTGTAAAAGGAACATTTTTTTCATTTGCTAATTTAATGTATTTAGATAAATGTGGGTAAGCAATGCCACCATTTAGGAATATTTGTAATGATTGAGAAGAGCGCATGCTACTAGCTACTTCAGAATATACATTACTTTGCATTACCTGACCGATAGTTAAAGCGATTTCTACACGCTCACGTAATGTAGTTAAATACATATTACGTTCTTCTGGTTTGTTCTGCTTTTGGCCGTAAATGCCTTCTTGGAGATAATCTTCCACATTTTTATTTACCATATTTTTCACACCTTTCATTTTCTATTGTACGAAAGAATGAAGCAGGATGCAAAAAAAGTCGTATCGAATATAAAAAACTTTGAATGAAAGGAAGGAAAATGGCATGTATCAATCTAAACAATTAATAAAATCATAAAAAATTTTATCAACATATATTAACAAAATGTGACAATAATCTATTAACGAATCGTGATTTTTGTGTTAATATTCAAAATATAAAGGGTGTTCGTCGCATGGAAATGGAGGGAATGGAGGTTTTTCCAATCGATAAGGATATAAAAGAAGTATTTTGTTCGCACTTGAAAAACAACAGGCACCAATTCGTTGAGAACTGGAAAAACAAAATGATAATTTCCGATAAAGATCCATTTAGACTAGAAGCAGTTCAAAATGGAGAGGATTTATTAGAGTTTATTATTGAACTTACTATGGAAGAAAAAGATATAAATTATCTTCAGCCATTATGCGAGAAAATAGCTATTGAACGTGCAGGAGCAGATGCGAATATAGGTGATTTTGTTTATAATGCAAATGTGGGAAGAAATGAGCTTTTCGAAGCGATGTGTGAGTTAGATGTTAGCGCACGCGAATTGAAACCAATTATGGCCCAAATACATACTTGTTTTGATAAATTAATTTATTACACTGTTTTAAAATACTCGGAAATTATTTCAAGAAATTTAGAGGAAAAACAGCAGTATATTAATGAAACACATAAAGAAAGGCTGACGATTTTAGGGCAAATGTCAGCTAGTTTTGTACATGAATTTCGTAACCCGCTTACGTCGATTATGGGATTTGTCAAATTATTAAAGGCAGATCATCCTAGTTTATCGTATTTAGATATTATTTCGCATGAATTAGACCAATTAAACTTTCGTATTTCACAATTTTTACTCGTATCGAAAAAAGAAATGTGGACTGAATCAGAACGATTTTGGCTTAATGACTTGTTTCAAGATATTATACAGTTCTTATATCCGAGTTTGGTCAATGCAAATGTTTCGATTGAAAAGAATTTGCCATATCCAATTCCTCTTACTGGTTATCGCAGTGAAGTGAGACAAGTATTTTTAAATATATTAATGAACTCAATTGACGCTCTTGAATCAATGAAAGAAGAACGAAAAATTATCATTGATGTATTTGAAGAAGATCAATCGATTCGAATTGTAATAAAAAATAACGGACCAATGATTCCAGCTGAAAATGTAGAAACGATATTTGAACCATTTGTAACTACTAAAAAGTTAGGAACTGGTATTGGATTATTTGTATGTAAACAAATTGTAGAAAAACATAATGGGTCCATCATGTGTCGTTCAGATAACGATTGGACAGAATTTCAAATTGCATTTCAAAAATAAACAGTCTACACCAAATGAATGGTGTAGACTGTTTTAATTTGTAAGTATAATGGCTTCTAATTTAGGGTCTTTCATTGAATAACCTAAAAGTGAAATTGTATAAATAATATTCGGTTCTACTTTGAAATCCGGTATAGTTAGCAAGACACTTGGATTATCTGCGAGTGAAATTTCAATGTCTGCTGTACCTGGGCTAACTTCTAAAAAATCTGTTATTTGTTTAAAAAGTACATTTTCAAATAAATGATCTCCGCCTTTTAAACTTACATTTAAAACAGGGGTATCTGGAGAAAAATGTGCAAACCGTATTTTTGCTTGGCCTGATGGTAAATGAGTATTATCGAGCATAGGTTGTAATTGTAGATGATGATCACTATTTATTGCAGCAAAAGTATAAGAGTGATTTCCCATTATTGGTACTAAAGCTGAAAAGATGGGGGTTCCACTTTCGACTGGAACAATATCTATGCGGTACTTACCTTGTACTAATGTTAAATAGGGGCTAAATTGTTTAAATGAAATATTTTTAATAACCTTTTGCCCATTTACTAAAATGTCAACCGCAGGTGTATTGGAAGCGGAGTGAAAAAACCTGATGTGTGACGGTAAAGCAGCTTCTTGTGAATCCCTTTTTTCATACGCCTGTACAAGTTTCGTAAGCGCATCGTAGTATTTCATATATTGTTCTACATATTTTTTCGGATTATTAAATTGATAGTAACGAGCGAGCTGTTCGTAACGTGCAGCTTCTTGTCCATATTTTTCGATTTCAGATTGAGACATGAACATTCCTCCTTTGTCATCATTAAAACTATATGCTTTGCAAGAACGAGGTTATGCGAAAAAATTTATTTTTTAAAGGAGAAAGGTTGAAAATAAGTATTTTTACGGATAAGTATAGTTTAAGTGAACGAGAGTTATAAACTTCTTGAGGACACAACAATATTTCCCCCATATGAGCTGATGAAGTTTGTATTTAAAAATGAAAACGTAAGAGTGAAACAAGTGAAATATCGAAAACATGTCCCAAAACCTTAGAAAACTAGGGATTTTTTAAATTATGGGCGAATACACATACAAAGTGATAATTGTCCTACATAAATTGTAAAGGAAAGGTAGTTTGAAATTGAGGAAAGGAATGATGTCTTGGGATGGGGATATCCCGCAAGGATTTGTGAATGGAGTTATGGACGATTTTGTGCTTTAGGCTGTTGGATGAATATTGAATTTGTAACATTATTTTTTCTATTTACGTAGGTAAGTGACAGTATTGATCGATAAAAGAGCGTCGTGCCGAACTGATTAATGTGGTTAATCGGTTCTTTTTTTATTGTTTGAACAATGGGGAATGTATGTGAAATATAGATTACTATAAAAATAATTGCTATGGATTTAGTGGGATTAATTGTCGAGATTTGTTTGAAAATATGCAATATAAAGTAGGAGAATAGGAAGGAGTTTAAAGGGAGTTTCGTCGAAGTTTACACAATGTCGGCATTTGAGGGAAGCTGGCATTATATTAGGAAAATATGTAGTGAAGCGTTAATTTTATATAAGGGAGGGTTATTTGAGCGTATAGATAAGGATTGGTCTTCGTTTTAAGTTCTGAATTTTCTGTTTTTAAAATGATATTTAGCACTCATTTGTATATTTTATAATAGTTTTTTGATAAATTCACTGCTTTCGCAGAGGGTTCTTTTTTATGAAAGAAACGTCAATTTTCTTCATATATATATACAAATTGGAGAAATGGGGGAGCGCTATGCGCGATTACTTAATTAAACCACTTGTTGGTCAGCCGTATCCAATGATTTCACATGGAAAAGGTGTGTATTTGTATGATCAAAACGGAAATAAATATTTTGATGGCTCGTCAGGGGCAATTACGGCAGGTATTGGGCATGGCGTAAAGGAGATTGCGGACGTTATAAAAAAGCAGGCAGAGGAGATTGCATTCGTTTATAGATCACAGTTTACGAGTGAACCTGCTGAAAAATTAGCGAAGAAATTAAGCGATTTAAGTGTAGGAGATTTGAATTGGAGCTTTTTTGTGAATAGTGGTACGGAAGCAAATGAAACAGCTATGAAAATTGCAATTCAACATTTTCAAGAGCGAGGTATTCAAGGGAAGCATAAAATTTTGTCACGATGGATGAGTTATCACGGTATTACGATGGGGGCCTTGTCAATGTCTGGGCATCCACTGCGCAGACAACGTTTCGTGTCAATTTTGGAAGATTATCCAACTATTCCAGCTCCATATTGTTTTAGATGTCCTGTGCAAAAAGTATATCCAACTTGTCAGCTTGCTTGTGCAACTGAACTAGAAAGATCAATTGAAAGAATTGGAGCAGAACATATTGCAGCTTTTATCGCTGAACCGATAATTGGAGCAGCTGGAGGTGCAGTCGTTCCGCCGAAAGAATATTATAAAGTCATTAAAGATATTTGTAGTCATTACGATATTTTATTTATTGCTGATGAAGTAATGACTGGGCTTGGTCGTACTGGCGCATGGTTTGCGATGGAGCATTGGGGGGTAGAACCGGATATTATGACTCTTGGTAAAGGTTTAGGAGCTGGGTATACACCGATGGCAGCGACGGTTGTAAGTGACCGTGTAATGGAGCCGATTTTACGAGGATCGCGTTCTGTTATGAGTGGGCATACGTTAAGTGCAAATCCATTATCTGCAGCAACAGCTTTAGCTGTTATTGAATATATGGAGAAACATAATCTACCTGAAAAAACAGCGGAAAAGGGAGAGTATTTAATAAAAGGTTTACAGAAAGTTCAGCAACAATCGACAATCATAGCTGATGTGCGCGGAAAAGGTTTGCTAATTGGAGTAGAATTGCAACCGTTTACAAAAGCATCGGAACTTATTTCAGTTGCAGCTAAAAATGGTCTTCTTTTATATCAAGCTGTTTCAGGGCAAGCAGGAAAAGAAGATAGTGCACTGCTTGTGGCACCGCCAATGACAACTACATATTCAGAGTTAGATGAATTACTTTCAATTTTTGCAAAAAGTGTAGAAGAAATGATGCAAAAAGGAGGGCATAGTATCGCATGACAACTATTACAAATACATTCGGTAAATTAAAAGAAATAGAGGAAGTAATTTCTTTGTTCCACGATGATATGACATTAATGTTTGGGGGATTTGGGGGGATTGGATCCCCTCCTTCTTTAATACAGGCGATTTTAGAAAAAGGAGTTACAAATTTAAATTTAATAGGAAATGATACAGGATTTCCTGATGTAGGAATCGGTCGTCTCGTTACGAATGAAAGAGTAAAATCATTAATTACTTCTCATATTGGTTCAAACCCAAATGCAGGAAGACAGCTAAACGAAGGAAGGTTACAAATTGAGTTTTCTCCCCAAGGAACATTAGCAGAGCGTATTCGCGCTGGCGGTGTAGGGCTTGGTGGCGTATTAGTTGATGTAGGTGTTGATACGATTGTAGAAGAAGGAAAACGTACTGTTGAAATGAATGGTAAGACATATTTAGTTGAAACAGCATTAACTGCTGAGGTTGCGATTGTATATGCGAAAAAAGCGGATCCATTCGGTAACCTTGTGTTTGATAAGAGCGCTCGTAATATGAATCCTCACGTAGCAATGGCCGGTGATATAACGATTGTAGAAGCAGAAGAAATCGTTCCACTTGGAAGTTTAGATCCAGAAGAAATTGTTGTTCCAGGAGTATTTGTAAATTATATCGTACCGTCGGAAGGAGTGAATTGGAAATGGGTATGGGCGTAGAAGTGAGAGATAAGATTGCTAGACGTGCGGCTAAAGAAATACAAAATGGTATGATCGTAAATTTAGGTATTGGTATACCATCGCTCGTGCCAAATCATTTGCCTGACGATATAAATGTTATGTTTCATGCGGAAAATGGAATTGTAGGTATGGGACCTACGCCAAGCAAAGGGAATGAAGACGAAAACTTATGTAACGCAGCAGGTTTGCCGACTTCTCTTATTACTGGAGCGAGTTATTTTGATAGCTGCACAGCGTTTGGGATGATTCGAAAAGGTTTACTAGATATTACGATTCTTGGTTCATTACAAGTGAGTGAGAATGGTGATTTAGCAAACTGGATCGTTCCAGGAAAACGCGTTCCTGGTATTGGGGGAGCGATGGATTTGGCACAAAAAGCAAAGCGGGTCGTTGTTGTGATGAATCATGTCGATAAATACGGAAATGCAAAAATTGTTTCGGAGTGTACATTACCATTAACTTCAAAGAAATGTGTAGATTTAATAATTACAGATATGGCAGTTATGGAAGTGACGCCAAGTGGACTTATTTTACAAGAATTAATGAGCCCATACACAGTGGAAGATATAAAAAAACATACAGAAGCGGAGTTTGAAATTGGCTCTAACTTACTAGTAATTGAATGAGGGGAGATGTAATATATGGAGCAATTAAAAAAACAAGTTTGTGATTATATTGAGAGTCAAGAAGAAGAGAGCGTAAAATTTTTAAAACGATTAATTCAAGAAAAGAGCGTATCTGGTGATGAAAGTGGTGCGCAGGCAATTGTGATTGAAAAATTGCGTAAGCTAGGTTTAGATCTTGATATTTGGGAACCTTCATTTTCTAAAATGAAAGATCATCCTTACTTTGTATCACCACGTACAAGCTTTTCGGATAGTCCGAACATTGTAGCAACCCTTAAAGGAAGTGGTGACGGGAAATCTATGATATTAAATGGACATATTGATGTTGTACCAGAAGGAGATGTGGACCAGTGGGACCATCATCCCTATAGTGGTGAGAGAATAGGAAATCGTATATACGGCCGTGGAACAACGGATATGAAAGGCGGCAATGTCGCGCTAATGCTTGCGATGGAAGCAATTATTGAATCTCGTATTGAATTAAAAGGAGATATTTATTTTCAAAGTGTAATAGAGGAAGAAAGCGGCGGAGCAGGAACACTAGCTACGATATTACGAGGATATAAAGCGGATGGTGTCATTATTCCAGAGCCGACAAATATGAAGTTTTTCCCGAAACAACAAGGTTCTATGTGGTTTCGTCTACATGTGAAAGGGAAAGCAGCACACGGTGGAACACGTTATGAAGGAGTAAGTGCAATTGAAAAAAGCATGTTTGTTGTAGAGCATCTAAGAAAGCTAGAAGCGAAGCGAAATGACCGAATTACAGACCCATTATTTAAAGGAATCCCGATTCCAATTCCAATTAATATTGGGAAAATTGAAGGCGGGAGCTGGCCAAGTTCTGTTCCTGATTCGTTAATTTTAGAAGGAAGATGCGGTATTGCGCCGAATGAGACTATAGAGGCGGCAAAAGAAGAGTTTGAGAATTGGATCGCTGAATTAAATGATGTGGACAATTGGTTTGTTGAAAATCCTGTAGAAGTAGAATGGTTCGGTGCGAGATGGGTTCCTGGGGAACTAGAAGAAAATCATGAGTTAATTACAACACTCGGTTATAACTTTGTTGAAATCGAAGGGAACAAACCAATTATTGAAGCATCTCCGTGGGGGACTGATGGAGGTTTATTTACACAAATCGCAGGTGTACCAACGATAGTATTTGGACCAGGAGAAACGAAAGTAGCACATTATCCAAACGAATATATAGAAGTTGATAAAATGATAGCTGCCGCAAAAATCATTGCATGTACATTACTAGATTGGTGTGAGGTGAAAAAATGAAATACTATGAATCTTTTAGAGAGCAGACGAACGGCTATACAGTAGAAGGCGTTTTGGACTATTTTAATAAACGTATTCGAGTAGACCACTACACAGGAAATGTTGAGAGGATTATCCAAACAATTGATGAATTAGCAGAGAAACATTCTTTCACTAAATGTATTGTTAAAGGAAAGGGAGAGCATGTTTCAACATGGCTCTCTTTCGGTTTTTTATTGGAAGCAACAATACCACATTATTTTCAAGGTCACGATGCATACTTTTTCGTGAAATTTAATAATGATGAAAGACGAAATAGTATTCATTGGGCTGAGGAGGATACCATCTTAAGCGGTGTAAAAGCAAAAGAAGTAAAGGAAAAAATAGTCCCAGAGAAATTTCTATTAAGAAAAGCGACAGAAGAGGATGCAGAGGAATTAGCAACTGTATTTGGGAAAGTATTTGAAGTGTATCCGACTCCTTTAAACGAAGCGAGTTATGTAAAACAAACGATGAGAGAAGACGATACAATTTACTATGTGTATGAATTCGAGGGGGAAATAATTAGTACAGCGTCTGCAGAAATGAATATAAAAGAAGGTAATGCAGAATTAACGAATTGTGCTACTTTACCCGAATATCGTAAACATGGATTTATGAAAAGTTTATTAATTAAGTTGGAGGAAGAACTGCAAGAAAGATCGATTTTCTGCTCTTATACAATTGCTCGATCTCTTTCTTTCGGAATGAATGCGGCCTTTCATCAGTTAGGTTATACGTATTCAGGGCGACTGGCGAACAATTGCTACATTTTTGATAAGTTGGAAGACATGAATATTTGGGTGAAAGATTTGTCTAAATAGCACGGTATAAAAATAGAACGGAATCGTCATGCTTATAATCGCACATAGGTATGCCGAAAATTCGGCACAATATTTGCTGAATTTTCGGCAAGAGGGGGGATGACATTGCTAGCAGTTTCGACACAAGAAGTCATTGAGGCGATTTTGGGCAGTATTGATGAGGCTATACACGCAGTAGATGAAAATGGTATTACTATTTTCTATAATACTGTAGCTGCAAAACACGATGGATCAAAAATTGAAAAAGTGTTAGGTAAACATTTGTTAGAAGCGTTCCCTTCTTTATCTAGGGAAACAAGTACATTGATGAAAGTATTAGATACAAAAAAACCAATCGTTCATCAAGTGCAGCATTATCAAAATTTAAATGGAGAAGACATTTGTACAGTAAATACGACGTTACCTATTTTTATAGATGGAAATATTGCTGGAGCTGTTGAAATTGCAAAAGATTATTCCACAGTACAAAAGTTAACGGATACAATCGTTGATTTGCAGTCGAAAATAAAGCGGTCATCTAGAAAAAAAGCGATCAAAAAGCATGTTGCATTTGAGACGATTGTAACGAATGATGCAAGGTTTAAACAGACGAAAGAATTAGCACAAAAAGTAGCTCCAACTGATGCGAATGTTTTAATATATGGGGAAACAGGGACAGGGAAAGAGTTATTTGTACAAGCGATTCATGAAGCATCTAAACGGAAGAACAAGCCGTTTATTGCACAAAACTGTGCAGCTTTGCCAGAGTCTCTATTAGAAAGTTTATTGTTTGGAACGACGAAAGGTAGCTATACTGGGGCAATTGAACGAGCGGGATTATTTGAACTTGTAGATGGAGGGACATTGTTTTTAGATGAACTGAATTCAATGCCACTCGATTTACAAGCGAAAATGCTACGTGTGTTAGAAGATGGTGTTATTCGTCGTATTGGTGATAATAAGACGAGAAAAGTAGATGTTCGCGTTATTACCGCAATGAATCAGCCGCCAGAAATATGCTTAAAAGAGAATAAAATTCGCACTGATTTATACTATCGATTAAATGTCTTTTCATTATATATTCCGCCGCTCCGTGAAAGAACGGAGGATGTATTATTATTAGCGTCTTATTTTTTGAAAGAATATAATAAAAGTTATAAAAAAGGTGTACTTCAAATCGATAAGGAAGCGGAAGAAAGATTACAAGCTTACCAATGGCCTGGAAATGTTCGGGAATTAAAACATACGATTGAACATGCTGTCATAATTGCAGAAGGGAATACGCTAACAGCCAATTGTTTACCACGTACATTTCGGAAAGAAAATCTTCCGAAGAAGAAGGAAATATTGCCTCTTAGAGAAGCACTTCATCAAACCGAAAAAGAATTAATAGATCAAGCGTTAATTGAAACGGAAGGGAATATATTACAAGCTGCAAAAATGTTAGGTATCCCTCGTCAGACGCTGCAATATAAACTGAGTAAGTACGACAAAACCGCCGAATAATTGGCGGTTTTTGTGTGTTTGCACCAATAAAAGAGCGTTTACATATATAAAAAGTAATGAATATGATAGTATGTATGGATTTCATACAGTGCTCAAAAATATTTTTTCGCTTATGTAATAGGGTTCTCCGTACATTTACTTATCAATAAAGTAAAGTTGGCATAACTATTGCTTATATAAAGGATGAGCGTATAAAAAGGGGGAATAGCAATGTTACATGATGTATACAAACCAAATCGTCACTGGAAGGATATCGAGTTGTGGAAGGATGTTACTGAAGAACAATGGAATGATTGGGTTTGGCAATTAACGAATACGATCAAAACTTTGGATGACTTAAAGAAAGTAATTAATTTAACACCTGAAGAAGAAGAAGGTGTTAAAATTTCAACAAAAACGATCCCGTTAAATATTACACCGTACTATGCTTGGTTAATGAATCCTGATGATCCACGCTGTCCGATTCGGATGCAATCTGTACCGATTTCGGAAGAGTTATATAAAACAAAATATGATTTAGAAGATCCGCTTCATGAAGATGAAGATTCACCAGTTCCAGGATTAACACATCGTTATCCTGACCGTGTATTATTCTTAGTAACGAATCAATGTTCAATGTATTGTCGTTACTGTACGCGCCGTCGTTTTAGTGGACAAATTGGAATGGGCGTACCGAAGAAACAATTAGATGATGCAATTGCTTACATTCGTGAAACACCACAAGTACGAGATGTATTAATCTCTGGTGGTGACGGTCTTCTTATTAACGATAAAATTTTAGAATATGTATTAAAAAATTTACGTGAGATTCCGCACGTTGAGATTATTCGTATCGGAACGAGAGCACCAGTAGTGTTCCCGCAGCGTATTACAGAAAACTTATGTAATATTATTAAAAAATACCATCCAGTATGGTTAAATACACATTTCAATACTTCTATTGAAATTACTGAAGAGTCGAAAAAGGCATGTGAAATGTTAGCGAATGCTGGTGTTCCAGTCGGAAACCAAGCAGTAATTTTAGCTGGTATTAACGACAGCGTGCCAATTATGAAAAAACTAATGCATGACTTAGTAAAAATTCGTGTACGTCCATACTACATTTATCAATGTGACTTATCTGAAGGTATTGGTCACTTCCGTGCACCAGTATCTAAAGGTCTTGAAATTATTGAAGGTTTACGTGGACATACGTCTGGTTATGCAGTACCAACATTCGTTGTTGATGCACCAGGAGGAGGCGGTAAGATCGCGCTTCAGCCAAACTATTTAATCTCACAAAGTGCAGATAAAGTTGTACTTCGTAACTTTGAAGGTGTTATTACAACGTATCCAGAGCCAGAGAGCTACATTCCAGGAAGAGCTGAAGGGTACTTTAAAGAAATCTACCCGAATTACGAAGAAAAACGTTCAGATGTTGGTATCGCAGGCCTTATGAGTGATAAGAAGTTTAACCTTGTTCCAGACGACTTACAGCGTATGAGCCGTCGTAAAGACTATGAAGATAATGAAACGCATGCATCATTAAAAGATAAACGTGATAAGCGCGACCAATTAAAAGATAAAAAATATCAAGCACAAATGGCTAAATTAGAAGAAAACGACAAAAAAACTGAGGGTGATGCAGTATGAATTGTATGTGGTGTGACAGTACAGAAGCGAAAGAAAGCTTGAATACTGTATATTGGGAGTTACCAGATGGTACGAAAGCCATTGAAATCCAAGAGACACCATGTATTTCTTGTTCCTCATGTGGTATGGACTATCAAGCAGATCAAACAGTGAAGGAAATAGAAGACCAATTGTTTCTAATTTATACGAAAGATTTACCAAAACAACTAACATATGAAGAATTAATGGGAAGACCACGTCTATTAAAAAGAAATTATTTCGACTTTTAACCAGCTTTTAAGCTGGTTTTTTTCTTTTTTGCCTTGTATAATGTATCCAAGTTAGAAAGGTAGGGAATATTTTTGAAAAAGACATTTTACCACTATATGATGAAGCATCGCGCAGCTTTATTTAGTAATGAAATTTCGAATTTAGCAGAGGCAATGTATGATGATTTAAGCTTTCCGAAGCAATCTGAAGACTATGATGAAATTAGTTCATACTTAGAATTAAGCGGAATGCTAGAAAGTATGTCTATATTTGATGAAGCTTGGGATTTATACATACAAGAGAGATAAAAACTATATGGAATTTTTGATGAGAAGCTAGTCTATTTGCTAGCTTTTTTTACGTTGTAAATAAATTTTCATATGTTGATATTTTTTATTGAAAAAATTTATGAATATACGCTTCTGTGATAAGCGTTTTTATGTAGGTTGCATATACTGTTATCAAAATCACGACGTCAAAAAAAGGAGAGATATAGATGGCAAGGAAAAAGCAACCTAAATATAACGTAGGGGACATAGTCGTGATTACGCTATATGGAACCGTTGGTAAAATCACAAATATGAAGGTTTTAGATGGAGTTTACGTATACGAAGTCAATAATCACGATGGCTTTTACGTAGAGCAAACGTTGCAGCACGTTTCTGAGCAAGATATGAAAAAAGGTGAAACTGAGTGGATTGAATTAAATTATCATTTCACATTTGGTGATCTCGTGCAAGTAACAGGATATGATAAAGATGTGTTTCGAATTGTTGGTTTTCGTACAGAAGTATGGAGATATAAAAATGACGCATGGGAAGATACAATATACGAATTGTCACGAATTACGGATGGTGAATGGTTAGAAGCGGATGAGTCAGATTTAACGCTACTTGCTAATGCACAAACGGCAAATGCTATTTTGAAGAAAATGAAACAAGATAAAGCTGGTATGAATAAATTAGATTTAGGAAAATTAAAGTCAATTAACAACTCAAAAAAAGTGAGTGTTAAGACAAATCGTCAAGAAATCATTGATGGATTACTTGATATTTATAACGATTATCAATTGTTATTCGATACATTTAAAGATGAAGAGTACAAAATTGTTATGGATGTTGTTCATAATTATTTAGTTAAATTGACAGAGAAAAAATAGATAACTAGAAAGAGAGAATGAATTGAACAACAACATATGCAGTATAAGGTATGCCTACAATTATTAAAAAAATAAAAAGCCATTTAATAAGAGAGTCTGCCCATTGATCTTCATGCATGAACTCTTCTTTTGTTTGCCCTACTTCTTGTTTTGCCTCATATTGGTATTCCATAATAAAATCCCCCTTTTTGGTAGCTTGTACTACCATCGTATGCATCTCGTCCAAAGGATATGACCTATAAAAAAAGAAAAACTATTTTTATAATCTCATATACATATTTTTGAGATTTTTTCATAAAACAGAAATAAAGGAGTGATGCTCATGAAGGAAATTGAAGTCGTAATTGATACGGAAGAGATTGCGGAGTTTTTTTATGAGCAACTAATTGAAAGAGGATACGTCCCAAAACGAGAAGAAATTGAAGATCTCGCAGACATTACATTCGAGTATTTATTAGAGAAATGTATGATTGATGAAGTGTTTGATGAAGAGGATGAGTGAAAGTAACGACGGGCTTAACTCGTCGTTTTTTTACTCTTTACAAACTTGTCACAAATTAAGTCGGAAATTATTGGTATAATTAAAAGAAAATTTTACTCAAGAGGTGAAGGGATGTTCAAAAAAATTATTGATTCTTTATTAGGAAAGAAAAAATATCGTTCGTATTCTAGTAGTGATTATCGCCATAGAGGTCGCTCTTATTCAAGTAGCGATTATAAACGACGTTCATCTGGTTATGGGCATCATCATTATAAAAGAAAGCGTAAAAGCCGTAGCTTCTTTTCAAGTAGCTGATGAAATGGCGTCGTATACTAGCTTTATTTGATAGACCACTACGAAAAAATACAATCGTTGCAAAACGTTATAAAATTGAATCAGTAATTGGAATGGGCAGTTATGGGGTTACATATGTCGTTAATGACTTACAAATAAATAGATATAAAGTCTTAAAACAATTAAGACAAAGTAAACAAAGATATGAGTCTGGGAGAAAATCATTTGAACAAGAGAAAATGATTTTACAAACATTAAATCACCATGCAATTCCTAGTTTATATGATCAATTCGTATGGGAGAAAAAAAGTTTTTTTGTGATGGAATATATGCCTGGTAAAAATTTCGAAGATTATATTTTCTTAGATGGGCATGTATATACAGAACGTGAAGTTTTTAAAATTTTATATAAAATTTTAGAAATTGTATCGGTGTTTCATAGTGAAGGTATTATTCACCGAGATTTACGCATTCCAAATATACTAATGAAAGAAAATGAAATTAGTATTATTGATTTTGGATTGGCTAAATTGAAAGGTGAGGGTGATGAACGAGCTACAACTTATGAAGGTGAACAAGCTTTGATGCGAGAAGTTCACTTTCGTAGCGATTTTTATGCGCTCGGTCATTTTTCATTATTTTTATTATATGCAGGCTATGAATGTAATGAAAAACATGAAAAGCCATGGTATGACGAATTAACTTTGGAAAAATATAACCGTGAAATGCTTATGCGCATGTTACAAATAAAAACACCGTACTATGAAAATGTACAAGATTTAAAAAAAGATGTAGCTTTTGCTTTAGAAAGGATGGAGGATCCATGTTTCAAAAGTTTTTAGCAAGCGTTGGTATTGGTAATGCAAAAGTAGATACAGTTCTTGAAAAAGATGAGTATATTGTTGGCGAAGAAATACACGGGAAGGTTCATATAACTGGTGGTTCAGTTAGCCAACAAATTGAAAGCATTTACTTAACGTTATCAACATCGTATGTACGAGAAGTGGATGATAAAAAAGTAACAACAACATATGATTTAGAGCGAGTTCAATTGACAGAACCTTTTTCTGTTGAGCCGAATGAAAAAAAAGAAATTCCATTTTCATTTAACATGCCAGTTGAAACGCCACTTACTCTTGGAATGAAAACAGTTTGGGTGCATACGGGCCTTGATATTAAACGCAGTATAGATCCAAGTGATCGTGATTACATTCAAGTGTTGCCCAATGCAATATTAAATAGTGTGTTAGAGAGTGTAAATCAATTAGGTTTTAAAGCGCGTCATATAGAATGTGAAGAATTACCGTATCGCTTACGTAAGCAAGTTCCATTCGCACAAGAGTTTGAATTTGTTCCGGTTTCCGGAGAGTATTATGGGAAATTAGATGAACTAGAATTATTAATCTTACCAAGCGCTTATGATCGCCTTGAGATTATTATGGAAGTAGACAGAAAATCTCGCGGTTTAGCAGGTTTATTTGCAGAAGCACTTGATCTTGACGAGAAAGTGATTCGCTTTACAGTAACGAATGAAGATATTCCAGCGATGAAAGAAAAAATTAACAATTATATTTTTTAATAAACTATGCATAAAAAAGAAATGGAGAGGAAAACTAAAACAACCGCTCCATTTTTTTGCATAGTGAGGTTATGTATGTGAAACGATATCGACATTTATACTTGTTAAGTTTTACGCTACTCATTTGTTTTGTCGTATTATCACTTTCGTATCATACCGCTTGTATTGAGAAATTTGACAATATAGTCGCACATTTTATTCAAAGTTTTCGAAACGATTACTTGACAGCTTATTTTACTTGGGTGTCTTTTATCGGTTCCAAAAGAATATATTTTCCGTTACTCATCATTCTTGTAATGTATTTTCTCGTTAGAAAAAAGTTGCTTAGTGCATTACTTCTAACAATTAATTATTATGGATCTCGTTATTTAAATAGTATGCTTAAACTATGGTACGAACGAGCAAGACCGGATGTAACGCAGCTTGTTACGGCAACTGGGTATAGTTTTCCGAGCGGTCATACGATGAATGCTACTGCTTTTTTAGGATTTATTGCATACGTTACAATTACAGAAGAACGTATTACATTGCATAAAAAATTGTTGATTATTTTTATAGCGAGCTTTGTTGTATTATCTATTTCAGTTAGCCGAATATATCTTGGCGTTCACTATCCATCTGACATATTAGCAGGATGGGCAGCTGGCGGTAGCTGGCTCGTTTTATGTGTTATATTTCATAAAACGTTCATTAAAAAAGAACCTATGTCATAATAGGTTCTTTTTCCATTGGTTCAACATGAATATGTGCATGATAAATGCCAAACTTTTTGCGAAGCATAGCCTCGATATTGTCAGTAATACAATGACTTTCACCAACATCCATACGAGCATCTACCTCGATTGTAATATCAACGTACGTTTGATTCCCGTACATACGAGCGCGAATATCGACGATGTTTTCCACGCCACCAATATGTTCAATCGCATCAGCGTACTCTTCCATCTTATCTGGATCGATTCCATCCGTTAACATATGTGAAGCTTCTACGAAAATTTCCCATGCAGTTTTACAAATAATAAGACCGACAATTAAAGCGGCAATAGGGTCTAAAATAGGCATTTGGAACTGTGAACCGACAATACCTACTACTGTACCAATACTTACGAGAGCATCTGATAAATTATCCTTTGCAGCGGCTTCTAATGATTTACTTTTTGTTCGCGCTGCAATCTTTTTCGTATACAAATACACACAGTACATAACGACAGCAGAAAATAAAGCTACCCATGCAGCAAGCACATTAGGCGCTGCTTGTTTCGGATTTAAAAAAGATTGAATGGCACTAATAACAACTTCTAATCCGACCGTTGCCATAATAAAAGAAGCAACAAGTGATGCAATTTGTTCTGCGCGCGAATGCCCATAAGGATGATCTGGATCACGAGGTTTACGAGAGATTTTTAGACCAATTAATATTGCTAAAGAAGCACCGATATCCGTTAAGTTATTTAAACCGTCAGCACGTAATGCGCTAGAGAGGGTAATATAACTGATGATGATTTTCATAGAGGATAAAAATATGTAGGCCATAATGCTGACAATTGCACCTTTATCAGCTTCTTTATGAGAAAGAGTATCCATTTTAATCACTCACCTTTCTACAAGGAATTCCTTTCTATAAATAGAGTATCAAACGAAGCTCGTGTGGGTCTATACAAACATTGTTGACGTTTTTTAGCTTTTTAAGAAGGGGATAACAAAGTTTCGTGAAGGAAAAATATGTTGTAAAGTGCAAAGTTCGGATATAAACGTGACTTGGATAGGGGAAAGAATACATGAATTATGATGAATCCGTATACAACACCGCTGAAAGATGATTGTGAAAAATAAAAACCCTCTAAAAAATATTTTTCAGAGGGTTTTCATTTTAGTAAGCTTCTAAAAACTCAGTCACTTGCTCTTCAGTTTTTGCATTAGCACTATGTAAGTGGCCTAGCTTCTCGCCATTTTGATATACAAGTAAACTTGGAATACCCATTACTTGATACTCTTCAGCGATACTTGGGAACTCATCTTTATTAATAGAATACCATTCAAACTTATTGAACTCTTCCATTACATCTCCAATAAAGTTGTCCATACGCACGCAATCTGGGCACCATGTAGTAAAGAACTTAACAACTACTGGCTCCTCACTTGCGATGATGTCTTTGAATTCCTGTTCTGATTTGATTTCTTTCATGTTTGGTTCTCCTTTTTCACTATCAATATTTTTGGTTGTTTAGTTGGTGTATTTGCTGTGAAACGAAAACTTCTAACGAGAGTCTTCTTTCCGAATCATTCGTTTGCAAATTGATTCACCGAAGTTTCTTGAAGTTCTGATAAAACATATAAGTAGTATCCAATGTGATCCCACTCTGTATGTCCTAATCGTTCATTTAAGGTTATAGAGATATACACCTTAAAACCTAGAAATGAATATTAGGAACCTCACTTTTCTTTATAAGCTTTTTCATGAGCTGTGTCAAACTTCTGAATTGTAAGGTTACTATTATAAATAGGGTAAATTAAATTATATTCATAATAGCCATCGTTATCACGTTCTTTTCCTCAGATATTTTTATGAGATGTTGTGAGAGAAGATATTAGGCGGCGTTAGGGGAGTTCCAGCAACAATTACATCCAAATAAAGTAATGCAGGTAAAAGAAGCAAGACTAACAAGAGGGGGAATTGCTGCACTGTATAGAGTGAAAGAAAAAAATAATGTGGAACACGAAAGGGATCGTAAGAACATCTGAGGAATTACTTAGCGGTTAAGAAGTCAGGAGGCTAATGCAGATGTGGTAGAAAAAGACCATTATATTATTCTTTCAGAGGGGAGAATTAAGATGTTGAAATGGGTAAAGAAACTGTGTTCAAAAAGCGCCCACCCTGCATTGTTTGTGAGAAACAAGAAGGTGAGCTTCACTTTAAAAGAAACGAATTGGATTTGTGAAAATTGTGCCCCAAATTACGCATGAACAAGGTATTGAAAGAGATACCTATACTCTTTTACACCTTATTCCATAAATAAGAAAGTTGGTGGGCTTCTGATTCAAGAGCTATTAAATGATCATTATTAATAGAGTTATTCGTATACATTCTGTTCTTTTGAATGTTAAGGACTGTATAATTCACATCTTTATATTCATTTGAAAATGTTGATTCATTTAATAATGTCAGTGTTGAGTTGATGTTATATTTATCAATTCGCTCTTTTTTTCCTTTGAAAAATAGTTTAATAAGATGCGGCTCATCATTAATGAGCAAACCGAGTTCAGGTGATGAGCGGACGATTAAATTATCTGATAACCAATGTGATTTACCTGGATCAAACCAAGAAGCCTCTTTGTTTTTAATAAATTTTTTGTACTGCTTTATAACATCAATGTAGTTTTGCTTTTTCTTCTGGTCAACAGTTTGTACTAATGTTTCAAAACAGTCAAAAGGTAGTTCGTTTTTATGAAATTTAATAATAGTTTCTCGTAATTGTTTCCAGTAATCAAAAACCGGGTGATATTCAGGTTGAGATTTTAGATTCTTTACAAAATTCGTTTTAGCTGCACTACTTTTCAGTGTGAAGTCTAAAAATTGTGTAAGTCCCACTTTAATTTCCCCCATGTTACACCCCCTTTCTAAACATTACCAATTCGATATTGGAAAGGGAAATCCTGCATTTTTAAGGCGGTGAGTGAAGCGCGCTATCGTTAAAATGACGAATAACGTATTTTTTATTATCTTTATAAATCGATGCATATTCATTGATTTACAGATGGGTGTTACGTGAGCATAGTGTTTTTGATAAATAATAAAATGATTATAAGGTGGAAATAAAAAAATGCAATTATACGAAAAAAGGTCCTGTTGTTTCCAACAGGACCTTTCCTAAAATGGCAAAGAGTAACTCTTACCTTACTCTTCTCGTATATAATACCTGAAAAAGATAGATGTGTATACAACAATAAATTCCGATATAATTATTCTAATATAGTGTTGAAAATAGAAAGGTGTAATTCAAAATAAGGAATTAAATGACAGATGTTGATTTATCAAGTGATTAGAATGAATTTCTATCAAATCAAAGTAAATAAAATGATATTGAGATAATAAGATATATAATTTTGCATATCGGACTTTTTAAAGTGAACAAGGTTATAAAATATGTAAATATTACGGAAGGTGAGGAGATAAATACTGAAAATTTATTTGCTTTTTACTGTAATAAATAAATTCATTTGAATTGTAGTGAAAAATAGGGATTTGCCTTAGACATTTGTAAAAGTAAAGAATATTTATAACAAAAGGAGTAAATACACAGGTCCAATTTTTGTAATGATGGAGGGAATTGATTTGGATATAACTCAAAGTATGGCACGAATAGTGGTTAATGGGAAAGATCTTCCGTTTAATTCAGTTAGAACTTCTGTATGGAATCAAGGGCCTGTAAATGATTTAATTGTTTCAACAAATCAGAGAATCGAGGAGTTTTATCAATTTATGTGGTCACAAGTGCCGGTTACGCTTACGATGTATTTTCTTCAGGGTGCGGACTTAATGAGGTTTGCTAAAATTAATGGAATTAATCAAAGGGCACCAGGGGAATATATATACCATTTCACTTGGGGTTAAAATGAATGTAAAGTAGCATAACAGATGCTTTTTTATTTTGCAAAGGAATTTAGAAGGTGATGAATAGGAGGTTAGAAAAATCAGATTAGAGCGTGATATAGGTAATTTGTGATTAACGAAAAGTACATAAGGAGACCGCTATGAACATAAAATTTTTAAGGAACATAAAAAATAAAAAACAGAGAGACATATTTTCTGCCTCTCTGTTTTTTTTATTCGCAAATAGTTCCAGTTGCTATACCAGTTGGAGCAACGCCTACTGGAACGGTATCTATAACCGTATTTGTAGCAGTATTGATAACAGAAACAGTATTGCTACCTTGGTTTGTAACGTAGGCGAGAGTACCATCCGGTATGATGGTTACTTGATCTGGGGATGAAGCAACAGGAATTGTATCAATTACAGTATTTGTTGCCACACTTATTACCGATATATTATTACTAACTTTATTTACAACGTAAATACGAGTGCCATCTGGTGTAATATCTATACCAACTGGTTCAGAACCTACGCTAATTGTATTAATAACGGCATTAGTAGCGGTGTCAATAACAGAAACAGTATTGCTGTTTTGATTTGTGACATATGCACGAGTACCATCTAGTGTAAAGACGATTATCCTAGGACGAATGCCAACCGGGATGGTAGCGCTAACTGTATTTGTAGCAGTATTAATAACAGAAATATTGTTGCTTAATTCGTTTGCAACATATGCAAGGGCCCCATTTGGGGAAACCGTGATTCCTTGCGGATCGTTACCAACAGGGATGGTATCAATAACCGTGTTAGTAGCGGCATTAATAACAGAAACATTATCACTTGCGTGGTTTCCAACATAAACAGTTGTGTTATCTGGTGAAACAGCTACGCCAATTGGATCAGCCCCAACCGGAATGGTAGCAATAACTGTATTCGTAGCAGTATCAATTACAGAAACGGTATCAGAAAAAATATTAGTTACATAAGCACGAGCGCCATTTGGTGAAACTGTTACTTCAAGAGGTGCATTACCTACAGTAATTGTATCAACCACTGTATTTGTTCCGGTGTTAATTACAGATACTGTATCATTTGTAGGGTCATCTATGAGTCCTGCATTTGTAGCATATACTAGGAAATTACATGCAGGCCCAGTCGGCCCAGTCGGTCCGGTTGGCCCAGTCGGTCCGGTTGGCCCAGTCGGTCCGGTTGGCCCAGTCGGTCCGGTCGGCCCCGGTGGACACTCACAATCTCCAGTCGGTCCTGGTGGTCCTTCTGGCCCTTGAATACCTTGCACACCTTGAGGTCCAGTCGGCCCTTCTGGTCCTTCCGGTCCTTGCATTCCTTGCACACCTTGAGGTCCAGTCGGCCCTTCGAGTCCCTCTGGTCCTTGAAGCCCTTGCACACCTTGAGGTCCAGTCGGTCCTTCTGGTCCTTCTGGCCCTTGAATACCTTGTACCCCCTGAGGTCCAGTCGGCCCTGGTGGTCCAGGAACTCCCATTCCAGTCCCAGAACCAGTGGGTCCTGGTGGCCCAGGCGGTCCTTGAATGCCTTGCACACCTTGAGGTCCAGTCGGTCCTTCCGGTCCCTCTGGTCCTTGAAGCCCTTCCACGCCTTGAGGCCCAGTCGGTCCTGCAAGTCCTTCCGGTCCTTGAAGCCCTTGCACACCTTGAGGCCCAGTAGCTCCTTCTGGTCCCTCTGGCCCTTGAATACCTTGCACACCTTGAGGCCCAGTAGCTCCTTTAGGCCCTGGAAATCCTCTAGGTCCAGTAGCTCCAGTAGGACCGGGTGTTCCGATAATATTTAATAAAGAACTATTCAATATTCCTTGCAAAATTAAGTTGAATGTTTGTTGTAACAATGGGTCCGATATATTGGAACAACTAATGAGCGAAGATAAATTTTGGAATAGAAATTGAAATAACGCAGAGATTTGAGTAAGAGATGCAGTAGGTAAGGAATTGATTAATTGAGTTATAGTTCGTATAACTAAATTTCTATTTGGAGTATTTGGTTGCACTGTAATGATTAAATCATTTAATGCCTGTAATGCAGATTGGAGTATTTGTATAGTTGTCGGATTTTGCGTGGTAAAGAAAGAAAGGATAGCTTGGTTTAATTGGTTAATTAGGGACAATAATTCTTGTTGCTGAGAAAATGAGAAAAAAACAGGTGTACAACAATTACTTTGATCGCAAGAGGATATAGAAATAAAACAGGGGAATTTGAATTTTTCACACGGATCGTTTGAGTTTTGATTGTTTTTCATAGTTACCTCCTTTTTTAAATTTTATAATCGTTAAGTATGGCTTAAGAATTTGTATATTCTTCTGCATTTAAAGGGTTTGTAAGCATTTGTGTAATGTTCAGGAATATTTTTCTTCTAAGTATATGTTTAAAAAATCGAGACGTTCTTATGGGATGTATAGTCAATACTTGGTTATTAACAGGAAGTGTAAGTAAGGATACAAAGCAAAATGGAAATACATTTTTATTAACTTAAAACATAAAAAGAGTAATGTATTAAGTGTTCTAGTGGAGAAATCATCTAGTTGTAAAAACTTCTTTGTATAGGAAATGTAATACAAATAGATATCTATCGAAAATATTTAGAATGTTTGGTTGATTAAAAATGGTATTTTATGAATATTTTTCTGTTTTATAGAAATAACGCTGTGTATTGAGTACTTTAAAAAACTAAAGTGTAGAGTTACGCTCAATATCGGAGTGTCTTATAATAAGAAGATTTCTTATTATAAGACACTCCGATAAAGGAAGAAAAAACTAAGAGACAGTTTGAATTTTTAACAGGTAGATGTGTGATTGAATAGGATGAAAATAATTACTTAATGTTGGGATAGGTTATAAATGGAGAACCAACTAAAAGAAATATTTGGTGCATTGATAGCAGCTATAGGTACAATAACTTCCGCTATTGGAAGTACACCCTTTGATTTTATAAGCAGTAATATAAGGAAAGATTTAAATGTGTATGGGAACGTATTACAAGCAGTTGGAAATGCTTTAGAAGCTGATGGTCAAGGGGAAATATCTCTTGAAAAAATCGGAAATGAAATTCAATCAATTGGTAATGTTACTGTAATATCTGGATTGGTTATCGAGTTTAAAGATGAAACGAAAATTAAATTAGTGATTGCTGGGAATTGGACGCAGGCTTTAGGAGGACTTACAGCATTGGCAGATGAATTCGAGGATACTTCAGATAAAGATGAATCTTTAAATATTGTAGGAAACTTATTGCAAGCTATAGGGAATTCAATGCAGGCGATTGGAGGGGTTTACGAACTAAAAAGTAAAAGAGAAGTGCGTCAGTATAGTAAAGAAGATAGATCAAATGATATGGAAGAAAATTTAGACACTCAAGTTAATAGCGAATCAGATGAAGAGAAAGAAGGACAGCTAATAGATATTGCAGGAAGTTGGATACAAGCGGTAGGTTCTGTAATTTCATTAATTGGACAAATACGTGAAGAAAGTGAGGAGTTTGAAGGGAGCGATTAATAGAATAGCTTAAATAATTTTTAATAAAGTAAAAAATTCCTAAAATGAAAAAGGTTAATTTTTACCTTATTTTTTTGATGAACCATTTTTATATGAAAATCATATAATTTATTGTAGGACAAGCAACCAGCTTATAATCTATTAAATACTTAAAGAGCTAGCCTTTTATATCTACGCATCTACTGACCTAAATGTTCTTTTTTATTAAATAAAAAAACTATTTGGATAGGAGGTAAATAATGGGGATCACATTAGGAGAATTAGAAAATTGTTATAATAAAGCTTTTATTGAGGGAGCAGAGTACGTAGCTGTTCAGATTGAAATGGATGGGTTTCATAGCGATGAAATAATTATTAACGACAAATACAGTATAGATTCAAAATTAAAGTATTATAAGAAAACATACAATGAAAATTTAGAACATAGATGGATTCCGGGGATTCGTATTGTAAGGTTTGCATATGGCTATTCGTTCTCAGAAATTCTACATGAATTAGGGCTGCTGGTGAAGAAATAATTAAACAAATAGCAGTTATATTACGCGATGCCGTGATTGTAATGGCGTCTTTTTTTATTGTGAAGGAAAGATATAAATAAAAAAGAGAGCCTAAGCTCTCTTTCGAATAGATACCTAACGTTTATGCACAGATTGGAATTCCTAATGCTATTAAAGTCAATGCTACTTGAAGAGAAAGTTCTAATCTAGCAATTTCGATTCCAGCGACTGACACGACTAAAAGAGGTTGTCCATTAACGAATAAAACACAACTTTCCATACTTACGCCTCCTTTCGAGTAATCTAATATAGTATATGAACTGAATTGTAATGCGTAATAGTCAGATTAATGAATTTAATAGAATTGATAATTTAACCTATAATATAAAAATTTTTAAGTAATTTAATAGCTGATTTTTTAACACCATATATGAAGGACAAGAATATATTAGAAGTATATAAAAAAATAGGAGTGGTAAATATGTTCTTTGCAAAGTTACGCGGTAGAAATGAAGTTCCACCAGTAGAAACAGATGCTCGAGGAGAGGCTTTCTTTAAATTAAGCCGGGACGAGCTTAGCCTAAAATTCAAGTTAGATTTATTCGATATAGAGGATGTAGTAGCTGCCCATCTGCATATTGGAGCAAAAGGAACTAATGGTCCTGTTGTAGCTTTTTTATTTGGACCTATAACAAATCCGGTTTCAATAGAGTGTGCAACTCTTACAGGAATGATTACTCAAGAAGATTTGGTTGGACCGTTAGCGGGTCAAACATTAGGTACTCTTGTAAATGAAATGATATCTGGAAACATATATATTAATGTTCATACAGTACAACATCCTAATGGTGAGATTCGAGGACAATTGAATTATTGTTAATGAATTAAAGTAGTGAAAAATAAAGCATCCGTTTAGGGTGTTTTTATTTTTTTGAGGGTGTATAGAAAAGTAATCTAGTTTTAGTAATCTTGAACATTCATTTCCATAATTTCATAAGTAGTCGAATTTAAAAAGTAATTATCAGAAACTTGTATATGAAATATGAAAGTGTAGCAGATAATAAAAATCTTTAAACCTAATCAAAGTTAATAGATTAACTCTCCGCACCCACTGAAATAAAGAATCATAACATAAATTGTAATTACTTTTACGGAAGTGAGTTGAAAATAATGTTTTATTCATATTTTGCTACTCCAGCTGGTATGCGACCCGCATATGGTACATCAATAACGTTTAGCGGAGCACAAAGTACAGTTCAAGCTGTTCAACAAGCGTTACAAATGCAACAACAAATGCAAATGCAGCAACAAGGTATCCAGCCGTATTATTCATCCATGGAGTATTTTTACCCAGTGCATCAAATCACACCGTATGGAAGTTCTTTTCTTACTATCCCATATGGAACTGTATTTAATCTATAAATTGAAAGTTTAATCAGTAGGGGACAGGTATCCCAAATTGATTATTAGTCTTTATCAATTGGACATATATGGGTAATCCGGCTCCTACCTAACTTTCTCGCATGTGCTGAATTTTTTTTGAGGGGTCTTATTACTCGTATCGAGCGTATCTTTATTTGGAAGACTATGAAAATCAAAAGGTAAAATCATGGCTTTTTAAAGTGGCATATCATACGTTTATTGATTTTGTTAGGAAAGAGAAAAAAGTAACTTTTGTATTTGAACATTATATTGCTTATTCAAGAAACATTTATAGGGAAAGGTTTTCTGCAAATATTTGGTATTGGAGTGGTGTGCTCAGTTGTAGGTATCATCACAAAAAGCAAAAGTCGAAAATATGCATTGTGGGCATGTAGTTTATTTGTTTTTATGCTGCTGTTTGCTATATTTGAATTTATATTCAGTTAGATAATAAGCTTTGGGCCATAAATGTGCGGGAAAGAGCGAATGTAGATTCGCTCTTTTTTATGTATTGGAAGTAAAATTCATAAGAGAAGAATCTATCAAATTTGAATAGAATGCACTATACATCTAGATTGTGGTTTTATTAATATATTTCCGCATATTTGTATATAAATAGGCGACAAGTATAGCGCTAAAACAATAGCTCGTCCAAACATTGTGAATCCCTCTTACATAAAATGTAGTAATAAGCATGAAAGGGGAACTAGTATGTCTTGCTATTACTACTGTAAGTATTGTAAAGAGTATAAAAAGAAACAGCATGATTGTTGTAAGGACACGAGTAAGTGTAATGACAACAAGGATAACCTTGTTAGGGCATCAGCATTTAGAGCTAGAAATACGGTGAATCAAACGGTTCCTGCCAATACTTTTGTCAAGGTATTGTTCCAAAACGAACAATTTGATTTAGCAAAAGAGTTTAATCCAGTAACGTCTATTTTTATTCCGAAGACCAGGGGAGTTTACTCTATTATTGGAACAATTGGTTTCTTCCCAAACGATCCTAGCTTAAATTATAGAGCTCGTGTAGAAATTCGTGTGAATGGAAACGCAGCAATAGCGATAGATAATGACTTTTTCGGTCCAATAAGTTTTGGTAATGTTGTAAGTGTTTCGACGATTATTCAATTGAATGAAGGAGATCAAGTTGAGATTTATGCACAAAGTAGTGTAGATGGAGTTTTAAGTCCTTCAGAAGACGGTTCACATTTTGAAGCCGCAAGATTCCCTTCTCCAATTAAATAAAGTCGAGGATACAGAAGATAAAGGATAATCCTCACCAAAATGGTGGGGATGTTTTATTCTATTGAAAATAGTAACTGTTTGTCCAAGCTAATCTAATCTATATTGCATAGTATGTAATATTAAGTTTAAAGGGGGACTTACTACGTCTTATTATTACTGTAAGTATTGTAAAGATTACAAAGAGAAAAGTCATGATTGCTTCAGAAAAAATAGTCAATGTGATAGAAAGTATGTAAAAGTGAATTGTTGTGATGATAAAAAAGAAAATCTTGTAAGAGCGTCTGCATTTAGAGCTGTTAATACAATCAATCAACCTGTTCCGGAAAATACTCCTGTTAAAGTATTATTTCAAAATGAACAGTTTGATCTAGCGAGTGAATATAATCCTGCAACATCTATTTTTATTCCGAGGACTAAAGGGGTATATAGTGTATTAGGCAATATAACATTCTCTCCAAATGATTTTAATGTAAATTACAGAGCTAGAGTTGAAATTCGTGTGAATGGAAATCCGGCAATAGCAATAGATAATGATTTCTTTGGGACTGGGGTATTTTTTAATAATGATGTTTCAGTAACGTCTATTCTTCAATTAGAAGCAGGAGATTCAGTTGAAATTTTTGCTGAGAGTAGTGTTGCTGGAGTAATTGTTCAAAATGTGAATGGTTTGAATACGGTTCATTTTGAAGCGGCAAGATTTCCGTCTCCAATTAAATAATGAAGAGAATAAAATAATTTTCAGTAGGTTTAGTGAATCCCCTTTACCAAATGGTAGGGGATTATTATTGTTTTTTGTAAAATATATAAGTAAACAGGTTATTTCGGATGATAGGAAGTAAGGGTGAAAGAGCTATCTTATTTTGAGTATTAGATTTTCTACAGATAATAAAAAGAGTACAACGAAAGTAGTAACATGATGGTGAAAGTTCTTTACCAGTACAATTGCTAGTTATTTTACGTTTTTTTCTTTACTATATAGAAATTACATATTTAACGTAAGTTTGTGTAGGTAATGTTATTGTATGGAAAGGAATAATAGTAAGGAAATTATACTATATAAAAATAAAATAAATCCTAATATGAGTAGTATTGGATGCAACTTGAACATGTTTGACCTCCTTGAGTATATAAAGATTTTAATACATCTATGGTCAATTTAGAAGGGGAATGTTTTAGGTGAATCCTGTTTGAATAAATATACTAATGTAACAGAAGAGTGAAAGTAAAATTAATAAAGGAGTATTGCTCGGTACACTTTGATTAAATTGTTTATAAAGAGCAGGTGGATTTATCACACGTGAAATATAAAAGTGAACAGGCTTATATGTACAGGATGAGGGATACATAAAAAAAGAGCATACACAAATGGTACGCTCTAAAGAAAGATAGGTTTTATGAGTGGATAATCTCCATACGATAATATATGCTCAATTAATAAAAACGTGTGAAAAATCAATAGATTATCAATGGAATATCATGAAATGAGTAATTGTGGTCTTTACCGAAGTTGTTTAGCTAACTAAATAGTACAGATTAACAACCAGATAGTAATCGCACTTCTGTTTCGTATTTCTTATAGTCTGGATATTGCGTAATAGTTTGACATTTAGGTGTGGAAAGTTGATTAATTATAGAAATATTTGTAATTACCTCGTTACAAGGGCCGAAAAATGTAATTTTTAGTTTTGAATTTGGTGGAACTGTGACCACGATAGGTTTTTTTTCCATGAAATCAGCTCCTAATACGCAGTATTGTATACTGCTTTTTTTATTTAATTTGTAAAGGCGTATGAATATATAATATGAAATTTTTAGTTGAGTTGATAATGATATGGAGTTTTATAGTGTGATCAGATTATGAAAAACTAGTAGAAACGTAATTAAAAGATTGTATATTTTTAAAAAAATATAGATTCCCCCTATTTATATTATAGATAGCTAGTTAGGCATAAGGAGCTTTCGCTAAAACTAGCTTTGAATATAATAATAAAAAGGAGATGAATTGTATTGGGGTATATTATCGATATTTCAAAATGGAATGGAACGATTAATTGGGATATTGCAGCATCTCAGCTAGATTTAGTTATTGCTAGAGTTCAAGATGGTTCGAATACGGTAGATTATATGTATCAAAATTATGTGAATGAAATGAAGAAACGTAGTATCCCATTTGGTAATTATGCATTTTGTCGCTTTATATCTATTGCTGATGCAAGGAAAGAGGCACAAGATTTTTGGAATCGTGGCGATAAATCTGCTAAGTTTTGGGTGGTAGACGTAGAAATTCAAACGATGATGGATATGCAAGGAGGGACACAAGCGTATATAGACGAATTACGCCGTCTAGGTGCGAAAAAAATAGGCTTATATGTGGGGCATCACACGTATGTATCATTTGGAGCGCGTAATATTGAAGTAGACTTTGTATGGGTACCGCGTTATGGAGGAAATAAGCCAGCATATCCGTGTGATATTTGGCAATATACTGATTCGGGAAATGTTCCGGGTATTGGGAAATGTGATTTAAACCAATTAATAGGAAATAAGTCGCTTTCTTGGTTTATAGGTTTTGATCGAATAAATCAATCTATTCAATCCGGCAAAGAGGATGCACAGCAATCAAACGGTATAGGTATTGCAGTTTCCAAATATCCTGATGGATATGGTATAAACGTATATGAAAATCCTGCGAATCCACGGTTTACAGGTATAATAACTCCAAAAACTCCATATGTAGTCTTACATGGTTATTGGGGAGGCACAGATAAAGATATGATTTGCTTAGGCAATGATAAACAATGGGTATATGTGAAATATTTTGATGTGAAATGGTTTTATGCATCTTCAAAATATCCCGTTGGGTATGGAGTTAACTATTATGCAGAGCCTGAATGTATAAATAATAAAGGGAGTATAGATGGATCGAAATCTTTTCGTGTGTGGGGCAGAGCGAAAAATGCGATAGATATCGAGCAAAATAATTGGATACTTGAAGAACATGTAACTATTAATTTGCTATAAATAGTTGCTTGTTTTTAATAATACGTAAAGGATCATATTACACATACATAGTAAGATGACCTTTAATATTTGAACAAAAAGTACATGATACATAGTTTATTCAAATGAAATGAATTACATGTAGAAAACACATTGTATACACAACAACACTGTATAGTTATTCTTATATAATAATAAAAGTGAGGTATTTTAAATTGAAAAAGAAAAAGCTATTTTTAGGGACGATTATTTCATGCGTAGTATTGGCATTATCTGCATGTGGTTCCTCAGGCAACGTAGTAACATCAAAAGTAGGAAATGTTACAGAGAAAGAGTTAAGTAAAGAGTTAAGACAAAAATATGGGGAAAGTACTTTATATCAAATGGTGTTAAGTAAGGCATTGCTAGATAAATATAAAGTTTCAGATGAAGAAGCAAAAAAACAAGTAGAAGAAGCAAAAGATAAAATGGGAGACAACTTCAAATCGACTCTAGAGCAAGTTGGATTGAAAAATGAAGATGAATTAAAAGAGAAAATGAAGCCAGAAATTGCATTTGAAAAAGCGATTAAAGCTACTGTCACAGAAAAAGATGTCAAAGATAACTATAAGCCAGAACTGAAAGTAAGTCACATTTTAGTGAAAGATGAAAAGACTGCTAAAGAAGTGAAAGAGAAAGTAAATAATGGTGAAGATTTTGCAGCTTTAGCGAAGCAATACTCAGAGGATACTGGTTCAAAAGAACAAGGCGGAGAAATAACTGGTTTCGCTCCAGGGCAAACGGTGAAAGAATTTGAGGAAGCTGCATATAAATTAGATGCTGGACAAGTAAGTGAGCCAGTAAAAACAACTTACGGTTACCATGTTATTAAAGTGACGGATAAAAAAGAATTGAAGCCATTTGATGAAGTGAAAGATGATATTCGTAAAGATTTAGAACAGCAAAGACTACAAGACACGACAGGTAAATGGAAACAGCAAGTAGTCAATGAATTATTGAAAGATGCTGATATTAAGGTGAATGATAAAGAATTTAAAAATACATTTGAATTTCTAGAAAAGAAATAATGACTGCAATTAGAAAAGGGAACCTTTATAGGTTCCCTTTTCTAGTTAGTGTGTGAGTTATAAATAGATAGTAAGACAATACAATATTACATTTAAATATTAAGAATTACAATGGAAAATTATGGTTTTTTCAGGAGGGGAAAAATAAGTACTTCATAGAATGTTGGTATTATAATATTTTGATTGATTAATTTGATTGAAGTGAATAAACATAATTTGAAGAATCATACATCATATATAAGTAAAGAAGAGCCTGATATGGCTCTCAGGCTCTTCTCTCAATAGCAAAGAATAAGTCTTTTAATTATTCTTCTACTATAGAATACACTAAAAATGTCTGTTTGTGTAGAAAAATGTCGAAAAAAATATATATTACATTAAAAATACAGAGTATACGAAAATGCTATTTTGAATAGGAAGAAAGGAATGTCTTTCTAAAAAATATGTTTGCTTCATTATCGTTAGTAAATTTAGAGTATGCTCATTTGTGTGTAATTGATTTAAAAGAAGGGGGACTGGGATGTAGCGAATATAAACAATTAAAATATGTTGAACGAATGAAAGGAATATTGGTGTATGTATATAGTATGATGCTGAACGTGATGGAGAAGGTGCAAGGGCATAAAAGGTATAAGAAACAACGTGCAACAAGAATATTTCTCATACGAAAGGAAAGGTCCGGTATTTTATTATGAAATAGCCATAAACAAATTTGAACTAACTAGTCTAAAAAACTCATAAAATCATCGGTGATACATACAATAGTATTAAAAAATATTGAGGTTATAGGAAGTGAAAAGCGGAACATTCTACTAAAAAAGGATGTTCTTTTTAGTATGAAGTTTTTAGGATAAAGAAATAATTCTTTTAAACGAATTATTTAATAGATAAATATATTACGTAGGAGGAGAAAATATGAAAGTAATTTTTCAAAGAGAAGGTGGAGGAAAGGTTTTTGAATCGTATGATGAAGATATAAGTAACTTATTAGCTATTTTAAAAGAAACGAAAGGGATTAAGATCGGGATGGTTGACTATGAAGTATTAAAATACGAATTAGAGTATTTTCGTAACCCAAAAAAAGCAGTAACAGAGAGGGAGTTACATATAATAGTACAACCAAAATATATTTAATAATTAGGTGTAATTATTAATAGATAGTCTTATACAGTATGTATGAAAAGAGAGTGTTTACATTGCTCTCTTTTCTATAGAAATTTTGTGAGTTCGTTCTTTATAATATATGCTTTCATTTATGGATGGTTAATAAACTCGAAAATTAAAACTTTTTTGTTGGTATGTGAATGTCCTATTAAATAAGAAGTGAAAAGATCATTTGTTGAAGAAAAAATAAATGATGGATAAAAATATAATTTAAATCATTTCAAAAGAACGTAGGTTCGTGTATAATTAGAACAAATGTTCTTTTTGTGCAGATAGTATACGAGTAAGAAATAAAGTGGTACTTTAATTAGCAGGATGTTCCTCGTCCGCTAATAATTAGCTTTCACCAATTAAGCATTTACGGGCAGTTGATTTTCGTCTTACCTTCCTCGCATGTGCCGAATATTGAGGCGGGAACCATACTGTTTGTTAATGTAGGATAAATATGAACGTAGCAATTATGAAAGAATAATCGAAGAACAATATGTATGAAATCAAATGGATAAATGATCAAGGAGATTAAGAAATGAATAATGTAAAGGTTCAAAAAGAAGAAAGAGAATGGGTTCCATTTACAGTAATGTCGGAACAGTTGTTAAGTATGCGAAAGGTTGTTGGGGAAAAGTTTAAAGTACAAAAACCGCTTTTAACAAACGAAGCGAAAGAGAACATTTCAGATAAATTATTAACGTCGTTATTGTCTGAGAAAGAAATATTAGTGACATATTTTGAAGATGGATACATACTAACAAGCTATATGACAGTTGTACATATAAACCCGCTAAAGCGCATTGTAATATGTACTGACGCTTTTTATAAAACATACGTATTTAATGCTGCGGATATTATTGAAATAACATAAAGGAAGCTGAAATTTAAGTTTTAGCTTTTTTATTTTTGTTAGATGAGGGATAGAAATAATGAAACGAAAAAGCAGCTAGCTTCAGACTAGCTGCTAAGCCCCAGGGAAAGGGAGAAAAAGATAGGGTACTCCAAAAATCAATAATAGCTGTGTAACAGCCTGATTATAGTATAGACAAATTCAAAATTTCTAAACCAGAACGATAAAAAATAGCATTAGGCTGTACCCACTTGGTTTTGATCTGCAAGGTCAGAATCAAACGTATTAGTCGCGCTCACGCCATTAAAAGTATTAACAACAAAACCAACGTTTGAAGCACCAGATCCATTATAAGCCTTCGTATTTTCTTTCGGAGAAACGTTGTAGAAATCACCTAAGTTAAATGAACCGTTACTATTTTGTACAACTAAATTCCCTACAACTGAGGGCATAGTTTTCACCCACTTTACAATCATTTGTTAACACTACTATATGGCCGTATAGTCCAAATGGTTCATGTAACAAAATTGTGGAATAGTAAATCGTTTGAAGTGTAGCTTAATCCTACAATAAAAGTATGTTAAAATTAATGTAAGGTCGATTAACTTTTTAGGAGAATTGTATAATTAATATATGTGAAATAAAAGGAGGCAAAATGTAATGAATAATGTTATAAAAAAAGTAGATTTAACAGATGCAAAATCAAGTAATCTTGTTGCACTTATTTATAGCAATGAAGTTATATTGGTTGAAGAAGCATTTTGTCCAAATGAAATAAAATTAAAGTTTAATGAAATTGCAATTTTATCTGTCATTAAAACAGCACATATAATGAAAGTATCCATCAGAAAAGAACTGGAAGCAATTTTTCATGACACTGGTGTTTTATTTGTGAAGCATAGTGTTGAGTATGGTAACAGTCAATCTATTACTATGCATTTTGAGCAATTTAAAAAGTTGCAGCATGAGATTGAGAATTTAAATAAAAGTATGTAATCAGACTAGATGAAGATTCTTTCATAGTGGCGAACAGTTCTATGTTGAGAAAATGGTTTGAAGAATTTTTAGATGAATCTCACTGTAAACATAAATATAGTTTTATTAAAATGCAGGAAAGAGAAGCTAAAGTTTAAAAGCAATAACGAAATATATAATGATTTTTTGATACATAAAAAAGAGTAACCGTTATTGAAGTGACCCCTAAAAGTTAGACACGGTTATTTCATTAGGCAGCTTGATAAAAGTGAGTCCGGTATTGTACCGGGC